>NZ_CP063373.1:7725000-8469696 GCF_015160855.1 Streptomyces ferrugineus | reverse complement strand
CTCGTTCACCAGGTAGTCGACCTTCGCCTTGCTGCCCGCGGCGCCGATGACCCGCTTGGCGCCCCGGCACTTGGCGATCTGGCCGGCGAGCGAGCCGACGCCGCCGGCCGCGCCGGACACGAACACCGTGTCGCCCTCGCCGACCTCCGCGATGTCCACCATGCCGTGGTAGGCGGTCGGGCCCTGCGTCAGGTAGTGCACCGGGCTCGGGAACGCGTCCGCGTCCAGCTTGAAGTAGTCGCCGGCCGGTCCCGCCGAGTACTCCTTGAAACCGTCCATGCCCTCGACGAGATCGCCCACGGCCAGGTCGGGGCTGTTGGACTTCACCACCACGCCGACCGCGGCGCCCCACATCGGGGCGCCGGGCTGGTAGCCGGGCATCGGCAGGTTCGGTTCCGGCTTCATCAGGTCCTGCATCACGGCGGCGAGCTGCAGGTACCGGTAGCGCACCAGCACCTCGCCGTCGCCGGGCTCGCAGACCTCGGCCTCGGCCAGCTCGAAGTGCGAGAGAGCCAGCGCGCCCTCCAGATGTGCGGCCAGTCGCACTTCCTTGGCCTTCGCGGGAATCTCTTCGGTGGTCATGGGGCCCTCCTGGTCGTGTGGTCCGGGGCCCGCCCTCGGAAGGACGCGCCCCAACGGCCCCAGCATTACGGGCGGCCCTCGAATCCGGGTCGACCCGCGGGCCCACGCGCGCCCCGGCCGCTCCAGCACCTCTCCAGCCGTGCTCAGGGCCCTCGCTGGACCGTTCGAGCCGCGGCGGCGGGGGCCCGCCGGCCACCGCTGACACAGAGGGAGGGCGACCGGATGAGCGAGCGGAGTTTCCAGCTCTACGACACGACCTTGCGCGACGGCAGCCAGCAGGAGGGCATGGTTCTGACCGTCGACGACAAACTGGCGGTCGCCCGCCACCTGGACGCGCTCGGGGTGGGCTTCATCGAGGGCGGCTGGCCCGGAGCGGTGCCCCGGGACACGGAGTTCTTCCGCCGCGCCCGCACCGAACTCACCCTGGCCCACGCCGAACTGGCCGCCTTCGGCGCCACGCGCAGGCCCGGCGTGGCCGTCTCCCGGGACCCGCAGGTGCGGGCGCTGCTGGCCGCCGACACCCCGGTCATCACGCTCGTCGCCAAGAGCCACACCGGGCATGTCGAGAGCGCCCTGCGCACCACCCTCGCCGAGAACCTCGCGATGATCGGCAGCACCGTGCGCCACCTCGTGCACGCCGGCCGCCGGGTCTTCCTCGACGCCGAGCACTACTTCGACGGCTACCGCCGCAACCGCGCGTACGCCCTCGAAGTCGTCCTGATCGCGGCCGAGGCCGGCGCCGAGACGATCGTGCTGTGCGACACCAACGGCGGCTGCCTGCCCGACGAGATCGGCGCGGTCGTCGCCGACACCATCGCCGCGACCGGCGCGTCCCTCGGCATCCACTGCCACGACGACACCGGCTGCGCCGTCGCCAACACCATGGCCGCCGTCGACGCCGGGGCGATCCACGCCCAGGGCACGGCGCACGGCTACGGCGAGCGCTGCGGCAACGCCAACCTCTTCACCGTCCTCGGCAACCTCGCCCTCAAGCGGGGCCTGGCGGCGGCCGACCCCGGCCTGCTCGGCTCCCTCGCCGCGACCAGCCGGATGATCACCGAGCTGACCGGGGTCCCCTCCGACCCGTCCGCGCCCTACGTCGGCGCGTCGGCGTTCACCCACAAGGCCGGGCTGCACGCCTCCGCGCTGCGGATCGACCCGGACCTGTACCAGCACATCGACCCCGAGCGGGTCGGCAACACCATGCGCACCCTCGTCTCCGACATGGGCGGCCGGTCCTCCGTCGAGCTCAAGGCGCGGGAACTGGGCTACACCGTGGACGCCGGGTCCGAGGAGAGCGCGCGCGCCGCGGCCCGGGTCAAGGAGCTGGAGAGCCGGGGCTACAGCTTCGAGAGCGCCGACGCGTCCTTCGAACTGCTGTTGCGCGAGGAGCTGGCGGGCAGCCCGCCCGAACCGCCCTTCGAGGTCGACTCCTGGCAGGTGTCCGTCGCCTGCCGGTCGAACGGCGAGGTGGGCACCGACGCCTCCGTACGGCTGCGCGTCGACGACGTCCCGCTCGCCGCGACGGGGCAGGGCAACGGACCCGTCAACGCCCTCGACACCGCGCTGCACCGGGCGCTCGACCCGTTCTTCCCGCAACTGGCCCGGCTGGAGCTGGTCGACTACCGGGTCCGGGTGCTCAACGGCGAGACCGGCAGCGGTGCCGCCGCCCGGGTGCTCGTCCAGTTCAGGGACGGCGAACGCCGCTGGGGGACGGTCGGGGTGGACGAGAACACCGTCACCGCGAGCTGGCGCGCCCTCCTCGACGCCGTCCGCTACGTCCTGCTGGACGACGTGCGACCGGGCCGCGGCGCCGTGCCGCTCGCCACCGCCTGGGCCGGCTGACCGGCGTCCGGGATCTCCCCCTACGAAAGGCCCCAGCAGTGCGTGTGGAAGACATCTGGATCCGCGGGAGCGCGGTCCGACTGCCGTCCTCGCTCCCGGTCGCCGACGCCGTCGCCTCCGGCGCGTGCCCCGCTCGGGTCGCCGCCGCCACCGGGATGGAGTCGGTGGCGTACTCGCCCGAAGAGTCGGCCGCCGAGATGGCGGCGGTCGCCGCCCGCGACGCCCTGACGCGCGCGGACTCCGGTCCCGGGGACGTCGGGCTCATCCTGCACGCCGACACCTACCACCAGGGCCAGGACCTGTGGCCCGTCGCCTCCTACATCCAGCGCGAGTCGACCGCGAACAGCTGCCCCGCCCTGGAGATCCGGCAGATGTCCAACGGCGGACTCGCCGCCATGGACCTCGCCGCCGCCTACCTGACGGCCGGCCACCACGCCGCCCCCGACGCCCTGCTGACCACCGCCGACCGCTTCTGCGCCCCCGGCATCGACCGCTGGAGCACCGACCCCGGCACGCCCTACGCGGACGGTGCCACCGCCCTCGTCCTCTCCCGCCGCGGCGGATACGCCCGGCTGCTCTCCCTCGCGCTGTTCGCCGACCCCCAGCTGGAACCCATGCACCGGGGCGACGACCCGTTCACGCGGGCGCCGTTCAGCCACCGTATGCCGGTGGACTTCGCGGAGGCCAAGCGCGCCTTCATCGGCCGCACCGGCATGTCGTACGCCGTCAGCCGCGCCCACCAGGGCCAGCGGACGGCCGTCAAGCAGGCCCTCGCCGACGCCGGCATCGAACTGGCCGACGCCCGGTGGGTGCTGCTGCCGCACTTCGGCCGGCGCAGGCTCCAGGCCATCTACTACACGCCGTTCGGGATCGACCCGGAGCGCACCACCTGGGAGTTCAGCCGCACCGTGGGACACCTCGGCGCGGGCGACCAGTTCGCCGGCCTCGACCACCTCGTCACCGCCGGCCGCGCCGCGCCGGGCGACCTCGTGGTGCTCGTCAGCGTCGGGGCGGGCTACAGCTGGGGCTGCGCCGTCGTGGAGATCACCGACGTCCCCGGCTTCGCGGACCCCGCCCGCTGAACGAAGGCCGGTCCACCCGGTCCAGCCCGGCTCGAGCAGCGCTCGAGCGCACCTCTGCCACTGTTGAATCCGCCGTTCACACGGCCGCACCGAAGGGAAGGTACGCCGTGGCTACCGCAGTGTCCGACACATCGGCGACCAAGGTCACGGAACACTCCGTCAGCGTCGCCGCGCCGCCGGCCGACGTCTACCGGCTCGTCGCGGACGTCTCCGCGTGGCCGCAGGTCTTCGGGCCGACCGTGCATGTCGAGGTCCTCCAGGAGGCCGACCCCGAGCGCGGCGGCGAGCAGACGCTGCGGATCTGGGCCACGGCCGAGGGCCGGGTCAAGGCGTGGACCTCGCGCCGCGTCCTCGACCCCGCCGCCCGCACCGTCGTCTTCCGCCAGGTCGTCTCCGCCCCGCCGGTCGCCTCCATGGGCGGCGAGTGGCGCGTCGAGGAGCAGAGCGACGGCACCACCCGCGTCGTCCTGCTGCACGACTACCGTGCCGTCGGCGACGACCCGGAGGCCGAGGCCCTGATCGCCCGTGCCGTGGACCGCAACAGCAACGCCGAGCTGGCCGCCCTGAAGAACGCCGCCGAACTCGGCGCGAACGGCGACGAACTGCGCATGACCTTCTCCGACTCGGAGACCGTCCACGGCGACGCGGCCGACGTCTACGCCTTCCTCGCGCGCGCCGAGCTGTGGCCCGAGCGGCTGCCGCACGTCGCCCGCCTCGACCTCGCCGAGGAGGAGGGCGGCGTCCAGCGCATGGACATGGACACCCGCAGCCCGGACGGCTCCCTGCACAACACCACCTCGATCAGGGTCCTGTTCGAGGACCGCCGGGAGATCGTCTACAAACAGCTGCGGGTGCCGGTCGCGATGAGCGGGCACACCGGACGCTGGGAGATCGAGACACTCGGCGACGGCACCGTGCGGGCCACCTCCTGGCACACGGTGACCCTGGACCCGGAGGGCATCCGCAGCGCCCTCGGCCCCGACGCCACCGTCGGGGAGGCTCGCGACCTGGTGCGCGGGGCACTGGGCGGCAACAGCTCGACCACCCTGCGCCACGCCCGTCGATTCGCGGAGGAAGCACGTGCCCGAACGTGATCTCAACAGCCCGGTGACGGTCATCAACCGGTTCGAGGTCAAGGACGACGTGAAGGAGTTCGAGCGCGAGTTCCGCGCGCACTCCGAATTCCTGCGCGGGCGCGCCGACTTCGACTTCCTGGTGACGGTCGGCCTGGTGGACGACCCCCGGGTGTACGTGCACCTGGGGCACTGGCGGAGCCTGCGGGGCTTCCAGGACACCGTGCGCGACGACACCTTCACCGCGCAGGTACGGCGGCTGGGAGCGAAGGTGCACACCGCGGCGGACCAGGCCGTCAGCGTCCAACGGACGCTGCACGAGGCCGCCGCGGTGGGCTCGGCCGGCGTCGTCCTGTTCGGGGCACGGGTGCACGGCGAGTGCGCCGAGCTGGAGAAGCGCTTCGCCGTGCTCAACGACCGCTGCCACGCGGCGGGCGGCTTCGGCGGCAGCGACCTGCTGCGCTCGATCGTGCGGCCGCGGTCGTACACCGGCGTCCTGTGGTGGCGCGACGCCGAGCACTGTGCACGCACCAGGGCGGGCGAGAGCTGGCGGCAGGCCCTTCAAGCGCTGCGCGAGATCGCCGACGTCACCGTCGAGCACAGCCGCCACGTCGCCTACGAACGCGCGCACGAGCGCTCCTGAGCGACCCGCGCGTTCGCCGCGCGAGCCCAGCTCGAGCGCCCCGGGGCACCCTGCTGTCATGGCAGATGGGACAGGAATCACCGTGCTCCACGGGAAGCCGGACGCGGCGGAACTCGCTGCCGTGACGGCCGTGCTGCTCGCGCGGCTGCGGGCGCTCTCCGCCGACGTACCCGCGACCGCGGCCGCACCCCGCGCCGAGTGGACCGTCCGGGGCGACGGCCGGCCGGCCGCGACCTCCTGGACGGCGCGGTCGCCGCGGGGCCGGCGATGAGCGCCCCCCGGACGTTCACCGACGTCTTCCGGGCCACCGCCGGCGCCCGGCCCGAGCGGACCGCCCTCGTCCTGCTGACCGAGCGGGAAGGGCGGCTCGTGCCCGAGGAGATCGGCTACGGCGCCCTCGACCGGCACGCGCGCATCCTCGCGGACCGGCTGCGCCGGCACACCGTGCCCGGCGACCGGGTGCTGATCCTGCAGTCGTCCCGGCGGCTGTTCACCGCGAGCTTCCTGGCGTGCCTGTACGCCGGGGCGGTCGCCGTGCCGGTGGCCCCGCCCGGCGGCCGGGGCCACCACGACGAGCGGATCGCCGGGATCGTCAAGGACGCCGCGGCCGGCTGCGTCCTGACCGAGGCCCGCCACGCGGCGGAGGTCTCGCAGCTGCTGGCCCGCACCGGCTTCGGCGATGTCGTCTGCGCCCCGGCCGACCTGCCGCACCCGGCGGGGGACGGCCGGCCGGCCACCCCGGACGCCGAGCCGCACCGCGCGTCCCCCGAGGACGTCGCCTACCTCCAGTACACCTCCGGGTCCACCCGCGAGCCGCGCGGAGTGATGATCACCCACCGGAACCTGCTGGCCAACCAGGAGGCCATCCGCCTGGCCCTGGGCACCGGACCGGAGTCCCGGATCGGCGGCTGGCTGCCGTTCCACCACGACATGGGCCTGGTAGGGCAGTTGCTGCACCCGCTGTGGCTCGGCACCACCGCGGTGCTGCTGACGCCCGCGACCTTCGTGAAGAAGCCGGCGCACTGGCTGGAGACGGTCTCCCGCTACCGGCTGACCGTCAGCGGCGGCTCGGACTTCGCCTACGACCTGTGCGTGCGCCGGGTCAACGACCTCCAGCTCGCCGGCCTCGACCTGTCCGGCTGGCGCACCGCCGTCAACGGCGGCGAACCGGTGCGCGCCGAGACCCTGCGCGCCTTCGCCGAGCGCTTCGCCGCCGCCGGACTGCGCCCCGAGGCGCTCACCTGCTGCTACGGGCTCGCCGAAGCCACCCTCCTGGTGTCCGGCGCCGCGGCACCCGAGCCGGCGCGACCCCGCACGGCCGACGCGGCCGCCCTGGAGGAGCACCGGCTCCGGGACGCGGCCGCCGGCGCACCGCACCGCCCGGTCGTGGCCTGCGGACCGGCGGCCGCGGACACCGACATCAGGATCGTCGACCCGGACACCGGCACCGAACTGCCCGACGGCCGCATAGGGGAGATCTGGGTGCGCGGCGACGGCGTCGCCCCCGGCTACTGGCGCCGTCCGGCCGAGACGGCCGAGACCTTCGACGCCCGGCTCGGCGGACAGGGCGGCTATCTGCGCACCGGAGACCTCGGAGCCATGGCGGACGGGCTGCTCCACCTCACCGGCCGGATCAAGGACATGATCGTGGTCGCGGGCCGCAACCTCTATCCCCAGGACCTGGAGCGCACCGTCCAGCAGATCGACCCGCTGTTCGGCGGCGCGACCGTGTTCGCCGTGCCGGACGGCGGCGAGGGACGCGAGCGGGTCGTCGTGGTGCAGGAACTGCGGGACCGGGGCCACTACGACATCGACCTGGACGCCCTCGCGAGGGCCGTCGAGACCAGGATCGGCGAGGAGTACGAGATCCGCGCCGGAGGCATCCTGCTGGTGCGTTCGGGCACCGTCCGGCGGACCTCGAGCGGCAAGGTCGAACGCGCGGCGATGCGCCTGATGTTCCTGCGCGGGGAGATCACCCCGCTGCACGCCCGGCTCGACCCGGGCGTGGAAACGCTGCTCACCTCGGGAGCCCGGGCATGAGCACGGTGCAGGGGCCGGTGCGCGGCGGGCGCGACGACGCGGCACAGGACCGGATCGACGCGCTGGAGCGCTCCTTCGGGCCCCTCGACGACGACGCCAACCCGCTCGGCGGCAAGGCCCTGCTCGCCGCCGACGCGGCGGGCGAGATCCTGCCGGCGGCCGAACGCGTCCTCGACGAGCACCGGCTCAACGCCGAGTTCGTCCCCGCGCCGCTCGGCGGCAGGCTGCGCCGCTTGGACGTCCTCGGGCGGCTGCTGCGCCCCGTCTTCCGGCGGGACGCCTCCCTCGGCTTCGCCTACGGCCTCAACTGCTTCTTCGCCGCGACCCCGGTGTGGACGGCCGGCACCGACGAACAGCGCGCCAAGGCGGCCCGGCTGCTCCTGGGCGGCCACCGCATCGCGGTCGCCCGGCACGAGGTCACCCACGGGAACGACTTCGTACGCGACGAGTTCACGGCGACCGTGCGCTCCGACGGCTCGCTCGTCGTCAACGGCAGCAAGACCGGCATCGCCAACGCCTCCCGCGCCCGCGGCCTGGTCGTCTTCGCCCGCACCGGGGCGAAGGGCGGCGGCCGCAGCCACACCGTCCTCCTGCTGGACCGGGCGGAACTGCCCCCGAGCAGCGTCGAGGACCTGGGCCGCCGCGCCACCACCGGCATGCGCAGCGCCGAGTTCGGCGGGCTGCGGCTCCACGACTGCCCGGTCCCGGCGGCCGCCGTCCTCGGGCGGGTCGGCGACGGCTACGAGCTCTCGCTGCGCGCCTCACTGGTGATCCGCGGGGTGATCCCGTCGATCGTGCTGGCCGGGGCGGACACGGCGCTGCGCACGGTGGCCGCGTTCGCCGACCGGCGCCGCGCCGACGGACGCTCCCCGCTCGACGGCCGGCACGTCCGGGACGTGCTCACCGGGGCCTTCCTCGACCTGCTGCTGATCGACTGCCTGGCCCTGGTGGGCACCCGGGCGCTGCATCTGCTGCCCAAGCAGCTCAGCGCGTACGCGGCCGCGGCCGCCTACCTCGCGCCCAAGCTGGTCGCCGAGAGCATGGACGAGATGTCCACGGTGCTGGGCGAGCTGACCTTCGCGAAGGAGGGCGCGTACGGGGTGTTCCAGAAGCAGCTTCGGGACCTGCCGGTGACCTCCCTGGGGCACGCCGGCAGCGCGGGCCGCCAGGTCAGCATCCTGCCGCAGCTTCCGTTCTTCGCCCGGCACGCCTGGTTCAGGGACCCGGAGGCTCCTCCGGGCCTGTTCCGGCCGCACGAGGACCTACCGCCGCTGGACCTGTCCGCGCCCGCGCTCCTCGGCGACGGCGACCGGCTGGCCGCGACCCTGGTGGCCAGCAGCGACCTGCTGGAGGAGACACCGGACGCGGACGGCGGGGTGCTGCGCTTCCTCGCCCGGACCTTCACCGCCGAACTCGGCGATCTGCGCGGGTCGTTCGCGGAGATGCCGCAGAACGACCGCAAGGCGCTGTCGAGTCCGTACAGCCTGGGCCTCGCCGACCGCTACACGCTGGTGCTGGCGGCGGCGGCCTGTCTGGGGGTGTGGCGCGAGCAGCGGTCCGCCGGGGACGGCGACCCGTTCCTGGCCGACCCCGCCTGGCCCTCGGCCGCGCTGTACCGGCTGGGCCGGCGGCTCGGTCTGCCCCTGCCGGACCGGCCGGTCGCGGCGGAGCGGCGGGTGCTCGGCGAGGCGCTCGCCCGGCTGCGCGGGCGTCGCAGCTACGACCTCTACGGTTCCCCACTGGCCTGAGACCGCGCCGTGCCGCTGTCCCGGGGTCGCCGTGGTGCGGTGCGCAACCCCCCTCATCCCTGCCCTGAAGGAGCAACCCATGCCCGTCCCGGAGCCCGATCACTCCCGAACGGCCCACTGCGAGTGGCTGCTGGAGCGGCTCGCCCACTATCTGGGCCGACCCGTCGAGGAGACGGTCCCGCTGAGCGAGTACGGACTGGACTCGGTCCTCGCCCTCAGCCTCTACGGCGACATCGAGGCGGAGTTCGGCCCGCTGGTCGGGCCCGACGACATCTGGGCCCATGAGACCGTGCGCGACTTCGCCCGGTACATGGCCTCCCGCGACGCCCGGCGGGGCGGCCACCGGGTCCGGTCCGTGTTCGTCTTCACCGGGCAGGGATGCCAGCACCCGGGGATGACGGCCGGCCTGTACCTGAACTCGGCCTCCTACCGACGCCACCTCGACGCCGCCGCCGCGGCCCTGCTGCCCCACACGGGGCTGTCCGTCGTCGACCTGATCCTCGACAAGGACCCGCGCCTCCATCTCGCGTCCTGCGCCCAACCCGCCCTCTTCGCCGTCGAGTACGCCTTGGCCCGCACCCTCCAGGACGCGGGGGTGACGCCCGCCGCCGTGCTCGGCCACGGCATCGGGGAGTTCGCCGCGGCCGCCGTCGCCGGGGCCGTCGGACTCGCCGACGCCGCGCAACTCGTCGCCCTGCGCGGGGCGTTCACCCAGCGGCTGCCGCCCGGCGGCGGGATGACGGCCGCCTGCATCACCGCGCGCGAGGCGGCCGAACTCGTCGCCGACGAACCCCGCGTGGGCATCGGCGCCGTGAACGCGGCCAAGTCCACGGTCCTGTCCGGTCAGATCGCCGCCCTGGAGCGCGTCGAGGCCCGCCTCGCCTCCCGCGGCGTCCGCTGCCGCCGTCTCGCCGTCGCGCACGCCTTCCACTCACCGCTGATGAAGCCGATGGCGGCCGAGTTCACCGCGGCCGCCCGGCGCCTGTCCGGCGGGATCGCCCGGCTGCCCTTCTACTCGACGGTGTACGGCCGGCTGGAGACCGGGCCGCTCTACGCCCCGTACTGGGCCGAACAGCTCACCTCGCCGGTGCGGTTCGCCGACGCGGCCCGCGGCATGCTGGCCCAGCAGGCCCCCACCCACATCGTCGAGATCGGCCCGCGGGCCGTCCTCATCCCCTATCTGCGCCGCATGGGCGGCCCCGTCTGCATCCCCGTCTGCCAGGGCCCCGACAGTGACGCGGTCGATCTGGCAGGGGTGATCTCCGCTCTGGACGCCGGTCCGCTCGCGGCCGAACTGGCGGGTGCCTGAGTGCCCGCGCGCATCGCGCACCCGCTCACCAGCCACGGGACGCACGGCCCGTGGGAGCCGCTGCGCTCGGTGCTGGCGGACACCGGCAGCGTCGTCGTGCACGGCAGCGCCGGTGACTGGCTCCCCGGCCCCGAGGCCATGGACGGTGCGCGCCGGATACTCGGCCGCGACTGGCGGCGCTACGAGAGCCTCCCGCAGCCGCGTCTGCGGGAGCGGTTCGTCGCCTCCCGGCTGCTGCTGCGCTGTGCCGCCGCGGCCGCCCTGGAGACCGAGCCCCACCTGGTGGACCTGGCCTACCAGCCGGGCGGGCGGCCGTATGTGCGCGGCTGCGACCAGATCGACGTCAGCCTCAGCCACACCGAGGACATGCTCGTCGTCGGCATCACCCGGTGCGGCCGCATCGGGGTCGACGTCGAGCGGGCCGACCGCCGGCTGGCCGGCACGGGCTCGGAGCTGCACGCCTGCACGCCGTTCGAGAAGGAGCAACTGGACGCCGGTGGGGAGCCGGAGCGCAACGACAGCATGGTCCGGCTGTGGACGCTCAAGGAGGCGTACAGCAAGGCCCTGGGGCAGGGGCTGCGCTTCCGGTTCACCGAGTTCGGCTTCGACCTGAGCACGCCCGACGCCCGGCTGGTGCGCCCGGACGGGTCCGCGGCCGGCGGCCCCGAGTGGGCGTTCGCGACGTTCCGGGCGGGGGAGCGGTACGTGGTGAGCGTCGCGGTGCACGACGAGGGGTTCGGGGAGGCGGCCGACGTGTCCGTCGGCACCGCCCTGGACCAGGGTCTGCTGGACGCGCTGTTCGGCGGCTCCCCGGGGGAGGGCCCGGAGGGCCCCGGCTGACGGGGCCCTCGGCGTGCGGGGCCGTCTCAGGGGATCCAGCCGGCCTCCTCGGCGATCCGGACCGCGTCGATGCGGTTGCGGGCGCCGAGCTTGCTGACGATCGCCGTCAGGTAGTTGCGGACGGTGCCCTTGGACAGATAGAGGCAGCCGGCGATCTCGGCCGTGTCCGCCCCCTGCGCGGCGAGGCGCAGCACCTCCAGCTCCCTCGGGGAGAGCGGGTTGTCGACGGAGTCCCAGGCGGTGAGGGCGAGTTGCGGGTCGACGACCCGGCGGCCGGCCGCCACCGCCCGCACCGCCTGGGCGAGCTTGTCCGGCGGGGAGTCCTTCAGCAGGAAGCCGGCGACATGCGCGCTCAGGGCCCGCCGCAGGGTGCCGGGTCTGCCCAGGTTGGTGAGGATCAGCGTGCGGCAGTTCGGCAGTTGCTCATGGAGTTCGGCCGCCGCGGTGAGCCCGTCGGTGCCCGGCAGGTCGATGTCGATGATCGCGACGTCGGGGCGGGTCTCCAGGGCGGCCTTCACTATGGTGTCGCCCCGTTCGACGGAGGCGACCACCTCCAAATCCGGTTCGAGTTCGAGTAGCGCGACCAGCGCTCCGCGGATCATGTGCATGTCCTCAGCAAGCAGAATCTTCAAGGACAGCATCGGTCCCCCCGTCGGTCGATGTCGTCGTGATGGTGGCCGGCTTTGTGGTCGGGTGGCTGGTGCGGCCAGGCCGGCTGTCGGCCGCGGGTTCGGGTCAGGAGGGCGACACCGCGGGTGTGCCGCGCACCGCCTCCTTCCCGTGACCGAGGGTGCCGGACGGCGTGGCCGGTGCCAGGGCCTCCAGATGGAAGCGTCCGTCGTCCCGGATCCCCGCGGTCAGGTTGCCGCCGATGGCGCGGAGCCGCTCCCGCAGATTGCCGAGCCCGCTGCCGGACGGCCCGCCGGACCCCTTCCCCGAGGTGTGCGCGCCGTCGTTCACCAGCGTCAGCAGGACCGTTTCGCCCTTTCGTGCGGCCCTTATCGTGCAGTTCTGCACCTTGCTGTGGCGAAGGATGTTGGTGACGCCCTCCCGCAGGGCCGTCGCCAGCACGGTGTCGGCGACCGGGTGCAGCGGCCCGCAGTCGATGTCGACCACGGCCTCGATGTCCGCGGCGGCCAGGATCGACGCGGCGGAGGCGGCCTCGTCCCGCAGGCACATGTCGCGGTAGCCGCTGGACACCAGGCGGACGTCCGCCAGTGCCTGGCGCGCGACCTCGAGCAGTTCGGTGGTCTCCGCGCGGGCCTGCTCGGGGCGGGCCGCGATCAGCCGGTGGATCAGCTCCCCCTTGAGCGTCACCGCGGACAGGCTGTAGCCGAGGAGGTCGTGCAGGTCGCGGGCGAAGCGCAGGCGTTCCTGGTTGACCGCCATTCGCGCGAGCTCCTCCCGGGCCGCGTGGACCTCGTGCACCAGGTCGGTCAGCCGGCTCAGTCCGTAGATGACCAGTCCCGCCAGCAGGCCGGCGATCAGGAAGTAGCCCACCTCCGCGAGCGGCACGCCGATGATCGCCGAGTACACCGGAATGCTGCTGACGACCACGCCGTACAGCGGCCAGGCGAACCGGGCCGGGAGGCTGAGCAGCACGGTCGCGGCGAGCGGGCCCTCCATGCTGCCCCAGGACAGGCCGAACCAGGCCATGGGCAGATAGGTCAGCATGACCTGGAAGCCGAGCACCGAGAGCTTGCGCCCCAGGCTCCAGGTGCGCGCCCGCGGCGCGGAGACCACGAACTGCACGCCGAACACCAGCAGCACCAGGGCCAGGCAGACCATGAGCCGCACCGGTTGCGGATCCTCCGCCCGGAGCACGTTGAGGACGGTGACGCTCGCGTAGCAGCACAGGGCGACCACCGTGATGGCACGGGCCAGACGCGGTGCGGGCAGTTCGGGGTACGAGGGAAGCCGGCCGGCCATCCCCTGAAGAGGATGGCCGGATTCCGGTGTCGAACCGTGGATGCTGGTGTCCTCGTCACGACCCGCGCCCGACGGTTTGTCAACAGGGGCATGACGTAAACGGCTCGGCATCGCAGCCTCCTCGGCAGGGACTGTGGCAGAACCGCATGCTAATGACCAGCATTTGGTAAAGGCTACTCAAGCCGATCAATAGGTGCGCATCACACGAACAGTGGTACCGGGTTGATCGCGTCGTACTCCAAGGGCTGGTCGCGCCAGCCCAGTTCCACCGGCACGTCGAACAGTCGCCCAGGGGCGTAGCGCGCCCAGAAGTGCCGCATACCGGGCACAATCACCTTGACCACGGGTAGTTCCACGTCGGGGCGGGTCTGCCGGAGCACCAGCAGCTCCATGCCCCGGGCCCGCACCGCGGCCTCCGCGGCCTCCACATCGGCCCGCAGATCGGCCCGTGGTGCGTAGTCGTACCTGCCCGGCGTACACGGTGATTGGCCGGAATCCGGTGAGAGATAGGCCAGTTCCTCGGTGGTCGCGGTGGACCACCAATGGTTGAGATCCGGACAACCGAGCAGGGCCTGTTCCGGTGCCCCGTCGAAGTAGCCCCGCGGAGGCAGGAGCTGGCACATCTCGGTGAGGGCCCGCCGCAGGGCCAGGCGCGGGTCGAAGTGGGCGCCGAAGCCGAACGAGATGCCCTGCCCGGCGTCCTCGGTACGGCGGGACACGGCCGCCATCACCGGGATGCCGAAGTCCGTCGTCAGGTCCAGGACCCACACCCGGCGCCCCGCCCCCGCGTAGGCGGCGCGCGTCCGGGCCAGCCACGGCTCGTCGAAGGCGTCCAGGTCCACGGCCGGCCGGCGCAGCCGGTTGTACCACCACAGCGCCACCGCGTCCCGCTCGACGACCTCCAGGAACCCCTGGACGACCGCGTCCTCGGTGCTGCTGCCCGCCGCGTTCCCGTTGGAGTCCGCCGCCGGCGCGCGTTCCACCCCGTCCGGACCCGGGCCGAAGTACAGCATGGAGGTGGGCAGCAGGCGGTGCTCGCGGGCCGTCAGCGACCAGACCGGCGTCCACTCGGTGGGCGCGTCCGGGTCGAAGCGCGGGGGCACCCACTGCATCCCCTGGTGCCTGGCGTTCCACGCCTCCCGGTCGTCGAACTGCCGGTCCGCGAAGAGCTGGCAGTCGTTGGGATGCAGCGCCGCCGGGCCGAGCCCGTTCAGGGTGTCCCGGACGACGGGCTCGTCCCCCTGGCGCGTACCGCAGTAACGTTCCACCGCCTCACAGAGCGCCCCGGCCTCGGCCTCCTCGGGAGTGACCCCCTTGCCGCCGCTGTGGCTGCGCAGCCCGTGCAGCGAACTGCTCCGCAGCGCCAGATTGCGACCGGACACATAGCGGTTGAGCCCGTCCGGCGTCCCCTCGGCCCGGCGGACCTCCGCCACGATGCCGGTCACCGGGTCGATCAGATGCCGGTAACGGGCCAGTACGGCGCCGGGGGGCATCGCCCGGTGGTTGCTCCCCGTCCCCTCCGCCTTCGGCCGGGACACCGGCGTGTACGGCGCCCGCACCAGCGAGCCGACCAGGCCCGGGTCCCCGCACCGCGGGCACTGCGGCCGCCGGGTCACCGGGTGGTGGCGGGTGGAGAGCGTCCGGGTGTCGAGGGTGCACACGGCGCGCTGGCCCGGATACCGCATCCCGGCCAGCCACTTGAGGGCCTCCAGCACCGTCGTGTGCAGGCCCAGCAGCCGCCCGGCCGCCAGCGACGCCTCGGGCAGCGCCACCGGGCCCGCCAGACCCAGGGCCTGGCGCACCGGCGACTGCGAGGAGCGGTGGCCGCGCAGCCGGTGCGCCAGGCACGACCAGCACGCCCCGTCCGGGCCGAACACCGGCCCCACCCACACCGTGGCGCCCCCGGGCCGGGCCGGCAGCCACGGCCGCCCGGCCGCCCGGTGCTCGGCGTCCACCCGGGCCAGCTCCGGGTCGAGGTAGTCGTCGCACAGCACCAGCGACAGCGCGGCGGGAGCGCCGGGCCCGGCCAGGGTCAGGCCGGCGGCCCGGCACTCCGCCCGGCCCGCCGCGCCGTCCGTCCGGCCGAGCGCGACCACGTCCACCGGGGCGGCGCGCAGCGCGGACTGCACCCCCGGGCCGCGCACCCCGGCGAGTTCCCAGTACGCCTCCGCCGCCGCGTCCGCCTCCGGATCGCAGTAGCCGACCAGATCCGCCCGGGCGAGCTCGGCGATCACCCGGCCCGCCTCCGTCGCCGGCAGCGTCGGCGTGGCCTCCGCCAGCAGCGCGTCCAGGGTGCGGGTGCCGTCCAGCAGCGGCGCGAGGGCCTGTACGTGCTCGCCCTGGAGCACCGTGGTGCCGCGCTCCGACAGAAGGTAGACGGCCTCGCCGGCCACCGTCTCCACCCTCAGGTGCCGCTTGAACCCGACGGGAAGCCCGGCCGGCGTCGGTTCCGTTACCGTCACCGCACGTCGGCCGACACGGCCGGAACGCCGGGGACATGGGTGAAGTTGGAGAAGCAGCCGCGGGTCACCGGGGCGTCCACGGCGTCCAGGTCCTCACGGGCGATGCCGTGCGACGGGCCGGACGGCTCCCCGAACAGATAGACGTTCTCGGCCGCGAGCAGCCCGAACTCGGCGAGCACGGACACGGGGTCGTTCAGATAACGCTGTGCCAGGTCGGGTTCCAGGCCGGCGCGGGCGGTCAGCAGGGCGAAGCGGTGGTCCTCCGCGGAGATGGCCGGGGTCGTGCCGCTTCTCGTCACGGTCGAGCTCATCATGGTGTTCCCCCTTCTGAGGCGGTCGGACGAGGTCGCGTCCGACGTCCTTGTGGTGAGGATTTTGCGTGGCTCCCGCGAAGACGCACAGTGCTGGCCTCATCAACGCACCATGACATTTTCACGTCCGCCTTCATGACCCGCTCACTGGGGAACGGGCACCCACCGGTGCCAGGCTCGGACCCTGCGCAGGTTCGCCGACCGGCGGACCTGGGACGGGGAACGTGGGAAAGGGAGAGCGAACACCATGGACATCCAAGTGCTGGGCCCACTCACCGCCCGGAAGCACGGCGTCTGCGTCGTGCCCACGGCGGCGAAGCCGCGCCAGATCCTCGCTCTGCTCGCACTGCAGGCCGACCGGGTCGTGACCGTGCCGACGCTGATGGAGGAGATCTGGGGGGAGGACATCCCGCGCAGCGCCGCGACGACCCTCCAGACGTACATCCTCCAACTCCGGCGCAAGATCGCCGCCGCGCTCGACGGCGACCCGCTCCAGGAGGCCAAGGACGTCCTCGTCACCCAGCACGGCGGCTATCTGCTCCAGATCCGTCCCGGGCAGGTCGACGTGCAGGAGTTCGACCGCATCGCCGCCGCCGGGCGCGCCGCCCACGAGGCCGGCGACCACCGCGCCGCCTCCGACCTCCTCGGCCGCGCCCTCGGCATCTGGCGCGGCCCCGCCCTGGTGGACGTACGCGTCGGCGGGGTGCTGGAACTGGAGGTGCTGCGGCTGGAGGAGGACCGGATGGCCACGCTGGAGCGGCGCATCGGCGCCGACCTGAAGCTGGGCCGGCACTCCGAGATCGTGCCCGAGCTGCGGGTCCTGGTCGCCAAGCATCCGATGCACGAGAACTTCTGCGCACAGCTCATGACAGCCCTGCACCGGTCGGGCAGCGCGTGGCGCGCCCTGGAGGCGTACCAGCGGCTGCGCACCACCCTCATCGAGGAACTCGGCCTCGAACCGTCACCGCGGCTCCAGCGGCTGCACCAGGGCGTGCTCAACGCCGATCCCGAACTGGACCTGGCCGACGACCGCGAGGTACGGGCCCTGGGCTGACGGCCCGGCACCGCACCAGGGCCGCCGGAAGTCCAGCGCGTCTCGAGCCGGCGTTCCTACGTTCGGCCGATGACGATCCTCGACGACCTCACGGTCACCCCTCAGGCCCCGCCCGCCGCCACCGCGCCGCCACCGCCCGACCTGCGCCAGGCCACCGGGGAACTGCGCCGGCTGAAGGAGGAGGTGGGCCGCGGCCCCGACCCCGCCGCCACCCGGCGCCAGCACGAGAAGAACAAGCTCACCGCGCACGAGCGGCTCCAGCTCCTGTTCGACGAGGGCACGTTCACCGAGATCGAACCGCTGCGCCGGCACCGCGCCACCGGCTTCGGCCTTGAGGACCGCAAGCCGCACGGCGACGGCGTGGTCATCGGCTGGGGCCTGGTCCACGGCCGGACCGTGTTCGCCTACGCCCACGACTTCCGCGTCTTCGCGGGCGCCCTCGGCGAGGCCCACGCCGCCAAGGTGCACAAGGTCATGGACCTGGCGGAATCGGCCGGAGCCCCGCTCGTCAGCCTCAACGACGGCGCGGGCGCGCGCATCCAGGAGGGCGTCACCGCGCTCGCCGGCTACGGCGGCATCTTCCGCCGCAACGTGGCCGCCTCCGGGGTGATCCCGCAGATCAGCGTGATGCTCGGACCCTGTGCGGGCGGCGCGGCCTACTCGCCGGCCCTCACCGACTACGTGTTCATGGTCCGCGACACCGCGCAGATGTTCATCACCGGGCCCGACGTCGTGCAGGCGGTCACCGGCGAGCGGATCACCCACAACGGGCTCGGCGGGGCCGACGTCCACGCCACCGCCTCCGGTGTCTGCCACTTCGCCCACGACGACGAGGAGGCGTGCCTGGACGACGTGCGGTACCTGCTGGCGCTGCTGCCGTCCAACAACCGGGAGATGCCGCCGGCCGCCCCCACCGACGACCCCCCGGACCGCGGCACCGACGCCCTGCTGGACCTGGTCCCCGCCGAGCCGGGCCGCTCCTACGACATCCGCGCCGTCATAGAGGAGATCGTCGACGACGGCGAGGTGTTCGAGATCCACGAGGGCTGGGCCCCCAACGTGGTCTGCGCGTTCGCCCGGCTCGACGGCCACACCGTGGGCATCGTCGCCAACCAGCCGGCCGCCCTCGCCGGCGTCCTCGACATCCAGGCGTCCGAGAAGGCCGCCCGGCACGTCTCCACCTGCGACGCCTTCAACATCCCGCTGGTCACCCTCGTCGACGTCCCCGGCTTCCTGCCCGGCGTCGACCAGGAGCACGACGGCATCATCCGGCACGGCGCCAAGCTGCTGTACGCGTACTGCAACGCCACCGTGCCCCGCATCTCCCTCGTGCTGCGCAAGGCGTACGGCGGCGCGTACATCGTCATGGACTCCCGTTCCATCGGCGCCGACCTGTCCTTCGCCTGGCCCACGAACGAGATCGCCGTCATGGGCGCGGAGGGCGCGGCGAACGTCATCTTCCGGCGCGAGATCGCCGCCTCCGACGACCCCGAGGCCCTGCGCCGGCAGCGGATCGAGGAGTACCGCACGGAGCTGATGCATCCGTACTACGCGGCCGAACGCGGCCTGGTGGACGACGTCATCGACCCCGCGGACACCCGCCGCGTGCTGTGCGAGTCGCTGGCCGTACTGCGCACCAAGCGCGCCGTGGTGCCCGCCCGCAAGCACGGCAACCTGCCCACGTGACGCCGCGTCGCGGCAGGTCCACGGCCACGCGAGTGCCGGTCGAGGGCTCGGACGTTCCATGGCGGAACCGGAAACGGCGGCACGCCACGAGCGGGCGGCCGACCGGTCCGGCCGGCCGGGGCGCGGAGGATTCGACCCTGAACCGCCCCGGCCGCCGCACCGATTCAGCAGTGACACGTCATCAGTGACACGTCATTGACACGTCATCAGTGACACGGACGAAGGGATCGACAGTGACCCCCACAGTTCCATCCGGCTGGTGCACCTCGCGGCACCCGGCCGCGTCGAAGGTCAGGTAGGCCATGCGCAGAGTCGCCATCACCGGACTGGGCGTCGTGGCCCCCGGCGGGGTCGGTGTCAAGGAGTACTGGGACCTGCTCACCGCGGGCCGGACCGCCACCCGCACGATCAGCTTCTACGACCCCTCGCCCTTCCGGTCCCGGGTCGCCGCCGAGTGCGACTTCGACCCGGTCGGCGCGGGCCTGACACCGCACGAGATCCGCCGCCTCGACCGGGCCGCCCAGTTCGCCGTGGTCTCCACCCGCGAGGCCCTCGCCGACAGCGGGCTCGACGTCTGCGCCATCGACCCGGGCCGCATCGGCACCTCGCTCGGCAGCGCCGTCGGCTGCACCACGAGCCTGGAGCGCGAGTACGCCGTCGTCAGCGACGGCGGACGCCTGTGGAACGTCGACCACACCTACGCGGTCCCCGAGCTCTACCGGCACTTCGTGCCCAGCTCGATGGCCGCCGAGGTGGGCCGGGCGGCGGGCGCCGAGGGCCCCGCCGCGGTGGTCTCCACCGGCTGCACCTCCGGCCTCGACTCCCTCGGCCACGCCGTGGACCTGATCCGCGAGGGCACCGCCGACGTGATGATCGCCGGCGCCACCGAGGCCCCGATCTCGCCGATCACCTCGGCCTGCTTCGACGCCATCCACGCCACCACCCCGCGCAACGACACCCCGGAGAGCGCCTGCCGCCCCTTCGACCGGACCCGCAGCGGCCTGGTCCTCGGGGAGGGCGCGGCGATCCTGGTCCTGGAGGAGCTGCAGAGCGCCCGCCGGCGCGGCGCGCACATCTACGCCGAGATCGCCGGATTCGCCTCCCGCTGCAACGCCTTCCACATGACTGGGCTCAAGCCCGACGGGCGCGAGATGGCCGAGGCGATCGACGCGGCCCTGGACGAGGCCCGCCTCGCCCCGGACACCGTCGACTACGTCAACGCCCACGGCTCGGGCACCAAGATGAACGACCGCCACGAGACGGGCGCCTTCAAGCGGAGCCTCGGAGAGCACGCGTACCGGACCCCGGTCAGCTCCATCAAGTCGATGATCGGGCACTCGCTCGGCGCGATCGGCTCGCTGGAGATAGCGGCGTGCGCCCTCGCCATGGAGCACGGTGTGCTGCCGCCCACCGCCAACCTCCACGAGCCCGACCCGGAGCTCGACCTCGACTACATCCCGCTGACCGCCCGCGAGAAGGAGACCGACGTGGTCCTGAGCGTCGGCAGCGGCTTCGGCGGCTTCCAGAGCGCCATGGTGCTCGCCCGACCGGAGAGGAGCCCCGCCGCATGAGCAGCACCGCCGTACTCGCCCGCCCGGCCGACGGGACGCGCACCGCCACCACCGTCGTGACCGGCCTGGGCATCACCGCGCCCAACGGCCTGGGCACTCAGGAGTACTGGAGGGCCACCCTGGCAGGCGAGTCGGGGATCGGCCCGGTGACCCGCTTCGACGCCTCCGCGTACCCGTCGCGGCTCGCCGGGGAGGTCACGGACTACGTCGCCGAGGAGCACATCCCCAGCCGACTGATGCCCCAGACCGACCACATGACCCGGCTCGCCCTCACCGCGGCCGACTGGGCGCTGCGGGACGCCGGGATGGACCCCCGCGAACTCCCGGAGTACGGGGTCGGCGTGGTCACCTCCGCGTCCGGCGGCGCCGTCGAGTTCGGCCAGCGCGAGCTGCAGAACCTGTGGAGCAAGGGCAAGGAGTACGTCAGCGCGTACCAGTCCTTCGCCTGGTTCTACGCCGTCAACACCGGCCAGATCTCCATCCGGCACAAGCTGCGCGGCCCCAGCGGGGTCCTGCTCACCGAACAGGCGGGCGGCATCGACGCCGTCGGCCAGGCGCGCCGGCACATCCGCAAGGGCTTCCCCGTCGTCATCACCGGCGGTGTCGACGCGGCCGTCTGCCCCTGGGGCTGGGTGCCGCAGATCGCCTCCGGCCTGATGAGCACGAGCGACGACCCGGCCCGCGCGTTTCTGCCGTTCTCGACGCAGGCGGGCGGCTACGTGCCCGGCGAGGGGGGCGCGATCCTGGTCACCGAGGACGCGGACGCCGCGCGCAAGCGGGGAGTCGCCCACGTCTACGGGGAGATCGCGGGCTACGCGGCCACCTTGGACCCCGCGCCCGGCGGCGGCCGGCCCACGGCCCTGCGCAGGGCCGTCGACAACGCCCTCGCGGACGCGGGGCTCGTGCCGGGCGACATCGACGTCGTCTTCGCCGACGCCGCCGGCGTGCCCGCCGCGGACCGCGCCGAAGCCGAGGCCCTGGCCGCGGTCTTCGGCCCGCGCGCGGTGCCCGTGACCGCGCCCAAGACCATGACCGGCCGGCTGCTGGCCGGCGGAGCGGCCCTGGACGTGGCCACCGCCCTGCTGTCGCTGCGCGACGGCGTCGTCCCGCCGACCGTCAACGTCGGCGCGGCGGACCCCGGTTACGCGATCGACCTGGTCACCGAGGCCCGGCAGGCACCGCTGCGCAACGCCCTGGTGCTGGCCTGCGGACACGGCGGCTTCAACGCGGCCCTGGTCGTGCGCCGCCCTTCCTGACGGACCGGCAGCCGCCCCGGAGCCACGGGCGGCCCGGCGCCTTCGCACCGTCCGACCCCGACATCCACCGAGAACACGACCCGAACGAGAGGACGCCATCCACCATGACCGCCACCACCGAGACCATCACCGTCACCCTCGCCGACCTGACCCGCATGCTGCGCGAGAGCGCGGGCGAGGAGGAGGGCGTCGACCTGGACGGCGACGTCATCGACACCCCCTTCATCGAGCTCGGCTACGACTCGCTCGCCCTCTTGCAGGTCATCGGCCAGATACAGCGCGAGTACGGGATCGTGATCCCGGACGACGCCGTCGTCGACGCCGAGACCCCGGGCATGCTGCTCGCGCTCATCAACGCCGGCGACACCCCGGCAGCCGCCTGAGCCGGCCCCCCGACGCGGACGCCCCGTCTCCCATCCCCCGTCGGACGGGGCGTCCGTTCCCCCCACCCCGACCCATCCGTACCGCTGAGGAGGGAACCATGCCGCTGACCGAACACAGCGCGGTGGTCCGCAGGCTGGTCGTCAGTCCCGGCCCCGCGGTCCCGGACCGCCCGCAGGGCCCGCAGACCGCCGCCTCGCCCGCCGCGGTCTCGGCGGTGCTGCGCGCCTTCGGGCGCCCGCCGCACGAACTGCCCGTCCGCACCGTCGTCTACATCGGCGCCGCCGTCCAGGACCCGCCGCTCCCGGCGGAGCACGAGTCCTTCCCGGTCCGCTCGGCCGCCACACCCGGCCGCGCCCTGCGCCTGGCCCACCGCGAGCTCCTCGCCGGAACGGTCGACTTCGCGCTGGTCGCCGGGTTCGGCGAACCCGCCCCGGACACCATCAGCGTGTACGCGGTCAAGCGCGCCGCCGAGGCGGTCGCGGACGGCGATCCCGTCCTCGGCGTCGTCGACCTCGCGGACGCCGGCGACCAGGACGCGACACCTCCGCTGCGCCCCCTGCGGCACGGCCGGCGCGACACCGGCCCCGACCGGCACCGGCTGCTGCTGTGGTCGGGCCGGGACGAGGCCGACGAGACCCGGGTGCGCGGCGAACTCCTGCCCCTGATCGGCAGCCTGCACTGCGAGGCGTTCCCGTCCCTGCCGACGGCGGTTCCGTGCGGTACGGCCCCCGGCCCGGTGCGGGGCGCGGCCGTCGCGGTCGCGCGGCTGGCCGACGGCGCCGTGCGCAAGGCCACGGCCGTCACCGCCTCCCGGCCCCGCCCGGTGGCCCTGCTCTTCCCCGGCCAGGGCTCGCAGCACCACGCCATGGCGGCCGGTCTGTACGGGCGCGAACCGGTCTTCACGGCGGCCGTCGACGCGGTGGTCTCGCACATGGGCCCCGAGGGGCCCGCGATCGTCGCCGACTGGCTGACCGACACGGCCCCCGCGATCGACATCGACGACGTCCGCCGGGCACAGCCGCTGCTGTTCGCGGTCGACTACGCCCTCGGCCGGATGGTCCTCAGCTGGGGCGTACGTCCGGTGGCCCTGCTCGGCCACAGCGCCGGCGAGCTGGTCGCGGCGACCCTCGCCGGGGTGATGCCCCTGCCGGACGCCGTCCGGATGGTCATGGCCCGTGTGCGCGAGGCCGTGAAGATCCCGCCCGGCGGCATGCTGGCGGTCGCGGCGAGCGAGGAACGGCTGCGTCCGTACCTCGGAGCCGACGTGGCGATCGCCGCGGTCAACGCCAACCAGCAGGTCATGCTGGCCGGTTCGGCGCGGCCCCTGGCCGACGTCGAGGCCCGGCTGCGGGCGGACGGCTTCACCGTGGTCACCGTCCCGGCGACCAGCCCGTTCCACTCACCGGCGATGGCACCGGCCTCCGACGCGCTGGAGGCGCGGTACGCGGGCATCCCGTTCCGCGAGCCGTCCCTCGCGCTGTACTCGGGCTACACGGGCGGCCTGATGAGCCCGGAGGACGCGCGCAGCCCCCGGTTCTGGGCCCGGCAGGTCACGGACACCGTCCACTTCCTGCCCGCGCTGGACGAACTGCTCGCGGCCGAGGACGTCCTGCTGGTGGAGGCGGGACCGCGCCAGACCCTGACGGCGTTCGCCCGCCGCCACCGCGCGGTCCGGCTGGGCGCCAGCGCCGCGCTGGCCCTCCTCCCGGCCCGCCCGGGCACGCCGGTGGCGGACCGCCAGTCCACCCTGAACGCGGTGGCCCGCCTCTGGACGGAGGGTCACGCCCCGAACGCCGAGGCCGTCTCCCGCCTCTGGACCTGGTCCGCCGTCCCGGCACGGCCCACCGCGGGCGCGCCCTTGGCCCGCGCCTTGGCGAGCACGTCCTCATGACCCGGTCGAGCCGTCCACCAGTGGTGCTGCACCGGTGCACGGCAGTGTGAACCGCCGAGAGGGACCCACAGGAGCGGTCCTCGTGAAGGGAGTTGCCATGTCGGAGTCGGTCGGTACGGACAGCGCCGCGGTGGCCGGAGGGGTCCGGACGCTGCCGCAGCCCGTGTCCGGGGACCTCTACGCCGAGGTGCAGACGTTCTACGCACGGCAGATGCGCCGGGTCGACGCCCTGGACATCGCCGGGTTCGCCGACACGTTCACCGAGGACGGCGAGGTCGTCCACGCCGGGGGCCAACGGCAGCGGGGGCGTGCGGAGATGATCGCCGGGATGCGGGCCAACCTGCCGCGCTACCGCGACATCGCCGTACGGCACTGGTTCGACCACCTGCTGATCGAGACCGACCCCGCGGACGAGGACACCCTGCGGGTCTCGTACTACACCCTGGTCACCCAGACGGACCGCGACGGCAAGGTGTCCTTCCAGCCCACCTTCACCGTGGAGGACGTCCTGGTACGACGCGACGGCCGGCTGCTGACCCGGTCGCGGGTCATCCACCGCGACACCCCCGTCGAGCCCCCGGCGTCGGCACAGACGGCGGGCTGAGGCCGGGCCGGACGGCGCCCGGGTCCACCAGGGGGCGCCGCACGACCTGCGACACTGGTTCGCCACGACAGCAGGCGGGAGGGATGGCTTCAGATGTGCGGACGGTATGCGGCCAGTCGCGGGCCCGAGGACCTCGCGGGAATCTTCGAGATAGAGAAGTGGGAGCCCGAGGAGACCCTCGAACCGGACTACAACGTGGCCCCGACGAAGGAGGTCCACGTCGTCCTCGACCGTCCCCTGAAGGACGCGGACGACCCGCAGCCGGTCCGGCAGCTGCGCAAGCTGAAGTGGGGGCTGGTGCCGAGCTGGTCCAAGACCCCCGAGAGCGCCTTCAAGATGATCAACGCGCGCGCGGAGACGGTGCACGAGAGGCCGTCGTACCGCCGGGCCTTCTCCTCCCGGCGCTGCGTCATCCCCGCCGACGGCTACTACGAGTGGGTCACCGGAAAGCAGGAGCGCGACCTGGAGGTCGAGGGGAAGCGGAAGCGGCCGCGCAAGCAGCCCTACTTCGTGCTGCCCGCCGACGGCTCGGTCTTCGCGATGGCCGGGCTGTACGAGTTCTGGCGGGACAGGACGCTGCCGGACGAGCACCCGCAGGCCTGGTGGGTGACCTGCTCCGTCATCACCACGGAGGCCGAGACGACCCCGCTGGCCGTGGCGCCCGAGGACGGCCCGCACACGCTCGCCGAGATCCACCCCCGCATGCCGCTGATGCTGACCCCGGACCGCTGGGACGACTGGCTCGACCCGGCCCGCACGGACCCCCACGACCTGCGTACGCTGCTCGACCCGCCACCGCCCGGACTGATGCGCGCCTACCCCGTCTCCACCCTGGTCAGCAACGTCCGCAACAACGGTCCGGAGCTGCTGAAGGAGCTGGACGGGCCCGAAGAGGGCACACTCTTCTGATGTGACGACCGAGTCTGACGTGACGACCGAGATCATTGGCACGGACGCGGGGGACGCCCGCATCACCTGGCACCCGGCGACCCGGGCACGGCTGGTCCTGGCCGTGAGCCACGGCGCCGGAGGCGGCATCGGGGCGCGGGACCTGGTGGCGCTCGCCGCGGTCCTCCCGGCGCACGGCGTGACCGTCGCCCTCGTGGAACAGCCCTGGCGGGTGGCCGGCAAGAAGGTGGCGCCCGCGCCGAAGACGCTGGACGCCGGCTGGCGGGGCCTGTGGCCCGCGCTCACCGCGCCCGGGCTGCCGGTGATCTCCGGCGGCCGCAGCGCGGGCGCCCGCGTCGCCTGCCGTACCGCCGTCGAGCTCGGCGCGCACGCCGTGCTCGCGCTCGGCTTCCCCCTCCACCCGCCGGGCCGGCCCGAGAAGTCCCGCGCCGACGAGCTGCTCGGCGCCGGGGTGCCCACCCTCGTCGTCCAGGGCGGCAACGATCCGTTCGGCAGACCCGAGGAGTTCCCCGACGGCGACCACGAACTGGTCGAGGTGCCGTACGGCGATCACGGGTTCGCCGTGCCCAAGCGGGCGCCGCTCGATCAGGACGAGGCAGTGGCGATCGTCACGGACGCCGTCGTGAAGTGGGTCGGGTCACTCGGGTAAAGCTTGGGGAATGTTGTGGCCCCGCCCTCTGTTGTGGCGGACAGCGGTGCTGAACGAGCAGCGCAGACGTCGTAGGAGAGGAAGTCCGCCGCATGGGTTCGACCTTCTGCCCGGCCCGCAGCAGCCGCACTGACCTGGACTGGACGGTGCTGCACGCGGCCAGGACCGCTCCTATTCGAGGGGCGGCGGGGACGGATCGTCGTCTATCCTCCGATTCGAGTGGGACCGGATTCGGTCCTGCCCGCAATCTTGAGGAGGTGGGTCCGGTTCCCGGTACCGACGCAGGGACCGACAACGGCCAGGCGGAGCAGCCCGAGGGCCTGGGCACGAGCGTGGACATGTCCACGGAGACGACCGCCGAGCGCAGCGCGCGCTTCGAGCGGGACGCGCTCGAATTCCTCGACCAGATGTATTCGGCCGCCCTGCGCATGACGCGCAACCCGGCCGACGCGGAAGACCTGGTGCAGGAGACGTACGCCAAGGCGTACGCGTCCTTCCACCAGTTCCGCGAGGGCACCAACCTCAAGGCGTGGCTGTACCGGATCCTCACCAACACCTTCATCAACTCCTACCGCAAGAAGCAGCGTGAGCCGCAGCGTTCGGCGGCGGAGGAGATCGAGGACTGGCAGCTCGCCCGCGCCGAGTCGCACATGTCGACCGGTCTGCGCTCCGCGGAGTCGCAGGCGCTCGACCACCTGCCGGACTCGGACGTGAAGGAAGCGCTCCAGGCCATCCCCGAGGAGTTCCGGATCGCCGTGTATCTGGCCGACGTAGAGGGCTTTGCGTACAAGGAGATCGCGGACATCATGGGGACACCCATCGGTACGGTGATGTCCCGGCTGCACCGGGGCCGCCGTCAACTGCGCGGCATGCTCGAGGACTACGCTCGT
The DNA here is from genome assembly GCF_015160855.1 of Streptomyces ferrugineus. Taxonomy (NCBI): domain Bacteria; kingdom Bacillati; phylum Actinomycetota; class Actinomycetes; order Kitasatosporales; family Streptomycetaceae; genus Streptomyces; species Streptomyces ferrugineus. The sequence goes on along the minus strand of NZ_CP063373.1, from coordinate 8,442,938 downwards.
GAGCGCGGGCTGGTCCCGGCCGGCGCCGGAGAGTCGAACGAAGCGAAAGGCTCGGGCTCATGAGCTGCGGAGAGCCGCACGAGACGGACTGCTCTGAGGTACTCGATCATCTCTACGAGTTCCTCGACCGCGAGATGCCGGATGTCGACCGCGACAAGTTCAAGCAGCACTTCGAGGAGTGCTCGCCGTGCCTGGAGAAGTACGGGCTTGAGCAGGCCGTGAAGAAGCTGGTCAAGCGGTGCTGCGGCCATGACGACGTGCCCACCGACCTGCGCGCCAAGGTGCTGGGGCGGCTCGACCTGATCCGCTCCGGGCAGGCCGTGCCCGACCACGACGTCACGGCCACCCCGCAGGAATCCTGAACGCACGGCCGTCACTCGAACGTGCTAATCCCCCGGTCATAAGACCGCGGACCTCCCCCCGGCCGCCCTAGGCTCCGTTGCTTGAAGCGCGCGTGGCCTGGGAGGGGCGTATGGAGGCGACACCCGCACGGGCACGTGGCTACGTCCTCTGCGTGGTCCTCGCCGCCCTGTACTGCGTCCACGCGGTGCCGACGGCACCCGTCCCCTGGTGGGCGGTGGCCCTGCTCGCCGCCCTCTACGCCGGGGGCGAGCGGCTGTCCGGCTCGTTCTATCCCGTGCTCCTCGCCGGGGCCTTCCTGCTGCCGCCGTCCGCCGCCGCGCTGGTCGCGGTGCCGGGTGCGCTGCTAGGGCCTGTGTCGGAAGTGGCGCCTGCCGGGCGGACGGCGCCACTTCCGACACAGGCCCTAGCCCCGGTCGCCGGGCACCCGCGCCCGCTGCGCCGGGTGTGGCGGGCCGCGCGGCTCATGGTCGCGGTGTGGGCGGCCGCCCGGGTGCACTGGGCGCTCGGCGAGCGGGACGCCGTGGTGGCCGCCGACTTCCCCTACGCGCTGCTGCCCGCCGGCGCCGCCGTGCTGGCGTTCTGCCTGACCCTGACCGTGCTGGACGGCGGGATCCTGGCGCTGGCCGAGCGAGTGCCGGTACGGCGTGCCTGGCGGGGGCAGTTCCTGCGGTCCCTCGCGCCGATCGCCGTGCACGGGCTGGCCGGGCTGATGATGGCCGTGCTGTGGCGCAGCCCCTTCGGTCCGTTCGCCGCGCTGCTCGTGCTGCTGCCGATGTGCGTGTCGTGGTGGGCGTTCGCCCAGTACCACCGGGAGCGCGCGGCCCATCAGGCGACCATCCGGGCGCTCGTCCAGGCCGTCGACATCAAGGACGGCTACACCCGCGGGCACAGCGAGCGCGTCGGGCAGGCCTCCTTGATGATCGCGCGCGAGCTGGGCCTGGCCGACGAGCGCGTCGAGGTGCTGCGCTTCGCCGGGATCCTGCACGACGTCGGCAAGCTGGGCGTGCCCACCCGGCTGCTGCGCAAGAACGGGCCGCTGACGCCCGAGGAGCGCCGGGTGATCGAGCTGCACCCCGAGTACGGGCACGAGATGGTCCGCGGGATCTCCTTCCTCGGCGAGGCCCGGGCCGCCGTGCTGCACCACCACGAACGGCTGGACGGCAGCGGGTACCCCTACGGGCTGAGCGGAGCTCAGATCCCGGAGTCGGCCCGGGTGGTGGCGGTCGCGGACGCCTTCGACGCGATGACGTCGACCCGCTCCTACTCGCGGGCCCGGCCGGTGCCCGTGGCGCTGCGGGAACTCGAGAAGTGCGCGGGCTCGCAGTTCGACCCGCGTATGGTCACGGCCCTCGTCCGCGCCGTCGACCAGTACGGATGGCATCCCGCCGTGACCGCCGACGAGCCGGCCGCGCCCGCTGTCCGGCCGCCGGTCGCCGACGTCCCCGGAGCGCACCGATGAGCGGCCCACGACCACCCGTCCTGCTCGCCCTCGTCCACGCCTGCGCCGCCCTCCTCGCCACGGGCTGCCTGCTCGGCGTCCTGCCCGGCGGCCTCGACGAACGCGGCACGGCCCTCGCCTTCGGCGCCCTCATCACCCTCGGCGAACTCACCCGGTGGACCGGGGCCGAGGGCAGGGAGGCCGCACCGCTCGGCGCCGCCGCAGCGCTGTCGTACGCCCTGCTGGGGGAGATCGGCTCGGAGCCCACCCGGCACGGTGTCGCGCAGGTCATCGGCGTCGTCGTGGTCGCCTCGCTGCTCGGCAGCGTGCCGCACATCGCGCGCGGCCGCCCCGTCCTCGACCACCTCGCCCGGCGCGTGCTCACCGTCGGCTTCGCCGCCGTCTGCTTCCAACCCCTGTTCGACCAGGGCGCGTTCCACGGCTGGGGCACCACCTACGCGCTGCTGCTGCTCGGCATCCTCACCCTCACGTCCCTGTGCGACGCCCTGCTCGCCGCCGCGCTGGCCCACTCGCGCACCCGGTGGCCGTTCGGGCCGCTGCTGCGGGACGAGCTGCGGGCGACCCTCGGCATCGGGTCGGCCGTCTGCGCGACGGGCGCGGTGATGGCGCTCGCGGTCGCCGTGGCCGGGCTGTGGGCGCTGCCCGTCTTCTCGCTGCCCCTGCTGCTCACCCAGATGTCCTTCCGCCGCTACGCCGCCGTGCGGACCACCTACCGGCAGACCATCGCCTCCCTCGCCCGCGCCACCGAGATCGCCGGGTACACCCCGGCCGGACACGCCCGGCGGGTCGCCGCGCTCAGCCGGGAGGTCGGCCGGGACCTGGGTCTGTCCGAGGCCGAGCTCACCGTGCTGGAGTACGCCGCCCTCATGCACGACATCGGGCAGCTCAGCCTGGTCGACCCGGTGCCGGCCGGGGCCACCGCCGCGCTGCCCGTCGCGCAGCAGCGGCGGATCGCGCTGCTCGGCGGGGCCGTCGTACGGCAGACGGGGGTGAATCCGCAGGTCGCGATGGTCGTGGAGCGACTCGCCGACCCCTGCCCGGAGCAGCCGCTCGCGGCACGGATCGTGCGGGCGGTCAACGCCTACGAGGAGAAGGCGCGGGACGCCGGTCCCGGCGGACCGCTGAAGGCGCTGGAGGAGCTGCGGCTGGGGACGGCGGGGGAGTACTCGCCCGAGGTCGTCGAATCGCTCGCACGGGTGCTGTCCAGGGACTGTCTGATGATGCCCTTGGCTGGGTAACCCATGGGTAATGAGCGCCCTTCCAGCCGTACGTGGTTGGATGCGAATGAGAGGGTGTCCGGGGGCAGCACTAGCCAGCCCATCTCCACGGAACTGGCAGGCGGGAATCGTGAGGATCTTCGGCAAGGGACGGCACCGGCCCTCCGCCTCCTGGCGGCAGGCCACCGACCGGGCGTTCACGCTCATCGGCGACGGCCGGTACGAGGACGCGGGCGCGCTGCTGACGCGGGCCGCCGATCTGGAGCCCTGGCTTTCGGAGTCCTGGTTCAACCTCGCGCTGCTGCACAAGTTCCGGCACGACTGGGAACAGGCCCGGGCGGCCGGACTGCGTGCCGTGGCGCTCCTCGACCGGGAGACCGGGGCGCCCGACTGGTGGAACGTCGGCATCGCGGCCACCGCGCTGCAGGACTGGCCGCTGGCCCGCCGGTCCTGGCAGGCGTACGGGCTGCGGGTGCCGGGCGGCGCGACCGACTCCGGTGAGCCGGTCGGCATGGACCTGGGCAGCGCGGCCGTACGGCTGTCCCCGGAGGGGGAGGCCGAGGTCGTGTGGGGGCGGCGCCTCGACCCCGCCCGGATCGAGGTGCTGTCGATTCCGCTGCCGTCGTCCGGGCGGCGCTGGGGCGAGGTCGTGCTGCACGACGGGGTCCCGCACGGCGAGCGGACCACGGCGTCCGGGCACGCCTACCCCGTCTTCGACGAGATCGAGCTGTGGGCGCCGTCGCCGGTGCCGACGTGGGTGGTGCTGCTGGAGGCCGCCACGGAGGCCGACCGGGACGCGCTGGAGCAGCTGGCGGCCGACGCCGGATTCGCCGCCGAGGACTGGTCGTCGTCGGTGCGGCTGCTGTGCCGGATGTGTTCCGAGTCACGGATGCCCTCGGACGAGGGCGACGGGGAGCACCTGGACCCGCATGACCACAGTGAACCGGGTCACCCCGGGCCGCTGGGGCACCGGACCGACGGACAGCTGTGGGTGCCGGAGCGGGAGTGCGGGGTGGCGGCGCCGGCCTCGCTGGTCCGGGGGCTGCTGGACGGATGGGTCGCGGACAGCCCGGACTCCAGGGACTGGCGGGATCTCGAAGAGGTCTGCTGAGGATTCCCCGTACCCTGTATCAGCGTCACACCCTCTTCGCTTCATTGTTTGTGCAGGAAGGCATCCGTAGGCCATGGCCCAGCAGGACACCGAGCAGCAGCACGCGGGCGTGCTCCCCGTGGACGACGAGGGATTCGTCGTCGACACCGAGGACACGGAGGAGCGCGAGAACGCCTGGCGTGAGCGCGGCACCTCGCGGCCGATCACCGTCGTGGGGAACCCGGTCCTGCACAGGGAGTGCAAGGACGTCACCGAGTTCGGCGCCGAGCTGGACCAGTTGGTCGCGGACATGTTCGCCTCGCAGCGCACCGCCGAGGGCGTGGGCCTGGCCGCCAACCAGATCGGCGTCGATCTGAAGGTCTTCGTCTACGACTGCCTGGACGACCAGGGCGCACGGCACGTCGGCGTCGTCTGCAACCCCGAGCTCGTGGAGCTGCCCGCCGACCGGCGCCGCCTGGACGACAGCAACGAGGGCTGCCTGTCCGTGCCGACCGCGTACGCGCCGCTCGCCCGCCCCGACTACGCCGAGGTGACCGGGCAGGACGAGAAGGGCAACCCGATCAAGGTGCGCGGCACCGGCTACTTCGCCCGGTGTCTGCAGCACGAGACCGACCACCTGTACGGCTACCTCTACATCGACCGTCTCTCCAAGCGGGAGCGCAAGGACGCGCTGCGGCAGATGGCCGAGAACGAGCCCCGCTACGCCGTGGTCGCCAACGACTGAGACCCCTCCGCACGGCGCCCGGTCAGGTTTCCCCTTCCGGCCGGGCGCCGTTCGCATGCCCGTCACCCGTTCGATGTCATGCAGGAAAGAAGCAAATCCGTTCCCAAAACGGTCAGTTGTGGTGCTGAATGGAAGTGCGGGGACAGGCGGCTGAGGGGAGTTTGTTCGTGCATGCTTTCTCAGACAGCACCACAGCGACACCGGCGGCGGTCCCGGTTCCACCGTCGCTCTCCCTGCCGGTGATCGAAGCGGCGTTTCCCAGGCGACTGCATCCCTATTGGCCCCGGCTCCAGGAGAAGACCCGCACCTGGCTGCTGGAGAAGCGGCTGATGCCGCCCGACAAGGTCGAGGACCATGCCGACGGCCTTTGCTACACCGATCTCATGGCGGGGTACTACATGGGCGCCCCGGACGATGTCCTCCAGACGATCGCGGACTACAGCGCGTGGTTCTTCGTGTGGGACGACCGGCACGACCGCGACATCGTCCATCACCGCCCGGCGGCGTGGCGGCGGCTGGAGTCCCGTCTGCACGCGGCGCTGGAGTCCCCCGGGGACCATCTGCACCACGAGGACCCGCTGGTCGCGGGGCTCGCGGACAGCGTGGGGCGGCTGTACTCCTTTCTTCCCGGCACCTGGAACGCCCGGTTCGCCCGGCACTTCCACGCCGTGATAGAGGCGTACGACCAGGAGTTCCGCAACCGTGTCGAGGGAAGAATTCCCACGGTCGAGGAATACCTCGAACTGCGTCGGCTCACCTTCGCGCACGCGATCTGGACCGACCTGCTGGAGCCGAGCGCCGGAAGGGAACTCCCGGACCCCGTGCGCAACCATCCGGCATATCGGCGGGCGGCCCTGCTGAGTCAGGATTTCGCCGCCTGGTACAACGACCTGTGCTCCTTCCCGAAGGAAATAGCGGGCGACGAGGTCCATAATCTCGGAATCAGTCTCATCACCCACAAGGGGCTGACTCTCGAAGAGACGGTGACGGAAGTCAGACGGCGCGTCGAGGACTGCGTCTCCGATTTTCTCGTCGCCGAGTGCGAGGCCCTCGAATTCGCCGACTCCCTGGCCGACGGCACGCTGTACGGAAAGGAACTCGGCGCCACCGTGCGCGTCTGCGTCGGCAATATGCGCAACTGGTTCAGCTCGGTCTACTGGTTCCACCACGAGTCCGGTCGCTACCGGGTCGAAAGCTGGGACGACCGGTCCACGCCCCCGTACGTCGACAACGAAGCGGCAGGTGAGCTATGACCATCGAGTCCGTCCGCCCCGAGGCCCGGCCCCCCGCGCCGCCGGAGCTGCGCGAACCGCCGCTCGCCGGCGGTGCGGTTCCGCTTCTCGGCCACGGCTGGAAGCTGGTCCGCGATCCGCTGGCCTTCATGGCGGCGCTCCGCGACCACGGCGACGTCGTGCGGATCAAGCTCGGACCGAAGACGGTGTACGCCGTCACCACGCCGGACCTGACCGGCGCGCTGGCGCTGAGCACCGACTTCGAGATCGCCGGGCCGCTGTGGGAGTCCCTGGAGAGCCTGCTCGGCAAGGAGGGCGTGGCCACCGCCAACGGCCCCCGGCACCGGCGTCAGCGGCGCACCCTCCAGCCGGCCTTCCGGCTCGACGCGATCCCCGCCTACGGGCCGATCATGGCGGAGGAGGCGCATGCGCTGACCGAGCGCTGGAAGCCCGGCGAGACCGTCGACTGCACCGCCGAGTCCTTCCGGATCGCCGTGCGGATCGTCGCCCGCTGTCTGCTGCGCGGCGCCTACATGGACGAGCGGGCCGACCGGCTGTGCGCCGCGCTCGACACCCTCTTCCGCGGCATGTACCGGCGGATGGTGATCCCGCTCGGGCCGCTTTACAACCTGCCGCTCCCCGCCAACCGCGCGTTCAACGGCGCCCTGGCCGATTTTCATCTCCTGGTCGACGAGGTCGTCGCCGAACGCCGCGCATCCGGTCAAAAGCCGGACGATTTGCTGACGGCATTGCTGGAGGCGAAGGACGAGAATGGCGACCCCATCGGGGAGCAGGAGATCCACGACCAGGTCGTCGCGATATTCACCGCCGGCACCGAAACCGTGGCGTCCACGATCTTGTGGCTGCTCCAAGTGCTCGCGGAACACCCGGAACACGCCGACAAGGTGCGCACGGAGGTCGAATCCGTCACCGGCGGCCGGCCCGTGGCATTCGAGGACGTCCGCGGCCTGCGGCACACCAACAATGTCGTCGTGGAGGCGATACGGCTGCGCCCCGCGATCTGGATTCTGACACGACGGGCGGTGACCGACACATCACTCGGTGGCTATCGCATTCCGGCCGGGGCCGACATCGTCTACAGCCCCTACGCCATCCAGCGCGATGCGAAGTCGTACGGCCACCACCTCGAGTTCGACCCCGATCGCTGGCTTCCCGAACGCGCCAAGGAGGTGCCGAAATACGCCATGAGCCCGTTCGGCGTCGGCAACCGCAAGTGTCCGAGCGACCACTTCTCCATGGCGATGCTGACGCTGATCACGGCGGCGCTGTCCGCCGAGTACCGCTTCGAGCAGGTGCCCGGCTCGAACGACGCCACCCGGGTGGGCATCACCCTGCACCCGCACACGCTGCTGCTCAGGCCGGTGGCCAGGCAGTAGCTCAGGCGGCCGCCCCGGGGCCCTGGAACGTCCGCCGGTAGGCGTTCGGCGTCGTCCCCAGCGACCGTACGAACTGATGGCGCAGCGCGGCCGCGGTGCCGAATCCCGTTCGGCCCGCGATCGCGTCCACCGTCTCGTCCGTCGCCTCCAGCAACTGCTGTGCCAGCAGTACCCGTTGGCGCAGGATCCAGCGGTAGGGCGTGGTGCCGGTCTCCTGCTGGAAGCGGCGGGCGAAGGTGCGCGGCGACATGAGGGCGCGCTCGGCGAGCTGCTCGACGGTGACGTCCTCGTCGAGGTGACGCTCCATCCAGGCCAGCACCTCGCCGACCGTGTCGCACTGGGAGCGGGGCAGCGGGCGCTCGATGTACTGGGCCTGCCCGCCGTCCCGGTGCGGCGGCACCACCATGCGCCGGGCGATCTTGTTGGCGACCTCGGGCCCCTGCTCCTGGCGCACGATGTGCAGACAGGCGTCGATGCCGGCGGCGGTGCCGGCGCTGGTGACCACCGGCCCCTCGTCGACGTAGAGCACGTCCGGCTCGATGATCGCCCTCGGGTGCCGTCGCGACAGTTCCCCGGCGTGCCGCCAGTGCACAGTGCAGCGCCGCCCGTCGAGCAGCCCGGCCGCGCCCAGCACGAACACGCCGGAGCACACGCTGAGCACCCGGGCACCCCGGTCCACGGCCCTGACCAGGGCGTCCAGCAGCTCGGGCGGATAGTCGCGGGTGATGTAGTCGTCCCCCGCCGGCACGGCGATCAGGTCGGCTTCCTCCAGCCGCTCCAGGCCGTGCGGCGTGGCGACGGTGAGCCCTCCGACGTGCGTGCCCAGTACCGGCCCCTCGGCCGAGGCGACGGCGAAATCGTAGGTGGGCAGGCCCTCGTCGCTGCGGTCGAGGCCGAACACCTCGCACACCACGCCGAGTTCGAAGGGGTGCACGCCGTCGAGCAGGACGGCCGCCACGTTCTTCAGCATGCTGCCAGTGTGCCTCGGAAGTGGCAGTAAATCGAGGGTGTACGGCAGTCCTGCCACTGTCAGGAGTGTCTTGCCCGTATGAGACTTACGGCATGGACGCACTCCTCGAATACATGGCCGTAGTGGTTCTCTTCGTCCTCGTCGCGGGTCCGGCGCTCGTGGGACACCTTCACGAGCGCCGGATCGACCGCCAGCTGAGGGAGGCCGAGGATCAGAAGTCCTCGTCCAGGTCGACGGTGCCCTCCACCGCCACCTGGTACGCCGACGGACGCCGCTCGAAGAAGTTGGTCAGCTCCTGAACGCCCTGCAGCTCCATGAAGCTGAAGGGGTTCTCGGAGCCGTACACCGGAGCGAAGCCGAGCCGCGTCAGACGCTGGTCGGCGACACACTCCAGGTACTGCCGCATCGACTCGGTGTTCATGCCCGGGAGGCCGTCACCGCACAGGTCGCGTGCGAACTGCAGCTCGGCCTCGACGGCCTCCCTCAGCATGTCGGTGACCTGCTGCTGGAGCCGGTCGTCGAAGAGTTCCGGCTCCTCCTTGCGGACGGTGTCGACCACGTCGAACGCGAAGGACATGTGCATCGTCTCGTCGCGGAACACCCAGTTGGTGCCGGTGGCCAGACCGTGCAGCAGGCCCCGGCTGCGGAACCAGTAGACGTACGCGAAGGCACCGTAGAAGAACAGGCCCTCGATGCACGCCGCGAAGCAGATCAGGTTGAGCAGGAAGCGACGCCGGTCGGCCTGGGTCTCCAGGCGCTCCAGCTTCTCGACCTCGTTGATCCACTTGAAGCAGAACCCGGCCTTCTCGCGGATGGAGGGGATGTTCTCCACGGCCGCGAAGGCGGCGGCGCGGTCCTCCGGGTCGGGGAGGTAGGTGTCCAGCAGCGTCAGGTAGAACTGGACGTGCACGGCCTCCTCGAAGAGCTGGCGCGACAAGTACAGCCGTGCCTCGGGGGAGTTGATGTGCTTGTACAGCGTCAGCACCAGGTTGTTCGCGACGATCGAGTCGCCCGTCGCGAAGAAGGCCACCAGCCGGCCGATGAGGTGCTGCTCGGCGGGGCTGAGCTTGGCGAGGTCGGCGACGTCCGAGTGGAGGTCGACCTCCTCCACCGTCCAGGTGTTCTTGATGGCGTCCCGGTAGCGCTCGTAGAAGTCGGGGTAGCGCATGGGGCGCAGGGTCAACTCGAAGCCCGGGTCGAGGAGATTCTGGTTACGGGTGGTCATTACTGGCAGGCCTCGCAGGACTCGGGGTTTTCCAGGGAGCAGGCGACGGCGTCTTCGGGAGCCGTCTGCTGGGCGGGGACGGTCGCTTGTGCCGCGCGGGCGATGCGGGTCGCCGGGCGCGAGCGCAGGTAGTACGTCGTCTTCAGGCCCGACTTCCAGGCGTACGCGTACATCGAGGAGAGCTTGCCGATGGTCGGCGTCTCCATGAAGAGGTTCAGCGACTGGGACTGGTCCAGGAACGGGGTCCGCGCCGCCGCCATGTCGATGAGCCCGCGCTGCGGGATCTCCCACGCCGTGCGGTACAGCGCCCGTACGTCCGCCGGGATCCAGGCGAAGTCCTGCACCGAGCCGTTGGAGTCGCGCAGCGCCTCGCGGGTGCGGGCGTCCCAGACGCCGAGCCGCTTCAGCTCGTCGACCAGGTAGGAGTTGACCTGGAGGAACTCACCGGAGAGCGTCTCGCGCTTGAACAGGTTGGAGACCTGCGGCTCGATGCACTCGTACACGCCGGCGATGGACGCGATGGTGGCGGTGGGCGCGATGGCGAGCAGGAGGGAGTTGCGCAGGCCGGTCGTGGCGATACGGCTGCGCAGCGCGGCCCAGCGCTCCGGCCAGGTGAGTTCGACGCCGTAGTGGTCGGGGTGCAGCACCCCCTTGGCCGTACGGGTCTTCTGCCAGGCCGGCAGCGGGCCGCCCCGCTCGGCGAGGTCGGCGGAGGCCTCGTACGCGGCGAGCATGATGCGCTCGGCGATGCGCGTGGAGAGGGCCTTGGCCTCCGGCGAGTCGAAGGGCAGCCGCAGCTTGAAGAACACGTCCTGCAGGCCCATCGCACCCAGGCCCACCGGCCGCCACTTGGCGTTGGAGCGGCCCGCCTGCTCGGTCGGGTAGAAGTTGATGTCGACGACGCGGTCCAGGAAGGTCACGGCGGTGCGCACGGTGGCGTCGAGCCGCTCCCAGTCGATGTCGCCGGTCGCCATGTCGACGAAGGCGCCGAGGTTGACCGACCCCAGGTTGCAGACCGCCGTCTCCCCGTCGTCCGTGACCTCCAGGATCTCCGTGCAGAGGTTGGAGGAGTGGACGACATGGCCCGGCAGGGCCGTCTGGTTGGCGGTGCGGTTGGCGGCGTCCTTGAACGTCATCCAGCCGTTGCCGGTCTGTGCGAGGGTGCGCATCATGCGGCCGTAGAGGTCACGGGCCGGGATGGTCTTCTTCGCGAGCCCGGCGGCCTCCGCCTCGCGGTACGCCGCGTCGAACTCCTCGCCCCACAGGTCGACCAGCTCGGGCACGTCGGACGGGGAGAACAGGCTCCACACCTCATCGGCGTTGACCCGGCGCATGAACTCGTCCGGGATCCAGTGCGCGAGGTTCAGGTTGTGCGTACGGCGGGCGTCCTCACCGGTGTTGTCGCGCAGCTCCAGGAACTCCTCGATGTCGGAGTGCCAGGTCTCCAGGTAGACCGCGGCCGCGCCCTTGCGCCGGCCGCCCTGGTTCACGGCGGCGACGGAGGCGTCGAGGGTCTTCAGGAACGGGACGATGCCGTTGGAGTGCCCGTTGGTGCCGCGGATCAGCGAACCGCGGGAGCGGATGCGGGAGTACGACAGGCCGATGCCGCCGGCGTGCTTCGACAGGCGGGCGACCTGGTGGTAGCGGTCGTAGATGGAGTCCAGCTCGTCCTTGGGGGAGTCCAGGAGGTAGCAGGACGACATCTGGGGGTGCCGGGTGCCGGAGTTGAAGAGGGTGGGGGAGGAGGGGAGGTAGTCGAGGCGGCTCATGAGCCCGTAGAGCGCGGCGACTTCGTCCACCGACCTGGTGGTGTCGTCCTCGGCGAGCCCGGCGGCCACACGCAGCATGAAGTGCTGGGGCGTCTCGATCACCCGACGCGTGATCGGGTGCCGGAGCAGGTACCGGCTGTGCAGGGTGCGCAGGCCGAAGTAGCCGAAGCGGTCGTCGGCCGCCGTGTCGATGAGGGCGTCGAGGCGGGCGGCGTGGATGCGCGCGAACTCGGCGGTCCGGTCGGCGATGAGGCCCTCCCGGTGCCCGACCGCGACCGACTCGGTGAAGGACGTCACGCCCTGCGAGGCGGCCTCGGCGGCGATGGAGAGGGTCAGCAGCCGGGCGGCCAGCCTGCTGTAGGCGGGGTCCTCGGAGATGAGACCGGCGGCCGCCTCGGTGGCCAGCTCGCGCAGCTCCGTCTCGTCCGCGAGGGCGGACCGGCCGCGCAGCGCGGCGGCGGCGACCCGGCCGGCGTCGGCGTCGGGGAGGTCGGCGGTCAGCTCGGTGAGGGTCCGCAGCAGCGCGGCACCGGGACCGTCGGTTTCCACGGGGGCTGCTGAAGCAGGATCGGCTGGCGCGATGGTCACGTGGGGGCTCTCCCTCGCTCGGCACGGGGCCTTGCGGAGGGCAGGGGGCAGCACACGAGCGCACACGGCGTCGCGTCCACCGGCCCATTCCACGAGGCCCGGACGTCAGGGCGCACCGACCGGGTGGCCGGGCGCGCTGTCGGCAGGTCCTCGGACTGACTCCTGTGCACGGCGTTTCTGGGAACGGACATGCACAAGTACACCGTTGCGGGACAGTTCCGGATTCGCACCGGATTCCCCTGCGGCGACAGCGAGCACGAGCATACATCTTGTGCTCGCCCGCCACGCCACCCCCAGATGTTGTGTCGCGGCGGTTTCAGAGCGTCAACTTGTAGGTGAGGAGAGTGATGTCGACGTCTGCCGGACGCCCACGACGACGGGCCGCCGGATCGCTCCGGCGGCCCGTCGGTGTCAGGTGTTCAGTGGGACGATCCCGCGGTCGCCGCGGGCAGTTCCACCTGCACTCCCGGGTCGCCCGCGTCCGCCGTGTAGTCCTCCGGCCTGGTCTCGTCGACGCCCTCGGGGGCCTTCGCCGCCCTCAGGACGAAGGTCAGGACCACCGTCACCACCACGTTCAGCACGAACGCCGTCAGACCGATGTAGCCGATCTCACCGATGCCGGGGATCTCCGCCGAGGAGCCGCCGAAGTGCTTCTGGGTCGGGGAGGCGACCCCGTACGCCGCGACCGTGCCGTAGATCATGCCGACCGCCCAGCCGCCCAGCAGCGCCCAGCGGTGGAACCAGCGGGTGAACAGGCCGCCGACCAGGGCCGGGAAGGTCTGCAGGATCCAGATGCCGCCCAGGAGCTGGAAGTTGATGGCGACCGTCTTGTCCATCGCCAGCACGAAGACCAGCGCGCCCACCTTCACCAGCAGGGAGACCACCTTGGAGACCTTGGTCTCCTGCTCGGCCGTGGCGTCCGGCTTGATGAAGTCCTTGTAGATGTTGCGGGTGAAGAGATTTGCCGCCGCGATGGACATGATGGCCGCCGGCACCAGCGCGCCGATGCCGATCGCCGCGAAGGCCACGCCCGCGAACCAGTCGGGGAACATGTTCTCGAAGAGCTGCGGAATCGCCAGCTGGCCGTTCTGCACCTTGACGCCGGCCGCGATCGCCATGAAGCCCAGCAGCGCCAGCAGGCCCAGCATCAGGGAGTACAGCGGCAGGATCGTGGTGTTGCGGCGGATCACCTCACGGCTCTTCGAGGACAGGGTCGCCGTGATCGAGTGCGGGTACATGAACAGCGCGAGCGCCGAGCCGAACGCCAGGGTGGCGTACGTCCATTGCCCCCCGGCGGCCGGGATCAGCCCGCCCGCGCCGGCCTCCGTGTACTTCTTGTCGGCGGCGGCGAAGATGTCGTCGAACCCGCCCAGCTTGATCGGGATGTAGATGATCGCCACCGCGATGACGATGTAGATCAGCGTGTCCTTCACGAACGCGATCAGCGCGGGCGCGCGCAGTCCGGAGGAGTACGTGTACGCGGCCAGCACACCGAAGGCGATGAGCAGCGGCAGGTCCTTGATGAACCAGTTGGTGTTCTCGCCGCCGCCGACGCCCATCACGTCAAGGACGGCCTGGATGCCGACGAGCTGGAGCGCGATGTACGGCATCGTCGCCAGGATGCCGGTGAGGGCCACCGCCAGCGACAGTCCCTTCGAGCCGAAGCGGCCGCGCACGAAGTCCGAGGTCGTCACATAGCCGTGCTTGTGGGACACCGACCACAGGCGGGGCAGGAACGTGAAGATCAGCGGGTAGATGAGGATGGTGTACGGCACCGCGAAGAAGCCGGCCGCGCCCGCCGCGTAGATCGCCGCCGGTACGGCGACGAAGGTGTACGCCGTGTACAGGTCGCCGCCGAGCAGGAACCAGGTGACCCAGGTGCCGAACGACCGGCCGCCCAGGCCCCACTCGTCCAGGGTGTTCTCGTTCGCGGCCTTGCGCCAGCGCGCGGCCAGGAAGCCCATGACCGTGACGGCCAGGAAGAAGAAGATGAAGACGGCGAGCGCGACGCCGTTCACGCCGTCCTTCACTTGCCACCTCCACGCCGGGCGCGCTGGTCACGCCGCCACAGCTGGTACGCGATCATCGTCAGCACGGTGGAGATGAGCACCCACAGCATCTGGTACCAGTAGAAGAACGGGATGCCGGCGAACTCCGGATCGGCCTTGGCGTACGAACCGACCCACAGCATCGCCACGAAGGGCGCGCCGAGGCAGAGCGCGATGACGACCCGCACGGGAGTCACCACCGGCCCTCTGTTCACTTCTGATGTATCTGACATCTGACGGCTCCGTCCCCTCACTGATCACCACAGAAACGCGCAGGCAATGTAGGTGACGGTGCATCGACAGCGGAAGACCCTGTCCGCATATCGGATGTGGAGGAATGGTGTGTGCGGCGGCCGTGCGGTCCGGACGCTCAGCAGCAGCGGAACCCCTGGCGCGGGTCGGTCTCCTGGCGGTCGGTCCGCATCCGCTCGAAGTCGCGCCGGGTTGGCACCCTCGCGTCCGGGTGCTCGTTCCGGACATGCGCGACATAGCGGTCGTACGCGGACTCGTCGGTCAGCTCGCGCAGATACCAGCGCACACTACGGAGTACCCGCCGAAGCGACGGCACGGCGCTCCTCCTCCTTCTCCTCCTTGGTCGGGATCAGCCCGGCCGGTGCGGTGATCTTCGACTCGACGTACGGCGCCTCGCTGAGCGTGGACAGGGCCGGGCGGCGGATGTGCCGGACGCAGACGCGGGTGGCGTCGACGACCACGACGACGATGAGGAGCGCGAGGAGCGCCGAGAGGACGCCGTCCACCGTGGAGTTGGTGACCACGGTGTGCATGTCGTCCATGGTCTTGGCGGGCGGCAGGACCTCGCCGCGGTCGATGGCGTCCTGGAAGACCTGACGCTGCTTGAAGAAGCCGACCTTGGGGTCGCCGGAGAAGACCTTCTGCCAGCTCGCGGTGAGCGTCACGGTGGCGTCCCAGGCCAGCGGAACCCCGGTGATCCAGGCCCACTTCAGGCGCCCCGACTTCACCAGCAGCGTGGTGCAGACCGCGAGGGCGACCGCCGCGAGGAGCTGGTTCGAGATGCCGAAGATCGGGAAGAGCTGGTTGATGCCGCCGAGGGGCTCGTGGACGCCCACCCACAGGAAGTAGCCCCACAGGCCGCACACCAGGGCGCTGGTGATGGCCAGGCCCGGCTTCCAGCTGACGTCCTTGAAGGGCCGGTAGACGTTGCCCAGCATGTCCTGGAGCATGAACCGGCCCACGCGGGTGCCGGCGTCCAGCGCGGTCAGGATGAACAGCGCCTCGAACATGATCGCGAAGTGGTACCAGAAGGCGCGCAGGCTGTCCCCGGTGATCTGGGAGAAGATGTCCGAGATGCCGATGGCCAGGGTGGGCGCGCCGCCGGTGCGGGAGAGCAGGGACGCCTCCTCGACGTTCTCCGCCGCCCGGGCCAGCGCCTCCGGGGAGATCTGGTAGCCCCAACTGCCCACCACCTGCGAGGCGTTCTGCACGGTGTCCCCGATGACCCCGGCGGGCGCGTTCATCGCGAAGTACAGGCCCGGGTCGATGATGCTCGCCGCCACCAGCGCCATCACGGCGACCGACGACTCCATCAGCATGGAGCCGTAGCCGATCATGCGGACCTGTGTCTCCTTCTGGATCATCTTCGGCGTCGTGCCCGACGAGATGAGCGCGTGGAAGCCGGACAGGGCGCCGCAGGCGATGGTGATGAAGACGAAGGGGAAGAGGGAGCCCGCGAAGACCGGGCCGTCGCCGCGCGAGGCGAAGTCCGTGACCGCGTCCATCTTCAGCGTCGGCAGGGCGATGACCACACCCAGGGCGAGCAGGAAGATCGTGCCGATCTTCATGAACGTCGACAGGTAGTCGCGCGGCGCCAGCAGCATCCACACCGGCAGGATCGAGGCGATGAAGCCGTACGCCACCATCCAGATGACCAGCGTCGAGGGCGCGAGGGTGAAGGTGTCGGCCCAGGACGACTCGGCGACCCAGCGGCCCGCGACCAGGGCGAGCAGCAGCAGGGCCACGCCGATGACGGAGACCTCGGTGACCCGGCCGGGGCGCAGCACCCGCAGGTAGAAGCCCATCAGCAGGGCGATCGGGATCGTCATCGCGATGGAGAAGGTGCCCCAGGGGGACTGCGCGAGGGCGTTGACGATGACCAGCGCGAGCACCCCGAGCAGGATGATCATGATGGTGAAGGTGGCGACCAGCGCGGCGGCGCCGCCGAACGGGCCGATCTCCTCGCGCGCCATCTGCCCCAGCGAGCGCCCGTCGCGGCGGGTGGAGAAGAACAGCACCACCATGTCCTGGACGGCGCCCGCGAAGATGACGCCGGCGATGATCCAGATGGTGCCCGGGAGATAGCCCATCTGCGCGGCCAGCACGGGCCCCACCAGCGGTCCGGCGCCGGCGATCGCCGCGAAGTGGTGGCCGAGCAGGACACGGCGGTCGGTGGGGTGGAAGTCGATGCCGTTGTTGAGGCGTTCGGCCGGGGTGGCCCTGGTCCTGTCGACCTTGAGGACCTTGTACGCGATGAACTTGGCGTAGAAGCGATAGGCGATGGCGTACGAGCCGAGTGCGGCGGCGACCATCCAGGCGGCCGAGACCTCCTCGCCCCGGGAGAGCGCGAGCACACTCCAGCCGGCGGCGCCGACCAGCGCGACAAGGGTCCAGATGACGACGGTTCGGGGCTTCGCGGTACGCACCGGGCTGTCCTCCCGTCCATGCGGCGACGGGAGGAACGTAGAACAGCAGCGGCAGTTGCGCTACACCGCGTGCACTACCGCAAGTCACCTGACCCTGCGGGCACTTCAGCCGCGCCTCGCCGCATTGTCCCGGGGCCGTACCGATCTGCGGCCACGGCCGCGCGGCCCCCGGGCTCCCGGCCGGTCTCGCTCGCGTCCGGGCCTTACTCCGCCGGCCGCTTCAGCCTGGCGACGAACTTGTAGCGGTCCCCGCGGTACACCGACCGCACCCACTCCACCGGCTGTCCCTCCCGGTCCAGCGAGTGCCGGGACAGCATCAGCATCGGCAGGCCCACGTCGGTGCCGAGCAGGCCGGCCTCGCGCGGGGTGGCCAGCGAGGTCTCGATGGTCTCCTCGGCCTCGGCGAGATGGACGTCGTAGACCTCGGCGAGCGCGGTGTAGAGGGAGGTGTACTTCACCAGGCTGCGCCGGAGCGCCGGGAAGCGCTTCGCGCTGAGGTGGGTGGTCTCGATGGCCATCGGCTCGCCGTTGGCCATGCGCAGCCGCTCGATGCGCAGCACCCGGCCGCCGGCCGTGATGTCGAGCAGGTCGGCGAGGCGGTCGTCGGCGGTGATGTAGCCGATGTCCAGCAGCTGGGAGGTCGGCTCCAGGCCCTGGGCGCGCATGTCCTCGGTGTACGAGGTGAGCTGCAGCGCCTGCGAGACCTTCGGCTTGGCGACGAACGTGCCCTTGCCCTGGATGCGCTCCAGACGGCCCTCGACGACCAGCTCCTGAAGGGCCTGGCGCACGGTCGTGCGGGAGGTGTCGAACTCGGCCGCCAGCGTGCGCTCGGGCGGGACCGGGGTGCCCGGCGCCTGGGTCTCCGTCATGTCGAGGAGGTGCTTCTTCAGGCGGTAGTACTTGGGCACGCGGGCGGTACGGACGGTGGCGCCGTTCTCGTTCTCCGCACTGCTGACGTCGGTGCTCATGCTTCGCCTTCCCGGCTCCGGATGCGGGTCACATCGTGATCCCTTCTATATACCTTCGCCGCCACTTTTGGTCTAGTCCATAGCGCTGAGTGGTCTAGCGGACGAGAGTACTCCGGCCCCGTGGTTTTCGCTGGGTTCTTACTTAAAGGTTCCTGCATATGTAGGTCGCATAACGGCTGGTCAGGGCCGTTTCAATGACCCTTGACAGGGCTTTTGGTCTGGTCCAAGCTCCCCGTACTGGTCTACACCATTGGTCCAGGTCCCGGCCCATGGGCGGGAGGTGTGGGCATCCCTGAGGAGGGTGGCGTGAAGCGCAAGCTGATATCCGCGATCGGTGTCGCGGGCATGATGATCTCGCTGGCGGCGTGCGGGGGCGACGACGGCGACGGCGGGGACAAGGCCGGAGCGGACGGCTACGCCGGCGAGACGCTCACGGTGTGGGTGATGGACGGCTCCTCCCCGGACCAGTGGCAGAAGGACGTCGCCGCGGCCTTCGAGAAGAAGACCAAGGCGAAGGTCAAGTTCGAGATCCAGCAGTGGAACGGCATCCAGCAGAAGCTGACCACCGCCCTGTCCGAGGAGAACCCGCCGGACGTCTTCGAGATCGGCAACACCCAGACCCCGGCCTACGCCAAGACCGGCGGCCTCGCCGACCTCGCCGACCTCAAGACCGAGATCGGCGCCGACTGGACCGAGTCCCTCAACGAGTCCTCCGTCTTCGACGGCAAGCAGTACGCGGCGCCCTGGTACTTCGCCAACCGCGTCGTCCTCTACAACAAGAAGATCTGGGCCGAGGCGGGCATCAAGGACACCCCCAAGACCCGCGACGAGTTCTACGCCGACCTCAAGCAGATCGGCGAGAAGACCGACGCCGAGCCCATCTACCTGCCCGGCCAGAACTGGTACCACTTCGTCGGCCTGACCATCGGTGAGGGCGCCGAGCTGGTGAAGAAGGACGGCGACAAGTACGTCTCCAACCTCGCCGACCCGAAGGTCGCCGCCGCCATGGAGACGTACAAGAAGTTCCAGGCGCTGTCCAAGGCGCCCAAGGACAAGGACGAGGCCACCCCGCAGCAGGGCGAGGTCTTCGGCAAGGGCAATGTCGGCGCCTTCATCGGGATGGGCTGGGAGGCCGGCATCGCGATCGAGGCCAACAAGAAGATCGAGAAGGAGATCGGCTACTTCACCATCCCCGGTGCCACGGCCGACAAGCCCGAGGGCGTCTTCCTCGGCGGCTCCAACCTCGCCATGGCCGCGGGCAGCAAGAAGCAGGAGCTGGCCAAGGAGTTCCTGAGGATCGCCCTGTCCGACGAGTACGAGGGCGAGCTGGCCAAGCTCAACGGCGTCATCCCCAACAAGGAGTCGCTGCAGACCAACCTCAAGGGCAACGTCGTCGCCGAGGCCGCCGCGCCGGCCGCCGCCGGCGGTGGCACCACACCGCTGATTCCGGAGTGGGCGGCCGTGGAGAACGCGCCCAACCCGATCAAGACGTACATGACCGCCGTGCTGAACGGCAAGTCGCCGGCCGAGGCCGCGGCGCAGGTCGAGGACGAGTTCAACAAGCGTCTGGCCCAGCAGCAGTAACGCGCCGGTGCGCGCGCCGGGGCGGGGGATGCGCATGACGCCCCCCGCCCCGGCGACCGTACGCGGGTCTACGTACGTAGGTCGAGAAGAGAGATCGCGAGCATGACCGTGCAGACCGAACGGCCGCCCTCCGGCCCGGTGGACGTGGTGAAGAAAGCCGAGAGCGGCTCCGCCGGGCCGGGCCGCCGAGCCGCGTCCCGCACGGGCGCGCTCACCCCGTACTTCCTGCTGCTGCCGGCCTGCGCGGCCACCGTGCTGCTGCTCGGCTGGCCGCTGCTGAAGGACGTCCTGCTGTCGTTCCAGAACCTCAACATGGCGCAGCTGATCCAGCACGTCACCGAGTGGAACGGCATCGACAACTACAAGCAGGTCCTCACCGGCGAGGACTTCTGGCGCGTCACCCTGCGCTCGATCCTGTTCACGGCGGTCAACGTCGCCCTGACCATGATCCTCGGCGCCCTGGTCGGCCTGCTGCTGGCCCGCCTCGGGCGGCGGATGCGGGTCATGCTGATGATCGGGCTCGTGCTGGCCTGGGCGATGCCGGTGGTCGCCGCGACCACCGTCTACCAGTGGCTGTTCGCACAGCGCTTCGGCGTCGTCAACTGGGTCCTGGACAAGCTGGGCTGGCACTCCATGGCCGACTACAGCTGGACCAGCAGCCAGATGTCGACGTTCTTCGTGGTCACGGTGCTGATCGTCTGGATGTCGATCCCGTTCGTCGCGATCAACCTGTACGCGGCCACGACCACCATCCCGGACGAGCTGTACGAGGCCGCCGCGCTGGACGGGGCGGGCCTGTGGAAGAGCTTCACCACGGTGACGCTGCCCTTCCTGCGGCCCTTCCTCTACGCCACGACCTTCCTGGAGATCATCTGGGTCTTCAAGGCGTTCGTGCAGGTCTTCGTCATCAACGGCGGCGGTCCCGACCGGCTCACCGAGATCCTGCCCGTCTACGCCTACATCGAGGGCGTCGGCAACCAGCACTACGGCATGGGCGCCGCGATCGCCGTCCTGACCATCCTGATCCTGCTCGGCCTGACCGCCTACTACCTCAGGATCGTGCTCAAGCAAGAGGAGGACGAGCTGTGAACCGCTCGCTCTACAGCCGCCTGTGGCCCAACGTCACGGCCGTGGTCCTGTTCATCGGCTTCGTCTTCCCCGTGTACTGGATGTTCGCCACGGCCTTCAAACCGACCGGCGACATCATCTCCGAGGACCCGGTCTGGTTCCCGACCGACATCACCTTCGAGCACTTCCGGACGGCGACCGGCGTCGACCACTTCTGGACGTACGTCACCAACTCGCTGATCGTCACGCTGTGCGCGGTCGGCCTCGCCCTGGTCGTCGCGCTCGCGGGCTCCTTCGCCCTGGCCCGGATGCGCTTCAGGGGGCGGCGCGGCTTCGTCATCGGCTTCATGCTGGCGCAGATGGCACCCTGGGAGGTGATGATCATCGCGATGTACATGATCGTGCGGGACGCTTCGCTGCTGAACAGCCTCGTGCCGCTGACGGTCTTCTACATGATGATGATCCTCCCCTTCACCATCCTGACCCTGCGCGGCTTCGTCGCGGCGGTGCCCCGCGACCTGGAGGAGGCCGCGATGGTCGACGGCTGCACCCGCGCCCAGGCGTTCCGCAAGGTGATCCTGCCGCTGCTGGCGCCCGGCCTGATGTCCACGTCCCTCTTCGGCTTCATCACCGCATGGAATGAATTCCCCCTGGTCCTGGTGCTGAACAAGGAGGCGGAGTCGCAGACCCTGCCACTGTGGCTGTCCAGCTTCCAGACCGCCTTCGGCAACGACTGGGGCGCCACGATGGCGGCGTCCTCCCTCTTCGCCATCCCGATCCTGATCCTCTTCGTCTTCCTGCAGCGCAAGGCTGTCAGCGGCCTGACGGCCGGCGCCGTGAAGGGATAACGCCACCCGATGACGACATTCGCCAGCGGTACCGACACGCTCACGCGCGACGCGCTGACGGTCCTCCAACCCGGTTTCACCGGCACCACCGCCCCCGACTGGCTGCTGCGCCGCCTCGGCGAGGGCCTCGCCTCCGTCGGCCTGTTCGGCCGCAACATCGCCTCGCCCGAGCAAGTGGCCGCCCTCACGGCCCAGTTGCGTGCCGAGCGGGACGACGTGCTGGTCGCCATCGACGAGGAGGGGGGTGATGTGACCAGGCTGGAGGTGCGCACCGGCTCCAGCTTCCCCGGCAACCACGCCCTGGGCGCCGTCGACGACACCGAGCTGACCCGGGAGGTGGCCGCCGAACTCGGACGCCGCCTGGCCGCCTGCGGGGTGAACCTCAACTGGGCCCCGTCGGCGGACGTCAACTCCAACCCCGCGAACCCGGTGATCGGCGTCCGCTCCTTCGGCGCCGACACGGCCCTGGTCGCCCGCCACACCGCGGCCTATGTCACGGGCCTGCAGTCGGCGGGCGTCGCGGCCTGCACCAAGCACTTCCCGGGCCACGGCGACACCGCCGTCGACTCCCACCACGCGCTGCCGCGCATCGACGCCGCCCTGGACGTGTTGTCGGACCGCGAACTCGCCCCGTTCCGCGCGGCGATCGCCGCCGGCACTCGAGCGGTGATGAGCGCGCACATCCTCGTCCCCGCCCTCGACCCCGGCCACCCGGCGACCCTCTCCCGCCCGGTCCTGACCGACCTCCTGCGCGGCGAACTCGGCTACGGCGGCCTGATCGTCACCGACGGCATGGAGATGCAGGCCATCGCGGCGACCTACGGCATCGAACGCGGCAGCGTCCTCGCCATCGCGGCCGGCGCGGACGCGATCTGCGTGGGCGGCGGGCTCGCGGACGACGAGACGGTACGGCGCCTGCGGGACGCGCTGGTGGGGGCGGTGCGCTCCGGGGAACTGGCCGAGTCCCGGCTGGCCGAGGCGGCCGAACGGGTACGGGAGCTGGCGCGCTGGACCGCGACGGGGGCACCGGCGGCCGAGGGCGAGGTGCGCACGGACATCGGCCTCGTCGCCGCCCGCCGTGCCCTGAGGACGACGGCCGCCTCGACTTTCACCCCGATCACCGAGGCGCCGTACGTCGCCGCCTTCACCCCGGTCGCGAACATCGCGGTGGGCGACGAAACCCCGTGGGGCGTGGCGGCGGAGCTGGCCCGTCGGCTCCCCGGCACGCGGACCGGCAGCTACACGGGTGAGGACGCGGGCCGAGTCGCCCTCGAAGCGGCCGGTGAGCGCCGGGTGGTGGCCGTGGTCCGCGACGAACACCGCCACCCCTGGATGGCGACGGCCCTGGACACCCTCCTGTCCGCCCGTCCCGACACGATCATCGTCGAGATGGGCGTCCCCCAGGCGTCCCCCCGAGGCGCCCTCCACATCGCCACCCACGGCGCGGCCCGGGTGTGCGGCCGGGCGGCGGCAGAGGCCATCGTGGGGGAGTGAGGGACCTTCAGCCACCCGGGCGCCACCGCGCCACGGCGGCGGCCGGGGAGCCGAGGCGAGGTCGGCTCAGATCCCCTGCCACTGCGGCTTGTTGACGTAGGTGTGCCGGAAGTAGTCGGCCAGCTTCAGCTTCGACGCGGCGGCCTCGTCGACCACGATCGTGGCGTGCGGATGCAGTTGCAGCGCCGAGGCCGGGCAGACGGCCGCGACCGGCCCCTCGACGGTCGCGGCCACCGCGTCCGCCTTGCCCTCACCGGTGGCCAGCAGCACCAGGTGCCGCGCCTCCAGGATCGTGCCGATCCCCTGTGTGATGACGTGATGCGGCACCTGCTCGATGTCCCCGTCGAAGAACCGCGCGTTGTCGACCCGGGTCTGCTCGGTCAGCGTCTTGATCCGGGTCCGCGACGCCAGCGACGAGCACGGCTCGTTGAACCCGATGTGCCCGTCGGTCCCGATCCCGAGCAACTGCAGGTCCACCCCGCCGGCCTCGGCCAGCGCCGCGTCATACGCCTCGCACGCCCCCTGCACGTCCTCGGCCGTACCGTCCGGCCCCATGAACGCGTCCATCCCGATCCCCAGCGGCTCCAGCACCTCGCGCCGCAGCACCGAGCGGTAGGACTCCGGGTGCTCGGCGGGCAGTCCCACATACTCGTCGAGCTGGGCGATCCGCGCCCGCGAGGCGTCCACGGCACCGGAACGCACCCTGGCCGAGAGCGCCGTGTAGATGGGCAGCGGGGTCGACCCGGTGGCCACGCCGAGCAGGGCGTCGGGCTTGCGCCCGAGCAGCCGGGCCATGGCCTCGGCTATCAGCTCGCCACCCGCCTTGGCGTCCGGAACGATGACAACTTCCACGCTGGGCCTGCCGATCTGAAGAGGGACTCGAAGGGCACCCTGAAGGGGCATGTGGTTTAGACCAATCTAACAGAGCGGCGCCCGGCGGCCCAGGTGGAGGAAGGCCTCATGAACATTTCGAGAGCCGGTAGGGCAGGCGTCATCGCCCATGGGGGAGTGGAATGGACACTGTCCGTCCGAGGAGACAGGCGTCCCGCCCGGCACGACGAGCGCGAGAGCAGGAAGGGCCCATGACCACCACGACCCCGTACCCTCCCGACCCTCAGGCCCCCCACAACGAGCTACCCGGCCGGATCATGGCCCGCGAGATGGCCGAACAGCCCGCCGTGCTGCGCCGGATCCTGACCCGGGGCGCCCCCGCCATCCGCCGGGTCGCCCAGGAGATCGCCGCCCGCGCACCGCGCTTCGTCCTGCTCACCGCCCGCGGCACCTCCGACAACGCCGCTCTCTACGCCAAGTACCTCCTGGAGATCCGCCTCGGTCTGCCCTGCGGCCTGACCTCGATGTCGACGATCACGGCCTACGGCGCCCGCCCCGACCTCACCGACGTCCTCGTCATCACCGTCAGCCAGTCCGGTGGCTCCCCGGACCTGGTCGCCTCCACCAAGGCCGCCCGCGAGGCCGGCGCCATCACCCTCGCGGTGACCAACAACCCCGACTCCCCACTGGCCGGAGTCTCCGAGTACCACCTCGACATGATGGCCGGACCGGAGCGTGCCCTCCCCGCGACCAAGACCTATACGGCCTCCCTCCTCACGCTGTACCTCTTCGTCGAAGGCCTGCGCGGCGGCGACGGCGCCGCGGCCGAGGGCCTCCCGGACCACGCCGAGCGCCTGCTCGCCCGGCAGGACGAGGTCCGCGCCCTGGCCGCCCGCTACCGCTTCGCCGAACGCATGGTCATCACCTCCCGCGGCTACGGCTATCCCACCGCCAAGGAAGCCGCCCTCAAGCTGATGGAGACCAGCTACATCCCGGCGCTCGCCTACTCCGGCGCCGACCTGCTGCACGGCCCGCTCGCCATGGTCGACAACGTCTCCCCGGTCATCGCGGTCGTCACCGACGGCCAGGGCGGCGAGGCCCTCCGGCCCGTCCTCGACCGACTCCGCGGCCGCGGCGCCGACCTGGTCGTCATCGGCCCCCGGCGTCAGGTCGAGCAGGCCTCGGCCGGCTTCGTCCTGCCCACCGAGGACGTGCCCGAGGAGATCCAGCCGATCCTGGAGATCCTTCCGCTCCAGCTCCTCGCCCACGAGGTCACCATCGCCCGGGGCCAGGACCCGGACGCGCCGCGGGCTCTGGCCAAGGTGACGGAGACCCGCTGAGGGTGGCCGCGAACTTTTTTCGGTGGCCCGCGCTGCCTCTTGTGGCTGGCGCCGGCGCGAACTTCCGGACGCGCTCGGCACACCAGGATCCGACTCGCCTTGTGCCGTGCTCGAGCTCGCCCCGCACCCCGCTCCGGCGCGCCGCAACCGGACTCAGGACGTCGGCCCTGAGGGTCGGGGAGGGCGCGGTGGTCGGGGCGCTAGTGCAGGCTCAGCAGCGAGCCCCCGGTCGCGTCGATGTGCTGCCCCGTTATCCAGCGGGAGTCCGGTGACGCCAGGAAGCCCACCACGTCCGCGACGTCGGACGTGGTGCCGACGCGCCCGAAGACCGAGACGGCCTCCGCGTGCGCGCGTATGCCGGGGTCGGCGAGTGCGCCGCTCGTCAGGTCCGTGTCGATGAAGCCGGGCCCGACGGAGTTGGCCGTGATGCCGCGCGGCGCCAGCTCTGCCGCGAGCGAGCGGGTCAGGGTCGTGACCGCGCCCTTGGCCATGTGGGTGGCTGCGATGGGGGCGATGGCGGCGTCCGTGGCGGCCGTGACGTTGATGATCCGGCCGTCGTCGCGCAGGCGTCGCAGGCCGTGCTTGACGATGAAGAACGGCGCCTTCGCGTTGACCGCTTGTGCCCGGTCGTAGGCATCCTCGTCCGTCTCGCCGATGGTCGCGAAGATCGCCATCCCGGCGTTGTTGACCAGGATGTCCACGCCCTGCGCCTGTCGGTCGAAGGCCTGCCACAAGGTCTCCGCGTCACCGGGCACGCCCAGCTCGGCGCGGATCGCGAACGCGCTGCCGCCCTCGGCCTCGATCGCGGTGACCGTCTCCTTCGCCGCCGCCTCATTGCTGCCGTAATGCACCGCGACCCGCGCCCCGTCGCGCGCCAGCCGCTCGGCGACCGCCCGCCCGATCCCTCGGCTCGCCCCTGTGACCAGTGCCGTCCTACCCGCAAGCACGCCCATGCCGACGCCCCCTCGCATTCTTTAGCGATCGCTACAAAAGAACCGTACAACACCCCACCGACGTTTCTCTAGTGATCCTTATAGAATGCACTCCATGGTGAGCAGCGACGAGACGGTACGGATGGACGCTGCGGCCCCGCCCACGTCCAAGCCCCGCGGCCGCCCCCGATCCTTCGACCGCGAGACCGCCCTGGAGAAGGCGATCCTGGCCTTCTGGGAGCGCGGCTACGAGGCGACATCCGTCGCCGACCTCACCCGCGCCATGGATATCGGCGCGCCGAGTCTGTACGCCGCCTTCGGTGACAAGCGTTCGCTCTTCGAGGAGGTCGTCCGCGTCTACACCGCCCGCTATGCCTCGTTCGCCGACAGCGCCCTCGCGGAGGCGCCCACCTCGCGAGCGGCCGTCGAGCGGACCTTGCGGGACGCCGTCGGCGCCTACACGGACCCCGACCGTCCGCACGGCTGCCTCATCGCCCACGCCGCCATCAACTGCACGACCCCGGAGGTCGCCGACTCCCTGCGTGACCGCCGCAACGCCACCATCGCCGCCTTCGAGGGCCGTATCAAAGACGACATCGCCACCGGCGTCCTCCCCGCCGGCACCGACGCCGCCGCCCTCGCCCGGCACACCGGCGCGATGATCCAGGGCATGTCGCAACAGGCACGCGACGGGGCGAGCCGGGAGGAACTCGAGGCACTCGTTGAAATTGCCATGGCCATCTGGCCCCGCACATGAACCCACACGGGTTAGGCTGCGTGATGTATGCGAGGGCGTCCTACTGGTTCTCCTGCTGGTTCGGAGCCCCTGAAGAAAGCGCCAACAACAAACACGCTCCAACGCATGGACACACGGGAGTGGTCTAGTCCACAATGCGGAGGAGTGCGTCGCACGAGAACGCACCGACTTCCGTCTTCCCCGCACAGGAAGGCGGACCGAGGAACCGGAGCTCTCTGCCCTGACTGCCCCGGCTCCTCATCCTTCGGCCGACCGGGACCGCACACCCCACGGCCGATATTGCTCCGGGCTGCGGTGCCGGGAGGGTTGAGGGTCCCTCTCAGGCGCCGCGGCCCGCGGGTGTTTCCGGGGTCGGATCGCTCCCCGGTGGCTGGTTTCGAGCGATGTCCGTACCGCCAGGTACGCTCGGCCACGTGCCCTCCATGAACGAACTCGTACGCCAGCACACGGCCCTCGACGACTCCGACCTCGAGTGGCTGCACCTGCTGGTCTCGGAGTGGCAGCTGCTCTCCGACCTCTCCTTCGCCGACCTCGTCCTGTGGGTCCCCACCAGCGACGGCACGCGCTATGTCTCCGTGGCGCAGATGCGGCCCAACACCGGCCCGACCTCGTACCAGGACGACATGGTCGGCCATCTCGTCCCGCGCGGCCGCCGCCCGATGCTGGACGCCGCGCTCGACGAGGGCCGGATCGTGCGCGAGGGCGACCCGGAGTGGCGCGAGGAGGTCCCGGTCCGCGTCGAGTCGATCCCGGTACGACGGGAGGGCCGCGTCCTGGGCGTCATCGCCCGCAACACCAACCTGCTGACCGTCCGCACCCCGAGCCGTCTGGAGCTGACGTATCTCCAAAGCGCCTCGGACCTCGCGCAGATGATCGCGGCCGGCGCGTTCCCGTTCGCCAACCAGCAGGTCGACATGGACGCCTCGCCGCGCGTCGGCGACGGCCTGATCCGCGTCGACGCCGACGGCATCGTCCAGTACGCCTCCCCGAACGCGCTGTCCGCCTACCACCGCCTCGGCCTCGCCGCCGACCTCCTCGGCCATCACCTGGGCAAGACCACCGCCGAACTCGCCCCAACCCGCGGCCCGGTGGACGAGGCGCTCGCCAAGGTCGCCAGCGGCTGGGCGCCCCGCAACTTCGAGATCGAGTCGGGCGAGGGAGTCATCCAGTTCCGCGCGATCCCGCTCAGCCCCAAGGGCACCCGCATCGGTTCCCTGGTCCTGCTCCGGGACGTCACCGAACTGCGCCGCCGCGAGCAGGAGTTGATCACCAAGGACGCGACCATCCGGGAGATCCACCACCGGGTGAAGAACAACCTCCAGACGGTGGCGGCCCTGCTCCGCCTCCAGGCCCGGCGCATCGAGTCCGAACGCGGCCGGGAAGCCCTCGAAGAGGCGGTACGGCGAGTCGGCTCGATCGCGATCGTGCACGAGACGCTCTCCCAGAACCTCGACGAGCGCGTGGAGTTCGACGAGATCGCCGACCGGGTGCTGGCCATGGTCGCCGAGATCTCACCCGGCAAGGTGGGCGGCCGGCGCACCGGCCGCTTCGGCATCCTGGACGCCGAGGTCGCCACCCCGCTGTCGATGGTCCTGACCGAGATCCTCCAGAACGCCCTGGAGCACGGCTTCCGCGAGGGCGAGACCGGCACGGTCGAGGTCACGGCGGTCCGCGGCGGCACGACCCAACAGGTCCGCCTCCTGGTCACGGTGCAGGACGACGGGGTGGGCCTGCCCGAGGGGTTCGATCCGCAGACCGCGGGCAACCTCGGCCTGCAGATCGTACGGACCCTGGTGGAGGGCGAATTGGGCGGCACCTTCGACATGGTGCCGGCGCCGGAGCGCGGGACCCGGGTGATCCTCGACATCCCGGTGCGGGCGCACAAGTAGGGCGGACGCGGGGCGGTCCCTGGACAGCAAAGAGCCCCAGCCCGTTCAGGGGGCTGGGGCCCAACATGCTCGTTGCCGGCATTTGCCGCGCATCGGGGGTACTGCGCGCTGCGGCTCGGGGGCGGGAGATGCGTACTCGCTGTACGCGCCGCCAAGCTCAGGCTGTTTTAGCGGGGCGGGTGTGTCAGGCGGAGGCCTGACGGGCCCGGTTGCGGGCGGCGCGGCGCTTCATGGCGCGGCGCTCGTCCTCGCTGAGACCACCCCAGACGCCGGAGTCCTGACCGGACTCGAGCGCCCACTGCAGGCACTGCTCGATAACCGGGCAGCGACGGCAGACGGCCTTGGCTTCCTCGATCTGCAGCAGCGCAGGACCGGTGTTGCCGATGGGGAAGAAGAGCTCGGGGTCTTCCTCGCGGCAAACGGCGTTGTGACGCCAGTCCATGGCTGCTACCTCTCCTTGGTATTACATGCTGATTGCTTGTGAATGTGAACGCTTTCACGAATCCCTCAACAAGTGAAGGGCCGACCGTCAGGTTCCCTGACGAGGTCCTGTGAGTTGAAGAGGGGTTCCGGTGATCAGTGGAGGCCGGTGTTGCGGGCCGTCCCGATCGCCACGTAGAGACTCGCAAACCTCAGCGACGGATACAACCCCTTCCGGAAAGTTTTTTTTGATTCCTCGGTGTCGACTAGGTCACAGCCGTACTTCCATGGGGTGGATCCTGGCCTAAACGTTCGAGTGAAAGGACTTTAGCCCGTTCCGCTCACACAATCACACGCAGTGCACGGCGTACGCCTGTGAACGTCACGCTCGTACGCAGCCCGAGGTGGTCGCCGTCCATCTGAAGGGGCAACGGGACCTTCGAATGCAAGGTGAACTGGTCAAGGTCGTGGAGTGTGACCGCATGCTTGCCATGGGCCCCGCGCTCGGGGGACGAAGTGAGCAACTGGGTCGCATACCGGGCAACCGCGACCGTGGACATACGGCTGAGACCGAGTACGTCGAGGCCCGTATCGAACGAGGCCTTAGGCGCCGCGTACACCGGACGATTGCCCAGATACGTCCACGGAGCGGTGTTGCAGACTATGGACAGCACCAAATCGGTCACCGGGTCCTCGCCCGGCCGATCCAGGGTGATCGTGCCGTGCCGGCGGTTGGGCTCGCCCAGGAACTGGCGCACCGCCTGGCGGAGGTAGAGGGCGTGTGTGGATTTCCGGCCGCGTTCGCGCTGCTGCTCCACACGTCCCACCACACCCGCGTCGAAGCCGAGCCCCGCGTTGAAGAGGAACCAGCGGGGCGGGACCGCCTCGTCGTCCGTGCCCGGGGTGCCGGAGGTCAGGCCCAGCCCGACCGTGCGCTCACTGCCGTCGCGCAGTGCGTCCAGGAGGGCGCCGGTGGCTTCCACCGGGTCGTTCGGCAGGCCCAGGGCGCGGGCGAAGACATTGGTGGAGCCGCCGGGGACCATGGCCAGACCGGGGAGGTGCCCCGGGTCGGGGCCGGCGTGCAGCAGGCCGTTGACGACCTCGTTCACGGTGCCGTCGCCGCCGAGGGCCACGACCAGGTCGATGTCGTCGCTCTCCGCCGCCTGCCGGCCGAGGTCGCGAGCGTGGCCCCGGTATTCGGTGGTGACGGCCTCCAGCTTCATCTCGCTGGCGAGCGCATGGATCAGGACATCGCGCGTACGTGCGCTTGTGGTGGTTGCCGCCGGATTGACCACGAGAAGTGCACGCATGAGTTGCAGCGTACCTACTGGGGGGTACCGGGCACAGGTCGAGGTAGGGATCAAGTAAGAGATGGGGCGTGAGCCTCAGCACGAGGCGACCGCGTCGGCTTTTCGTGGAGGGCTACCCTTCAGGGGTGACCAAGGAGCAGAGCCCCGCCACCCCGGAAACCGCCGATCCGCGCCCGCGGCGGCTGACCTATGCGGCGTTGTTGACCGCTCTGGAAGGTGTGGCGCTCGCCGTCGGGGGAGTCTGGGTGCTCGTGATGGGGCTGGCCGGGGAGCCGGACGATCGGCAGCAGGCCGTCACCCTGGGTGTGACCCTGGTCGCCCTCGCCCTGCTGCCGTTGATCGCCGCGCGGGGACTGTTCGGCCGGCGCGGCTGGAGCCGGGGGCCGTCCGTCATCACACAGATCATGGCGCTGCCGGTGGCCTACAGCCTGTTGCAGGCGGACAGCATGGCCATTCCGGCGGGGATCGCGATCGCCGCGGTCTCGATCGCCACGCTCGTGCTCCTGATCAACCCGGCGACGACCCGGGCCCTCGGAATCCGAGGGCCCGGCAACGCGTCGGATCAGCAGCAGTAAGCAGTCCCCGGCAGTAGTCCCCGGCGCCGAAGGGCCGTCACTCCTCCACCAGCAGCTTCTCCCGGAGCTGCGCCAGCGTGCGCGCCAGCAGTCGGGAGACGTGCATCTGGGAGATGCCCACCTCCTGCGCGATCTGCGACTGGGTCATGTTGCCGAAGAAGCGCAGCAGGAGGATGCGCTTCTCACGGGGAGGGAGATCCTCCAGGAGCGGCTTGAGGGACTCGCGGTACTCGACGCCCTCCAGCGCCTCGTCCTCCGCTCCGAGGGTGTCCGCGACCGCGGGGGACTCGTCGTCGGTGTCGGGGACGTCCAGGGACAGCGTGGAGTACGCGTTGGCGGACTCCAGGCCCTCCAGGACCTCCTCCTCCGAGATGGACAGCTTCTCGGCGAGCTCATGGACCGTGGGGGAGCGGCCGTGCTGCTGGGACAGCTCCGCCGTGGCCGTGGTCAGGGCGAGACGCAGTTCCTGGAGCCTGCGCGGGACGCGCACCGCCCAGCCCTTGTCGCGGAAGTGCCGCTTGATCTCGCCGACGACCGTGGGGGTGGCGTACGTCGAGAACTCCACACCGCGGTCCGGGTCGAACCGGTCGACCGACTTGATCAGGCCGATGGTGGCGACCTGGGTCAGGTCGTCCAGCGGCTCACCGCGGTTGCGGAAGCGGCGCGCGAGATGCTCGACGAGCGGCAGATGCATCCGGACCAGCTGGTTGCGCAGCTCCGCGTACTCCGGGCTGCCGTCCTTCAGCGTGCGCAGCTCGAGGAACATGGCGCGTGCCCCGCTGCGGTCCTGCGGATCGTGCTGAGTGGCCTGCGCACTGTGCGCGCCCATCGCCTCTTCGGCGTATCGCTCGTGCTCGCTCATCGTCCCGCCCGTCGCCCTCTCCCGAGCCCTCGCCTCCGCCCCCACTCTCGGCTTCGCTCGAGCGGGGGGACCCTCATGGACTGGGGAGACCCCGATCCGCCCGCCCAGAGGCGCGCCCTGCACGGCACCTTCGTCCTGACGTCCGTCGCCCGGGAAGCCGGCCTCCGTGGAGTCGTCCTCCGGGTGCGGCCGGGCCTGCTCGGGGATGGCGTCGATGCCGTCCACCATGCGTAGGGAACCGCTCGGGCCCGCCCCCGGACTCTCGGCTCCGCCCGAGCAGGGGGCAGTGTCCGGCAGCTCCCGTGTGCCGCGCTCTTCGTCCCGCACCGGCCCGTCCCCGTTCCTCACGCCGGCCCGGGTCCCGCGCCGCGCTGTTTGTAGAGGCTGATCGAAACGGTTTTGTCCTCGTCGACGGCGGAGGAGACCTTGCCCGCGAGGGCGGACAGGACGGTCCAGGCGAAGGTGTCCCTGGAGGGGGCGTGGCCGTCCGTGGTCGGCGCCGAGACGGTGACCTCGAGCGAGTCGTCGACGAGTCGGAAGACACAGCTGAGCACCGAGCCGGGCACGGCCTGCTGGAGCAGGATCGCGCAGGCCTCGTCCACCGCGATGCGCAGGTCCTCGATCTCGTCGAGGGTGAAGTCCAAACGGGCCGCGAGGCCGGCAGTCGCCGTACGCAGCACCGACAGGTAGGCACCCGCGGCCGGCAGCCGGACTTCCACGAAGTCCTGGGTCGCGGGCTCGCCTGCGATCTGGGACACCCTCACCTCCA
The DNA here is from genome assembly GCF_015160855.1 of Streptomyces ferrugineus. Lineage (NCBI taxonomy): Bacteria > Bacillati > Actinomycetota > Actinomycetes > Kitasatosporales > Streptomycetaceae > Streptomyces > Streptomyces ferrugineus. The sequence continues at coordinate 8,410,510 of NZ_CP063373.1, read as the reverse complement.
AGGTGGTACAAGCTTTTCGGGGCCGAGGGTTGCCCCCCGGGGTAACGCGATGTGTGGTTCAGCGGTGACGCTATCGCGCTCTTAACTTTCCTGTCCCCAGGACCCCAACCCCTTGCTGTCACTCATAGTAAACACACGGATACGCTCCGTGGCTAGAGGGTTTGCGGGCCCAATTGGGAAGAGCGCGCGCCGGTTTGACGTACCCAGACGTCAGACGGTCGAACCGTCCGGATCCCCAGTCGTCCAGCGTACGTCGCCGTCACACCAGTACGTGGTCGACAAAGCACCAGCGCCACGCTTCGCCGGGTTCGAACGTCCGCATGATCGGGTGCCCGGAGTCCTTGTGGTGCTCCGTGGCGTGCCGTCCCGGCGAGGAGTCGCAGCAGCCGACGTGACCGCAGCTGAGGCACAGCCGCAGCTGTACCGGGTGCCGGCCCTCCGCCAGACACTCGGGACAGGTCTCGCTGAGCGGACCTGGTTCCGGGTGCGGCAGCGCATCGGCGTGCGTGCACTGTTTCATGATTGCCAGGTTACGACGGCCACGCGCACACTCGCGCGGAAAACCGAGGGCCGACGGCGACGGGCGAGGGTGGGCGAGGCGTATGGATGTGATGCCGCTGCTGTTGCTGGTGGCGGGGAGCGCGGCCGTGGCCGCGGCCGGGCGGCGCTCGCCCGTGCCGGCGCCGCTGCTGCTCGTCGCGGTCGGGCTCGCGGTGTCGTACCTGCCGGGCGTGCCCGACTACACGCTCGACCCGCATGTCGTCCTGCCGCTGCTGCTGCCCCCGCTGCTGCACAGCGCGGCGACGGACAGCTCGTATCTCGATCTGCGGGCGCAGCTGCGCCCCGTGATGCTGCTGTCCGTCGGCTATGTGCTCTTCGCGACCATCGCCGTCGGCTGGGTCGCCTATCTCGTCGTACCGGGTCTGCCGCTGACCGCGGCGCTGGTGCTGGGCGCGGTGGTGGCGCCGCCGGACGCGGTCGCCGCGACGGCGGTCGCGCGCCGGGTGGGGCTGCCCTCCCGGATCACCACGATCCTGCAGGGCGAGTCCCTGGTGAACGACGCCACCGCGATCACCGCCTACCGCGTGGCGCTCGCGGCCGCCGTCGGGGAGGGCGCCACCTGGGCCGGCGGCATCGGCGAGTTCCTGCTCGCGGCGTTCGGCGGCATCGGCGTGGGGGTGGTGCTGATGGTGCCGATCCACTGGCTGCGCACGCACGTGAAGGAGGCGCTGCTGCAGAACACGCTCTCCCTGCTGATCCCGTTCGTCGCGTACGCCGCCGCCGAGCAGGTGCACGCCTCCGGAGTGCTGGCGGTCGTGGTCGTCGCGCTGTATCTGGGCCACCGCGCGTGGGAGGTCGACTTCGCCACCCGGCTCCAGGAGGACGCCGTGTGGAAGATGGTCGCGTTCGTGCTGGAGTCGGCGGTGTTCGCGCTGATCGGACTGCAACTGCCGGTGGTCCTCAAGGGCCTCGGCGAGTACGAGGGCGGCCGCGCCGCCTGGTACGCGATCGCCGTCTTCCTGGTGGTCGTCGCCTCGCGGTTCGTGTGGGTGTATCCGGCGACGTTCCTGCCGCGGATGATGTCGGCGCGGATCCGGGAGCGCGAGCCGAACCCGACCTGGAAGGGGCCGTTCGTCGTCTCCTGGGCCGCGATGAGAGGCGTCGTCTCACTCGCCATCGCCTTCTCGATCCCGCTCACCGTGCACGGCGGCGAGGAGTTCCCCGAACGCAACCTCATCCTCTTCCTGACCTTCACCACGGTCATCGGCACCCTGGTCGTCCAGGGCGTCACACTGCCCCCGCTGATCCGCGTCCTGAAACTCCCCGGCCGCGACGCCCATGCCGTGACCCTCGCCGAGGCGAACGCCCAGGCCCAGGCCTCCCGCGCCGCCGAACAACGTCTGGAGGAACTCCTCTCCGACGAACGCAACGCCCTCCCCGACCCCCTGGCCGACCGGCTGAGAGCCGTCCTGGAGCGCCGCCGCAACTCCGTCTGGGAACGCCTGGGCCAGGCCAACCCCATCACCGGCGAGTCGGTCGACGACACCTACCGCCGACTGTCCCGCCAGGTCATCGGCGCCGAGCGCGCGGTGTTCGTGCGGCTGCGGGACGGTCGCCACATCGACGACGAGATGCTGCGCACCCTGCTGCGCAGGCTGGACCTGGAGGAGGCGGCGGCGTACCGGGAGGCGCACTGAGGCCGCTCAGCCGTCGAACGGAGCCCCGGTGACGACCGCCGCGAGCACCGTCCCACGCGGGAAGGCCCCTTCCTCCGTCAGTGCGAGAAGCCCATACAGCAACTTGGCGACATAGAGACGTTCGACCCGTACCCCATGCCGCTCCTCGAAGTCCGCGGCAAAGGCGTCGAGTTCGGGCGCGGTACGGGCGTACCCCCCGAAATGGAACCGCTCGTCCAGCCACCAGTCCCCCCGAGGCCCCCCGAACGCCGCGCTCTGCAAGCCCCGCACCTCATCGGCCAGAAAGCCCCCCTTGAGCACGGGCACCCCCAGCGCCCGCTGCCCGACCCCCAGCCCGGCAGCGAGCCCCGCCAACGTCCCACCCGTACCGCAGGCAACCCCCACCACGTCGGCCCGCCCACGCAACTCCCCACCGAGCGCCCGGCACCCCCGTACGGCAAGGCCATTGCTCCCACCCTCCGGCACGACATAGGCCCCTTCAGCCCCCGCCGCACCCAGAATGCCCGCCAACACCTCCGGCTCACCCTTCCGCCGATACGTCGACCTGTCGACGAAATGCAGCCGCATGCCGTCGGCCACACACCGCGCCAGCGACGCGTTGAGCGGCAGATCGGCCAGCTCCTGCCCGCGCACCACCCCCACCGTGGACAGCCCGAGCAGCCGCCCCGCAGCAGCCGTGGCACGCAGATGGTTGGAGTAGGCGCCCCCGAAGGTGACGACGGTACGACCATCCGCGGCCGCAAGATTCGGCGCCAGCTTGCGCCACTTGTTGCCGACCAACTCCGGATGGATCAGATCGTCCCGCTTGAGCACCACCCGAACCCCACACCGCCCGAACCGCTCGTCCACCAGCTCCTCCAAGGGCGAGGGAAGCCGGGGCCGGAGAGCGGAAAGATCGGTGCTGGACACAAGGCCATTGTCACTCGGTGACCAGGGGCCCCAAGGACCCGCAGCCGCGTACGGCGGGAAGGGGACGTGGCGGGGGGTGTCCGCCCGCAGTGGCCGGCGTCAAGAAACGCTCAGCACCCTGCCCAACCCCAGCCGCCGGTCCGAGGACGGACACCCCCGCCACGGCCCCGACCCACAAAACACCCGCAGGCGCTACGCGCACCCCCACCGAACCCGCACAGGCGCCGCAGGCATCAACGCGAACCCCCACCCACCCGAGGCCTCCGCCCTACCGCAACCGCTCCCGAATCCGCCCCCGCATCCAGGCCATGGTGAACCCGCGCGGATCCACCTTCCCCGGCTGCCACTCCAGATGCCCGATCACCGACCGCTCCGTCCAGCCGTGATGCCGGCAGACCGCCGCCGAGACCCGCTCGATCGCCTCCAGCTGGACCTCCGGCCACGGATCCCTCCCGTCGCCCAGGTTCTCGCACTCGAAGCCGTAGAAATGCCGGTTGCCGTCGGTGTTGGCCTCGTTGTCGGCCGGCAGGGCCCGCTCCGCGATGACCGCGCGCAGGACGTCGTCGTCGCCGAGCCCGGCATGGTTGGCGCGGCCGTAGCCGACGAGGTGGACCCTGCCGTCCTTGGTGATGACGCCGTGGCACAGCGGACCGGGCAGCCCCGCATAGCCTTTGCGGCACAACTCCACCGTGTGCGCGCTGCCCTTGGTGACCGTGTGGTGGATCATCACGCCGTGCACCGGGCCCCACGGCCCCACGTGGTTGCGGTTGTGGTGCTCCCAGTCGCCCACCTCGACGACCCTCGCGCCCTCCGCCTTGAGTCTCTGCAGGAATCTGCTCGCGGACATGGGTGTGGCCATGGCCGCCCCCTTCACACCGTGCGCCGGCCGCCGTGCGCGGCCGCCTCGTACCCGTGCTTTACCCGTGCTCCGCCGCACGCGCCCGTGGACAAGAGCCCTCTATTTGCCCAGCTCGGCGTGATCCATTCCCGCTCTTTCGTGTAATAGCACCGGCACGCTCCGTGATGGAAAGCTCGGTGGTGCAGATCGCGATGCGTGGCGCCAGATCGGTGCCGGTGTACGACCGGGAGGGCAATTCCTTATGTCGGTAGGCGAAGAGGTCCGCACGGAGCAGGGCAAGCCGCAGCAGAGTCTCGGCACCTCGGCCGCGCGGAACCTGGCTACCACGACCAAGTCCGCGCCGCAGATGCAGGAGATCAGTTCCCGCTGGCTGCTTCGCATGCTGCCTTGGGTGAACGTACAGGGCGGCACATACCGGGTGAACCGGCGTCTGACCTACGCCGTCGGAGACGGCCGCATCACGTTCGTGAAGACCGGCGACCGCGTCGAGGTCATCCCGCACGAGCTCACCGAACTCCCGGCGCTGCGGTCGTACGAGGACGAGGAAGTGCTCTCGGAGCTCGCCCGGCGCTGCCAGCAGCGCGAGTTCCCGGCGGGCGCCGTGATCGCCTCGTTCGGCAGCCAGACCGACGAGGTCCTCCTGCTGGCGCACGGCAGGGTGGAGAAGCTCGGCACCGGCCCCTACGGGGAGGACGAGTCCCTCGGCGTCCTCGCCGACGGCGCCTACCTCGGCGAGCAGGCGCTGCTCGACTCCGACGCCATCTGGGAGTACACGGCCCGCGCGGTCACCGCCTGCACGGTGCTCGTCCTGCCCCGTCAGGACGTCGAGCAGGTCGCTGAGCGCGCGGACTCGCTGCGCGAGCACATCGAGCGGCTGCGGGCGATCCCCGAGCAGCGCACCAACAAATACGGCGAGAAGGCGGTCGACCTCGCGGCCGGCCACAGCGGCGAGCCGGACATCCCGCACACCTTCGTCGACTACGAGGCCCGCCCCCGCGAGTACGAACTGAGCATCGCCCAGACCGTGCTGCGCATCCACACGCGCGTGGCCGACCTGTACAACCAGCCGATGAACCAGACCGAGCAGCAGCTCCGGCTGACCGTGGAGGCCCTGAAGGAGCGCCAGGAGAACGAGCTCATCAACAACCGCGAGTTCGGGCTGCTCAACAACTGCGAGTACGACCAGCGGCTCCAGCCGCACGACGGCGTGCCCAGCCCCGACGACATGGACGAGCTGCTGAGCCGCCGGCGCGGCACCAAGCTGTTCCTCGCCCACCCGCGCGCGATCTCGGCGTTCGGGCGTGAGCTGAACAAGCGCGGACTGGTCCCCGAGACCATCGAGATGGCCGGCAACCGCATCCCCACCTGGCGCGGGGTGCCGATCTTCCCGTGCAACAAGATCCCGGTCACCGAGGCCCGTACGACCTCGATCATCGCCATGCGTACGGGCGAGGCGGAGCAGGGCGTCATCGGGCTGCAGCAGTCGGGCATCCCGGACGAGATCGAGCCGAGCCTGTCCTGCCGTTTCATGGGCATCAACGAACAGGCCATCATCAAGTACCTGGTGACGGCGTACTACTCGGCCGCGGTGCTGGTGCCGGACGCCCTCGGTGTGCTGGAGAACGTCGAGATCGGGCGCTGGCGGTGACCCTGCCGCGAACGCTCGCCGCCGGTGCGTCGTGTCCCGTGCCGTCGCCGTGGGTAGACCCACCGGGTAGGCGCCCACCCGCAGCGGAAGTGCCACTGTCCGCCGACTCTCCGAGGCGATGCCATGGGTGAGTTCATGACGGAGACGCAGCAACGCCCCGCCGGGGCGCGGCCGTCCACCGAGACGCTCGAAAGGCGAAGGCCCATCGCGACCGACAGGGACGGCATGCCGGGTCCGCTCGACGGTCCCGAGGCGGCGGTGATCCTGGAGCGCGCCCGGATGTCGGTGGACCCGGAACTGCGCGCCGCCATCGAGTCGTTGCCGCCGTCGATGCGCCGGGTCGCGCTCTACCACTTCGGCTGGGTGCACCCGGACGGCACCCCGGCGGCGGGCAACGCGGGCAAGGCGATCCGCCCCGCCCTCGTCCTCACGGCGGCCGGCGCGCTGGGTGGGCCGAGGGCGCGGGCGGCGGCGATGGCGGCGGCGGTCGCGGTGGAACTGGTCCACAACTTCACGCTGTTGCACGACGACGTGATGGACCAGGACACCACCCGCAGGCACCGGGCCACCGCTTGGACGGTGTTCGGCGAGGCCGACGCGATCCTCGCCGGGGACGCCCTCCAGGCGCTGGCCCTGCGGCTGCTCGCCCAGGACCCGCACCCGGCGTCCACGCCCGCCGCGGCCCGGCTCGCGGACTGTGTCGTCGAGCTGTGCGCCGGTCAGCACGCGGACACGGCGCTGGAGAAGCGGGGTCCGGGCGAGGTCGGCCTCGACGAGGTGCTCGCCATGGCCGAGGCCAAGACGGGCGCGCTGCTGGGGTGCGCCTGCGCCCTGGGCGCGCTGTACGCGGGCGCGGCGGAGGAGGACGTGGCGGCGCTGGACGCGTTCGGCCGGGAGGCCGGGCTCGCCTTCCAGCTCATCGACGACGTGATCGGCATATGGGGCGACCCGAGCCGCACCGGCAAGCCGGCCGGCGCGGACCTCGCCGCCCGCAAGAAGTCCCTGCCGGTCGTCGCCGCGCTGACCTCGGGCGGCCCGGCGGCGGCGGAGCTGGCCGCACTGTACGAGCTGCCGTACGACAAGGAGGACCTGCAGCGCACCGCGCTCGCCGTCGAGCGGGCGGGTGGCCGGGACTGGGCGCAGGCCCAGGCCGCCGACCGGATGGCCCGCGCCATGCAGGAGCTGGCCCGCGCGGTGCCGGACCCGGAGGACGCGGGCGGGCTGCTGGCCCTGGCGGAGTTCGTGACCCGGCGCAGCAACTGAGGAGGGCCTCGACGGCCGTCCCGGACTCCGGAGCGACCGGGGCCGTACGGTTCCTGACCCCGTACGGCCGGTGAGCGGCTCCGGAACGGCGGGTCCCGCACATCCCCACGGTGTGCGGGGCCCGTCCCTGTGCGTACCGGTCCGCGTACCGGCCGGATCCCGACAACTTGGCCCCACGGACCGCACACCCGTGCCATTCGCCCTACGATCAAGGCCGGTTGACACGAAGGGGCGGGTACACACCATGGGCGTCGCGATCCGGACGGCGGGCTACGAGGACCGGGACCTGGTGGTCCGGCTGCTGGACACGGCCTTCCAGGACGATCCGGTCAGCGGCTGGGTGTTCCCGGGTACGGAGCACCGCCGCAGCGCCCACCCCCGGCTGATGGCGGCGTTCACCGACATCGTGCTCGACCAGGGCCGTATCGATGTCACCGAGGACGGCACGGCGTGCGCGCTGTGGCTGTCCATGCCGGCCGAGGCACACGGCCAGGACGACGACGAGGGGCCCGCCCGGCTGCGCGAGGCCGTCGACCCGGACAACGAGCGCGTCGAGCAGATCGGCCGGCTGACGGCCGCCATCCACCCGGAGGGCCGGACCCACGAGTACCTGTGGATGATCGGCACCACACCCGAGCGGCAGGGCGAAGGGCTCGGCACCGCGCTGATCACCTCGGTCCTCGACCGCTGCGACGAGCGGGGCGTGGCCGCCTACCTGGAGGCGAGCAGCGCCCGCAGCCGGCACCTGTACGAGCGCCTCGGCTTCGCGCTGGAGGGCCGTCCCCTGGACCTCCCGGACGGCCCCCGGATGTGGCCGATGTGGCGCGAACCGCGCCGCTGAGCGCTCCGCCGGCTGCACTGGTGTGCGGCTCCGCCGCGGAGCCGTGAAGCGCCGCCGGACCGCGGCCGGCACCCGCCGCCCTCCTGCTACCGCTCGGGCACGATCGTCGCCGCGACCCGCTCCACCAGCCCGTCCGGCACGCTCACCCCGGGCAGGACGCCGTCCAGCACGTCCGGCAGGGTCAGATGCTCCAGGAGCAGCCCGAGCATCGCGAGATAGAGCACGGTGACGACGTCGGCGCCGCCCGGCAGCCCGGCGTCGCGATGGAACTCCATCGCCTCCTCCAGGTCGCCGCGCACCGACTTGGTGAAGGAGTCGCGCAGTTCGGGGCGCCGGTTGGCCTCCAGTCGCATCTCCAGCAGGGCCAGATAGCCCGTGCGGTCGCGGGTGGCGCGGGCCATCAGGTCGTGCATGAAGGCGGTGACCAGCGCGCGGTCCTTCGGCCGGGTCAGCAGCTCGGCGAGCACCTCCGGATCCGGCGCCAGTCGCACATGCAGCCGGGCGTCGATCTGGCGGAGCAGGTCGTCGCGCCCGGTGAAGTAGTTGGAGGCGGTGCCCACCGGCACCCCCGCCTCGGCGTCCACCGCGCGGAACGTCAGCCCGCGCGCCCCCTCCCGGGCGAGCACCTCGACGCCCGCGTCGACGAGGGCGGCCCGCCGCTCCGGATTGCCCGCCATACGGAATCCCCTCTCCCACTTTCACCTGGTCCCGAAATTCGCTTGCAACCACTACAAGCGAAGTACTACAACTGAAGCACTACAACCGGAGTGGTTGTCCGACACCCTACGAAAAGAGACCGGCTTGCGAAAGCTCACCTACTTCATCGCCTGCTCGCTCGACGGCTTCATCGGGGACCCGGAGGGCGATGGCTCGTCCATGTACCGGTTCGCCGTCGGGGACGTCTTCGAGTACCTCACCACCGAGTACCCGGAGACCAATCCGACCCATGTCCGCCGGGCCATCGGCACCGACGACGTCCCGAACGGCAAGTTCGACACGATCATCCAGGGCCGCGGCAGCTACGACGTGGCCCTGAAGGAGGGCATCACCAGCCCGTACGCCCATCTGCGCGAGTACGTCGCCTCGCGCTCCCTGAAGGAGTCGCCCGACCCGAACGTCGAGATCATCGGCGACGACCTGGTCGCCAAGGTGCGCGAACTCAAGGCCGAGGACGGCGACTTGGGCATCTACCTGTGCGGAGGCTCGCAGATCGCGGGCGAACTGCTCGACGAGATCGACGAGCTCGTCATCAAGTCCTACCCCATCGTGTTCGGCACGGGCATGCCGATGTTCGGCTCGGACTTCGCCCTCACGGAGTTCACCCTCGACGAGGTCCGCGCCTTCGACAACGGCGTCGTGGTTCGCACGTACAGCAGGAAGCGCTGAGCGGTCTCCCGCCCTACTCTGAGGACATGGACAGCGAAGAGCACGTCTGTCCCGTCTGCGGACAGCCCGTCGACACGGTCGTCAAGCGCCACAAGACGCTGGGCGCCTGGGTCCCCACCTGGGTGGGCGGCCCGTGCAAGAACCCCGACTGCGAGGCGTACGCCGAAGAGGGCGCCGAGCACGAGGTGAAGCACGAGCGGCCCGGCACCCCCGCCGCGAAACCCGACACCTCCACGGCGAAGAATTCCTGAGCACCATGTCGAGAAGCCCTTCCCGGCTCCGACGTCCCCTGTGAGAGTCGCCCACCGAGGGCGGCCCGAGCCGACACAAGCAGAAGGAGCGGACTGATGAAGTACCTGGTCATGGTGCAGGGCTCGCAGGCGGACTACGAGGCGATGCAGGGCAAGGGGTCCGAGAACTCCGTGGCCTGGAGCCAGGAGGACGTCCAGGCGATGTTCGCCTTCATGGGCGACCTCAACAACGACCTCGCCGAGAGCGGCGAGATGGTCGACGCGCAGGGGCTGGCCGAGCCCGCGAAGACCCGGCACGTCACCCTGGGCGACGACGGCAAGGCGGTGATCACCGACGGGCCGTACAGCGAGACCAAGGAGCTGCTGGCCGGCTACTGGGTGCTGGACTGCGCGAGCCTGGAGCGGGTCACGGAGATCGCCGAGCGCGTCCTTCAGTGCCCCCAGCCCGCCGGGGCGCCGGTGTACCCGGTGGTGATCCGGCCCATCCCGGACGGCGGCGGGGACGTCTGAGCCGTACGGACCGACATGCGCGTCACGCCCGAGACCGAGGACCTGCTGCGCCGCCACGCGCCGCAGGTCCTCGGCGCGCTGGTGCGGCGGTACGGCCACTTCGACAGCGCCGAGGACGCCGTACAGGAGGCACTGCTCGCGGCGGCCGAGCAGTGGCCGCGCACCGGCGTCCCGGACAACCCGCGCGGCTGGCTGATCAGGGTCGGCGCGCGCAAGCTGACGGACGCCCTGCGCGCGGAGGAGGCGCGGCGGGCCCGGGAGGAGAAGGTCGCGGCGCTCGCGCCACGGGACGCCTTCACGGCACCGCCACCGGGCGCCGACCGTGCGCCCCGCGAGGACGACACCCTCACCCTGCTCTTCCTGAGCTGCCATCCGAACCTGTCCGCGCTCGCCCAGATCGCCCTCACCCTGCGTGCCGTCGGCGGTCTGACCACGGCGGAGATCGCCCGGGCGCACCTGGTTCCGGAGGCGACGATGGCCCAGCGCATCAGCCGGGCCAAGCAGAAGGTCCGCGGCGTGCGCTTCGGGCGCCCCGACAACTGGGAGGACCGACTGCCCGCGGTCCTGCAGACCCTGTACCTGATCTTCAACGAGGGCTATACGGCGACCTCGGGTGCCAGCCTCCAGCGGCGGGAGCTCGCCGGCGAGGCGATCCGGCTGACCCGCGAGGTCCACCGCCTCCTCCCCGACCACGGCGAGGTGGCAGGGCTGCTCGCGCTGATGCTGCTCACCGACGCCCGCCGCGAGGCGCGCACCGGACCGCACGGCGAGCTGGTCCCCCTCGACGAACAGGACCGCGACCGCTGGGACAAGGCCGCGATCGACGAGGGCGTTGCCCTGGTGACCAAGGCCCTCTCCCGGGGTCCGGCCGGCCCCTACCAGCTGCGCGCCGCCATCGCCGCCGTGCACGACGAGGCCCCGTCCGCGCAGGAGACCGACTGGCGGGAGATCCTCGGCCTCTACGACGTCCTCCTACGCCTCGTCCCCGGCCCCGTCGAGCGCCTCAACCGCGCGGTCGCCGTCGCCATGGTCCAGGGTCCCCGGGCAGGGCTGGCCGAACTGGCGGCGCTGGAGGACGAGTTGGGTGCCGGGCACCGTCTGGACGCGGTCCGCGGGCATCTCCTGGAGCGGGCCGGCGCCCGCGACGAGGCCCGCGCCGCCTACGAGGCCGCCGCCGACAAGACGCTGAGCCTGCCCGAGCAGCGCTATTTGCGCGCGCGGGCGGCACGGCTGGGGCCGTAGCCTCGCCCCATGTTCGAACACACGTACATCCTCCACATCACCGAGCGCTCCCTGTGGGACGCGGCCCGCGAGCGCGGCACGTACGAGATGTCGACCCGCGGCCGCACGCTGGAGGAGGAGGGCTTCATCCACTGCTCGACCCGCGACCAGCTCCCGCCCGTGGCGGCCTTCGTGTACGGCTCCTACGACGGCCCCGACGAGCTGGTGGTGCTGGTCGTGGACCCGGAGCGGCTGGACGTGCCGCTGAGGTACGAGGCGCCCGAGCCCGGGGGAGAGGAGTTCCCGCATGTGTACGGGCCGATTCCGGTGGGCGCGGTGGTGGACGTCCAGGCGTGGAAGTGAGGCGGGGGCGCCGGTCATGGCGGTGGGCCGTGGCGGTGTGGGTGATTCTCGTGGCCGTCGCGGGTGCGGCGACGCTGTGGTTGCGGGACTCGGCCGAGCCGCCGGGGCCGTACCGATGGGAGAACACCAGCCCTACGCCGTCCCTGCCGCAGGGGTGGCGGTCGGCGTGCCCCACGCCCGACGGGAACGGTGAGGTGCTCTGCTTCTTCAGGACGCGCTAGCGGCCAGTCCGCCCGTCTCCGGGTCGCGGCCGGTCAGACAGTAGGTGCCGCCCGCCGGATCGCGCATCACCGTCCAGTGGGCGCCCCGCGAGACGAAGGCCGCGCCCAGTTCCTCGTGCCGGGCACGGGTCGCCGGGATGTCCGCGCAGGCGAGGTCGAGATGGGCGGTGGTGGGCCGCTCCTCGCCGAGCCGCTGGAGCAGGACGCGCACCGGCAGCCCGGCCGGCGGCCTCAGCACATGGAACTCGGGCAGGGAGCCGGGCGCCGACGCCCACCCCTCCAACAGCCCGCTCCAGAAGGCGACCTCGGCGTCGTACAGCGACGGCGGTACGTCCACACAGACCTGGTCGAGACGGCTGCCGCGCACCACGGGCGGCCGCACCGACTCCCCGTGCCAGGGCACCGCACAGAACAACTGCCCGGCGGGAGAGCGCAGTACGGCCCACCCCTGGTGCCCGGCGGCGAGGCCGGCACCGCGCTCCAGCGCCGCCTCCACGAACTCCGGTACGTCGTCCACGGCGAAGTCGGCATGCGCCCCGCCCGGGCCCGAGCCGACCCCCTGCGCCTTCAGACAGGCGTGCGCCCCGTCGCGCGGCACCAGCGTCACGAACTCCCTCCGCTCGCCCCGGAACTCGGACAGCTCGGTGTCCGTCACCGCGCTCCAGAAGGCGTGGGCCCGGGCGAAGGACCCGGCGGGACGGTCGATGAACGCGTAGGTCCAGCGGATGCTCATGGAGTGATCGTAAGACCGCTTTGCAAGCTCCTTGCCAACCGCGCGCCGGCTCCTGGGACGTGCTTTGCCGTCAGTTCGCCCCGCATTGGCCCGCCTTTGTTTGCATTGGGGAATGGACCACATCACGTTCCTGGTGGCGGTCGTCATCGTGACGGCCCTCGCCTTCGACTTCACCAACGGATTCCACGACACGGCGAACGCGATGGCCACCTCCATCGCCACGGGGGCGCTCAAACCGAGGACGGCGGTGCTGATCAGCGGCGTACTGAACGTCGTCGGCGCCTTCCTGTCCACCGAGGTCGCCAAGACGATCTCCGGTGGCATCGTGGCCGACGCACTCGTCACGCCGGGCATGATCTTCGCGGGGCTCGTGGGGGCGATCCTGTGGAATCTGCTCACCTGGCTGGTGGGGCTGCCCTCCAGTTCGTCGCACGCGCTGTTCGGCGGGCTGATCGGGGCTGTCTGGGTCGGTGCGGGGGCGCACGGCGTGCACTTCGACAAGGTGGTCGAGAAGGTGCTGATCCCGGCGGTGGCCTCGCCGGTGGTCGCGGGCGTCGCGGCGCTGCTGGCCACGTACCTGGCGTACCGGCTCACCTCTCGCGCCCGCACAGAGTCCGTCACCAAGGGCTTCCAAATCGGTCAGGTCGCCTCGGCCTCGCTGGTCTCCCTGGCCCACGGCACCAACGACGCGCAGAAGACGATGGGCGTCATCACCCTGACCCTGATCTCGGCGGGCGCGCTCGGCCACGACGCCGGCCCGCCGCTGTGGGTGATCGCCGCCGCCGGCCTGGCCATCGGCCTCGGCACCTACGTCGGCGGCTGGCGCATCATCCGCACCATGGGCAAGGGCCTGACGGAGATCCAGTCCCCGCAGGGCTTCGCCGCCGAGACCGCCTCCACGACGGTCATCCTCACCTCGGCCCACCTGGGCTTCGCCCTGTCCACCACCCAGGTCGCCTCCGGCAGCATCCTCGGCGCCGGCCTCGGCCGCCGTCTCGCGGAGGTCCGCTGGGGCGTGGCCGGTCGCATGGTCGTGGCCTGGCTGATCACACTGCCCGCCGCCGCGCTGGTCGGCGGCGTCTCCGCGAGCGTGGTCACCCACGGCGGCGACCTCGGTACGGCCGTGGTCGCGCTGACCGGCGCCGCCGTCGCCGGCGGCATCGCGCTTGTCTCCCGCCGCAACCCGGTGTCCGCGCACAACGTCAACGACGCCCACGCGGTCGCGATCCGCGGCGCGGAGCCGGCGCGGGTCGACACGGCGGCCTGAGCCAACGGCCGTCGGGACAACGATTTCCGAACCAAGGGGAGTTCCATCCATGAGCCTCGACTGGACCGCACTCGGCCAGGTCACCGCGGTGAGCCTCGCCGTGACGGTGGCCGTGGTCGCCGTCTTCGCCCTCGGCGTGCTGGGCCTGGCCCGCTACGAAGGGGCGCGTACGCAGGGCGGCGGTACGTCCTCGCTCGGCCTGGCCCAGGCCGCGCTGTGCTTCCTGGCCTGCGCGGCGGTGGTGGCGTACGGGATCCATCTGATCGTGCCGCGGTTCCACTGACCGCGCCGTGAACCGGAGGAGGCCCGCCGGCTCAGGTCTCCTCCGCCGGCCCGACCCGCTCGTACACCGTCACCCGCCGCCCGCGGACCTGGAGGTCCGACGCGACCCTGAAGTGCTCCTTCAGTACGGCGGTCTTCGCCTTGTCCCGCTCCGCGGTCACCGCCCGGGCCACCGCCGGCACATCGGTGACCAGCAGTATCCGCCGCTGTGCGAGCATCGCGGAGCGTATCCGGGCCGGATCCGCCTCCTCGCCCTTCAGCGTCCCCGACGCCACGGGGCTCTTCGCCAGTGCGACGTCCCGCAGCCCGGCGAAGTCGCCGGGGCAGACCAGGGCGGTGTCGCGCCGGGCGGCCGGTATGAACACCACCGCGTCCCCGGTCTCCTTCAGCCGCCGTACGTCCGCCGCGACGGCCAGGACGTCGTCCACCCGGCTCTCCGGAGCGCGCTTGGCCAGCGACTGCGGCAGCAGCGCCACGACCGCCGCGGCGACCAGGACCGGGACCAGCCACGCCGACGCCCTCGGGAAACGGGGCCTGGCCGCGCGTACCGCCGACCCCAGCGCGGTGCCGATCAGCAGGGCCAGCCCCAGCATGCTGAACAGGACGTAGCGGTCCAGGAAGAGCGGCCGGACGAGGGACAGCCCGAGCAGGCCCAGCTGCGGCACCGCCAGCAGCGGCAGGCCGACGGCCGCGACCGACAGCCGCCCCGCGCACGGCCGGTCCAGCAGGGCGCCGAGACCGCCGAGCGCCAGCAGGACCGCCGGCCCGATGAGCATGTGCCAGGTCAACGGCGGAATCCAGGAGACCTGTTCGGCCTGGCTCCGGCTGAAGAGGATCAACGGCAGTACGGCGGCCACGGCGCCCGCGGCGGCCACCGCCCAGCGCATCCCCGTCCGCCGCCCGGCGGCCCTGGTCCAGAGCAGCGTCGCCAGATGTGCGGGCAGGATCAGCAGCGACAGCCAGTTCAGCAGCCCGCACACCGCGACCGTGCCCCCGTAGGCGACCCAGTGCACGGTTCGGCCACGCCCCTCCAGCGCGGTCACCAGCAGCAGCGTCGAGATGCCGGCCCCCGCGGCGACCAGCGCGTACGGCCGCCCCTCCTGGAGATAGAACTGCACGGCCGGCAGCAGCCCGAACACCATCCCACCGGCGAGACCCGCCCAGCCCCCCGCCAGCCGGCGACCGATCTCGGTCACACAGACCGCCGCCACGGCCATGGCCAGCACGGACGGCAGCCGCAAGGTGGTCGTACCGGCCCCGAAGCACTGGAAGACCCCGTGCATCAGCAGGTAGTAGAGCCCGTGCACGGCGTCGACCTGCCCCAGCATGAGCCAGATCTCCCCGGCCGACCGCCGCGCCACCTGCCAGGTCGCCGCCTCGTCCCGCCACACGCTGTGCTGCCGGGACAGCCCCCACAGACCGAGGGCGAGCGTCCACAGCAGGGGGATGAGCCGCAGCGGCACGCCTCTCAGCCAACGAGAATTCGGGCGTATCAAGGCTGAGTTCAACCGAGCGCTCTCCCACTCAGCCGCGAGACGCGGCGCACAACGAAAACCGCCTCGACCGGACGGGTCGAGACGGTGGACGTGCCAAAACTTACGGGACGGGGACGAGCTACGGCCACCGCTCAGCGCGTGAACACAATCACCGGGAATTCGGGGAACCTTGAGCCGGTCAGGTAGGCCGAATTGACCCTTTCAGGGTTTATGCGGGATGGCCCGGGTGCCGTTCCACCGAGGCCGGAATTGGATGGACACGGTTCGGCCCGGTGAACCATGATCTTCTGCATGATTCGGGCTGCCACGGTGGACGACGTCGCTGAGATCCGCTCTCTGATCCGCGAACTCGCGGAGTACGAACGGGCCGTCGAGCAGGCCCGGGCCAGCGAGGAGCAACTCCGCGCCGCGCTGTTCGGCGGGCACCCCGCCGCCTTCGCGCTGATCGCCGAGGACGACGACTCGGGCGACGTCGTGGGCTTCGCCTTGTGGTTCCCGCGCTTCTCGACCTGGACCGGCACGCGCGGCATGCACCTGGAGGACCTCTACGTACGGCCGCACGCCCGAGGCGGGGGCCACGGCAAGGCCCTGCTCGCCTCGCTCGCCGCGACCTGCCTGCGCAACGGCTACGAGCGCTTCGAGTGGTGGGTCCTTGCCTGGAACGAGCCGGCGATCGACTTCTACAAGTCGCTCGGAACGGAGTTCCTGGACGAGTGGACGGTGTGCCGGCTGAGCGGTGAGCCCCTGAGGGAACTCGCTGCCCTGGCCCCGAGCGCTGCCGCCCCGACCCTCGCCTCGTAGGGCGACGACGTATGCGACCTCCCGTCGCGGCAGTGATCGAAGCCCACCGGGCGCTGGAAAGGCTCGTCGCCGGACTGGACGACCAGCAGGTCGCCGAGGCCTCCGCCCTTCCGGGCTGGTCGCGCGGCCACGTGCTCGCGCATCTCACCGACAACGCGAGGATGTTCGCCCGTCTCGCGGAGCACGCCCTGCGCGGAGAGCTCGTGGCGGGCTACGACGGCGGCATGGCCGAGCGCAACGCGATCATCGAGGCCACGGCCGGCCGCAGCGCCGCCGAGCACCGTGCCGAACTCGCCGGACACACGGCCCACTTGGAGGCGCTGTGGGCACGCGCCGGCGAAGCGGACTGGACCCGGCCGGTCACGTTCCGCAACGCGGACCTCGCCGCGACGGTCTGGGCGCGGCTGCGTGAGGCGTGGATCCACATGGTCGACCTGGACCTCGGCGTCCGTCCGGACGACTGGCCCGAGGAACTGGCCGCGCACACCATCGACTTCCTCCTCTGCCGGCTCCCGGCGGGCACGCGCGTACGCGCCGAGGACGTGCCCCGGCAGTGGTCCGTCGACGACGGCCCGGGCGCGGAGGTCACCGGACGGGTGCGCGACCTGGCGGCCTGGCTGGCCGGGCGCACACCCACGGTTGTGCCGGCGGCGGCGCAGGGGCTGCCCGCCCTCGGGCCCTGGCCTCCCCACCCGCCGCCGCGCCCGGACCGCGCGTAACGGCCTCACCCTCCCCCCCACAACTCTCCGGAGCTGCCGCCGTGACCGAATTCCCCGCCGCCGCGCACGACGCCGCTGTCACCGACCGGGACCGCCTTGCCGGGAGTGCCTACCGCAGTGACCGGGACCTGGCCGCGCGTCAGGCGCTCTACCAGTGGCAGACGCCCCGTTACGACCTGCCGGGCATGGTCGCGGAGCGGTTGCGCGGTGTGCGGGGGCGGGGGCGAGTGGTCGATGTCGGCTGCGGCAACGGGAAGTTCATTCGGCGGCTCCGTCAGGACCGGCCCGACCTGGATCTGCTCGGCCTGGACATCTCGCCCGGCATCCTCGCCGGCGTGCCCGGGCCGGTGGCCGTGGCGGAAGCCGGCCGGCTGCCACTGGCCACGGGGAGCGTGGACGCCGCCCTGGCGATGCACATGCTCTACCACGTTCCCGACATTCCGCACGCCGTCAGGGAGCTGTCACGAGTACTGAGCCCTGACGGGCTGGTGATCGCCTCCACCAACAGCGCCCGGGACAAGGCCGAGCTCCACGATCTGTGGCGGCGGGCAGCGGGTGATGTGCTCGGCGTCGGGCGCGGGCCGGCCCGTGTCCCGCTCAGTGCCCGTTTCGACCTGGAGCAGGCGCCCTCCCTGCTGGGGGAGGAGTTCGGCCGGGTGGAGACGATCGACCTGTCCGGCACCGTCGCGGTCCACGACCCCGGTCCGGTCATCGCGTACCTGGCCTCGTACCGGGCCTGGGCGGACCAGTACGACGTGCCCTTCGCCGCGACCGTCGAGCGGGCGCGCGCCATCCTCGACGAACACATCGCGCGGCACGGGGTGTTCGAGGTCAGGTGCAGGGCCGGCATCGTGGTCTGCCGTCGCTGAGCGGCCCGGCGCGGGTGCACCGCTCGCCGGTCACGGTGGATGAGGCGGGGTCAGGCCCTCTTGGTCAGTTCGTCATGTCCAGCCCTATGGCCCGCGGGGTGATCGTCGCGGGCCATAGGTCGGTGTCAGAACAGGTCGAGCTGGGCGGACTCCACCGCTCCCAGCATGTGGCACTTCCCGGTCTCTCCGTCGACACACACATATCCCGTGCCGACCGCCATGTCCCGGAAGTCTCCGCTGCGAAGGTAGGCGACCGACTGGCAGTCGAAGTAGAACTTGCCCTCAACCTGGGCACGCTCCCCCTCGACCAGCGCGAAGGTCATGCCTTCATGGCTCACCTCCCTGTCGAGGAACTCCTGGGCGAGCCTGGTCGCCTGTTCCATGTCCAGCATCAGTCCGTCCTCAGGAGGGAGAAGTTTCGCCACGTCGAGAGATCAGCGTGCCCCGTCTGGCCGTCCAGGAACACGACATCCCCCTTGACGTTGACGACGTTGAAGACATGCGCCTGCCTGCCTTTCTGGCCCATGACGATACCTCTGGCGCCGTCTCCCGAGGACTTGATCTCGTGCACGATGCCGGAGAGCGTCGACTTCTTGAAACTTCTTCCGCCGTACAACGCCTCGATAGGCGCCGTGGGGCCTTCCTTGAGTGCTCCGGGAGCCGAAGACGGAGACCCATCAGCGAGCAGGCGGTCAACTGCCACAGCGCAGGCACGGCAGTTCGTCCCGCCGCCTTGTGGGTTCACCAGTGCCTTGAGCTGAGCGGTGATGGGCGTCTTGTAGGGGATGCCTCCGTACCCGAGTGTCACTCCCCCGCCACCTGGACCGAAGCGCAGGTTCCCGACCTTGATCGTGGTGCTCTCAGGGAAAACGGCGGCTCGCCGCCACCCTGTGAGGCCGCCGACCCCCACGAGGACAATCTGCTCGGTCAGTTCCTCGGCGGCGTCGGCGTACAGGTCCGCCAGTGCGTCGCACCCCTGCTGCCGCAGCAGGTACTCGGCACGGTAGAGCCGGTAGGCCGGGCGGACGGGAAGGTACTTGTCGACGAAGGCTCCGGCGCCGCCGTTCTCTCCCGTGAACGCATCGTGTACGTCTCCGAGGAACACGAACGGTGACTTGAAGACGTCGACGAAGGCGTCACCGAAAATGCCGAGTACTTGGCCGAAGCTCTCGACGTGCTCGTCGTCGGGGTTGCCGGGCGCCAGACCGCTGGGGTCCGTGAGGTGGGTGGGCTGGTTGTCGGCGTAGGCGTACGCCGAGACGTATGGGGTGGTGAGGCTCCTTGTGGCGGGGTCGGGGCGGTTGAAGCGGCCGGTAGCGGTGTTGTACTGGCGGGCGTGCAGGTCGAGGTTGCCGGTGGTGGTCTCGTAGCGGGCGCCGATGTAGGACGGGGTGCCGGCGGGGGCGCCGCTGGTGGTGATGTTCAGCACGCGGGTGCCGAACGGGTCGTAGGCCCAGCGCTGGTACAGCGTGCCGGTGCCGTTGGTGACGTCGACGGGCGAGCCCTGGGTGTCGTGGTGGTAGTAGAAGAGCGCGCCCGAACCGGTTTTCGTCGCGGTGGGCTGGTCCAGCGGGTCGTAGCGGTAGGACTGCTTGATCGCCCAGGCGCTGTCGTATTCGGTGGCCAGCATCGGCAGGGGGGCGTTGGGGTCCCACTGGGTGCGGTTGGTGACCGTGCCGTCCTTGCTGGTGGTGACCTGGTTTCCGCTGGCGTCGTGGTCGTAGGTGTAGTTGGCGCCTGCGACGGTGGCGGCGGAGATCTGTCCGGCCAGGTCGTAGGTGTATGCGTCGGCGCCTGCCTTGGTCTGGTTGCCCTCGCTGTCGTAGTCGTAGGCGGTGGTCGTGGTGCCGGTGGTGGTTGAGGTGAGCTGGTCGGCGGCGTCGTAGGTGTAGCTGGTGGATGTCGTGCCCAGTGTCGAGGTCAGGCGGTTGCCGACCTTGTCGTAGGTGTAGGAGGTGGTGCGGCTGGATGCGCAGCCGGTGACCCAGGGCTGCGGGAAGCAGCCGGAGATGAGACGGCCCGCCGCGTCGTACGTCAGGTCGTAGCCGCCGGTGCCGACACTGGCGCGGGTGACGTCGACGTGGGTGGGCAGCCCGGCGGCGGACAGGGTCAGCGCCGTCTTGGTGACGGTGGTGCCCGACTTGGACGAGGTGACCGCTGTCAGGCGTCCGGCTCGATCGTAGGCGCGGTCCTCGGTTTCAGTGTTGGGCAGTGCGGACCGGGTCAGGTTGCCTGCAGCATCCCAGGTGTAGTTGGTGGTGACCCCGTCGGCGGTCATGGATGAGGTGCGGCCGTCGTTGTCGTAGGCGTAACGGATGGTGTTGCCGTCGGAGTACTTGCGGGTGAGCATCTGCCCGGCGGCGTCGTAGGTGTAGGAGAAGCCGCGGGTCTTGGTGAGGTTGCCGACCCCGTCGTAGACGAAGTCCTCCGAGATCTTCGAATTGGCGCGCGAGGTCATCTGCCCGGCGGCGTCGTAGGCGAAGGTCGCGTCGGGCGTGGCGTCCGAGTAGTCGACCTTGGTGAGCAGGCCGCGCGGGTCGAAGGCGTAGCTGGTCGAGCCGCGCGGGCTGGTCTTCTTGGTCAGCTTGCCCTCGGCGTCGTACGCGTATGAGGTCACGCGGTTGAGCGGGTCGGTGATCGCGGTCAGGCGGCGGGCCGCGTCGTAGGCGTACGACGTGGTGTGGTTGTTGGCGTCGGTGCGCTTGGCGACGTTCCCGGCCGAGTCGTAGTCGTAGGTCGTCTTTCCGTCGTCGGCGGCTGTCACCGTGGTGAGTCGGTCCAGCTTGTCGTAGCCGTAGGTGGAGACGCGCTTGTCGGCGTCGGTGCGCTTGGTGACGTTGCCGACCGCATCGTAGGCGGTGGTGGTCACGCCGCCGAGCGGGTCGGTGACGGAGGTGAGGTTGCCGGCCGCGTCGTAGGCGTACGTGGTGGTGTACCGGGCGGGGTCGGCGCCGGTGGCGTTGCCGCGCGGGTCGACTGCGGTGGCCTTGCGGCCGTCGCCGTCGTAGGTCCAGCTCTCCTTGTTGCCCAGGGGAGAGGTGCGGCTGAGCAGGTTGCCGTCGGCGTCGTAGGTGTAGGTGGTGGTCTTGCCGAGTTGGTTGGTGGTGCTGGTCAGTCTGTTGTTCTTGTCGTAGACGGACGTGATGCTCTTGCTGAGGGCGTCGGTGACCTTGGTGGCGTTGTCGACGGCGTCGTAGGTGTAGCTGGTCGCGTCGCCGAGCGGGTCGGTGACCTTGACCGGTCGGTTCACGGCGTCGTACTCGGTGGTGACGGCCGCGCCGGTGGGGCCGGTGACCTTGGTGCGGTTGCCCGCGGCGTCGTAGGCGTAGCTCGTCGTGTAGGCGGCCGGGTCGGCACCGGTGACGTTGCCGCGTGCGGAAACCGAGCTCAGCAGGCGGCCGACCTTGTCGTAGGTGTAGGTCGTCTTGTTGCCCAGCGGATCGGTCTCCGACGCGAGGTTGCCGAGCGCGTCGTAGGTGCGGGTGACGGACTTGCCCGCCGGATCGGTGGTCTTGGTGAGGTTGCCGGCGTCGTCGTACGCGAAGGTGGTGGTGTTGCCCGCCGGGTTCTTCGCGGACGTCAGCTGCTCGGCGCCGTTGTAGCCGTAGGTGGTGGTGCGGCCCAGCGGATCGGTGGCGGTGGTGAGCAGGCCGCGGCCGTCGTAGGTGTACTTCGTGGTGTAGGCGGCCGGGTCGGCACCGGTGACGTTGCCGCGGGGGTCGGTCTTGGCGGTGATGCGGCCTGCGCCGTCGTAGGTGAACGTGGTCTTCTCACCGAGCGGGGTGGTGACTGAAGTCCGGTTGCCCGCGGTGTCGTAGCCGTACGTCGTGGTCTTGCCGCGCGGTGTGGTCACGGTCGCCAGGGCGCCGAGTGCCGTGTACGTGTACGACGTCTTGCCGCCGAGGGGATCGGTGGTGGACGTCAGCCGGCTGGACGTGTTGTAGGTGTACGACGTCTTGTTGCCGCGGCCGTCCGTGTGGCTGAGGATGTTGCCCGCGCTGTCGTAGGTCCAGCTCTCCGAGTAGCCCAGCGACGACGGCGCGCTGCGCGTGAGCATCCGACCGGCACTGTCGTACGTCATCGACGTGGTGTTGCCGCGCTGGTCGGTGATCTCGACGGGGCGCAGAGAGCGGTCGTAGCTGTAGGAGACGCGCTTGCCGTACGGGTCGATGCTCTCCAGCAGCACGTTGCCGGAGTAGACGTCGGTCCACACCCCGCCGTCCGGGGCCGTCATGTGCGACTCGCGGCTGCCATCCCATGTGAACGTCGTCTTCTTGCCGTTCTGGTCCGTCTGGGAGGTGACCCTGCCGGACGAGTCGTAAGTGTTGCTGACCTTGCCGCCCGCTGGGTCGGTGTACGAGGACAGCCGCTTGCCGGCGTCGTAGGCGTAGGTGGAGATCTTGCCCGCCGGGTCGGTGGCGGAGGTCAGCAGCCCGTCGGTGTAGGCGTAGGAGACCGAAGTGGCGTCCGGGAGGCTCACCTTGGTGACCAGGCCGTCTGCGTTCAGGGTGAAGCTGGTCGTGCGGCCGGCCGCGTCCTTGACGGACGACAGCTTGCCAGACGCGTACGTCAGCGTCAGACCCTGTCCTGCGCCGTCGACGACCGATGTCAGCCGACCGGTGCTGTTGAACGTGCGCTTGGTGTGATCGGGCGTGGTCACGGTGTAGGTGCTGGTGCCCTTGACGAGCCTGGCGGCCGATCCGGCCGGCGCGGTGTACGTGCCGTCGCCGGCTTGTGTGAAGGCGAACTTCGCTCCGTCGTCGGCCTGGTAGGTGACCTTGTCGGTGGCGATCGTCAGCTTGGTGTCGAAGGGCGTTGCCCAGCCACGCCCGAGCAGGCCGGCCGTGGTGGAGTCGGAGCGGTAGGTTCGCTCCAGGGACACCTGCTTGCCTGCACCGACCGTCTGGGCGTCGGTCAGCTGCTCGAAGAACATGCCGGTCGCCGTGTTGACCGGGTCGGCGCGGTGGGCCTGCGCGTAGCAGGTGCAGATACCGGCCTGGGCGCCAGGGATGTCCGGCGTGTAGAACGCCTCCACCAGCGGAGAGGTGGTGCCGTTCGAACTCCAGCTGCCGTCCGAGCCCTTGAGGAAGATCCAGGCGTAGTACTTCTTGCCGTCCTGGAGGTGACCGCCGAGCTGGTTCGTGCTCCACCAGAAGCACTGGTCGGCCGGGTAGGAGTTGCTCGCCCACCAGCCGTAGCACCAGGCGCCGTTCTCCAGGAACTTCCCGGACGGGTCGCCGGTGGCCTTGCTGACCTCCTGGTCGTAGACGATCTTCCCCGCCTCGTCCAGGACATACATCCAGAGGCCTGAGTACGAGGAGGCCGTGCCCGAGGAGAACTTCAACTGGCCACCGATCGACAGGTAGGCCGGGTACGCGGTGGCGTAGGCCGTCACCCACGACGGGTCAGCCGTCGCCGCTGCGGCCAGGGTCGTTGCCCCACTCTTGGCGGAGGGCGACTGGGTGGTGGAGACCTCGGCCGCCGGGCCCCGCTTCGGGAGCTTCTTCGGTCGACTGTGTGGCTTGGCGGACGGCTTCCCGGCCTCCCTGCCGGGAGGTTCCAGGTAGCCCCGCATCGGTGACGAGTCGTCCCGGGACTGCTTCACCTGTTTGCGCCGCTCCGCCAGCGTCATGGCCTTGGGCGGCTTGGGCAGGTCGGCCGCCGTCCGGACCTTGGCCGGGACAGCTGTGGACGGGGCGGCCGCAGGGCTGTCGGGGAGCGCCCAGGCCGGTACGACGCCTGCAACGGCTATCAGGGTCAGGGCCAGGACCGAGATGAGTGATCTTCGTGCTCGTGTGTGCACTGTGCATCCCTTGTGTGACTGCCGTGAACGGAGTGCCGGGATGATCCTTGGTCAGTGAAGACACGAATCAACTTGCAGCGTGCAAATATGGCTGAATCGCGCAGGCAAGTAACGGCTTCCGGTCGCGGAGCGCCTGGTCAGCCGGTTTCCGTGAGGGGCTGCCATCAGATGCGGCGTGAACATGCCTATCAGCTGGGATGAGCGGGCGGTGGCGAAAGGGCCGTGCCTGGCAACCGGTTGGACCGCGTTGGCGCCGGCAGCTTAGGCCGGTGCTTCGCGTGCGCGGCGGGCGAGTTCGGCGGCTCCGGTGGCGCGGAGCGAGGTGATGGCCTTGCGGGCGCGGCCAAGCTGAAAAACTCGTCGAGGTTGCGTACGCCTGCTCGGCGTGCGTGGGGCGGTGAGGTCGCCGGACTTCGGGCGGCGCAGCCCGAACTCGGCCTCGATCTTTCGGCGTTCGCGCTGGGCTCGCCGACCGTCCCGATTCGTACGGAACTGCGCCCGCAGGACGCTCCAAGCAGCGGAGAACGAGGCGGCCGGGCGTGAGGCCCGCAAGCCGGTTGAGCCGCCGCGCATGGTGACCCATGGCTTGCGTCACTTCTTCGCCTCCGCCGTCATCACGCGGCGGATCTGCGCGCACTTGTGGCCGGGCGAAGAAGACCGCACCCGGACCGTCATGGACGCCGTGCTCGGCGGCCTGCGGGCCGGGTGCGGACAGGTAGGCGATGCGACCCGCGTAACCGCGGGTCAGACGGCCTAGCCATGGATCAGGCCTTCTTGGTCTCCTAGTAATGGGCCGGGTCGGTGGCCTGCGGGGAACTTTCCTGTGGGGCGCTGACCTGGCCTTTTGGTGATGGGTGGCGATGGAGTGCGACGGTCTTGAGCGGGTGTCTTGCGGACTGTGTGCGGACTGGATGCCTGTCCAAGGGGCTTGGTTGAGCCGCATCCGCGACGCTCACTCGTTGCTGCTTCTTGGGGCAGCATGACGTGGCTGGGCGGGCTGGAGTCGCGAACGGGCATCTTCGTCTTCGCCAACGCGCTGCCACGGAAGCTCAGCGACTGGCGGGCATCGGGAGAATCGCTTCGCGCATTCTCTTCTGTCTCCACGGGGTGAGCCACAGGGAGAATGCTCCGAGTGTCAGGAGCCCCAGGACAAGGAACAGGCTCGGCATGTCACCGGGAGATCTGGCGGTGAACTCCCACCACACGTAGGGTGTTTCGGTCTCGGCTCCCCCTGATGCTCCCCAGTAGGTCACGGCGCAGGCGACCACCGCCGGAGCCACCCACGAGAGTCTCCAGCCAAAGATCCTTCCCGACAGCAGCGCCAGTCCGATCCAGCCAGGCAGGGACCGAGCCATGATCAGCAGTACATTTGGTGTCAGTGTCAAAGCGGAGATGAGGAAGTACGGTGCGGCGCACAGAAATGCTGTGGCCACGAAGCAGAGAAATTGTGCGCGGTGAAACTGTTTGGTGGCGACGCTTTCGAGATCTGCCAGCTGGCTATGAAGGCCGAGCGCGGGCAGCACTCCGATTCCCATGACGAAGATCCTCCACATGGGAACCGGCGCGCTTGCGTCTGACAGAGCGGTCGGAAGTGGTGCCTGCCTCCCTCCCAAGGCTGCTGTGAGGACTCCAAGCACGATTGCTGTGGCGATAATTCCTGGACTTCTATGCAGAGCCAGGAAGGACCGCATGGGAAAGTTCTTCACTTCTGGGGCAGTCTATCCGCAGTAGTTCTGATTCATGTGATTCACTTTTCCTTCAAGCCATTTGAGTTGCTTCTCTTCTGGCAGGGTATTGGCGACCCTGGAGGCTTCCTCGAATTCTTCCAGCAGTTTGGGTGGTGCGCCGGCTCCGATTTTATAGTCCGGACTGCCGCCGCCAGCCAGGTAAGTCTCGATCCAGTGGTTGATTACATCCGCAGTGTAATCTTCGTTCTCCCTGACCTTGTTCCAGTCGCAGTTCTGGAAGGTTTCTGCCGTAACAGCGTCGGCTATACCCAGAGCAAGTGCCCATCGGCTTCCTTCGGAGATGTCAAAGTCACCTCCTGTCTCGACGGTGGTGCCCGTCGGTCCTTTCGAGATAATTTTCTTAGTCCCGTACTCGGACAGACGTTTGGGAACTTTGAACCCGGACGGCAGTGATGCGACTCTCTCGTTTGTCGACTTGGCTATCGGGATGTACTTTTCGTGTTCGGGCCACAAACATATTTCGATCGCGCCATCAATGCAGTGCAATCGTGTGGGGGCTTGGCGGTCTACAACTGCCGTGGTGCTCACGATGGTCGCCCCCACAGCTACGACCGCGCATGCCGTGATGGCGAGGCTGGGTTCTCGCAGGCTGGTGCGATTGATTCGCGACGGCAGCCATGTAATTGTGAAGAGGAAAGCAGTGGCGACCAGGAGGCGCAGCGAGACTGAAGTGAGATCCACCATTCGCCACGGAGGCCCGCTTGTCACGATCATATCCGTGGAACTGCCAAGGGTCGACACCACGATGATCCAGCTGAGGACAGAGCAGAGCGCCGCCATGATCGGGCTAAGGAGTTTTCCGATAGCCCAACCCCACCCCGCGGCCAGAAAGATCGTGGAGGCTCCCATGAGAACATAGCCGAACCACAATTCGGCTCCGGGAGGGAAAGTGCGCGCCGTCATAACAAAAGCGACGGCATGGCCGATGAGGTACGGGGCCAGGAAGACCGCTACGAGAGCGCCCAACCGGTGCAGTTCGATTCGCGATTTCGACAACGAAGCAGCAGAGAACTGCTCCTCAAGATTGCGGGTTGCCCTGAATCCCGATGCAGTGGCGGCCGCCCCGGAAGCAAGGATGCTGAGAAAGAAAGCAGGGACCTGGGCAGCTGCACCGGTCTCTGGCCAGATTCCGATCCAGAAGTTGGTGCGCAGGAAGAGGAAGGCCAGGTCGAGGACGACCAGCGCAAGAAGTGTCCACTTAATGTAGGAGGCGCGAAGGTGGAGCAGAAAAGCCTTCAAAGTCGCTGCTCCTCTGCCGGCAGGAGGCTCATGTACCCTCGCTCCAGGTCTGAGTTTCCGGGCAGATCAGCGCGTGCAGTTGCAGATAGCTCGCTCACGGACCCGTCAAATTTCGCTTCGCCACCATGCAGGACAATTACGCGGTCGCAAATCGCGTCGATGTCATCAGTCAGATGGGTGCTCAGGACAACTGTCGAGTTCCTAAGGCTTGTGATGATCTTTCGGAACTGAAGGCGTTGGCGTGGATCCAAGCCGACCGTAGGCTCATCTAGGAGGATGAGTGACGGATTACCAACGATTGCCCACGCGATCCCTGCCCGCTGACGCATTCCGCCGGACAATTTCTTCATCTTGGTGGCGGCGGACTCAACGAGGTCGACTTTCTCCAGTGCGGACATAGACGAAGCGCGCCAATCGCTCGGCGGAACACCACGCAGCCAGGCCGCGTATTGAACGAAGTCGATAACTCTCATTCCGGGGTCATACCCGAAATTCTGTGGTAGGTAGCCGATCTCATTGCGTGCTCTGCGTGCAGCTCGTTCATCACGAATGACTGTGCCGTCGAGAGATATCTCTCCGGACTTGGGCGGCATGATGGTCGCCATTGTTCGGAGAAGCGTGGACTTGCCAGCCCCGTTGGGGCCCAGTAGCCCTATAACTCCCCGTTTCAGGTCAATGGTGAGATTTCGGATGATGACGTCAGAGCCGTAACCCTGGTGGATGTTTGACAGGTGCAAGCTCATTTACGTGTCCCTGTGTGCCAAGTAGGGGCTCTGCTATGCAGCAGAGCCCCTACATTAGATCGCGCCGTTTCCCTTAACGGAAGACGGTGTCCACGCCGACGACCTCGAAGATGCAGTCTTCACCGTCGTAGCTGGTGGTGCTGCCAATGCTGCGGTACCTGTTGAGGGTCTCGTCACCGTCGAACGTGCAGTCGGAAGTCGACTGGTACTGCCCCGCGTTTCTGGCACCCCCAGACCAGCAGCGCTGGTCCCAGTCGGTGTTCCAGTATATGCCGTAACAGTTGTGGACCGTGTTGCCGTAGCCCTCCGCGAAAACGTTCGGTGCGGCAGCGCCTACCGCACCCACGCTCAGAAGGGCCACTGCTCCGCCGCGAGCCACTGCGGAGATGAACTTACCCCCCATAGGGTTTCTCCTTTTCCTTCATGCTTCATCACGGTGTTCTGCACCAGTTCCGCACACGAAGCGACATTGCATTTCGGTACGTCGAATGCGGACGGTTCGTAACCATCCAGCAGGTACCTGGTGCAGCTGTCGCCATGAACCTATCAACTGCCCCGATGGCGCCAGCAAGCGCTTTCTCGGCCATGTTGATCAAGGTGAAAGCGTTCAAGCATGCACACTTGCCCGATTTTGCGTAAAGCAAAGGACTGGCAAAGCGGGCAAAGCAGGGCGTCAGTCCCTGAGCTGTGGCTGAAAACGTTCGTGATCTGCACCCTGCTCTTCATGGACGGCACCAAGCAGCGAGCGGCGTATGGCTACCGGGCCGTTGCTTCCCAAGCGCGTTCGTGGGCGTCTCTACCGCCAGCCGTCGAGGGAGACCTCCGGGCCGGCCGCGAGGTACCGGTGAAGGGCGCTTGAGGTTGTGTCCACGAAGTTCTCGGGGATGGCGCCGGCGTCGACCCAGCAGACCTGGGCGTGCTTGCGGGGTTCGCGGTTCTCGGGGGCACCGGTCCATTCGTGGGCGGCGAAGACGACTGTGAGGAAGCCGTTGGGGGCTTCGACGCCCCAGGCGCCGTGGATGATGTGGGCGACCTTGAGGGACTCCGGCTTCACGGTCAGGCCGGTCTCCTCGTACAGCTCCCGCACGGCGGTCTCTGTAATTGGCTCGCCGGGTTCGCTCTTGCCGACGGGGAGGTCCCACATGCCCTGGGCGAATTTGGCGTTCTGGCTGCGCTGGAGGAGTACGACGCGGTTGGCGGCCTTGTCGTGGACGATGACGGCGGCGACCAGCAGGGTCATGGATTCGAGGGCGGGCGGCAGGGCTTTGGGCTGGTCGTCGGTGGTCCGCTGAGCCACGGCTGGTGTCCCTTCGTCGGCCGGATGGTGGCAGCTTAGGCCAGTGCTTCGCGTGCGCGGCGGGCGAGTTCGGCGGCTCCGGGCACTTTGCGGCGCTGGTAGATGGAGAGGGTGGAGCGGAGCGAGGTAATGGCCTTGCGGGTGCGGTCGGAGGTCATGCCCTCCATCAGGGTCAGGGCCTTGGACCACGCGGCTACGGCCTCGTCGGCGCGGGCCTGGGCGGCGAGGCTGTCGCCGAGGTCGGCGTAGGTGAGGGCGTGGACGCGCTTGTACTTCTCGGGGTCCCAGCGCACCAGGGCGTCGCGGTGTTGTTGCTCGGTGCCGACGTGGTCGGCGAGGTCGGTCAGGGTGCGGGCGGTGTGGCTGGCGAGGGTGCCAGCTGCCGGGCCGCTGACGCGGGAGTAGCTGGGCTGGGGGCCGTCGTCGCGCAGGAGGGCGTCTTCGGCGGCGAGCAGGGCGCGGGCCGCTGCGGGCTTCTCGCCGACCGCGGCGTAGGCGCGGGCGTGGGTGATGTGCAGCAGCGCTTCGGTCTGGCCGTCGACGTGGCCCAGGCCGCGGGTGAGGGCGCCTTCGACCAGGTCGACGCAGTGGTGGGGCTGTTTGAGGCTGAGGGATTGATGGGCGAGGGCGCGCATCATCCAGGCGGCGTGACCGCACGGGTCGGCTTCGCAGGCGAGCTGGTAGCCGACCTGGTAGTAGCGCTGGGCGGCGCCTTCCTGGCCGAGGTCGTGGTGCTTCCACCCGGCGAGGTAGGCGAGTTCGGCGACGGCGCCGAAGGCCGCTTGCCGTAGGGCTTCGTTCGGGAATCGACCGCGGAGCATGGGAGCAGCGGTGTCGGCGAGGTAGGCGGTGACGGTGGTCAGGCCATGGCCGCCGCCGAGGCGTTCGTCAGCCGCACTGAAGGCTGCGGTGATCTGCCGTACGACCTCCACGTCCTCCATCCCGACCAGGGAGCTGCCGGTGCGGGCCCGCAACATGCGGGCGGTGGCCTCGTGATCGTAGAAGAGCGGCATAGCCACGCCGGCCGTAGTGAAGGCCGCCACGGCAAGAAGACGGCGGCGCTCGACGTCGGCACGGCCCAGGTCGGTGGCGGCCAGAACCGGATCGCGCTCCTCAGCCACCGCTGCTTCCGGTGTATGAAGGCCGATCTCGGCCAAGGTGATGGTGCGGCCTGCTCGTCGGGACAGCGCCTCAGCAAGGTACTGGCCGGTCCGTCCGGTCGGCCGGCGTGTGCCGTTCGCCCAGTGCGAGACGGCCGACTTGTTGGTCTGGAGGATCTCGCCGTTCTCGGCCGCGATACGCCGGATGTCCTTCGCCAGCGCCTCGTACGTGCAGCCGATCGCCTCGATGACGTCACGCAGACGGGAGTTGGGACCCCTCGGCGCTGCTGCCACGATCGCCTCCGCTCAGGAGCTGTAAACCGCGTATACCGCTTCAACTGCCTCTCACCGTACCCACTGTGCGTGACGGAGGGTTCACTAAACATCAGCCGCCCGGCCCCGGTCCGACACCGCGACCAGGCTCCCCCCTTCGGCCGGGCGGCCCCCGAAGTTCCGTACGCCTACACCGGGTTCGGGCATTCCTATGCCTGTGCCCGGCCGATCAGAGACGGAGACACGGTGACCACCATCGACACCACAGCCATCACGGTCGTACTGCCCGAGGCGTTCGACGAGCGCTGGAACCGCCTGCCTGGCATCCACGTCGACGGCCGGCGCATCACCATCGACTCGGCCGAGTACTTCTTCCGCTTCGAGTCCAACAGTTGGCTCGTCGCCGACTGGGAGCTGGTCAAATCCCAGCTCCTGGAGGTGCAGGAGACCACCGAGAGCGCGGTCGAGCAGCTCGCGCTGGACTTCATCAAGGCTCACGCCGAGTCCACCTCGGACGCCGCTCGCGTGCTGTCCACCGCCTACGAGGTGTACGCCTACCTCTTCCGCGACGAACACCTCGCCGGCCTTGGCCTGCCGCAGATCACCGCCGAGCACCTGCGGATGCTGCGCGAGGCAGCCACGCTGATGGCGCTGAACAAGGTGGAGCTGGACGGGCACATCTCGAACGTCGGCCCGTGCTGGTTCTTCCCGGCCGCCACCTCCGTCGTCTTCGACCTGGACGACGAGATGGGCGGCATGCTCGACGAGGTCTACCACGGCGGCTGGTTCAACGAGCACCGCCGCATCGAGTCCATCAAGGCCCACGCCGCCCTCGGCGGCCGGCTCGTCCACGGCTGCCAGTCCGTGCCGGACCAGACCGGTGGCGTCGTCGCGCCCTACGGTGCGTCGATGGCCGCCTTCCGTGACGACCTCGCGGCCTTCAAGGCCGGATGGATCGAGCAGGTCTACGCCCACCGCGTGAGCCCAGCCGCGTAACACCGCACACCAGGCTACGGGGCGGGCCAGCACCTCTCGTCCGCCCCGGATGCCCCCGACCTCTCTGGAGCCCCCACGTGACCGCGAACCCCAGCGCCGAACTCCTCGACAGCCTGCTAACCATTGCCGGCCGCCCCACCGCCGTGCGCGAGGAGGTGCGCGTGTGGTCAATGTCCGGTGTCGAGCGCCTGACCTTCCCCGACGCCACCACCGCGATCTTCAAGTACGCGAAGCGGCCCTTCGACAGCGAGGATCAAGCCCTCCGTCTGGCGCACGCGCTCGGCGTTCCCGTCCCGCAGGTCCGTGCCTCCGCCGTCCTGGACGGCTGGCTCGGCATGCTCATGGAGGATCTCGACCCCGCTGTCCGCGACGCCGACGACCTCGACGGCACCGCCGCGGCCGTAGTCCTGCACGGCACCCGCACGGCACCCGCCCTACCCGTCCTCGACCAGGCCGGCCTCCGCAAGCTGCCGGGCCGGGCCCTGGAGCACTTCGCCCGACTCCGCAAGGCCGACCGGTGGCACGAGGCGGACGACGTTGAGGACGCGCTCGATCGGATCGCCCAGGCCGCCGAGACACGCTCGGCTGGTACGACGGTGGCTCCGTTCGGCTGGGTGCACTCCGAGTTCCACCCCACCAGCCTCCACATCAGCCGACACGGCTGGCGGCTGCTGGACTTCGCCCGCGCCTTCACCGGCCCCGGCCTGCTCGACCTCGCCAGCTGGCACGGCACCCTCGACACCCCCGACCCCGTACGCCTGCGCGTCTTCCTGGAGCAATACGTCACCGCCGGCGGCACCCCCGACGCCCTCACTCCGCGCGGCGGGCTCTCCGCCCAGAACTGGGCGTTGGGCTGGCATCGCATGTGGGCCGTGGAGTGGTTCATGGAGCAGTCGATCCGCTGGATCAACGACCCGGACACCGACCCCGCCTACATCGAGGCCGTACGCCGCCACCTCACCGACGTCCTTCACCTCCTGGAGGTGTAGGTGCTCGCCCACGCTTCCCCCTGGTACGTCCACGCCCTTCAACGCACCACGGCAAATCCTGCCGAGCCACTCTCGGTCCCCGCGCGGATGGAGTGGACCACCCGGCCGGGCACCGGGCCCGGCGCCGAGATCCTCGGGCAGGATCTGCGCCGCAAGCGGGTGCTGGAACTTGGTTGCGGCCCCGGCCACAACGCCGCCCACCTCGCCACCCGCTACGGTGCCCAGGTCACCGGCGTCGACCTCGTCGGCCTCCAAGTCCGCCGAGCCCGCTCGCACTACGGCCGGCTGAACAGCCTCACCTTCGTGGCGGGCCATGCCCTTCACTACCTGCAAGCCTCAGACGAGCAGTTCGACGCGGTTTACTCCGTCTTCGGCGCCATCGGGCTCGTCGCCCCCGAAGTCCTGCTCCCGGCCATCGCCCAGCACCTCAAACCCGGGCGCACTCTCGCCTTCTCCGTACCCCACCCGCAACGCGGCGGCCTCCGCCCGGCCACCGACGACCGACCGCGCCGCGACTACGTCACCCTCCCTGACCGCACCCGACTACCCATCGCCCGCTGGGACTTCGACGCCAACCGCTGGGAGAAACACCTCGATCGCGCCGGCCTGTGGCTCACCTCGGCTCAGGAGTTCCACGACGCCCGCCACGGAGGCCGTTGGCCCACCACTCTGCTGATCACCGCGCGCAAACTCTGACCCTCACTCCGGCTCCCCTGGGAGAATCCGATGCGTCCGCCCTACCTGCTCCTCGACATCGACGGCGTCCTCATACCCTTCCCCGACGCGGAGGGCTCGACCCCAGCCACCCACGCCCGCCACGACGTCGTCCCCCCTTGCCGCAGCGCCGACGACCCGGTCACCATCTGGCTCAATCCCGCCCATGGCCCCCTGCTCATGGAAGTGATCCGTACCGGCATGGTCACGCCTGTCTGGTGCACCAGCTGGCGCCGGGACGCCGCCACTCTGATCGGACCGCTCCTCGGTCTCCCACCCCTGCCCCACGTTGATCTCCCGCGCCCCAAGATCACAACAAGCCACCCCAATGGCTACCTGTGGAAGCGCGACTACGTCGACGCGTGGCTGGCCGACGCCCCCGCTGTGTGGATCGACGACGACTTCACTGATCTCGACCACTCCTGGGCCGCGGAGCGCACCGCCCGTGGCGCGGCGACCCTGCTGGTACAGCCTGATCCCCGTGCCGGGCTGCAGGCTGAACACCTGGCCGAAGCCCGCGCGTGGTCCGGGCAGCTGCTCGCCGTGCGGACTGGTGCACCCGCTGCTCCGAGCGGAACCGAAGCAGCCTGACGCGAAGCCGTGGCAGAACAGTCGATGCCCCCGCCGCGCCGTATGGCGAGGGCATCCGACCGGGTTCAGCGATGCCGACCACGTTCTTCGGGCGTCATGCTCACGGGTGTGGCCGGAGGACGTGGGGCGGCGGACATGGACGTCGTGCCGCTGATGGTGCTTTGCCTACGTGCTGCCTGAGCGCGCCTGTTCGGTTGAACGGTGATGCGCCAGGTGAGGACCTCGGCGGGATGCTCGGCACTATCGAGTTCCCGCAGGGCTCCGACCTCGGACAGGAGGCGCCGGGGGTTGTGGCCGGCGGTCTCGGCGCGGGCGAGTGTCGTGGTCAGGGCCGGCCATGCGGGATCGGCTAGGACGCGGTCGGCGTGGTCGGGGAGGACTGCGCGCAGATCCTGCTCGAAGCGGCTGGCGGTTGTGGTGCGCGGTGCGCGACGGGCGAGGTCCGCCAAGACTGGCTGGGCGGCCTGCTGGTAACTGGCCTGCAGGTGCCGGAATGCTTCTTCGGCTGCTGCGGCCTGCTGCTCGTGGCCGCGCTGCTCATGCCACTTGGCGGCGGCGCGCGCCACGTGGAGCGCGGCGAAGATCAGGGCGATGGCGAGTCCGCCCGGATCGTGTGTGGCGTAGGCGAGTTCCCTGGCGGCTTCCCGCAGGGCGGTGGCGGCCTGGTGGTCGGCCCGGATCGCCGAGCGGCGGGCGCGGTTGAACGCCCTTGCGGCGGCTTGCAGTTCGGCCCGGTGCTCGCCGTTGGTGGCGAGGGCGAGGTTGTGGAGGGTGTCGCCGAAGGCATTCAGGTGGCCCTGGGCCACGGCGTCGTCGCCTGAGTCGAGGACGGCGCGGGCGTCACGGATGGCGGTTTCGGCGCGGTGCCACGGTTCGGCCGGGTCCACCACTTGCTGAGGGCGGTCGGTCAGGTCCTGGGTGGGGAGCCGTTCGCAGAGGCGGTTGTAGGACAGGTCGGGGGCGAGCTTTGAGCCGCCGTACCAGACCGGCTCGCCCTGGGCGGTATCGCCGGGCGCGGCCAGGCTGTAGCCGGTCACCTCGCCGGTCTCGGGGCCGATACGCGGCCTGACCTGGATGCCGAGGGAGCGCAGCACGGTGAAGTACTCGTCGATATTGCGTACGGCGGCGGCGACCGCGTACGCCTGCTCACGCAGCCACTCCCGTGCGGTCTCGTCCTGGCCCTGGCGCTCGGCCTTCGCGCGCTCGGCGCCGGTGGGCGTGCGCGGGGCGGTGAGGTCGCCGGACTTCAGGCGGCGCAGCCCGAACTCAGCCTCGATCTTGCGGCATTCGCGCTGTGCCCGCCAGCCGTCCCGGTTCGTACGAGGGCGGCGGCCGTCGGCTCGGACGGTGGTGGCCATGATGTGGATGTGGTCGTCGGCGTGCCGGACCGCGATCCAGCGGCACGCCTTGTCGTCTCCCTCGGGGGCGATGCCCGTGGCGGCTACGACGCGGCGGGCAACCTCGGCCCACTCAGCGTCGGTGAGGTAGCGGTCGCCGGGCGCGGTGCGCACCGGGCAGTGCCACACATGCTGCGGTGGCTGCTTTCCGCCGAGTTCCCGGGTGCGGAGGTCGACGTGGTGGTCCAGGCGCCGGGCGAGCTGGGTGTAGGTGGCGGTGGGGTCGCGGCCGGGGTCGGGGGCGCCGGCCATGTCCCAGGCGGCCACGATGTGGGGGTCGGTGTGCTCGTCGCGCCGCCCCTTTCCGAAGAGGTAGTTGATCAGGCCGAGGGTGCTGGAGCCGGTGGAGACGTCAGGCACCATGAGGGGCTCCTTCCGCCAGGAGCCGGTCCATGAGTGCGTAACTGGCCTGGGCGGCCTGCTCAATGCGGTCGAGGACTGCCTCGGCCCGCTCGGGTATCGCGCCGGAGTGGATGGCTGTCGTGACCTGGTTGAGGTTGGTGCCGATCCGGTTCAGCGCCTTGGTGTGCGCTTCGATGGCTTCCACAAGCGGGCGGATGGGGTCGTCCTCTGGGCTGCCGACCATGCCCGCCTTGCCGAGCGCCACGGCGAGGGCGGCGTCGCCGACGAAGCCGGCGAACTTCTGGTGGCGCCGCCTGGCCTCGTCATCGATGAGGCGGACCGCGGTCGGGGTAAAGCGGATCTTCTTCTCCTGGTCGCGTTTCTCGATGGTGCGTTTGCGGTTCATCCGCGCGGGCAGTGCGGGGGCGTCGGGTCCACGCCACGAGGGCTGCTCAACGGCGGCGGGAGCTTGACGGGCAGACGGCTTGGCGAGTGGGGTGTTGGAGTCGGCGACTGGCTGCTCGGCGCTGTCGGCGGGAGACACGGTGCGGGGCTCGTTCACCCCCTCCTCAGGCTCGGGCGCCCGCTGGCGCCCGGCCCCCTCTCCCTCCGCCACCCCAGGGGCGGGGGCAAGCGCGGACGAAGCCTCTTTAGGGGCTCGTTCGCTCCAGCTTGCTGCTGTTCGTCGGTCCCGGCTGAACCAACCCCAGCGGCGGGACGAAGAGGGGTTCGTGTCGTTCTCGGTGTGCATGGTGGTGCTCCGAAGGAGAGGGGGGATCGGGCTGTGTCACGTCCGTCGCATCCGTCGCATGCCTGGTCAACACAGGTACGGACACGCGGGCAGGTACGGAGAACTCCGTCCCGGCGACAGAGTCCGTCCCCGCGCTGACCTGCGCGGGGACGGATGCGACGCAGTGATACGGACCCCCGGTGGGATCAGAGAGCGCGCTTCGGCCCGGCGGGGCCACCGGGCGGGCCGACAGGCAGCGTCCCCGCCGGGACGGCGGGCAGCCTGCCCTGCGGCATGCGGGCGGGGGCGGCGCCGCGTTCGGGCCCGGGTGCCGCCTCGACGAGATCGGGGCAGTTGCGGGCCCAGGCGTCCAGGAACCGGTTGCGCATGTACGCCTTGGCCTGCCTGCCCTTGTCGAACCGGTAGTTGGCCGGGCTGATGTTGAAGTCCCGCAGCAGGTTGCTCAGGTGGTACGCGTTCAGCCCTTTGGTGCCGTACTCCGCCCACGGGGCCTCAGCGTCCTGGAGCAGCGAGGCGACCAGATCCTGAGTGGCCAGGGCCTCGGGGTTGTCCGCCTGCGCGAAGATGCGGTGGATGTCGCGCAGGAGCCGCGTCTTCAGGCTGCTCTGCTCGTCCTG
Organism: Streptomyces ferrugineus; assembly: GCF_015160855.1. Classification (NCBI taxonomy): domain Bacteria; kingdom Bacillati; phylum Actinomycetota; class Actinomycetes; order Kitasatosporales; family Streptomycetaceae; genus Streptomyces; species Streptomyces ferrugineus. Next base: position 8,374,073 of record NZ_CP063373.1, on the reverse strand, counting down.
GGCCGCCTCGTGGCGGGTCATGGCCAAGCAGGCGGCACGAGCCTGGGTGGGCCACTGGCCGCCTGCCAGGTCGGCGATGATGACCAGCGGCTCCCAGGTGTCCGCCGCCCGGTCTTCCACCGGCATCTGCGGCACCATTCGGGCAGCCTGCCCGCGCAGGGGACCCAGCCAGGCGGTCAGCCGGTCACGCAGCGCGTTGAGTTCCGGCACCGAATACCGGGAGCGGAACGGGGTGACCTTTTCGCCCGGCTTACGCTTCTGCATCCGCAGAACGACCGCCCGATCCATGACCGTGTCCGGCAGGTCGCCGATACCCGCGATGGCAGCCATGGCGAAGGTGGGGAACGGGGTCGGTTTGTGATCCGGACCGGAGATTCGCCAGGCGGGCCGGTTGCGCTGGTGCCCGGCATTCAGCAGGCCGCGCAGGATCTCACTGTCACCGCTCGCCTTGGGGGGCCGAAGATGGTGTCTGCCTCGTCCACCAGCAGGGTGGGAGGGTTCTTGCCGATGATCCGGAAGATGACCGCCGGGGAGGTGTTCACCGTCATCATCGGCTGGTACACGGTCTCGTGGAGCACGTCCAGAACCCGGGACTTGCCGCACCCCTTCGTCGGGCTCACCACCGCCAGACGCGGAGCATGCTGCAGAGCCGTCTGGATGTGCGTGGCCGCCACCCACAAAGTGACAGCGGTCAGCGCCTCCTCGTTGGGCAGTACCACGTACTTGCCGATCGCTGCCCGCAACTCGTCCAGCAGCGCGACCCCGTCAGCGGCTACCTGAGCACCGGCGCCTTCATGGCCGCCGGCGCGTGTCCCGCCATCGGTGGCTGCGATCTCCTGTTGCTCGGTCGGCTCCCCGGGGACGTCGGTCCCCGGCGACAGGTGACGGCCGGTGTCCCGGTCCCCACTGCGGTCCCCTGGTGCAACTCCAGAGTCTTGGGGACCGGTCCCCGTTGGCGTGCCGATGCCACTGACCTGCACGTCTCCAACGGAATTGGATATGGGGACCGTGGTTCGCGCCGACAGGGGACGGGATGTGTCGAGGGGACGGTCCCCTGATACCGCATCAGCAGAATGCTCGTCCCCGCGGCGTCCGGGGACGCCTTGGCCGGGGACCGCGACCTCGGGCCAGTTGACCTTGGGGACCGTGTTCGGGTTGGTGGGGGACGTAGAGTCCTCCATAGACGTTCCTCTCAGACGAGGGGCAGGACGGGCAAGGTCCAGCCCCTCGTCGGCTTGTTCGTTCAGGGATGGGCGGTGTGCGGGGGACTCTCCGGCCTTCGGCGTTGGCGCGCCGAGGGCCGTTTCCGTGTCCCGGGCCTCCGGCGGCTCAGGAGGCCAGACCCCACTCGTCTCGGCCCTCGCTCAGGGCCCGCTCGTAGCGCAGCAGCTCGGCCTCGGGGTACAGCACCCGCTTGCCGATCTTGATGCCGCGCGGGCCCTTCTCGATCTGGCGCCAGTAGCGGACGGTGCTCTCCGCTGTCCGGTAGCGCTCGGCGACCTCGGCGGTGGTCAGATATCGCATGCATTCCCAATCGACTAGGCAGCAATCCGGTCTGCATAGGTTGTACTCGACGATCGCCGGTTAACCAAATCGGCAAGGGTATGTTTCAATTGGGATAGTGATGGTCATGATGGAGGTCCGATGACAGGCGACAAGGCTGACGGCGGTGAGGTGCCGCTGCTCTACAGCGAGGGCAACATCGCCGCGCGGGTGGCGCTGGAGCGCGAGGTCAGAGGGTGGAGCACGATCGAGCTGGCAGACCGGGTGTCCAAGGCCGGCGTCAAGATGAACCAGACCGCCGTCTGGCGCATCGAGAACGGCACCCCACGCCGCCGCATCAACGTCGACGAGGCGCTCGCTTTCGCCCGCGTCTTCGAACTGCCCCTCGAAGAGCTGATGTCCCCGCCCCTGGAGGGCTTGGACCTCGACAGCAGACGGCTTGTCCAGGAAGCCGTCGAGGCGTACTACGAGACCCGCGATGCCGAAGACCGCCTACACCACGCCGTCGTCGGCATCGCCGAGCACATCCAGGACCACCCCGACAGCTCTCGGGCCATCCACGAACAGTGCCTTCGCCTCATGGGCGAGGAGCGCGACGCCCGCACCCTCACCGAGTACATCGAGGGCGGCGGCTACTACCGATAACCAACCCAAGGGAGAAGCCACTTGGCCAACATCCAAAAGCGCCCCAACGGCAAATGGCGGGCCCGCTACCGCGACCTCGACGGCAAGGAGCACGCCCGCCACTTCGACCGCAAGCTTGACGCCCAGCGCTGGCTCGACGAGGTCACTACCAGCATCGTCACGGGTCAGTACGTCGATCCCCGCGCCGGACGGACCACGTTCGAGACGTACGCGAAGAAGTGGGAGGAGTCACTCATCGCCAGCGAGGCGGGCGAGCGCATCACCGACAACGCGCTGCGGCTGCACCTCGTCCCGGCGCTCGGCTCCCGCGCCATGGCGGCGATACGCCGCAACGACCTCCAGGTGCTCTTCAAGAGCCTGTCCGAGCTACTCGGCCCCGGTAGCGTGCGCAACGTCTACGACGTCCTCGTACGCCTCATGACCGCAGCCGTCGAGGACAAGGTCATCGCGGCCAGCCCGTGCCGCCGGATCACCCTCCCGCCCATGCCGGACGAGGAGGTCGCCCCGCCCACGGTCGCCCAGGTCGAGGCCATAGCCCGTGTTATGCCGCCGTACATTCGCGCAGCGATCGTCACGCTCGCCGGATCAGGCTTGCGAATAGGCGAGTTGCTCGGCCTCAAGGTGTCGGACGTCGACTTCAAGGCCGGCACCATCCGCGTCGAGCGTCAGCGCCTCCAGTCCGGGAAGATCGGTCCGCCGAAGACCGCCAAGTCTCGCCGTACGGTCCCGGTCGGCGAGGTCGTCACGGACGCTCTTCTCACGCACCTCGCGACACGCCCCTCCAAGGAGTGGCTGTTCACGATGGAGGAGGGCGAGCCCCTCAACTACCGCCGCTGGAAGACGGAGTGGAACTGCGCTCGCAAGACGCTCCAATCAGCGGAGAACGAGGCGGCTGAGCGCGAGGGCCGCAAGCCCGTCGAGCTGCCGCACATGGTGACCCACGACCTGCGCCACTTCTTCGCCTCCGCCCTCATCGCCGGCGGAGCGAGCGTCAAGCAGGTCCAGCTGGTCCTCGGCCACGCGTCCGCCGTCATCACGCTGCGGATCTACGCCCACCTGTGGCCGGGCGAAGAAGACCGCACCCGGACCGTCAGGGACGCCGTGCTCGGCGGCCTGCGGGCCGGGTGCGGACAGGTAGGCGATGCGACCCGCGTAACCGCGGGTCAGACGGCCTAGCCATGGATCAGGCCTTCTTGGTCTCCCAGAAGATCTTGTCGATCTGGGCGATGTAGTCGAGGGCCTTCTGGCCGGTCGCCGGGTCGGTGGAGCCCTTGGCGGCCGAGAGGGCCTTCAGGGCGTCGTTGACCAGCTGGTGCAGTTCCGGGTACTTCTCGAAGTGCGGGGGCTTGAAGTAGTCGCTCCAGAGCACCGAGACGTGGTGCTTGGCGAGCTCGGCACGCTGCTCCTTGATGACGGTGGCACGCGCCTGGAAGTGCGGGTCGTCGTTGGCGGCCATCTTTTCCTGGACGGCCTTCACCGACTCCGCCTCGATGCGGGCCTGGGCCGGGTCGTACACACCGCAGGGCAGGTCGCAGTGTGCGCTGACCTTGACCTTGGGGGCAAACAGGCGGGAAAGCATGGAGCATTCCTTCCTCGTGATCGTCTTCTCAGGTGGGACATTACTCCCTGCAAGACGGGTTTTCGCGAGTGCCCCCATGGGCTTAGGACAAAAGTCCGGGGTGAGACTGAGACTGGTGGAGGACCCTACCGGGGAGGTGCCGGGGATGACGGAGTTGTCGCAGGAGACCGAGCGCGGGCGGACGGACCGGCCCTTCGGGTGGGCCGAGGTGACCGGGCCGTCGATGGTTCCGACGCTGTATCACGGCGATCTGCTCGTGGTGTGGCACCGGGGCCGGATCCGGCCCGGGGACGTGATTGTGCTGCGGCATCCGTTCCAGCAGGACCTGCTGGTCGTCAAGCGCGCCGCCGAGCGGCGCGAGGGCGGGTGGTGGGTGCTCGGGGACAACGCCTACGCCGGTGGCGACAGCACCGACTACGGCGTCGTGCCCGACGAGCTGATCCTGGGCAAGGTCCGGCTGCGCTACCGGCCGCGCAAGCCGGATCAGCGCTCACCGTTCGCGCTGGCGCGCTGGGCGCTGTCGGCCGTGCGGCTGGTGCCGGCCGACCGGTCGGCCTCCAGGCGCTTGCGGGCCCGGTAGGCGGCCACGTTCGCGCGGGTCGCACAGCGGTCCGAGCAGTAGCGCCGGGAGCGGTTGGTGGACGTGTCCAGGTAGGCGTTGCGGCACGGGGCCGCCTCGCACAGGCCCAGGCGGTCCACGCCGTACTCGGTGAGGTGGAACGCCAGGCCCATCGCGGCGATGGCGGCGTAACCCGCGGTCGCGTTCGACGGGTGGTCCGCCAGGTGCATGTGCCACAGGGGGCGGCCGTCGTCGTCCCGGAAGTCGTGGCCGGAGATCTGCGGGCTCACCGGGAACTCCAGGAGGAGGGAGTTCAGGAGGTTCACCGCCAGCGCCTCGTCGCCCTTGTCCGCCGCCTCGAAGACCGCCCTCAGCCGTGCACGGACCGAGCGGAACCGGGTGACGTCGGCGTCGGCGGCGCGGCGGGCCGCCTCCTGGCTGACGCCGAACAGGTCGCGAACGGCCTCGACCGAGGTCAGCGAGTCCTTGCCCCGGGCCGGGTCCTCGCTGTTGACGAGTCGTACGGCATAGTCCGAGTAATAGGCCAGTTCCACTTGTAGTCCTTACGGAGGCGTTCTATCGTCGTGGTGCGGTCGGGTAAGAGCTGATCGTGCTTCCAGGGTATTACGTGACGTGCGCGACGGAGGGGCTCGATGACGGACACATCCACCACCACGACCGGTGCCGACTGGGCCGCCTGGCAGGACAGCTGGGACCGGCAGCAGGAGTGGTACATGCCCGATCGCGAGGAGCGCTTCCGGATCATGCTCGACATGGTCGAGGCCCTCGTCGGCCGCACCCCGCGGGTGCTGGACCTCGCCTGCGGCACGGGAAGCATCACGGCCCGGCTGTTCGCACGGTTCCCGGAGGCCACCAGCACCGGTGTCGACCTCGACCCGGCGCTCCTCGCCATCGCCGAGGGCTCCTTCGCGGGCGACGCGCGGGCCGCCTTCGTCACGGCCGACCTCAAGGACCCCGACTGGCCGGCGAAGCTGCCGTACGACTCCTACGACGCCGTCCTGACCGCCACGGCCCTGCACTGGCTGCACCGTGAACCCCTCGCGGCTCTCTACGGTCAGGTCGCGGAGCTCGTCCGCGACGGTGGTGTCTTCCTCAACGCGGACCACATGATCGACGAGTCGACGCCCCGGATCAACGCTGCCGAGCGGGCCCAGCGCCACGCCCGCATGGATCAGGCCAAGGCGGCCGGCGCCCTCGACTGGTCCGAGTGGTGGCAGCTCGCCGCCAAGGACCCGGTGCTGGCGGGACCGACGGCCCGCCGCTTCGAGATCTACGGCGAGCACGCCGACGGCGACACGCCGTCCGCCCAGTGGCACGCGCGCGTGCTGCGCGAGAAGGGCTTCGGGGAGGCCCGCCCGGTGTGGTGCTCGCCGTCGGACACACTGCTGCTGGCGCTGAAGTAGCGGCTCGGGGGATCGCCGGACGTGCCGGGGCGCGCACGGGAAGGGGGCGGTACGAGGATCCTCGTACCGCCCCCTTCCCGTCGTACCGTCAGAGGACCTTGGACAGGAACGCCTGCGTCCGCTCGTGCTGCGGGTTGGTCAGGACCTCGCGCGGGTCGCCGGACTCGACGACCACGCCGCCGTCCATGAAGACCAGGCTGTCGCCGACCTCGCGGGCGAAGCCCATCTCGTGGGTGACGACGACCATCGTCATGCCGGACTCGGCGAGGTCGCGCATGACGTCGAGGACATCGCCGACCAGCTCCGGGTCGAGGGCCGAGGTCGGCTCGTCGAAGAGCATCAGCTTCGGGTCCATCGCCAGTGCCCGGGCGATGGCCACGCGCTGCTGCTGGCCGCCGGAGAGCTGGGAGGGGTAGTTCCCGGCCTTGTCGGCGAGGCCCACCCGCTCCAGCAGCTGCGACGCGCGCTCCCTGGCCTGGGCCTTGCTGGAGCCCTTGACCTGCATCGGCGCCTCCATGACGTTCTCCAGCGCCGTCATGTGCGGGAACAGGTTGAACCGCTGGAACACCATGCCGATGTCCCGGCGCTTCAGCGCGACCTCGCTGTCCTTGAGCTCGTAGAGCTTGTCGCCCCGCTGCCGGTAGCCGACCAGTTCGCCGTCCACGTACAGCCGTCCAGCGTTGATCTTCTCCAGGTGGTTGATGCACCGCAGGAACGTCGACTTGCCGGAGCCGGAGGGGCCGATGAGGCAGAACACCTCGCCGGTCTTCACCTCCAGGTCGATGCCCTTGAGGACTTCGACGGGGCCGAAGGACTTGTGGACGCCCTCGGACTTGACCATGGGGACAGTGGAGTGCGAGGCGGAGTCGGCCGTCTTGCTGAGCTTCTCGGTCATGCCGAAACCCCCTGCCGGTTGGAGAAGGAGAGCAGGTTCGCCTTGACCTTCTGCCACGGCGTCGGCGGCAGCTGGCGGGTGGCGCCGCGGGCGTAGTACCTCTCGAGGTAGTACTGGCCGACGCTGAAGATCGACGTCAGCAGCAGATACCAGGCCGCGGCGAGGAACAGCATCTCCGCCGGGGCACCGGACGTCTGGCCGATGTCCTGGGCCACCCGGAACAACTCGGAGTACTGGACCACCGAGACCAGCGAGGTCGTCTTCAGCATGTTGATGACCTCGTTGCCCGTCGGCGGCACGATCACGCGCATCGCCTGCGGGATGACGATCCGGCGCAGCGTCTTGGCGTGGCTCATGCCCAGCGCGTGCGCCGCCTCGGTCTGGCCCTCGTCGACCGCGAGCAGACCGGCGCGGCAGATCTCGGCCATGTAGGCGGCCTCGTTGAGGCCGAGGCCCAGCAGCGCCGTCAGGAACGGGGTCATGAAGTCCGACCACTCGTCCTTGTAGAACGGCCCGAGGTTGATGTACTCGAAGACCAGGCCCAGGTTGAACCAGACCACCAGCTGGACCAGGACGGGCGTGCCGCGGAAGAACCAGATGTAGAACCAGGCGAGCGTCGAGGTCACCGGGTTCCTGGACAGGCGCATGACGGCGAGCGTGATGCCGCCGACGATGCCGATCACCATGGACAGGACGGTGATCAGCAGGGTCTTGCCCACACCTTCGAGGACGCGGTCGTCGAAGAAGTAGTCCGGGATCGCACCCCAGTTGATCTTGCCCTGGGAGAACGCGTACACGACGCCGCCCAGCAGGGCGAGCGCGATGACGGCGGTGACGTACCGGCCGTAGTGACGGACCGGGATGGCCTTGATGGCCTCCGGGCCGGCCGGCGGGGTGTCCGCCGGCCCGTCCGTCTTGTCGATGTCAACTGTCACAGGTGTTGCCTTTCAGTGCCCGCTGCGACGCGGTCACTTGCCGCCGTTGATGGTGGCTTCCTTCACGGCGCCGTCCTCGACGCCCCACTTCTTGATGACCTTGTCGTACTCGCCGTTCGCGATGACGGCGTCGAGCGCGGCCTTCAGGGCGTCCCGCAGCTCGGTGTTGTTCTTGGCGACCGCGATGCCGTACGGGGCGGCCTCGACCTGCTCGCCGACGAGCTGGAAGTCGTTGCCCCCGCCGGAGGTCTTCACGGCGTACGCGGCGACCGGGAAGTCGGAGGAGCCGGCGTCCGCGCCGCCCGCGCGCAGGCGGGTCTGGGCCTGCTGGTCGTTGTCGAAGGACTCGATGGTGATCTTCTTGCCACCGGTGCACTTCTTGGACTCGGACTTGGCCAGGTCCTCGGAGACCGTGCCGCGCTGCACCACGATCTTCTTGCCGCACAGGTCCGACCAGGTCTTGATGTCGGTGTTCTTGCCCTTCTGGGTGTAGATCGAGACACCGGCGGTGAAGTAGTCGACGAAGTCGACGCCCTCACCGACCTTCTTGCCGGTCTCCGAGTCGATGCCCTCCTGGCGGTCCTTGGTGTCGGTCATCGCGGACATGGCGATGTCGTAGCGCTTGGAGCGCAGACCGGTGATCAGGCTGTCGAAGGTGCCGTTCTCGAACTGGAACGTCACACCGAGCTGCTTGCCCATGGCGTCGGCGAGGTCGGGGTCGATGCCGACCGTCTTGCCGGAGCTGTCCTTGAACTCGACCGGCGCGTAGGCGATGTCCGAGCCGACCTTGATGACGCCCTTGTCGCGGATTTCCTTGGGCAGCTTGTCGGCCAGCGGGGCCGCGCTGGTGGTGGCGCCGTCGGTGCTCTCGGAGCCGTTGTCCTTGGTCTGGTCACCGCAACCGGTGAGAATCAGGGCGCCTGCGACCGCGATCGAGCCGACCGCTGCGAACCGGGAGCGTGCGGCGGTGGTACGACGGGTGGAGCTTGCGGTCATGGTGGGTTCCTCCGGCGGATGGGTGGAGTTGCCGATGGGGCTGGCGCCTGTCGACGGGTTCGGCAGGGGCCTTGGTTTCCTAGGTCGACGAGAGCACACGCCTTCGAGTGTCGCGACCTCGTGTGATTACGGCATCTTGCCATTCGGACTGAACCATTCAGGGCGCCCGGCATGTCAAAATCGGATAACGGGTGACCCCCGAACTGCCGCAGTCCGGTACATCCTGACCGCACCATCTGCGGGAATCTGTCCTTCCGGCCGGAAGATCTTCGGTACATCCCGGGTTGCGGAACGGTCGTGCGAGGGGTTTGTCGCTGATGGTGGCACTTCGCCGTGTCTGGTGTCGATTGTCCGCTTATTTGGTGGCGAATCGTGCGGGTGTCGTCGTCGGGTCGTGTCCGATTCGTATCCCTCGGTGTGGGTGTTTCCCTTGCCGTCATGTGATCTTGCACGTATTGGACTCGTCGGCGGCGCGGTCCGTCCGGTAAGAAGGTTCTTTACACCCCTCATCCGGGGCTCAGGGCGCGTGTGCGGCGCGCCCGTCGCGTAGGCCCGCATGTCGCACCCCGTGCGTCGTGCGTCGTGCTTCGTGCACATCCACGAGCAGGGCATACGCGGTCCCGCCCACTTCTCACCAGGAGTGGTCCCACCCTCAAACCATGAACACTTAAGGGGTCAGACAAAGTGGCAGCGGAGATCGTCAATCCTCGCAGCGGCGGCAATACCGATCAGGACGGCGGGGCCGAGCCCCTCGATTCCTTCGATCCTGCGTTCGCGCTGCACCGTGGCGGCAAGATGGCCGTGCAGGCCACCGTGCCGGTCCGTGACAAGGACGACCTGTCCCTGGCGTACACGCCCGGCGTCGCGAAGGTGTGCAGCGCGATCGCCGACCAGCCGGAGCTGGTGCACGACTACACGTGGAAGTCGTCCGTCGTCGCCGTCGTGACCGACGGCACGGCCGTGCTGGGGCTCGGGGACATCGGGCCCGAGGCCTCCCTTCCGGTGATGGAGGGGAAGGCGATTCTGTTCAAGCAGTTCGGCGGCGTCGACGCGGTGCCGATCGCTCTCGACTGCACCGGTGTCGACGAGATCGTCGAGACCGTGGTGCGGCTCGCGCCGTCCTTCGGTGGTGTGAATCTGGAGGACATCTCGGCGCCGCGGTGCTTCGAGATCGAGCGGAAGCTGCAGGAGCGGCTGGACATTCCGGTCTTCCACGACGACCAGCACGGTACGGCCGTCGTGACGCTGGCGGCGCTGCGGAACGCCGCGCGGCTCACCGGGAAGGGGCTCGGGGATCTGCGGGCCGTGATCTCGGGGGCGGGCGCGGCCGGTGTCGCCATCGCGAAGATGCTGGTCGAGGCCGGGATCGGGGACGTCGCGGTGGCCGACCGCAAGGGCATCGTGTCGGCCGACCGGGACGATCTGACGGCGGTGAAGCGGGAGCTGGCCTCCTTCACGAACAAGGCGGGGCTCAGCGGGTCGCTGGAGTCGGCGCTGGCCGGGGCGGACGTGTTCATCGGGGTGTCCGGTGGGACGGTGCCGGAGGAGGCTGTCGCCTCGATGGCCGACGGGGCGTTCGTGTTCGCCATGGCCAACCCGAATCCCGAGGTGCACCCGGAAGTCGCGCACAAGTACGCGGCGGTCGTGGCCACCGGGCGCTCGGACTTCCCGAACCAGATCAACAACGTGCTGGCGTTTCCGGGGATCTTCGCCGGGGCGCTGCAGGTGCGGGCCTCTCGGATCACCGAGGGAATGAAGATCGCGGCGGCCGAGGCGTTGGCGGGGGTCGTGGGTGACGACCTCGCTGCGGACTACGTGATCCCGTCGCCGTTCGACGAGCGGGTGGCGCCGGCGGTCACGGCCGCGGTCGCCGCCGCGGCTCGGGCGGAGGGCGTTGCCCGCCGCTGATGTGGCGTGACGTGGTGTGAGTGGCCCCGCCCGGGTCGGGTGGGGCCATTTTCTCTGCCCGGGTGCGGCCGTTCGGGTGTTTCGCGTTGCTGCCCGCGGCGTCTGTGCGGGTGGGGTGGGGACGCGCGCGGCGCCTTGGCAAGAGGGCGTGTCTCACAGGGCGTCGTGGTTCCGTCGGTCGGGGGCGGCGCCTATCGTCAAGGTCATGTTCGCCGTCTACGCCGCCCGAATCGACCGCGACCAGCCGCTCTCCGGATTGGAGTTGGGGGAGCGGCCGGCCCCTGAGATCCGTCCCGGCTGGAGTGCCGTCCATGTGAAGGCCGCCTCCCTCAACCATCACGACCTGTGGTCGCTGCGGGGGGTGGGCCTCGCGGAGGACAGGTTGCCGATGATCCTCGGCTGTGACGCCGCCGGTGTCGACGAGGACGGCAACGAGGTCGTGCTGCATTCCGTGATCGGGCAGAGCGGGCACGGGGTGGGGCCGAGGGAGCCCCGGTCCATTCTCACCGAGCGCTATCAGGGCACGTTCGCGGAGCAGGTCGCCGTGCCGACCTGGAATGTCCTGCCCAAGCCCAAGGAACTGTCCTTCGCCGAGGCCGCCTGTCTGCCGACGGCCTGGCTGACGGCCTATCGGATGCTGTTCACCAACGCGGGGGTACGGCCCGGGGACTCCGTGCTGGTGCAGGGGGCCGGGGGCGGGGTGGCCACCGCTGCCATCGTGCTCGGGAAGGCCGCCGGGCTCAGGGTCTTCGCCACCAGTCGGGACGAGGCCAAGCGCAAGCGTGCGCTGGAGTTGGGGGCCGTGGAGGCCGTCGAGTCGGGGGCGCGGCTGCCGCAGCGGGTCGACGCCGTGATCGAGACGGTGGGGGCGGCCACGTGGTCGCATTCCGTCAAGTCGCTCAAGCCGGGCGGCACGCTGGTCATTTCCGGTGCCACCAGCGGGGATCGGCCCTCGCACGCCGAGCTGACGCGGATCTTCTTCCTGGAGTTGAAGGTCGTCGGGTCCACCATGGGGACCAAGGACGAGCTGGAGGATCTGCTCGCCTTCTGCGCTGCCAGTGGGGTGCGGCCGGTGATTGACGAAGTACTGCCCATGGACCGGGCCCGGGAGGGGTTCGAGCGGATGGCGTCGGGTGAGCTGTTCGGCAAGGTCGTGCTCACCAACTGACGGGCGGTTCCTGCTGCGGCGGGTTCGGGGCTCTGCCTCGGGCCCGCCGTTCTGTTTGTCAATTTGGGTTGACGCGAGGCGGGGCGTCAACTTAGGTTGACGTCATGACCGAGGCTACAGATCTCGCCGAGCGGGCGGGCGATCGCGATCCCCGGATCGGGCTGCGGGCCGTCGCGGCACTGCGCCGGCTGCTGGAGCAGTTGGAGGCCGTGCAGGTGCGCAGCGCGCGTCATCAGGGGTGGTCCTGGCAGGAGATCGCCGCGGAACTCGGGGTCAGCAGGCAGGCCGTGCACAAGAAGTACGGGAGGCGTTGATGTTCGAGCGGTTCACGAAGGAAGCCCGGGCCGTGGTCACGGGTGCGGTGGAGCATGCCGAGCGGGGTGGGGCGCAGACCGTCGAGGTCGAGCACCTGCTGCTCGCGCTGCTCGCGCTGCTCGACGGGGAGGGGAGCCGGGCCTCGTTCGCGCTCGCCTCGCTCGGCGGCGGGGAGTGGGTGGAGTCCGTACGGCAGGCCCTTGGTGAGGCTCGGCGGCGGGGTGGGTTGTCGCAGGCCGAGTCCGATGCGCTGGCCGGGTTGGGGATCGATGTCGCGGAGATCGTCGCCCGGGTCGAGGAGGCGCACGGCGTCGGGGCGATGGCCGGGGACCGGAAGGGCAAGGGGCGGTGGTCCGGGCACCGTCCGTTCAGCCGGGGCGCCAAGGACGTGCTGGTACGGGCGCTGCGGATCGCCGTCGCCCGTCGGGACCGGCGCATCGGTGACGAGCACCTTCTGCTCGCCCTGACCAGCCGTCCGGGTGTGGCGGCCGAGGTGCTCGCCGATCACGGGGTGACCCATGAGTCCGTGACGCGGGTGCTCTACGGCGAGGGAGAGGCCAAGGCCGGCTGAGCTGAGAGGGCTCCCGGGCGGTGCGGCTGAGGGATGGTCGTACCACCCGGGGGAGCGGCCTCAGGAGGCGGCCTCAGGGCTTCGGTGTGCGCAGGAGCGCTCCGATGTGTGCCGCCGCCGTGGACAAGTGGCGGCGGGCGTCGCGGAGTTGGTCCGGACTGACGCCGTGGTCCCGTGCCGCGTCGCGGATGTCGTCGCGGAAGCGGTCGAGCAGCCGGTCCAGGTCACGGGCCGGGTCGTCGCCCGGGGGCTCATGGGCCCAGGAGGGTTCGTAGGCGGCGGGGAAGTCCTCGGGGGTCTCCGAGTAGTCGGGGTAGTCGGGATAGTCGGGGTGGCCGGGCTGGTGCTGTGGGGGCTTGGGAGTGTCCTGGCGGCCGAAGCCGAAGTCCCTGCCGAACTCCTTGCCGTAGTCCTTTCCGAAGTCGCCGAACTCCTTGGCCAGTTCCGTCAGGCCCTCCCGTACGCCCGTCGGCCAGTCGCCGCGTGCGAAGTGGTCCTGGACATGTTCCTGGACCCGGCGGGCGATGCGCTGGACCTCCTCCTGGGCCTGGGTGCGGGCGCGGTCCTGGGCCTCCTTGGCCTGGCGCCGGGCGCGCTGGGCCTCCTCGCGGGCGCGGCGGCTCTCGTCCTTGGCGCGGCGGGCCTGCTCCTTCCACTCCTGCTTGGCCCGGCGCATCTCCTCCTTGGCGGCGCGCCACGCCTCCTTGTCGGTGTAGTCGGAGAAGTCGCCGAAGAGAGCGTCCGACTTGGCGCCGGTGCCCTTGCGGGCCTCGGACGCCGCCGCCCGCATCTCGCGCCGCAGGTCACCCGCGGCGCCCCGGACATCGGCCCGGATCTCGGCGGCCAGCTCGGCGACCGACTCCCGGATCTCCAGCTCCAGGTCGGCCAACTCTCCGCTGCGGTCGGCCAGTTCCGCGCGTCCCGCGTCCGTGATGGCGTACACCTTGCGGCCGCCCTCGGTGGTGTGGGTGACCAGGCCCTCGGCCTCCAGCTTGGCCAGTCGGGGGTAGACGGTGCCGGCCGACGGTGCGTACAGCCCCTGGAAGCGCTCCTCGAGGAGGCGGATCACCTCGTAGCCGTGGCGCGGGGCCTCGTCCAGCAGCTTCAGCAGATAGAGACGCAGGCGGCCATGGGCGAAGACGGGAGGCATGTCAGAGCACCTTCTTGTCGGTCGTGCCGTCGGCCGGGGCGTCGGTTACGTCATCGCCCTGGCCGGAGACGGAATTGTCCCCCGAGCCGTGCCGTGCGTCGGCCATCGGGTCGGTCGCCGGGGCCATGGTGGGTTCGGACTTCTGCCGCGCCTCCGCCTCCTCTGGCTCGTCGTCCCTGGGCGGGCGGCGCAGCAGTGCGATCGAGCCGGAGACCGTCGTCGCCCGGAGCTTGCCGGTGCCGTCGCCCAGCCGGCCGGTGACCTTGTGGGCGCCCCACTGGCCGTGCACCCGGAGACCCTCGAAGGCGTTGGAGATCGTGCCGCTCGCGGTGTTGGCCTCCACGTCCGCGTCCGCCGGGGCCGGCAGGCGGATGGCGATCTCGCCGGAGACGCTGGTCAGCCGGACGTCGGTCGGTCCGTCCGGGTCGAGGTCGACGATCATGGAGCCGCTCACGGACTCGGCCTTCACGGACGAGCCCGAGCCCTCGACGACCGTGAGGTCGCCGGAGACGGAGTTGAAGCGGAGGTCGCCGGTGACGGCCTGTGCCTCCAGGTTCCCGGAGACGGTGTCGGCGCGGACCGGTCCGGACAGGCCGACCAGCGTCGTGTCGCCGGTGACGCCCTTGACCACCGAGGGGGCGTGGATCCCGGAGACCACGGCCCCGGCGCCCACCACGCCCACCTCCACGCGCGTGTCGGCCGGCACCGCCAGGGAGACCACCGCGTTGCGCCGCCAGCCCTTGCGGTCGAGCCACTTGAGGAACCCCTTCCACGGCAGGTCCTCGTACGCCACCGTCAGCGTGCCGTCCTGCTGGGTCACCACGAGGGGCGGGCCCTGGAGTTCGGAGACCTCCAGGCGGGCGGAACCTTCGTCGGTCCCCACGACGTTCACAGTTCCATTGACGATGCGCACATGGAGCTCGCCCACCGGCTGATCGAAGGTGAGCTTCCCGGGCTCTGCGACGGACCACTCGGACATGGTGCGGACCTCCTGGGCGACCTGGACACGGCCGCACGGGCCGGATCTGAACACGACACGCCATATCGTGTCTTACGAGAAACACGATATATCGCGGACGGGGAAAGTCAAGGCACTCGTTCTGGTGATCACAAATCACGTGAGGTGGATAAAACGGCCTAGCGTGTTGTCATGTCGACGGAACAGCCCCGGACCGCTCGTCAGGCCCGCCCCGGACCGGGCGCCCTGCTGCTCTGCCGCGCCGAGCCCGAGGCCGTCGCCCCCGCGGCCCGGCTGCTGCGCGAGGACATGCTGCTCGCGCCGGCCGGCGGCCGGTGGAGCGTGCTCGTCCCCGAGGGCAGGCCCTGGCTGACCGGCGACGAACCCGTCGACCGCGTCCTCACCGGCTGGGCCACCGCCCTCGCCGTCGGCGCGCCCTGGCCCGTCCTCGCCCTGTGGTGGGACGCCGACCGCGCCGGGTACACCCTCGCCTCCGGCTTCCGCCGCCCCGTCGGCTACGTCTGGCTCGGCAACGGCACCCCGGTCGGCGAGGACGAGGCCATGCGCACCTTCGCCGCCCGCCTCGGCCTCGACCCGGTCCTGGACATGCAGTCCCTCGACGAGCTGACCCGCCCCGACCCCGGAGCCGACGCCCAGGCACGCATGCGTGGCCTGCTCGCCGTCCTCACGCGCGCGGGCGTGTCCCTGCCCGACGGCCTCGTGCCCGGCGAGAGCGCCGACCGCCTCCAGGACGCCGCCCGCGACCAGCCGCACATCCGCCTCATCGAATGGTCGGGCTGGCGCGACGCCTTCCGCGCGGAACTCGACGCCGTCGAGGGCGGCCGCCTCGGCGCCCTGCTGCCCTGGGCCGGCGGCCCCAGGGCCCTCGCCCTGGCCCAGATCGCGGCCGGCCTCCCCCTCACGGCCTGGGGGCTGCGGCGCCGCAGCGGCGGCTGGATCGTCGCGGGCGTGATGCTGCTGGCCCACGGGGCGCTGGGGCTGGCGGCGCACAGCACGGTGCGGCCGCTGGACTGACGGCGGCGAAGACCGCCGTACAGCACGAAGGGCGCCCCCTACCAGGGCGCCCGGGAACGTCCCGCTCGGCGGGGGAGGGCCGTCCGATCTCCCGCCGGCCGGCTACACGTCGTCGTCCTCGTCGTCCAGCCGCGCCAGCCACGTCGCCAGCCGCTCCACCGGCACCTCGAAGTCCGGGTTCAGGTCGACGAAGGTGCGCAGCTGCTCGGCAAGCCACTCGAAGGTGATCTCCTCCTCGCCGCGCCGCTTCTCCAGTTCTTCGATGCCTCGGTCGGTGAAGTACATGCAGTGAGGATATGTCCTGCCCGCCACACCCGCGTGCCGGGCTCTCGCCGCCCGCGCGAGGCCCGCGTCCGGCCCGTGGAACACTGGGCGGCGAGAGGTTGTCTATCCATACGGAGACGGATCTTCATGGGCACGCACTTCGACCAAGTACCCCTTGTCGGAACGGGGCTTGACCCGGCCGGGGACATCGACGGCTGGCTGGCCTCCGTGCCGGTGCACGCCCTGGTCGAGGCGTTCTCCGTGACCGAGCAGGACCGTGAGCTGGCCCACGACCTGGCCGCCGAGAAGGGCGACGTCACCGAGCGGCTGGCGCGCCTCGACGCGTTCACCGACCGCTGGGACACCCGCCGGGGCCGCGAGCGCAACCAGGCCGACGAGCTGCCGATGCGGCCCGACCAGGAGGAGCTGGTGCTGGCGGCGGCCGCGGCGCTCGGCATGTGCGGCGGCACCCGGCTGCGCTTCGACCGCTACGACCACGTCCTCATGCTCGGCGGCCTCATCCGCGCCTGCCTGGTGCGCACCGCGTACGCCGCCCATCTGGTCGAGAGCGGCCGGGTGAGCGCGGGCTCGGTCACCGCCCTCGGCGGCCACCGGCCCTTCGTGGGCGACGAGTTCGAACTCGCGGCCCAGGCGGGCGCACCCGAACTCACCGAGGAGTACGAGGCGATGGACTTCGGGACCCGCAAGGCCTTCGGGCTGGGCGCGCCGGAGTCCGTGGAGGGCGAGGAGTCCGACCTCCCGGGCGGCACCTGGGGAGTGCGCCACTACCGCACGGCCGACGGGATGCCCGTCCAGGTCGTGGCCGCGCCGTCCAGCGAGCCGGAGCGGCGCCGCGCGGACACGCCGGACAGCTATGAGTTCTTCGCCAAGCACGTCGCCGCGCTGACGCCGGGCGAGCGGCTGCTGCTGGTGACCACGGCCATCTATGTGCCGGCCCAGCACGCGGCCGCCGTACGGATGCTGAAGCTGCCGTTCGGGGTGGAGGTGGACACCGTCGGCAATGAGCCGGGGGTGCTGGCCGGGATGGCCGCTCAGCAGTTCAGCGCGACCAAGTACCTCCTCGAAGTGCGCTCCACCGTACGGTCGTTGGCCCGGCTGGCGGAGGCGCTGCGCTAGCCGGCAGCCGGCAGGGCGGCCAGACAGGCCGCCTCGGCCGCCTTCGCCTGCCGTACGCCGTTCCCGGTCTCCAGCTCGGTGTAGAGGGTGAGCGACTCTCGGGCCTGGACGAGGGCCTCCTCGGCCCGGCCCTGGCCCAGCAGGGCCGCCGAGAGCAGTAGGTGCGCCCGGGCCTGGCCGAACCTGGCCTGCGCGGGCTGGTAGTAGGCCAGGGCCTCCCGGAGCCGCCGCTCCGCCGTGCCGTGGTCGCCCTGTCTGCTGCGCAGGTCGGCGGCGACCAGCAGCGCGTCGGGGTAGGCGAAGCTGCGGGTGCGGCGCAGGAGTTCCAGGGCCCGCTCGTTGGCGGAGACCGCCTCGTCGATCCGGCCCGCGATGCCCAGCGCGGAGGCCCGGTTGTTGATCGTGTGCGCGAGGCCGCGGATGTCGCCGGCCGCCTCGTAGAGTTCCTCGGCCCGCTCCAGGATCGGGATGGCCTCCAGGTGCCGGTCGTCGCTCAGCCGGAGGACGACCCCCATCAGATTGAGGCAGCGCGCGTGGCCCAGTGAGTAGTCGATGCGGTCGAAGAGGTCCAGCGCCGCCGAGAGTCTCACCAGCGCCTGGCTGTGGTCGCCGCGCAGCCGGCAGAGCATGCCGAGCGTGTACAGGGCCTCCGCCGCCCCGAACAGGTCCGCCATCTCGATGAACTCGGACCGCGCCCGCTCGCAGTCGTCCACGGCGCCGTCCCGGTCGCCGAGGTTGTGCCGGACGTAACCGCTGCGGCTGAGCATGTCCGCCGCCGCGACCCGCTCCCCCGCCCCCTCGTAGAACTCCCGCGCCGCACTCAGCGCCCGGAGCGCGTCGTCCTGCCGCCCCGCCACCCGGTACGCCTCGCCCAGCAGCGCGTTCAGATCCGCCTCGGCCCGCCGGTCCCGCCCCCGCGCCGCCGTCAGCCCCGCCTGGTACGCCTTGATCGCCACATCCGTCTCCGAGGCCAGCGCCAGGAAGTGGCCCATGGCCCGCGGAATGCGCCACACGTACGACGTCAGCCCGAACTCCTCCGCGAGCGCGGCGCACCGCAGCAGGTTCTCCCGCTCCGCCCGGAACCAGGCCAGCGCCGCCTTCCGGTCGCAGACGTCGGGGAGCCGGGCGTGTTCCGGATCGGGGCTGTCGGCCACGGGCCGCGCCGGGACCAGCGTGCGCTGCGCCGCCAGTGCCGCCGCCAGATAGAAGTCCAGCAGGCGTTCGGCGACCTCCCGGTGCCGTTCCCACCCCGGCTCGTCGGCGGCCAGCCGCTCCCGTGCGAACTCCCGCAGCAGGTCGTGCAGGCGCAGCCGCCCGCCCTCGTCGTCCACCAGGCTCTCCGTGATCAGCGCGTCGATGGCGTCGTCGGCCGCACCGGCGTCGTCCACCAGCGCCGCCGCGGCCTCCAGGCTCACGCTGCCCGGCGGATGCAGGCCCAGCCGGCGGAACAACTCCCGCTCGTGAGCGCCCAGATGGCCGTACGAGGTGCTGAACACGGCGTTGATGGACAGATCCCCGACCCGCAGCCCCTTCAGCCGGTCCGTCTCCCTCGCCATCTCGTCCCGGATCCGGGCGAGCGGGTACCGGCGCTGGCGGCCCTTCGCCAGCGCCGCCTTGACCCGGATGGCCAGCGGAAGGTAGCCGCACAGCCGGACGATGTCGCGCACCGCCCCGGGGTCGGTGCCGGCCCGCGCCTCGCCCACGACGGCCGTGAACAGCCGTACCGAGGTCTCCTCGTCGAACTCCTCCAGCGCCATCGGCACCGCTCCTTCCACCCCCAGCTCGTCCAGTCTGCGACGGCTCGTGACGAGGATCAGCGAACCGGGGTGCTCGGGGAGCAGCGCGGCGATCTGCTCGTGGGAAGCGGCGTTGTCCAGGACGACGATCAGACGGCGGCGGCGCAGCACGTCGCGCCACATGCGGCCCAGGCGGGTGACGTCGCCGATGTTCTGGGGCTTGCCCAAGGTGGCCTGGAGCAGGGCCAGCAGGGCGTGCTCGGTGGTCAGCGGGCGGTGCTCGGCGCCCGCCTTGTGCGCCTCCAGGTCGAGTAGGAGCTGACCGTCGGGATAGTCCGGCGCGAGCTTGTGGGCCAGGTGGACGGCCAGCTTGGTCTTGCCGAGGCCGCCCATGCCCGCGATCGAGTGGATCGCGGGGCCCACCGTGTTCTCCCTGATCCGCTCGGTCAGTTCGGCGATCTCGCGGGCCCGGCCGGTGAAGTCGCGGATGTCGGCGGGCAGTTCGTAGGAGGTGCCGAGGCCGTCCAGCTCCAGCTCCGGCTCCGCGGCCCGCTGCCCGGGAATCGCGGCGGCCGCCAGCGCCTCGCGCACGGGCGGCAGCCGCTCGGCGATGAGCTCGACCGGCAGCAGCCAGGACATCCGCTCGGCCCGTAACGCGAGGACGACGATGCCGAAGACCTGCCCGCCGTCCGCGTCGCACACCCCGCCGCCGCTGAAGCCCTGCTGGATCTCGACGCCGTTGCCGTGGCGGTCGTTGAGCTGGATCCAGCCCGTGCCCATCGTCTCCCCGGTGACGGTGGCCGAGGCGTGCACCCCGGCCGACAGGTCCCGGTGCCGGGGGTAGCCGTAGGCCCAGACCGTCTCGCCGCGCCGCCAGTTCGCGCTGAGCGGCGCCGGCGCCGCCCCGGCCGGGGCGGGTGCCGTCAGGCGCAGTACGGCCGCGTCGCCCTCCTGGCGAGCGCCCACGGGCCACCAGCCGCCCTCGGTGACGGCAGCGGCGACCGGGCCGGGGGACGCCGTACCGGGGAACTCGACGAGCACATGTCCGACCGGGGCGTCCGCGGGGCCGACGCGCAGGGCGTCGGTCACGACATGGGCGCAGGTGAGGACCAGGTCCCGGCCGAGATAGACACCCGCACCGCAGATCGTGCCGTCGGGGTCGCCGACGCGGACCGACCAGCGCGTGAAGTTCACGCGTCGGTGTCCTTCTGCTCCCAGCCGAGCCTGACGACGATATGGCCCTCGACCCCGGCCTTGGTCAGCACCGCACCGGCGCTGGCGTTGAGCTTCACGCCGAACTCCAGCTCCACCGTGGTGGGCCGGGCCGCCTGGAAGGTGCGCAGGGTCGTCTCGGCGGCGCGTCGGATGGGGGCCAGGGCCTCTTCCAGGGAGACGGACGCCTCGCGCATACGGTCGCCGACGCGGGAGGCGCGGACCATGCCGGGCTCGTCGTCCTCGACCTCGACGACCAGCTGTCCCTCGCCGTCCTCGTCGCCCATGGCGATCCGCAGCAACTCGGCCATTCGCGCCCCCGTGTGTCACAACCCGGCCGCCGGCCGGGCGGGTTCCGTGTGTCCCCTCTCAATTTACTGGTGTGGCGGGCGAGTTGAAGGCACATGCCGGAAGGCCCGGCTCCCCAGTCACAGGGACTGGGGAGCCGGGCCTTCCGGTCGGAACCGGGCCGAGGGCTCAGGCCTCGAACACCTCACGCACCAGCTGCTCCTGCTCGGCCTGGTGCCGCTTGGCGGAACCGACGGCCGGGGACGAGGAGTGCGGACGGGAGATGCGGCGCAGGCGCTCGCCGTGCGGCACGTCGGCGCCGACCGCCAGGTCCAGGTGGTCGATCAGGTTGAGCGCGATGAACGGCCAGAAGCCCTGGTTCGCCGGCTCCTCCTGGGCCCACAGGTACTTCTCGGCGTTCGGGTACTTCTTGATCTCCGCCTGGAGTTCGGCACCCGGCAGCGGGTACAGGCGCTCGATGCGGATGATCGCCGTGTCCGTGACGCCGCGCTTCTTCCGCTCGGCCTCCAGGTCGTAGTAGACCTTGCCGGCGGTGAAGACGACCTTCTTGACGGCGGCCGGGTCGACCGCGGCGTCCCCGATGACCGGCTGGAACTGGCCCGTCGTGAACTCCTCCGCCTTCGACGCCGCGGCCTTCAGACGCAGCATCGACTTCGGCGTGAAGACGACCAGCGGCTTGTGGTGCGGGTTGTGCACCTGCCACCGCAGGAGGTGGAAGTAGTTCGACGGCGACGTCGGCATGGCGACCGTCATGTTGTTCTGCGCGCACAGCTGCAGGAACCGCTCCGGGCGGGCCGAGGAGTGGTCCGGGCCCTGGCCCTCGTAGCCGTGCGGCAGCAGCAGCACGACGCCGGAGGTCTGGGCCCACTTCTGCTCGGCCGACGAGATGAACTCGTCCACGACCGTCTGGGCGCCGTTGACGAAGTCGCCGAACTGGGCCTCCCACATCACGAGCGCGTTCGGGCGGGCCAGCGAGTAGCCGTACTCGAAGCCCATCGCGGCGTACTCGGACAGCAGGGAGTTGTAGACGTTCAGCCGCGCCTGGTCCTCGGAGAGGTACATCAGCGGGGTGAACTCGTCGCCCGTGCGGTTGTCGATGATGACCGCGTGGCGCTGGCCGAACGTACCGCGCTGCGAGTCCTGGCCGGCCAGCCGGACCGGGACACCCTCGAGGAGCAGGGAGCCGACCGCGAGGGTCTCGCCCATGCCCCAGTCGATGGTGCCGTCCTCGACCATCGACGCCCGGCGCTGCAGCTGCGGCAGCAGACGCGGGTGGACGGTGATGTGGTCGGGGATGTTGACCTGGGACTCCGCGATCCGCTTGACGGTCTCCGTGGTGACCGCCGTGCCGACGGCGACCGGGAACTCGGCCTGCGGGTCGGCGGGCTCGGCGGTGGCCGACTGCGCGGTGGCCTCGCGGACCTCCGTGAAGACCTTCTCCAGCTGGCCCTGGTAGTCCTGCAGCGCCTGCTCGGCCTCTTCCAGGGTGATGTCGCCGCGACCGATGAGGGACTCGGTGTAGAGCTTGCGCACCGAGCGCTTCTTGTCGATCAGGTCGTACATCAGCGGCTGGGTGAAGGCCGGGTTGTCCGACTCGTTGTGACCGCGGCGGCGGTAGCAGATGAGGTCGATCACGACGTCCTTGTTGAACGCCTGGCGGAACTCGAAGGCCAGACGGGCGACGCGGACGACCGCCTCGGGGTCGTCGCCGTTCACGTGGAAGATCGGCGCCTCGATCATGCGGGCCACGTCGGTGGCGTACATCGAGGAGCGCGACGACTCGGGAGCCGCCGTGAAGCCGACCTGGTTGTTGATCACGATGTGGACGGTGCCGCCGGTGCGGTAGCCGCGCAGCTGCGACATGTTCAGGGTCTCGGCCACCACGCCCTGGCCCGCGAAGGCCGCGTCGCCGTGGATCGCCACGGGCAGGACCGTGAAGTCGGTGCCGCCCTTGCCGATGACGTCCTGCTTGGCGCGCGCGACGCCCTCCAGGACCGGGTCGACCGCCTCCAGGTGGGAGGGGTTCGCGACCAGGGAGACCTTGATCTGCTCGCCGTCCAGGCCGGTGAAGGTGCCCTCGGCGCCCAGGTGGTACTTCACGTCGCCGGAGCCGTGCATCGACTTCGGGTCGAGGTTGCCCTCGAACTCGCGGAAGATCTGGGCGTACGACTTGCCGACGATGTTGGCGAGCACGTTCAGGCGGCCGCGGTGGGCCATGCCGATGACGACCTCGTCCAGGCGGGACTCGGCGGCCGAGTCCAGCACCGCGTCGAGCAGCGGGATGACGGACTCGCCGCCCTCCAGGGAGAAGCGCTTCTGGCCGACGTACTTGGTCTGCAGGAAGGTCTCGAAGGCCTCCGCCGCGTTCAGCCGGCGCAGGATGCGCAGCTGCTCCTCGCGCTCGGGCTTGGTGTGGCCGCGCTCCACGCGGTCCTGGATCCACTTGCGCTGCTTCGGGTCCTGGATGTGCATGAACTCGATGCCGGTGGTGCGGCAGTACGAGTCGCGCAGGACGCCGAGGATGTCGCGCAGCTTCATCAGGGACTTGCCGGAGAAGCCGCCGACGGCGAACTCGCGCTCCAGGTCCCACAGGGTGAGGCCGTGCTCGGTGATGTCCAGGTCGGGGTGCTTGCGCTGGCGGTACTCCAGCGGGTCGGTGTCGGCCATGACATGGCCGCGGACCCGGTAGGAGTGGATCAGCTCGAAGACCCGGGCGGCCTTGGTGACGTCGTCGTCGTGGCTGGCGTCGATGTCCTTGAGCCAGCGGACCGGCTCGTAGGGGATGCGCAGCGCCTTGAAGATCTCGTCGTAGAACTCGCCCTCGCCGAGCAGCAGGTTGGCGACCTGGCGCAGGAACTCGCCGGACGCGGCGCCCTGGATCACTCGGTGGTCGTACGTCGACGTGAGCGTCATGACCTTGGAGATGCCGAGCTTGTTCAGGGTGTCCTGGCTCGTGCCCTGGAACTCCGCCGGGTAGTCCATGGAGCCGACGCCCATGATGACCGACTGGCCGGGCATGAGGCGCGGGACCGAGTGGACGGTGCCGAGGCCGCCGGGGTTGGTCAGGGAGACCGTGACGCCGGTGAAGTCGTCCATCGTCAGCTTGCCGTCGCGGGCGCGGCGGACGATGTCCTCGTAGGCCTGCCAGAACTCGAAGAAGTTCAGCGTCTCGGCCTTCTTGATGGCGGCCACGACGAGCTGGCGGTCGCCGTTGGGCTTCACCAGGTCGATGGCCAGGCCGAGGTTGACGTGCGCCGGCTTGATCAGCGTCGGCTTGCCGTCCTTCTCGCCGAAGGCGTAGTTCATCGACGGCATGGCCTTGATGGCCTGCACCATCGCGTAGCCGATCAGGTGCGTGAAGGAGATCTTCCCGCCCCGGGCGCGCTTGAGGTGGTTGTTGATGACGATGCGGTTGTCGAACAGCAGCTTCACCGGGACCGCGCGCACGGACGTGGCCGTGGGCAGCTCCAGCGAGGCGTTCATGTTCTTCGCGACCGCGGCGGCCGGGCCGCGCAGCGTCACCAGCTCCGGACCGTCCGCCGCGGCGGCGGGCTCGGCCTTCTTCGGCTGGGCGGGCTTCGCGGCGGCGGGCTTCGCCGGAGCGGCGGCCGGCGCGGCGGGCGCGGCGGCGGCCGGCTTCGGGGCCGCGGGGGCCGGCGCCGACGGGGCGGCCGGAGCCGGGGCCGCCGCGGGCTTGGGGGCCGTGGTGGTCTCTGCGGCCCCCGCGGCCGCAGTGCCCGCCGGAGCCGAGGCGGCGGCCGCTCCCGGCTTGTAGTCGGCGAAGAAGTCCCACCAGGCGCGGTCTACCGAATTCGGGTCCTGGAGGTACTGCTGATAGATCTCGTCGACGAGCCACTCGTTCGGACCGAACGCGGCAGCGGGGTTCTTGCCCGCTTGGTCGGTGTCGGTCGAGATGCTCGATGCGTTACTGGGGGACTGTGGCGACACGGCGGCAACCGCCCTCTTCCGCTTCACAAGGTGATGGACAGCGGGAATAAAGGCTACGCCTCCATGGCCGGGAAGGTCAGGCCGAGCAAGGTCATCGTCGCGTAAGTCACATCAGAAAGCGTGTTTCGTGCCGGGAAATGGCGGGAAACAAGCGAGGTTCCGCTTCAGATGGGATGGGGTGAGCCCGACCGGGCGCACCGAAAGCGCAGGTCTGGACCTGATCACACGTGTCCGTCAGCCAGGACCGACGTGGATCTTGTGGCTCCGCTTCGAACTTTACGTCAACTTTGAACGGAAGACTGCCCTGGGAGGGTGACAAGAATCCGGCAACCCCGATCGGATTCGGCCACCCCGATCCGACCGCCGTGCAGATCCACGGCCCAGCGCGCGATGGCCAGCCCCAGCCCCGTACCGCCGTCGCTGCCCGGCCCGTGCGGGCGGCGGACGGCGCCCCGGTTGAAGCGTTCGAAGACCTTGTGCCACTCCGACCTCGGGATACCCGGGCCCTCGTCCAGGACCTCCAGCTCCAGCGACTGAGGGTAGGGCCCGCGCCGCGCCTTGACCGTCACGCGGCCGTGCGGGGGGCTGTGCTTGATCGCGTTGTCGATGAGGTTGGCGACGACCTGGTGGATGCGCTCGGGGTCGGCGTGCGCGGTCAGCTCCGGCGGGGAGACGTCGAGGTGCAGATGGACGTCGGTGCGGGTGTGGCTGCCGGATCCCGACGCCATGCCCGCGCGCGCCCCGGCGACCATGTTGGCCTCCTTGAGCACGCCGGACAGGTACGGCCAGACCTCGAAGCGCCGCATGCGCAGCGGTACGACGCCGTTGTCCAGCCGGGACAGGTCGAGGAGGGTCTCCACGAGCCGGCCGAGGCGCTCGGTCTGCTTCAGGGCCGTGCGCATCGTCTCGGGGTCGGCCTCGGCGATGCCGTCGACGACGTTCTCCAGGACGGCCCGCAGGCCCGCGATCGGGGTGCGCAGCTCGTGGGAGACATTTGCCACAAGTTCCTTGCGCTGCTGGTCCTGGGCCTCCAGCTCGTCGGCCATCAGATTGATCGTCTCGGCCAGGTCGCCCAGCTCGTCGCGGCGGTTCTCACGCACCCGGCGCGTGTAGTCGCCCTGCGAGATGGACCGGGCCACCGCGTTCATCTCGTCCAGCGGCGCGGTGAGCGAGTGCGCCACGAACTGCGTGATGAGCAGGGTGGCGATCATCGAGAAGACCGTGATGAAGCGCAGCTCCGTCTGGGTGCGCACCGCGATCATCGACAGGCCGGTGGTGATCAGCACCGCGATGACGACCAGCGCGCCCAGCTTGGTCTTGATCGAGAACGGACTCACTCCGCCCCAGGGCTCCCCGGGGCCGCCCCGCGGGGCCGGCCCGTCGCTCATGGCGTCGGTGTCTCCAGGGCGTAGCCCACGCCGTGCACGGTACGGATCCGCTCGGCGCCGATCTTCCGGCGCAGCGCCTTGATGTGGCTGTCGACCGTGCGGGTGCCGGAGGCGTCCGCCCAGTCCCACACCTCGGCGAGCAGCTGCTCGCGCGAGAGGACCGCGCGCGGGGTGTTCGCCAGGCACACCAGGAGGTCGAACTCGGTCGGCGTGAGGTGGACGTCCTCACTGCGGACCCGCACCCGGCGCTGCGCGTGGTCGATCTCCAGCTCGCCGAGCCGCAGGATGCCCGAGCGCGGGGTCGTGGCGGCCAGCGCGGCGCGCTCGACGCGGCGCAGCAGCACATGCACGCGTGCCGCCAGCTCCCGCATCGAGAACGGCTTGGTCATGTAGTCGTCGGCGCCGACGCCGAGCCCGACCAGCATGTCGGTCTCGTCGTCGCGCGCGGTCAGCATCAGCACCGGCACCGGCCGCTGGGCCTGCACCCGACGGCACACTTCCAGGCCGTCGAAGCCCGGCAGCATGATGTCGAGGATCAGCAGGTCCGGCTGCCAGGCCTCGGCCGTGTCGACGGCCGCCGGACCGTCGCCCGCCGTCTGCACGAGGAAACCCTCGGCGCGCAGGCGGGCCGCGATGGCGTCCACGATGGTCGGATCGTCCTCGACCACCAGGACCCGGCGCTGTGCGCCCGGGGTCGCCGCCGTGCCGTTGTGGGAGGTGTGTGTCTGCTCCATCGCCCGCCCCAAAGTTGCTTTCCGGAATCCGTGGGGTGATTCCTCTGACTGGCTATGCCTGCGCATGCTTGCGATTGACGCTTGAATGATCCGCGTCAGGGAAGCAGAGTACGGGGAGTCACCGCGCCAGGGCTATCCAGGTCGGACGGCGAGGTGTACGACGTCCGGAACGCCCCGGGCAACGGGGATCTCTTCGGTACGCACCTGCTGGAATCCGGCATTACACAAGGTTTCTTCGAATTCCGGAGAGGGCTGGGCCGACCATACCGCCAGCACCCCGCCGGGCCTCAACACCCGTGCGCACGCTGCCAGTCCGCTCGGTGAGTAGAGGCTGTCGTTGCCCTCGGTGACGGTCCATCCGGGGCCGTTGTCAATGTCGAGACACAAGGCGTCATACGTGGCGGAAGTCTCATGTACGTACGCCACCAGATCAGTTTCCAGAATCTCGGTGCGCGGGTCGGCGAGGGCGCGGGCGGAGAACTCCGCCAAGGGGCCGTCGAGATGCCAGCCGATAATCGCGCTCTCGCGCTCGACCACGGTGATCCGTCCCGGGCGCGGATCGCCGGCGGCGTGTGCGAGCGAGAACCCCACGCCCAGCCCGCCGATCAGCAGCCGAGGCCCGGAACGCCCGTCCAGCGCGCCGAGCGCGGCGTCGACCAGCAGCCGCTCCGAGCGCCCGTCGGAGGTGTCCATCAGGAAACAGCCGTTCGCGATGATCTGGAGCAGTTCACCGTGCCGCCGCAACACGATCTCGCCGTGCGGGCCCTCGCGACGGTCCAGGACTTCGGGGATGTCGTACGAAGTGGGCATCGGGTCATCCTCGCAGCTCCGGTTGGCCCGGCCGGGGGAATTACCCGGGGCGCTCCGGGTTGACGGGGTGCGAACCCCGTAAGACGCGAGTGGTTCTTGAGAGGTTGCTGAGAATCGGCCCAGGTGTGGCGCTGATCACAGACATGGGTGGGTGGCGGTCCAAGGGTGGGGTGATCGGAAGGAGCGCCTCACCTTGAAACGGACTGTGACGGCGGAGGCGCCCAAGCTGCTGGACGGGATGCCGCGGCAGCGCGGGCCGCTGCCGGGTGCCGTCGGTGCGGCGCCGGGCGTCGTCGAGGTCGCCGAGGTCGCCGAGGGTGAGGCCCCGGCGGCGCGAGTCCGGTCCCTCCGGCCCTGGCGCCTGCTTCCCACCCCGACCGGCACCCCGTTCACCTTCGCCTTCGGCGCCGTACTGGCCGTCACCTCCCTGTTCGCCGCCTACGCCGACCCGGTCCTCGTCCACGCCCTGCACCAGGGCTCCAGCACCGATGTGGCCCACCTCGTGCGCACGCCGATGCTGGTGCTGCTCGCCAGTGCGCTGTGGACGGCGGGCGGGATCACGGCGCCGTACACCCTCTGCTTCCTGCTCGTGCTCACCGCGCTGGAGCGGCGCGTCGGCGGTGCGCGCACGGCCGTCGTCTTCCTGGCCGGGCATGTCCTGGCCACCCTCGCGACCGAGGTTCCGGTGGGGCTCGCGGTGCTGGCCGGCCACCTTCCCGGCAGTTCGCTGCACCGACTCGACTACGGCGTCAGCTTCGGCGTCGCGGCGAGCGTCGGCGCGCTGGCCGGGCTGCTGCGGCCGTGGCTGCGGTGGTCGGTGCCGGCGCTGTTCGGGGGGCTGCTGATCCAGGACCTGCTGAACCTCACGGACCCGCTGACCAACTGGGGGCATCTGTTCGCCCTGATCGTCGGGGTGGGTCTGTGGCCGATGGTGCGGCGCTGGCACAAAAGCCGAGGTCACCGGCTGTCGAGGAGCTGATCGCTGACAGCGAACGGATGGCGGGGAACATCAGGGCTCCCTCAAGCATTGAGTCGGCATAACTCAACTTGACTGCCTAAGGGGAGATCATGGCTTCAACGTCCACATCGCTCACCCTGCCCGTGCTGCCGCTCGACGACGACGTCGTGCTGCCCGGGATGGTGGTCCCGCTGGACTTGAACGACGCCGATGTACGCGCCGCGGTGGAGGCCGCCCAGGCCGCCGCCCGGGCCACACCCGGAAAGCCCAGGGTGCTGTTGGTGCCGCGCATCGACGGGACGTACCCGGGCACCGGTGTGCTCGGCACCGTCGAGCAGGTCGGCCGGCTGGCCGACGGCGACCCCGGGGCCCTGATCCGCGGGCGCGGTCGGGTGCGGATCGGCGCCGGGACGACCGGGCCGGGTGCCGCACTGTGGGTCGAGGGGACCCGGATCGACGAGAGCGTGCCCGAGCCGCTGCCCGGACAGGTCGGCGAGCTGGTGAAGGAGTACAAGGCCCTCGCCACCGCCTGGCTGCGCAAGCGCGGCGCCTGGCAGGTCGTCGATCGCGTGCAGGCCATCGACGATGTGTCCCAGCTCGCCGACAACTCCGGGTACTCGCCCTTCCTGACCACCGATCAGAAGGTCGAGCTGCTGGAGACCGCCGACCCGGTGGCCCGGCTGAAGCTCGCCACCCAGCAGCTGCGTGACCACCTCGCCGAGCAGGACGTCGCCGAGACCATCGCCAAGGACGTCCAGGAAGGCGTCGACAAGCAGCAGCGCGAGTTCCTGCTGCGCCGTCAGCTCGAAGCCGTACGCAAGGAGCTGCGCGAGCTGAACGGCGAGCAGGACGGCGAGGAGTCGGACGACTACCGCGCCCGGGTCGAGGCCGCCGACCTGCCCGAGAAGGTCCGCGAGGCCGCGCTCAAGGAGGTCGACAAGCTGGAGCGGTCCAGCGACCAGTCGCCCGAGGGATCGTGGATCCGCACCTGGCTGGACACGGTGCTCGAACTGCCCTGGAGCGAGCGGACCGAGGACGCCTACGACATCCAGGGCGCGAAGGGCGTGCTGGACGCCGAGCACGCCGGTCTGGAGGACGTGAAGGAGCGGATCACCGAGTACCTGGCGGTGCGCAAGCGCCGTACCGACCGCGGCCTCGGTGTCGTAGGCGGGCGGCGCGGCGGTGCCGTGCTCGCGCTCGTCGGCCCGCCCGGCGTCGGCAAGACCTCGCTCGGGGAGTCCGTCGCGCACGCGATGGGGCGCAAGTTCGTCCGGGTCGCCCTCGGCGGCGTCCGCGACGAGGCCGAGATCCGCGGTCACCGGCGTACGTACGTCGGCGCGCTGCCCGGCCGGATCGTGCGTGCCATCAAGGAGGCCGGCTCGATGAACCCGGTCGTCCTGCTGGACGAGATCGACAAGGTGGGCTCCGACTTCCGGGGCGACCCGGCGGCCGCTCTGCTGGAGGTGCTCGACCCGGCCCAGAACCACACCTTCCGGGACCACTACCTGGAGGTGGAACTGGACCTGTCGGACGTGGTCTTCCTGGCCACGGCCAACGTTCTGGAGGCCATCCCCGAGGCCCTGCTCGACCGGATGGAACTGGTCCGGCTCGACGGCTACACCGAGGACGAGAAGATCGTCATCGCCCGTGACCACCTGCTCCCGCGCCAGCTGGAGCGGGCGGGACTGAAGACGGACGAGGTCGCCATCGACGACGGCGCGCTGCGCAGGCTCGCCGGCGAGTACACGCGCGAGGCGGGCGTGCGCAACCTCGAGCGGTCCATCGCGCGGCTGCTGCGCAAGGTGGCGGCCCAGCACGAACTGGGCGACCGGGAACTGCCGTTCACGATCGGCGAGGGCGACCTGCGGGGCCTGATCGGCCGGCCGCACCACGTGCCCGAGTCCGCCCAGGACCCGGCGGAGCGCCGTACGGCGGTGCCCGGCGTGGCGACGGGGCTCGCGGTCACGGGAGCGGGCGGTGACGTGCTGTTCGTGGAGGCGTCGCTGGCCGACCCGGAGACCGGCGCGGCAGGGCTGACGCTGACCGGGCAGCTGGGTGACGTGATGAAGGAGAGCGCGCAGATCGCCCTGTCCTTCCTGCGCTCGCACGGCGCCGAACTGGAGCTGCCGGTCGCCGACCTGAAGGACCGGGGCGTGCACATCCACTTCCCGGCGGGCGCGGTGCCGAAGGACGGCCCGAGCGCCGGCGTCACGATGACGACGGCACTGGCGTCGCTGCTGAGCGGGCGGCTGGTGCGCACGGACGTGGCGATGACCGGCGAGGTGTCGCTGACCGGCCGGGTCCTGCCGATCGGCGGCGTGAAGCAGAAGCTGCTCGCCGCGCACCGCGCCGGGGTGACCACGGTGGTCATCCCGAAGCGCAACGAGCCCGACCTGGACGACGTCCCGGCCGAGGTGCTGGACAAGCTCGACGTCCACGCCGTGACCGACGTCCGCCAGGTCCTGGAACTGGCGCTGACGCCGGCCACCGACGGCGCGGCGCCCGAGGTTCCGGTCGCGGCGTGACGGACGCGTCCGGAGAGGCAGGGCCCGGGTCCCGTGAGGGAGGCCCGGGCCCTCGCCGTGCTGGCTGTCGCTAGCCGTTGGCGAGCGCCACGACCCTGTCGAGGGCGCCGTTGAACTTGTTGTGGTCGCCGACGGTCGGTCCGGAGGACGTGTACTGCCACATCGTGTAGTAGCTCCAGCCGGCCGGCAGTTCCCCCACCTGTGCCGCGTACCTGGCGACCCACAGCGGGTTGGTGGTGGCGAAGCCGCTGTGGTTGCCGGTGCACTGCTTCCACCAGTTCGTGGCCGTGTAGATGACCGGGGCGCGGCCGGTGCGGGCCTTGTACCGGTTCAGGAAGTCGCGGATCCAGGTGACCATCGCGCTCGGCGACTTGCCGTAGCAGGCGTCCCCGTACGGGTTCCACTCGATGTCGAGGGCGCCGGGCAGCGTCTTGCCGTCGCGGGACCAGCCGCCGCCGTGGTCGACGAAATAGTCCGCCTGGGTTGCTCCATCGGTGGTGTCCGGCGTCGCGAAGTGGTACGCGCCGCGGATCATGCCGACGTCGTAGGAGCCGTTGTACTGCTGGGTGAAGGACGGGTTGGTGTAGTACGTCCCCTCGGTGGCCTTCACATAGGCCCACTTCACCCCGCTGTCCCACAGGGTCTGCCAGGCGACGTCGCCCTGGTGGCTGGAGACGTCGACGCCTTCCGTCTGAGCTGCCAGGTCGGAGACGGGGAGGCCGTCCTCGCCGTCGTGGGCCATGACGCCCATGCCCATGTAGGCCGAGCCGCGCGGCGGGGTGTCGTCGGCGGACGCGGGGGCGGGCTGGGTGGCGAGTATCAGGACGACGAGGAGCGGGAGGGCGGTGAGCAGGGGTCGGCGGCGGGGGCGGAGGTGTTCGGGTCTGTGCACGGGCATAGCGTGCCTCCGAAGGCGCGGTGACGCTCGGTGGGGGAATGTGCGTGTCCTGTGACGAGAGGGTGTCCAGGCTGGGGCGTGGGCATGCCAGGCGCGGTTTCTGATAGAGAAGCCGGGCAGCCGGAAGGGCAGGTGAAAGGGGGTCCGGGGGCTGCCGTTGGTCTACGCCTGCGAAATACTGGCGAAGCTGCGGCAATGACGGTGGTCGGCGGAAACTTTCACGGACCGGGAAATCGAGGCAGAGCTGACGTGCACGAAGACGGAAACGGC
Source organism: Streptomyces ferrugineus (assembly GCF_015160855.1). Taxonomy (NCBI): domain Bacteria; kingdom Bacillati; phylum Actinomycetota; class Actinomycetes; order Kitasatosporales; family Streptomycetaceae; genus Streptomyces; species Streptomyces ferrugineus. Next base: position 8,342,243 of record NZ_CP063373.1, on the reverse strand, counting down.
GACGGACGGCGGGGCGGGTCCGGGATGTCCGGTGGTGGTCTGGACCAGCCCGAGTTCCTCGATCTCGAACGCGAGTTGACCGTGCTGTTGCGCCGCGCCCGGGCCAAGCAGGGCGAGATGGCCCGCGAGGTCCATCCGGACCTGGAGTCCGCGGCGTACGGCCTGCTGGTCCGTCTGGACGACGCCGGGCGCCTGCGGGCCACCGAACTCGCCGCCTACATCGGCGTCGGCAAGGCCACCATGTCCCGCCAGCTGCGTGCCCTGGAGGACCTCGGCCTGGTCGCCCGCGAGCCGGACCCCGCCGACGGCCGGGCGTGGCTGGTCCACCTCACGCAGGAGGGCCGCCGGCGGGTCGCCAAGGTCCGGGAGGCCCGACGGGCCCGCTACGTCGAGCAGATGTCGAACTGGGACCGGCGCGAGGTGGCAGAGCTGGCCCGACTGCTGAACCAGCTCAACCGAGAGATGGAGAAGTAGCCGCCCCCGCGAGAGGCTCAGGGCCCGTGTCGGAGACGGCGGCTGCCGGGCGAAAGTCCGAGTGCGTCCGGTACGACCGTCCGGCACCGCCGAGAGCCACGCCTGAACCCGGGCGGCGGCGATGGAGGTCCCCCGCGCGGACGACGCCGCTTCCGCCGCAGGCCTGGGCTCACAGCTCCACGTGCACGACCGTCGCATCGTCGTGCGTCTTGCCGCGCCGCAGATACGTCCGCTCCCGCGCGTCGGCCAGCTCCAGCTCCCGTACCCGGTCCACCAGCGCCCGCGCGCCCTCCTTGCGTACGAAGGTGAAGCAGTCGGCCCAGTCGCCCTCCCGGAACTTCTCCACCCACCGGGTCGCCCCGTCCGTCAGAGCGGTCAGCGTCCGCACCTCGGCGCGCGGCAGCACCCCCGTCACCGCCCGTGCCGCCACCGACGGATCCGCGGCCGCCGTGAAGAAGCCGCCCTCCTTGTTGCGGACGTGGGCGTCGATCACGGCGTCCGTGGCCAGGGAGGCGCGGGGGAGGCGGGACAGCCGGTCGTCCAGGTAGGGCGTGACCGTGCCGTCCGGCGACTCCGCCAGCAGGGTCGAGTCCGAGAGGATCAGGTACTCCACCGACCGCGCCGACCAGCGCGCCAGGACCACCGTTGCCTGTGGGGTGCGTGGGTGAGAAAGGTCACAGGTTTCCCGGTGTGCGTCAGCGGTACGCGAGATGGCGCGGGCCAGGGCTTCGGAGAGGGGAACATCGGGGAGTGAAACGGTCAGTTCGGTCAGGGCTCCGCCGAGTCGCGCGGTGAACCAGTGGACGGAATGCAGACAGCCCGTCTCGCCCCTCGGTGGGGTCACTCCGTCCAGGACCACCAGCGCGCCGCCCTGTCCCGAGGCGGGAAGGCCGACACCGGCGAAGTCCTCGTTGGGGCGGGCCGGATCGCCGGGCTCCGAAACAAGCTCTGTTCGCATCCGGCCAGTCTGCACGAGCCCTTCACACAGTTCGCGAAGGGGCCGCATCGGTCGCCCAATCGGTACGGCCGCGCAGGTCAGGCGCCTGATTTGAGGTGGAATGGCAGGCTCCGGACGGGCGTGGCGGCGAATATTGCCATCGCCCGCCGCAGACGTCCAACCGGCCCGCCGCGCAAGGCATGTGCGGGCGCCGGAGGAACTTGCCCGCCAACTCCCCTCCGGGGTTCACTCCTTCGGGTGGCGGGTCGGGTGATGCGCGACCGTTGCCCACCGGCACTGGGAGGGTCGGGGACCGGTGAGGGCACCCCCTGCTCGAGCCAAGTCGAGAGCTTGGGGGAGGGGTGTGCGTACCGTCGACGGAAGTTGACGGGGCGTCATCCGGACCATGGGTATCACGAGTCAGGAATGCGAGCACCGGTGCAGAAGATGCGGCCACGTCGCTCAGGCAAGAAGACGGCCTCCGCAGGGGGCGCCCAGCCCACTCCCGGCACCGCCCCCGACACCACACCCGCGGGCAAGGGGCGCCCGACCCACGTACGCAACCGGCTGATCGTGGCCGTGGCGGTGGTCGCCGCCGCCATCGCGGGCGCCGGTGTCCCCTCGGTCGTCGCCGCCTCCGGGCAACTGCACGACGCGCAGCAGTTGGTGACCCTCGCCGAACAGACCGAGAACGCGCTCACCCTCGCCCACTCCCTGGCCGACGAGCGCGACGAGGTCACCTCCTACGTCGCCGCCGGCCGCCCCAGGTCCAAGGCGCCCAGCGAACAGCGCAGCACCCGCGTCGACCGACAGGTCGAGGAACTGCGCGCCGACACCGACACCCCCGCCTCGCTGCGCGACGACCTCGACGGCATCGCCGCCCTGCGCAGGGCGGCGCTCACCGGCAAGAGCACGGCGCTGCAGTCGCACGACGCCTACTCCGCCGCCATCACCGAACTGCACCGGCTCGCCGAGCGGCTGGCCGAGCAGCTGCCGCCCCGCGCGGGCGCCGGCGCCCACGCGCTGGCCGAGCTGGACACCGCCGTCCAGCAGGCCGCCGCCGCCCGCGGGCTGCTGCTCGCCGCGCTCAGCGTGCCGACCACCACCGAGACCGTCATCGACCCGATCACCGGCATCGCGTCGACCCAGGAGACCTCCTCGGACGCCGACGCCAAGCAGCGCGCCGCGCTCAGCGCCGCCGCCCAGCAGGCCCGGGTGCGCTCCGACGCCGCACTCGCCGACTTCCGCGACACCGCGCCCAAGTCCGCGCGGACCTCCTACGACTCCACGGTCACCGGCCCCGAGGTCGACACCGCCGAGCGGTACCTGACCTCCCTCACCGACCAGGCCACGCTCTCCGACCGGGACCTGGCCACCGACACCGAGCGCGCCGAGGCCGCCCTCTCCGCCCGCGTCGACCTGATGCGCGGCGCCGAGTCCGCCCTCTACGACCGCCGCACCAAGGCCCTGGAGCAGCTCCGCGACGACGACGTCACCGCGCTGGAGATCCGCATCGCGATCCTCGGCGCCCTGATGCTGCTCGCCGTCGGCGTCGCCACCGGCATGGCCCGCAGCCTCACCCGCCCCCTCGCCGTCCTCCGCCTCGGTTCCGCGCGGCTCGCCCGGGCCGAGGACCCGGCGGCCGAGGAGCCCGTCAGGTTCACCGGCCGCAAGGACGAGTTCGCCCAGGTCGTGGACTCCGTCAACGCCCTGCACGCCCACGCCGTCGCCCTCCACGAGCGCATCACCACCCTGGAGTCCGACCGCAAGCACCTGGTCGGGCAGCGCCAGAAGATGGCCGACGCCCGCGAGGGGCTGCGCACCGAACTCGCCGAGTCCGCCGCCCAGCTGGAGCGACTGCGCGACAGCATCGGCAGCACCTTCGTCAACCTCGCCCTGCGCACCCTGGGCCTGGTCGAGCGGCAGCTCGGTGTCATCGAGGCCCTGGAAGAGCGCGAACAGGACCCCGAGCGCCTCGCGACCCTCTTCAAGCTCGACCACTTCGCCACGGTCATGCGCCGCCACAGCGAGAACCTCCTCGTGCTGGCCGGCACCGAGCATGTCCAGCAGCACGCGGGACCGGTCCCGCTCGTCGACGTCGTCCGCGCGGCGGTCAGCGAGATCGAGCGGTACGAGCGCGTGCGCATCGCCGCGTTGCCGCCGCACGCGCAGGTGGCGGGCTTCGCGGCCGACGACCTCTCCCACCTCCTGGCCGAGCTGATGGAGAACGCGACGTCGTTCTCCCCGCCCGACCTGCCCGTCGAGGTCTCCGGCTGGCTGCTGGAGAACGGCGAGGTGATGCTCTCCGTGCAGGACGAGGGCATCGGGATGACCGGCGAGCGCCTGACCCGCCTCAACGCCCGCCTCGCCGACTTCGACCCCGAGGCCTCCTACGACCAGGAGGGCGACGACGGTCTGGGCCTCGGCCTCTACGTCGTCGCCCGTCTCGCCCACCGCCACGGCATCCGCGTCCAGCTCCGCGATCAGAAGCAGGGCGGCATCGCCGCGGTCGCGGTCCTGCCCAAGGGCCTGTTGGCACCGGCCCCCACCGCAGCGGTCCCCGCGGACGCCCCGCACCACGCCTTCTCCCTGCCCGGCGCCGACGCGGAGGCCAACTCCAACGTCCTGCGCGGCCGCGCGAAGAACGCCGACCCGCTGGTGGAGCTGGCGGAGAAGGCCGTGGAGGAGACCGGGGCCGAGCCGGAGCAGGAGCGCGAGCATCCCGCCGAGACGACCATGGAACTGCTACTCCCGACCCAGCCGACGACGGAGGCCCCGACGCAGCCGTCGACGGAAGCCTCGGCACAGCCGTCGGTGGGGGCCCCGGTGCAGCCGAGGACGGAGGCCTCGGCGCAGCCGGAGGTGGGGGCCCCGGTGCAGCCGAGGACGGAGGTCCCGGCGCAGCCGGAGGTGGGGGCCCCGGTGCAGCCGAGGACGGAGGTCCCGGCGCAGCCGTCGGTGGGAGCCCCGGCGCAGCCGACGACGGAGGCCCCGGCGCAACCGACGGAGACCCCGACGCAGCCGCCGGTGGAAATCCCGGCGAAGCCGATGGCCGCGATTCCGGCGCAGTCGAGCGACGGACCCGCGGCCGCCGACGGCGGGGACGCCCCACAGGGGCCACCCGCACCCGACGACGAAAGTCGCACGGGCGGTGCGGGTGGGAACAGTCCCGCCGAAGGCGAAGCCGAGGCGGAGCACACCCGTGCCCCGGACGAGGAGCAGCTCACCGACAAGGGCCTGCCCAAGCGCACCCCGAAGATCACCGCACCCGCCCAGGCCCCGCGCCGGCAGACCACCGGCGTGGACGCCGAAGCCCTCCGCAGAAGGCTCGGCGGCTTCCGTCGCGGCGCGGAGGCCGGCCACCGCGACGTACAGGCGGAGATCGCCGAGCAGACCGGCCAGAACCAGACACCGAGCACGGAATCCGAAGCAGCCACGGGGGGCACAGTCGAGGAGGCAAGCAGTTGACCGCGCCCAGTACCTTCGGACTGAGCAGTGAAGCCCGCAACCTGCACTGGTTGCTGACGAATCTGGTCGAGGAGGTGCCGGGCATCCAGTCGGTCGCCGTCGTCTCCTCCGACGGCCTGCTCCTCCTCTCCTCCGATCAGGCACGCAACGAGGAAGCCCGCGAGCCGAAGGGCGACCGGCCCACCGGACCCCGCGGCTCCTCCGCCGACCTCGCCACCGTCGTCTCCGGCATCGGCAGCCTCACCATCGGCGCCGCCAGGCTGATGGAGTTCGGCGGCGTGAAGCACACGATGGTCGCGATGGACGAGGGCAGCCTGTTCGTGATGTCCATCAGCGACGGCTCGCTGCTCGGTGTGCACGGCTCCGCGGACTGCGACATGAGCGTCGTGGCGTACCATATGGCGCTCTTCGTCGGCCGCGCCGGCCACGTCCTCACCCCAGAGCTCCGCAGCGAGCTACGGAAGTCCCTCGAGGCCGCGTCGGCAGGGAGTACCCGATGAGCAACGCCCCGAAGAAACCGCAGAACAGGCCCCAGCTCCCCGTCCGCGGCGGCGACCGCAGGCCCGCCCGCGTACGCCCCTACTCGCTCACCGGCGGCCGTACCCGCTTCGGCCACGTCCTGCTCGTCGAGACGATCGTCGGCAGCACGGCAGCGCTGGCGGCCCCCGAGGAGCGCAAGGAACTGACGAATGGTTCCCTCACCACCCGGGTGATGCCGGAGATGCGGGCCATCGTCGAACTGTGCCGCCGTATGCGCACGGTGGCCGAGATCGCCGCGCTGCTGAAGATGCCGCTCGGTGTGGTCCGCGTGCTGCTCAGCGACCTCGCGGACCAGGGAAAGATCCGTGTGTACGGCACCGGCACCGGTCACGGCACCGGCCGTCCGGACCGCGCTCTGCTCGAAAGGGTGCTGAGTGGACTCCGTCGTCTCTGAAGACACCAACGAGGACCTGAAGTCCTGGCAGACGGACCGCACCCGGGCGCCCATCGCCACGAAGATAGTGGTGGCGGGTGGCTTCGGGGTCGGCAAGACCACGCTGGTCACCGCCGTCTCGGAGATCACGCCCCTGCAGACCGAGGCGCTGATGACCGAGGCGAGCGAGGACACCGACGACCTCACCTCGACGCCCGGCAAGCTGACCACCACCGTGGCCATGGACTTCGGCCGCATCACGCTCGACGACGACCTGGTGCTCTATCTGTTCGGCACGCCGGGCCAGCAGCGGTTCTGGTTCATGTGGGACGACATCGTGCGGGGCGCGATCGGTGCGGTCGTCCTCGCGGACACCCGGCGGCTGAAGGACAGCTTTCCCGCGCTGGACTACTTCGAGAGCTGTGGGCTGCCCTACGTGGTCGCGGTCAACCACTTCGACGGCAGTGAGCGCTTCGAACCGGAGGACGTGCGAGAGGCGTTGACGATCCCCGCGCACATACCTGTAATGATCATGGATGCGCGGCGGCGGATCTCGGTGATCGAGACCCTGCTGTCCCTCGTCGGCCACGCACTGGACGTCACCCCCGAGTAGGAGAACACCCCCGCATGCGGAAGATACTCGTCGTCGGAGCCGGCCAGTCCGGACTCCAGCTCGCCCTCGGACTCCAGTCGAACGGGTACGAGGTCACCCTGATGTCCAACCGGACGGCGGACGAGATCCGCACCGGCCGGGTCATGTCCACGCAGTGCATGTTCCACACCGCCCTGCAGCACGAGCGCGATCTCCAGCTGAACTTCTGGGAGTCCCAGGCCCCGAAGATCGAGGGGCTCGGCGTCTCGGTGGCGGGCCCCGGCTCCTGGGGCGAGGGCCCCGCGGCGCGCGCCATCGACTGGCTGGGCCACCTCGACGGGTTCGCGCAGTCCGTGGACCAGCGGGTGAAGATGGCCGGCTGGATGGAGACGTTCGCCCAGCGCGGCGGACAGCTCGTCATCCACGGCGCGGCGGTCGGCGACCTCGACTACTTCTCGCGTACCTACGACCTGGTGCTGGTGTCGGCGGGCAAGGGTGAGCTGGTCCAGATGTTCGGCCGGGACCCGGAGCGTTCCCCGTACAGCGAGCCGCAGCGGGCGCTGGCCGTGTCGTACGTCCACGGAATGGGCCCGCGTCCGGAGCACCCGGACACCGAGGCCGTCCGCTGCAATCTCGTCCCCGGCGTCGGCGAGCTGTTCGTCATGCCGTGTCTGACCACCTCCGGGCGCGCCGACATCCTGTTCTGGGAGGGCATACCCGGCGGCCCGCTCGACGTCTTCGACGGGGTGAAGGACCCGGCGGAGCACCTCTCGCTGACCCTGGGACTCATGGAGAAGTACACGCCGTGGGAGTACGCCCGGGCGAGGGAGGTCGAGCTCACCGACGCCGGCGGTGTGCTCAGCGGGCGGTACGCGCCGACGGTGCGCAACCCGGTGGGGCGGCTGCCCGGCGGCGGTCTCGTGCTGGGCGTGGCGGACGTCGTCGTGGCCAACGACCCCATCACCGGCCAGGGCTCCAACTCGGCCGCCAAGTGCGCGGCCGCCTACCTCGCCTCGATCCTGGAGCACGGGGACAAGGAGTTCGACGAGGACTGGATGCGGGCCACGTTCGACCGGTACTGGGCCACCGCGCAGCATGTCACCAAGTGGACCAACGCCATGCTGGCGCCGCCGCCGGAGCACATCCTGGGCCTGATCGGGGCGGCCGGTCAGCTGCCGCCCGTGGCCGATCGCTTCGCGAACGGCTTCAACGATCCTGCTGACTTCGAGAACTTCTTTTATGAGCCCGAGAAGACCGCGGCGTATCTCGCTGAGGTTTCCGGGGCCTGACCTCCGGGCGTACGGCCCCCAGGACCGGGTTCGACGCGATCGGGGAGATCTTGATCTTCTCTCCGGTCCGCGGGGCCTGGACCACCTTGCCCTTGCCCAGGTACAGGGCCACGTGGGTGGCGTCCGGGAAGTAGACGACCAGGTCGCCGGGGCGCAGTTCGGTGAGCGGAACGCGCTTGAGCTTCGCCCACTGCTCCTGGCTGGTACGGGGGATGCGGGTGCCCGCGTGGGCCCAGGCCTTGGACGTCAGCCCTGAGCAGTCGTAGGACTTCGGGCCCTCCGCACCCCACTTGTACGGCTTCCCGAGCTGTCTCTTGGCGTAGCGGATCGCCCGGGCGCTCTCGCGGGACGGCTTGTGGTCGTCGTGTGCGAGGGCGCCCGAGGCCAGGAACGCCCGCTGGGCCTTCGCGGTGTCCTTCTTCTCCAGTTCGGCCAGCGCGGTGAGCTGTTCGGCGGTCAGGGAGGCGAGGAGTTCCTCCACCCCCTTGAGGCGCTGGTGTACGGCGTCCCGGTTCTTCTTCTGGCGTTCCGCGAGGGCGAGTTGGGTGTCCAGGGCCTTGCGGGCCTTGCGGGCCAGCTCGGCGGCCTTGCGTTCGGTGCCGGTCAGACGGCCGACCGTCGCCGCGCGCTCGCGTGCCAGTCGGCCGATGACATGGCCCTGGTCGAGGGCGTGCTGGGGGTCCTGGGCCAGGAGCAGGCGTACGTACGGCGAGATGTCGGTGGAGTTCTGGTACTGCTGGCGGGCCAGGCGGCCGGCGGCACCGCGGCTGTCGTGCAGGGAGAGCCGGGCGCGGGTCAGGGCGGTGTCCAGGCGGGTCACCTCGGTGCGCTGCTTCTTCAGCTTCTCCTCGGTGGCGTTGTAGGTCTCCGTGGCCTGTTCGGCCTGTCGGTACAGGCGCTGAAGGTCTGTCAGCAGCTCTGCCGTGGACCGGCTTTGGGGTTTGAGGGGAACGGGGACCGCGGGCGCCGTGGGGGCCGCCGTCGCGGGGGCGGGCGCGAGGAGTGTGGCGGCTGCCGCCGTACACGCCAGACGCAGAAGCCTTCCTGACATGTCATCACCTCCGATGCGGGGCGCTTTGCTCCGCATCGTGAGCATGTGTCGGAGGGGGCGGGTTCGCGCGGTAGGTGTGCGCGGTTCGGCGCAGTCGCGTCACTCGTCCGGGTCGTGCGGCTTGCCAGGCGGCGTGGCGTCCGGCGTGGTGTCCGGTTTGGACCACGGCCAGTTCAGGCGGCGGGCGTGCCTGCCCTCGGGGTCGTACTCGTACTTCCAGCGCTGGGTGAGGCCGGTGCGGGGGCCCTGCTTGCGGGGGACGCGGCGGTAGACGAGGACCGTGGGCGGGCCGCCGTGCGGGTCGGGGACCGGGATGCGGTACGTCTTGGGCGGGTGGCCGGTGATGCCCAGCAGGACCGGCAGGACGCGGCCGTCCATGGGGCCGCCCTCGAAGGGGGTGTCTTCGCTCTTCACCGCAACAGTGTCACTCGTCGGCCGTGAGCCGCTGGGCCAGGGCGGCCGTCTGGGGGTCTCGGGCCGCCGTGACGGCGAGCGTGGCCTCGAACTGTTCGACCAGCCAGTCCCGTAGGTCGTCCCTCGGAGGCTGCTTGCCCTCGTCCAGCCAGATCAGGGAGGCCGCCTCGACCGCCGTGATCCACATCCGGACGGTCATACGGAGGTGGCGGCCGGGGTCGGTGACGTCCAGGTGGCTGAGGATGTGCTCGGCCGCGGCGCGGCGCACTCCGTCCACTATGGCCGTGGTGCGGGAGGTCTCCACGACGCTGCCGCCCTGGAGCAGGGCGCTGAATCCGGTGTCGTGCTCGTCGACGAAGGTGAGGTAGCGGTCGAGGGCGCGGGCGAGGCGGGGGAGGAGGGGGCCGTCGCGGGGTTCGTCGAAGCAGTGCCGGAGTTCCTCGGCGGCGGAGCGCAGGGCGGCCTCGTAGAGCTGCTGCTTGCCGCCGGGGAAGTAGCGGTACACCAGGGGGCGGGAGACGCCGGCCGCCTCCGCCACGTCGTCCAGGGACACATCCTCGGGGGTGCGGTGGGCGAAGAGGGTGAGGGCGGCGTTGAGGAGCTGGGTGCGGCGCTCCTCGACGCTGAGGCGACGGTAGGCGGGGGTGGCGGCCGAGGGCGTCATGACCAGCAGCGTAGTCGGGGGGTTGCTCCCGTGGGATGCCTGCGGCGGCCTGCGCGGGTGCGGTGGGGGTGCGCGTGGCGCCAACGGTTGTGTTGGGGGCGGGGCCGCGCCGGGGGGTGTCCGTCCTCGGTCGGGCGGCTCGGTGTCTCAAAGGGGTGCCCTGCGTTGACGCCCGCCGCTGCGGGCGGACACCCCCCGGCACGTCCCCTCCCCGCCGTACGCGAGTGCCGGTCCGTGGGGGTTCGCGGCCGAGCTACGCGAGCAGGCCCGACGACCTCCACAGGCGGCGGCCCACTCCGCGCAGCACGCCTATGTCGTCCAGGAAGTCGGTGAGGCGCCTGGCCCCTGTCTGCATGACCTCGCGGCGGTGGGCACTGGCCTTGACCTGCGCCATCGCCTCGCGCTTGTCCAGCCCTACGTTCGTGTAGACCTCGGGGTTGACGAAGGCCACGGAGAAGACGCGGGCGAACTCGCCGGAGGTGACGCGGGTGAATTCCTGGGACCACCTCGGGGCCGTCACCATCTGGCGGCGCAGTTCCTCGCGGGCGTAGCGGACGTGGCGGGCCTCCTCGACCACGTGGATGCGGGTGACGCCGCGGATGAGGGGCTGGATCCGTTCGTCGGGGAAGGTCAGGCGCTGCATCCAGTCGAGGACCTCCTCGCCGAGGAGGGTGGCCGTGAAGGAGCCGGGGGTGGTGGAGATTGTCTTGAACAGGCGGCCGAGGTTCTGGTGGACGCGGCCGACGGGGTACCAGGGGGTGTCGCCGTGGGAGATCAGCCGGGCGAACATCTTGGAGTGGCGGCACTCGTCCTCGATCTCGGTGAGTGCGTAGCGGACATGGGCGCTTGTCGCTGATTTGTCGTAGATGTGGCGCACCAGGAGCTGCATGAGGATGATCTCGAACCAGATGCCCAGGGAGGCGAGGGCGGCGGCCTCGTGCTGGGAGAGCAGGATGCGCTGCTCCTCGCTCATGCGCTTCCACAGGGGCGTGTCGTAGAGCGAGACCAGCTCCGGGGGCCAGAACCACTTGCCCTCCTCGAAGGGCGCGTCCCAGTCCAGCTCCTTGTCCGGGTCGAAGCTGTGCTTCGCGGAGGAGGCCAGGAGGCGTTCGGCCACCTGTTCGCGGTCCTTGAGCAGGCCGAGGGCATCGCGCAGGCCGGTGAGCGCGTCGGCTTCCGTCAGCGTCGTCATGTGCTTATGAGACTGCCTGTCAGCAAGGTCGTCAATCCCTTGCGCAAGACTTGTTGACCCCGCGTCTACTACGTGTGAGCCTGCGGGGCATGCCGACACAGGACCTGTACGCAGGCGATCCGGGAGAACCTCTCTGGCAGGTGCCCGCGGCCGGCGCGGCCCGCTTCAGCTGGGAGTACGACGACGGGCGCGACCGGCTGCTGGCGCTGTACCAGAAGGGCAAGGACAAGCAGTGGGACGGGCAGAGAAGGATCGACTGGGATCTGGAGGTCGATCCGTTCGACGCGCTCGGTACGCCGGAGGAGGCGATGGCGCTCTACGGGACGCCGTACTGGGCGAGGATGAGCGAACGGGAGCGGGGCGAGCTGCGGCGGCACTACGCGTCCTGGCAGTTCAGCCAGTTTCTGCACGGTGAGCAGGGCGCGATGATCTGTGCGGCGCGGATCGTGGAGTCGGTTCCGGATATGGACGCGAAGTTCTATTCGGCGACGCAGACGATGGACGAGGCGCGGCACGCGGAGATCTACGGGCGTTTTCTGCACGAGAAGATCGGGATGGTCTATCCGATCAACGACAATCTGCAGTCGTTGCTGGGTGACACGCTGCGCGACAGCCGGTGGGACATGCCGTACCTCGGTATGCAGGTGCTGATCGAGGGGCTCGCGCTGGCCGCGTTCGGCATGATCCGGGACACCACCAACAAGCCGCTGCCCAAGCAGATCCTGGCCTATGTGATGCAGGACGAGGCGCGGCACGTGGCCTTCGGGCGGATGGCGCTCAGGGACTACTACAAGCAGTTGACCGATGCCGAACTCCGTGAGCGGGAGGAGTTCGTCATCGAGGGCTGCTATCTGATGCGGGACCGGCTGCGGGGGGTCGAGGTTCTGGAGAACTTCGGCATTCCGAGGGCCGAGGCGGAGGAGATCAGCGAGCGGTCCGAGTTTCTGCAGTTGTTCCGGCGGCTGCTCTTCTCGCGCATCGTCCCTTGTGTGAAGGACATCGGGCTGTGGGGCAAGCGGCTTCAGCAGGCCTATGTCGACATGGGGGTGTTCGAGATGGGCGACTCCAATCTGGATCTGCTGATGGCTCAGGACGAGGAGATCGCCGAGAAGCTCGACGCCGAGCGGTTCGCGGCGGAGGAGCGGGAGCGAGTGGCGGAGGTGGAGCAGGCGATCGAGGGGGGTGCGGAAGGCTGATGGCCGGTTGTCCTACGCCGAGCAGCCCAGTCCCTCCGGCACCTCGCCCAGTACGGGCTCCGCCCCCTGCGGCGGGTACGACGTGCGCAGGGTGAAGGCGTACGGCGTCGGGCCGTTGGTGCGCAGGTGGAGGAGACGGGACTCGGCCTCGGCCACCGTGGGGCGGTGGCCCGCGGGGACCCAGCATCTCGCGGTGACGGCCCTGGTACATGTACGCGGTAAGGGCGTTCGTGTCCCGCCACACCGTCAGGTTGATGATCAGCCACTCGTCGCCGAAGACGCTCACGTCCGTCGCGTCGCCGGAGTCGTCCTTCAGCCGCCAGACGAATCCGTCCGGCTCAGAGCGTGGTCGTGGTTGCCCTCGTCAACCTCCCTTCCGCGCCGGTGACTTCAGCACCGCCTCCATCACCGCGCGGGCGATCGGCGCGGCGTCCCCGCCCCCGCTGATCTCGCCCCGGTCCGCGGCCGCGTCCTCCACCACCACCGCGACCGCCACCTTGGGCTCCAGGTCGCGGTCGCCCTTGGCCCAGGAGACGAACCAGGCGTACGGCGTACCGGAGTTGCCCAGGCCGTGCTGGGCCGTGCCGGTCTTGCCGCCCACCGTCGCGCCGGGGATCCAGGCGTTGGTGCCGGTGCCCTCCCGCACCACGTCCACCATCATTTCCTTCATGAGCCTCGCGGTCGACGGGCGCATCGCCTGCCGGCTCGGGCGGGACCCGGCCGTCGCCACCGTGGCGCCGCCCTCCCGGGTCGTGCGCTCCACCAGATACGGCGAGCGCACCTGGCCGCCGTTCGCCACGGCCGCCGCGACCATCGCCATCTGCAGCGGGGTCGCACGCGTGTTGTACTGCCCGATCGACGACAGGGCGAGCTGCGCCTTGTCGACCTTGGTGTCGAAGGTGCTCTCGGCGACCGAGAACGGGATCCTCAGGTCGGCGTCGTTGAAGCCGAAGGCGCCCGCCGTCGCCGCCATGCGGTCCACCCCCACCTGGACGCCCAGGCGCGCGAACACCGTGTTGCACGACCACTCGAACGCCTTGCGCAGCGGGGCGTTCTCGCAGCCCTCGGACTCGTTGGTCAGCGAGGTCCGGGTGCCCGGCAGGGTGTACGGGTCCGGGGAGTCGGTCTTGTCGTCCAGGTCCTCGACCACGCCCGCGTCCAGCGCCGCGGCCGCCGTGACCACCTTGAAGGTCGAACCCGGCGGATACGTCTTGCGCACGGCCCGGTTGAGTATCGGCTTGTCGGCGTCGCGGTTCAGGGACGACCAGGAACGGGTCACCGACGCGCCGTTCCCGGACAGCGCCGACGGGTCGTAGGACGGGGCCGAGACCAGGGCCAGGACGCGGCCCGTCGACGGTTCGATCGCCGCCACCGCGCCCTTGCGGCCGGCCAGCCCCTCGTACGCCGCCTCCTGCGCGGCCCTGCGCAGCGTGGTGACGACGTCGCCGCCGGGGTAGCGGTCGCGGGCGACGCCGTTCCACAGCGCGAACGGCGACAGCAGCGGGTCCGTGCCCGCGAGGACGCCGTCCTCGGCGTGCTCCAGGAGCGTCGTGCCGTACTCCTGCGAGGCGAAGCCGGTGACGGGCGCGTACATCGGGCCGTTGGTGTACGTCCGCTCGTAGCGCAGGTGCTCGCCGGTGTCGTGGGAGCCGGTGACCGGTTCGCCGTCGACCAGGATGTCGCCGCGCGGCTGGCCGTAACGGGCGATCGTGGTGCGGCGGTTGGCGATGTTGTCATCGTAGGACGGGGCCTCGAACAGCTGGATGCGGGTGGCGTTGACCAGCAGCGCGACCAGCAGCAGGGCGCAGAAGAAGGCGGCGTGCCGGATGTGCCGGGTCATCGGGCGGTCTCCATGTGCTTGTCCTGTGGTGTCGGTGCGGCACTCTCCTCGCCCTTGGGCACGCCGAGCCGGCTGCGCGCCCTGTCGCTCACCCGGATCAGCAGCGCCACGATCGCCCAGTTGGTGACCACCGAGGAGCCGCCCTGTGCCAGGAACGGCATCGCCATGCCGGTCAGCGGGATCAGGCCGGTCACCCCGCCCGCGATCACGAACACCTGGAGCGCCACGATCGAGGCCAGCCCCACCGCGAGCAGCCGGCCGAAGGAGTCGCGCAGGGCGAGGCCGGCCCGGTAGCCGCGCTCCACCAGCAGGCCGTAGAGGATGAAGAGGGCGGACAGGCCCGCCAGGCCCAGCTCCTCGCCGGCCGTCGCCAGGATGAAGTCCGACTTGGCCGCGAAGCCGATCAGGATCGAGTGGCCGAGGCCCAGCCCCGTGCCGGTCAGGCCGCCGGCCGCGAAGGCGAACAGCGACTGGGACAGCTGGTTGGGGCCCTCGCCCGCCTCGATCGAGGCGAACGGGTGCTGCCAGTCCTCGACCCGGCCGTGCACATGCGGCTCCAACTCCCCGACGGCCACCGCGCCGAGCGCCGCCAGCAGCAGGCCGACGGCGATCCAGCCGGTGCGGCCGGTGGCGACGTACAGCAGGACCACGAACAGGCCGAAGAACAGCAGCGAGGTGCCGAGGTCGCGTTCCAGGACGAGGACGCCCACGCTCAGCAGCCAGATCGCGACGATCGGGCCGAGCACGCGACCGGTGGGCAGTTGGAGCCGGTCGATGCCGAGGACGCGCCGGCCCGTGTACGCCAGCGCGCTGCGGTTGGCGGCCAGATACGCCGCGAAGAACACCGCGAGCAGCACCTTCGCGAACTCGCCGGGCTGGATGGAGAATCCGGCGACCCGGATCCAGATGCGGGCGCCGTTCACCGACGGGAAGAAGATCGGCAGGGTGAGCAGGACGAGCGCGGCGACCACACAGACGTAGGAGTACCGCTGGAGCACACGGTGGTCGCGCAGGAGGAGGACCACCACGATGAACAGCGCCACTCCTAGCGTGGACCACACGAGTTGGGTGGGCGCCGCCCGGTCGCCCGGTGTCTCCAGGTCGAGCCGGTAGATCAGGACGAGGCCGATGCCGTTGAGCAGCACGCCGATCGGCAGCAGAAGGGGGTCCGCGCAGGGGGCGCGCAGGCGTACGGCCAGATGCGCTACCAGCGCGAGTACGCCGAGCCCGGCGCCGTAGCCGGCGGCGCCGGGCGGGACGGTGCCGCTGCGGGCGAGGCCGACCGCGCAGTAGCCGTACACGGAGAGCAGGACGGCCACGACGATGAGGGCCAGTTCGATGCCACGGCGCCGGGGGAGTGGTGCGGCGGGAGCGGGAGCGTCCGCTGCCACCAGGGTGGTTCCGGCCTTGGTCATGTCCGGAACCTACCCAAATAGTCTGTCTTGCGCGCCTTGTGGTTCAGCACCAGCGCGGCGAGTGCCGGGTCTCGATGTACCGGGCCGATCCCCAGGCCCAGGTGCCGTCGGCGAGGAGGTACCAGTGCCGGTTGCCCTGCACGCTCTGCCCCTTGGTCTTGCAGAAGATCCTGACGCGGTCCCCCCGGTGGACGGTCCGGATCACCTGGCTGCCCCGGTTGGGCGCACTGCGCAGCAGCAGGGTGCTCGCGGTGACGCGGCCGGGTGTGAACTCCTGGTCGTGGCCGCCGCCCCAGTCCCCACCTCCGTCATCGGCGACGGCGGGCGTGACGGCGGCCGCGGCGGCGAGTATGCCGGCGGATATGGATATGGCGAAGCGGGAGCGCAGAGCCATGTGGACCACCTCCAGGACAGCGGAACGAACCTGACTAACCGCCACATTAGGGGCCATATGGGTACTTCGCGCGTCCTAATGGGCCATAGGGGAAGCGCCCCGTCCCTATCGCAGGGTCAGTCGCGCGACGGCTCCACCGTCCACGGCGTTCGAGAACGACAACCGCGCCCCCAGCACCTCCGCCTGCCCCAGCGCGATGGTCAGCCCCAGGCCGTGCCCCTTGGCGCCGCCCTCCGTACGGAACCGCTGGGGTCCGTGCGCGACGAGGTAGTCGGGATAGCCGTCACCGTGATCGCGTACGGTGACCACCGGCCCGTCCACGGTCAGGGACACCGGTGTGCGCCCGTGCTTGTGCGCGTTGGCCACCAGGTTGCCCAGCACCCGCTCCAGCCGCCGCCGGTCGGTCTCCACCACGACGTCCCGCAGGACGACGACCTCGGTCTCGGTCCCGGACGCCCGCACCACCCGCTCGGCCAGTGCCCCGAGCGGCTCGCTGTCCGGCTCCGACCGCTCCCGCCCGCTGTCCAGCCGCGAGATCTCCAGCAGGTCCTCGGTCAGCGTGCGCAACGCGGCCACCCGGTCCCGCACCAGCTCCGTGGGCCGCCCCGGCGGCAGCAGCTCGGCCGCCGCGTGCAGCCCGGTCAGCGGAGTGCGCAGTTCGTGCGCCACGTCCGCCGTGAACCGCTGCTCGGCCAGCAGCTTGCTCTGCAGCGACGACGCCATCGAGTCCAGCGCGGCGGCGACCGCGGCCACCTCGTCCTGCGGCCGGGTTGCGTCGTTCGTACGGGGGTCGTCCACCCGGGCGTCCAGGTCGCCCCCGCTGATCCGCCGGGCCACCCGGGCCGTGGCGTGCAGCCGGCGCGTCACCCGCGTCACCGCGAACGCGCCCACCAGCACCGTCACGCCGATGGCCAGCCCCGACGACCACAGGATCGCCCGGTCGAGGCCCTCGATGGTGCGGGCCTGCTGCGAGTAGTCCACCTCGACCGCGAGGACCCGCTCATGGTCGGCCGGGCCCGCCGCCCACATCGTGGGACGGCCGTGGTGGTCGGCGACCATCGTGCCCCGGTCCCCGGCCCGCGCCAGATCCCGCAGTGCCCCGGGCAGCTCCGGCGGATCCAGGCCGACGCCGCGCCCGATCGGATCCCCGGCCTCGAACGCCGCCGTCGCGTCCGTCAGCCGGGACAGCGCGCGGTCGCGGGCCTGGCCGACGGTCTGGTTGGTCACCGAGACATGCACGAGGATGCCGAGCAGCGCGGCGAGCGCACAGCACATCACCGTGATGAAGACGGCCGCCTTCACGGCGAGCGTGCCCGCCCACTGGGGCAGCGCGAGCCTCATGGCGTGCTCGCGGAGGGGAAGGGGGAGACGGAGGGCGAGGGCGACGGCTGGTGCGTCTTCTTGCGTGATCCGGTGCGCAGCATCTCGTCGTGGGTCAGCAGCATCGCCTTCTGGTCCGCGTCCCACGTCCACTGGAGCCGGTACTCGTAGCCGGCCACCTCGGACGGCGAGCGTATGATCACCGACCGCCCGGCCAGCTCGACGCCGCTGATGGCGTCGTCCCAGCTCATCACCTGCATCAGCCGCTGCTTCTCCACGGTGTAGACGCGCACCGCGGTCGTCCGGCCGGGCAGCAGCCGGAAGCCCAGCGTCAGCTCGGGGCGCCCGTCGCCGGTCAGGTCCCGGTAGTACGGCTGGAGCACCGGGCACTGTCCGTGTCCGGCGCCGTCGCCGCACCGGTCCATCAGACGGCCGGTCTCGCGGTACTGCGCGGCGTCGCCCTCGTAGTCCCCGGGGCTCCTGGCCATCTCCTTGCGCACGACCGTCACCGGGTCCACGTCGCGGATGCCGCCCGGGGGGATGGTGACGCCCTTCACGACCTCCCGGACCACCTCGCCGATCTCATAGGCGGGCCGGGACGCCGGCGTCAGCTTCGGCCACAGCTTGTCCGGGCTGACCGCGGTCTCCGTCGGGCCCGCGCCCTGGAGTCCCCCGGCGTCACCGCAGGCCGTCGCGGCCGCCAGCAGCAGTGCGACGAGGGCACCGAGCGCGGTGGTGCGCGTGAGGCGGCGGCGGGGCACGGTTCTCCCGGGGTCTGGCTGGTGGTCGGCCCGTACACCCTATTCGTACGGAAGTCCTTTTTGCGCACCCGGTGGGCGGACGGGCGAAGTCACTCGGCGAGTTCCTCGAGGAGCCGCGCGGTCGACAGCCCGGCCCGGAGGTAGTCGACGAACAGGTCGTTGTGCAGGGCCCACGGAGAGCGGCGGGAGCGTATCAGCCGGATCGCCTGCTCGACGGAGTGGCTCCGGCGGACCAGGGCGTGGGCGACCACCAGGCCCGAGCGGTTGTACCCGTGATAGCAGCGGACGAGCACCCTGCGGCCCCCGTCCAGCGCCTCGCACGCCGCCTCCGCCAGCCGGATCACCCCGGCGAGCTGGGTGCCGTCCAGCGGCCCGTCCGGGATCGGCCACACATGGTGCTCGACGCCGGGATCGGGCCCGTGCCCGGGCAGGCGCAGCAGCGTCTGCACGAGATCGAACTCGTCCCGTACGACGGCGAACTCCAGTTGCCCCGTCCGGCCCCGGAACTCGTGCCCGCCCATCCACAGGCCGGGCACGACCTCGCTCCACGGGCTGTCCGGAGCAGGTACGTCGGGTTGCTTCCTGCGGGTACGCAACGGCGCCTCCCCAACCACCCCTCGCGGGGGGTCTGCCCAACTGCTCTCAAAGGTAACCGGGTTCTTGCCCCCGCAGCACCCCGCCTGTTCCCATGGTCAGTGGGGTGATGGTGCATGAGCGGACTGCGCGTCGTACCGACCTGGCGGCACGGCCAGGAACGGCTCTACGTCTGCCGGCGGGACGGGCACAACCTCGCCTGGTACGACCGTGAGGCGGGCCGGATCAACCTGCTCAGCGACGAGCGCAGGGAGGAGGTGCTGGAGGCGCTCGGCCCCTTCGTGACCGGCCCGGTGACGGTGGGCCCGCCCCCGGTGCCCACACCCGCCGAGCTGGCCCGGCTGACCCTGCATCCCGACGACGACCTCGCGCCCAACCGCCCCGGCGAGGCGCTGCTGATCTCCCTGGACCGGGACCCCGGCCCCGCGCACCGGCTGCGGCCCGACCCCCGGCGACGGGCGCTGGCGGCGGAGCAGACGGTCGGCGAGGCCCTGGACCGGCTGGACGGCGCGGGCTGGCACACGCTGCACTCGGTGCCGCTGCCCGGCGGCGACCGCATCCACCATCTGGTGATCGGGCCGGGCGGGCTGTTCGCGCTGCACACCCTGTACGCCCGTAAGCAGCGGGTCACCGTCGCCGACCCGTTGGTCTCCCTCGGCCGCCGCGACGGCCGCCCCCTGCTGCGCCGCGTCCGCGCCGACGCCGACCGCGCCTCCTACGCCCTGACCGCCGAGGTCCACCCCGTCCTCGCCCTCGTCGCCCCGGCCGACGTGACGATCACGTCCCCGCCGCTCAGGGAGGTACGGGTCCTGAAGGACACGGAGGTGCAGGGGCTGGCCCGCACGGGCGGGGTGCTGAAGCCGGCGGATGTGGAGGCGCTGCATGCCATGGCGCGGGACCGGAGGGTCTGGGGTACCGCCGGCTGAGTGCGCGGGTCGGCTGGGGTGGCCGTCCCCGGGGGTGGGTCAGGGCAGCGCGCCTGCCTGGTCCGGGGCGAGGAGCGGGGCCAACAGGTCGCCGTAGTCCTGTAGGCGTGGGGCGAGGTCCGGGGCGAGGAAGGTCAGGCTGTTGGGGGAGCGGCAGTTCTCCACCTCCTCCCAGGTGACCGGGGCCGACACCGTCGGCTCGGGGCGGGCCCGCAGGGTGTAGGGGGTCGCCGTCGTCTTGCGGGCGGCGTTCTGGCTCCAGTCGACGAAGACCTTTCCGGGGCGCAGGCTTCTCGTCATCCGGTGGATCACGAGCCGGGGCATCGCCCGCTCGGCCTCCACGGCGAGTTCCTTGGCGTACTCCGTCGCCCGCTCGGACGGGACGGGCCGGATGGCCGCCGTGAGATGCAGGCCCTTCGAGCCGGAGGTCTTCGCGTACGCCTCGATGCCGTCCGCCGCCAGCCGCTCGCGCAGCCACAGCGCGACCTCGCAGCACTCCACCACGCTCGCCGGCACCCCGGGGTCCAGGTCGAAGACCAGCCGGTCCGCCTCGCCCGGCGCCCCGATCAGCCACTGCGGCGTGTGGAACTCCGTGACCAGGTTGGCCGCCCACATCAGCGACGGCAGATCCTGCACCAGCACCATCCGCGCCGGCCCCTCGGAACGGGGCACCTCGGCCGCGGTGACCCACTCGGGCGTACCCGGCGGCACGTTCTTGGTGAAGAACACCTGTCCGTCCGGCCCGTCCGGGTAGCGCAGAAAGGACACCGGACGGTCACGCAGCTGCGGCAGCAGTACGTCGGCGATGGTCGCGTAGTAGTGCAGCACCTCGCCCTTGGTGAACCCGGTCGCCGGATACAGCACCTTCTCCAGGTTGCTGAGTGCCAGGCGCCGTCCCTCCACCTCTGTGATCGGCGTCATACGATGAGAATCACATGAAATCGGCCGGAACCGCCTCGAAAGGTGCTGAACGTGCGATCCATATGGAACGGCGCCATCTCCTTCGGCCTGGTCAGCATCCCGATCAAGGTGGTGAACGCGACCGAGAGCCACTCGATCTCCTTCCGCCAGATCCACACCGAGGACGGCGGCCGGATCCGCTACCGCAAGTTCTGCGAAGTGGAGGACCGCGAGGTCAGCCAGGCCGAGATCGGCAAGGGGTACGAGGACGCGGACGGCTCGATCATCCCGATCACCGACGAGGACCTGGCCCAGCTCCCCATCCCCACGGCGAAGACGATCGAGATCGTGGCCTTCGTGCCGGGCGACCGGATCGACCCGCTCCAGATGGACGCCGCGTACTACCTCGCCGCGAGCGGCGCCCCGGCCGCCAAGCCGTACACCCTGCTGCGCGAGGCGCTCAAGCGCAGCAACAAGGTCGCCATCGCCAAGTTCGCGCTGCGCGGCCGGGAGCGGCTGGGCATGCTCCGGGTCGTCGGCGACGCCATCGCCATGCACGGCCTGCTCTGGCCCGACGAGGTCCGCGCCCCCGAGGGCGTCGCCCCCGACGCCGACGTCACCGTCCGCGACAAGGAGCTCGATCTCGCGGACGCCCTGATGGACACCCTCGGCGAGGTCGAGCTGGAGGACCTGCACGACGAGTACCGCGAGGCCGTCGAGGAGGTCATCGCCGCGAAGGCCGCCGGCGAGGCCCCGCCGGCCGCCCCCGAGCCCGCCGCCGGCGGCAAGGTCCTCGACCTCATGGCGGCCCTGGAGAGCAGCGTCCGCGCGGCCAAGGAATCCCGCGGCGAGGAACCGGAGGAGGCCGAGGTCAGACGCCTGCCCCAGCGCAAGTCGGCCAGAGCGGCCCCGAAGCAGCCGACGGGCAAGAAGTCCACGGCCACGAAGAGGACGGCGGCGAAGAAGACCGCGGCGCCGGCCAGGAAGTCGACGGCGAAGTCGGCCCAGGGCACGAAGAAGACGGCCGCGAAGAGCACGGCGAAGAAGTCGACGGCCACGAAGAAGACGGCGCAGAAGAAGACGGCGCAGAAGAAGACGGCGGCGAAGAAGACGGCCTCACGCAAACGTACGGCGTGACGGGCGCCGACGACCGGTGTCGCGGGGGCGCGGGCAGCCGGCTCCGGGACTCCGTGAACGACCGACCGCTGTGGCTCGGCCTCACCGTTCTCCGCCACTGCCCCCATGCCCGCCGCAGTGGCGCTCGGCCCTCACGGCGCATCCCGGCGGTGCCGAACCCACCGCACCGCACCGAACGCCCACCGGATCACCCCACCCGCCGCAGCGCCAGCACCGCGTTGTGCCCCCCGAACCCGAAGGAATTGCTCAGCACCACGTCCCCGTCCTCCGGCAGCGCCCGCGCCGCCCCCGTCACCACGTCCAGCCCGATCGCGTCGTCGACCTCGAGGCACCCCGCGGTCGGCGGTATCACCCCGTGCCGCAGCGTCAGCGCGGCGGCCACGGCCTCCACCCCGCCCGCCGCGCCCTGGAGATGCCCCAGGTGTCCCTTGAGCGCGGTGACCGGCACCGCCCGGTCCCCGAGCACCGCCTGCAGCGCGCCCGCCTCCGCGAGATCGCCCTCGGTCGTCGCCGTGGCGTGGGCGTTGACGTGGACGACGTCCGGGACACCGGCCCCGGCATCCCGCAGGGCCCGCCGCACCGCCAGCGCGATGCCGTGCCCGGACGGGTCGGGCGCCGCCATGTGGTGGGCGTCGGCCGACAGTCCCCAGCCCGCGGCCTCGCAGTAGATCCGCGCACCCCGGGCTCGCGCGTGCTCCTCGGCCTCCAGGACGAGGATCCCGGCGCCCTCCCCGTTGACGAACCCGGCCCGGTCCTTGGCGAACGGGCGGGAGGGGGAGAGGCCCGACGCCGCGTCCCCGCCGGCCAGCGCCCGCATCGCCGCGAAGGACGCCATGATCGCCGGCGTGACGACCGCTTCGGCGCCGCCCGCGAGCGCCACGTCGATCCGCCCGTACCGTATGCGGTCGATCGCCTGCCCTATCGCCTCCGTCCCCGACGCGCACGCGCTCGTCACGGTCCGGGCCTCGCCGGTGATGTGCAGGTCGAGGGAGACCTGGGAGGCGGCCTGCGAGGGCACCGTCATCGGAGTGGTGAGCGGCGAGACGGCCCGCGGCCCCTTCTCCCGCAGCCTGCGGTCCCCGCCCACCAGCACGGACGCGTCACCGAGTATGGCCCCGAGGCTCACCCCCACCCGCGCCGGATCGACCCCGCTCTCCCGGGTCCCGCCCGCCGTGAACCCGGCATCGACCCACGCCTCCCGCGCCGCCAGCACCCCGAACTGCGCGGCCCGGTTCATCCGCCGCGCCATCGGCCGGGGCAGCAGCCCGGCGGGGTCCACGGGCACGACCCCGGCGACCCGCACCGGCAGCCCGGCGAACTCCTCCCCGGCCAGCTCCCGTATCCCGTGCCGCCCGTCGAGCAGCCCCCGCCACAGCTCCCCGACCCCGACACCCAGCGGCGTGACCGCCCCAAGCCCGGTGACGACGACCCTGCGGGGCCTGGGGGGTGCCTCGCTCATCTCGGCATGCCTCCTCGGGTCGTTGAAAGGCAAACATGCCCATCTCAAGTCCGGCACATGCGGAATGAGAACCGCCTCACAGCACACGCCCCACGACGAACTCGACCAACTCCTCCCTCCTCGGGTTGAGATAGAAGTGGTTCCCCTCGAAGGCCCGGATCTCCAGCCCCTGCGTCGTGACGTCCGCCCACTGGGACAGGCCCGCCACCGCGCACGCGGGATCGCGGTCGCCCCCGCACGCCGTCACGGGAACGTCCAGCCGGTGCAGTCGAGTCGGCCGGTACCTGGCCAGGATCCCGAAGTCCGCCCGCAGGGACGGCATGATCACCTCCCGCAGCGCGGGATGCTCGTAGACCGCCGCGCCCCCCGGATCCAGCACCCGGACGTAGTCCAGGATCTCCGCGTCGGCCGGGGCCGGGCGCGGCGCCAGCTCCCGCGCCGTGCGGGGCCGGCTGCGGCCCGACACGATCAGCCGGGTGACGGTGCGGCCGGGGATCTCCGCCAGCCGGCGGGCCACCTCGTACGCCACCGCCGACCCCATGCTGTGGCCGAACAGCGCCAGCGGCAGATCGTCCGTCAGCTCGTGCAGCAGGGCGTTCGTGACCGCGTCCGCCAGCTCCTCCATCGTGGCCGGGCAGGGCTCGGACAGCCGGTCCTGGCGGCCCGGGTACTGCACCGACACGACCTCGACCTCCGGAGGCGTCAGCGCCGTCCAGGCGTGGAAGGAGCTCGCCGCCCCGCCCGCGTGCGGCAAGCACACCAGGCGGATCTTCGCGCCGGGTGCGCCCACGCCCCGGAGCCAGCGGGTGCGGACATCGAAGACGGTCACGACTCCGCCTCGAACTCGGCGAGCAGCGCGTCCAGAGCGCCGTCCGCGTCGCCGTTCTGCTTCATCTCCACGATCCGGGTCGTCATCTCCTTGAGGGTGACCGGCTCCAGGAACAGCTGGATCGGTACGTCGACGCCCATCTCGTCGCGCAGCCTGCCGGCGAGATGAACGGCCGTCAGCGAGTCACCGCCCGCCTCGAAGTACGTCCGCTCCAGAGCGGCGGCATCGCCCAGATCCAGCGCCTCGATCACCAACGCGGCGACCCTGGCGTCGAGTTCGTCCTCCGGCGCCGATGACGGCAGCTCGGTCGCCTCCGCCGCCGGCCTGCGCAGCGTCAGGGCGCCGTGGCTCTCGCCCGCGAACGGATACGCCGGGAGCCGCACCCGCCGTACCGCGCCGTCGAGGGCCGGCCAGGTCACCTCCTCGCCCCTCAGCCATGCCTCGCCCAGCGGGTCCGTCACCGTGTCCCGGCGGCCCTCGGCCAGGGCCGTCAGCTTGTCCGACGCCTCCCGTACGCCGGCCGCCACGACATAGGCGCGTACGGGCATCCCGACCCGGCCGGTGCGCAGGGTGTGCGCGACATCGGCCAGGCATGGGGCGTCGTCCGCGTCGCGCAGACGCCTCGCCAGCCGGTCGGCGACCAGCGCGAGCTGTGACTTTGTGCGGGCCGACAGCGGCAGTACGACCGGACGCGGCGCGGCACTCGCGGGTGACCGGCGCTCCGGAGCCTCCTGCACCACCACATGCACGTTCGTGCCGCCGATGCCCACCGACGTCACGCCCGCCAGCCGGGGCAGGCCCGGTCTGCCCGGCCATTCCCGCGCCTGGGTCACCAGGCGCAGCGGTGAGTCCTGGAGAGCGGCCACCGGACTGGTGACGTCCACCGTCGGGGCCAGTGTCGTGTGCTCCAGCATCAGGATCGTCTTGATCAGCGCCGCCGCCCCGGCCGCCGCGTCCGCGTGCCCGATGTTCGACTTCACCGAGCCCAGCGCGATGTCGGTGTCCGCGCCGGATGCGAACGCCGCGCTCGCCGCCGCCAGTTCGATCCGGTCCCCCAGCTCCGTCCCGGTCCCGTGCGCCTCCACGTACTGCGCCGCCGACGGCTCCAGACCCGCCGCCGACCATGCCTCCGTGATCGCCGCCGTCTGCTGGTCCACCCCCGGAGCGGTGAAGCCGACCTTGCCGGAACCGTCGTTGGTGACCGCCGTGCCCCGGATCACCGCGCGCACCGGGTCGCCGTCGGCCAGCGCGTCCTGAAGCCGCCGCAGCACCAGTACGCCCACCCCGCTGCCCGGCACCGTGCCGGCCGCCTTCTCGTCGAAGGGCCGGCAGCGGCCGTCGGGAGAGAAGATCCCGCCCTGGAAGTGGACATAGCCCTGCCTGCGCACACTGCCGATGGACACGCCGCCCGCGAGCGCCGTGTCGCACTCGCCCAGCAGCAGGGCCTGCACGGCGAGATGGACCGCCGTCAGGGAGGTCGAGCAGGCCGTCTGGACCGTCATGCTCGGGCCGTCCAGGCCCAGCCGGTAGGAGATCCAGGGCGCCAGGAACTCGCGGTCGGTGAGGATACGGACCTGAAGAGCGCCGATCGACGCGGCGAGCGCGGGGTCGGTGCCGGCGGCCAGGGCGTGTTCGGTCGGGCTGCCGCCGACGTAGACGCCGGTGTGCCGGGGCGCGTTCAGCGGGGCGTACCCGGCGTCCTCCAGGGCGGACCAGGCCGTCTCCAGCAGCACCCGGTGCTGTGGGTCGAGGGCCGCCGCCTCGCTGCCGCTGAAGCCGAAGAGGTCCGCCTCGAAGCGGTCCGCGTCGGCGAGCCGGCCCTGGGCGGGGACGTACGCCGGAGCGCGCACCTCCGCCTCGTCCGCCCCGTCGGCCAGCAGCTCCTTCTCCGTGAAGGTGGAGATGGAGCAGACACCGTCGCGCAGGTTGGCCCAGTACGTGTCGAGGTCGGGGGCGCCGGGGAAGCGTCCGCTCATCCCCACGACGGCCACCGCGGACTCCAGATCGTGCGGTGCTGCTTCCTCGGTCGTCATCGCGTCGTGCCCTTCCTGGAACGGAGCTTGTGCACGGCCGCCCGGCGGTCGCTGCCGCGCCGGGCCGCCTCCTCGTGCGGTGCGGTCTGCTCGGCCGTACGGTCGAGATGCGCCGCCGCGGCGGCGACCGTCGGATGCCGGAACAGGTCGATCAGGGTGAGGTCCCGGTACTCCGGGTGGTCCTGGAGCGCGGCGAGCACGGCCAGCAGCCGTACCGAATTGCCGCCCAGGTCGAAGAAGTTGTCGTGGACGCCGACCCGGTCCAGGGTCAGCACCCGCTGCCAGACCCGGGCCACCCGCCACTCGGCCTCGGTACGTGGAGCGGCGTACGACTCGCTCAACGCGGGCCGGGTGGAGGGCGGTTCGGGCAGCCGGGACCGGTCGACCTTGCCCGAGCGGTTCAGGGGCAGCTCCGGCAGGCGTACGAAGACCTCCGGGACCATGTAGCCGGGGAGCCGGCCGGCCAGGTCGGCGCGCAGCGCCGTGTCCGGCACGTCGGCGGTGGTGACGAGGTAGGCCACCAGCCGCTGTTCGGCGCCCTCCCCGCGCACTGCGGCAGCGGCCACCGTGACGTCGGGGTGCCCCGCGAGGAGCGCCTCGATCTCGCCCAGCTCGATCCGGTAACCGCGCAGCTTCACCTGCGAGTCGCCCCGGCCCAGGTAGTGCAGCACGCCGTGCGCGTCGATCCGGCATAGATCGCCCGTGCGGTACATACGGCTGCCGGGCGGGCCGTAGGGGTCGGCGACGAAGCGTTCGGCGGTCATGCCGGGCCGGCCGATGTAGCCGCGGGCCAGGGTGGCGCCCGCGACATACAGTTCGCCGGTCACGCCGACCGGGACCGGCCGCAGCCGGCCGTCCAGTACGTGGGCGCGGGAGCCGGGGACCGCGTGACCGATCACCACCGGCTCGCCCGGGCGCAGCTCGGCCGTGGTCGAGTACACCGTCGCCTCGCTGGGGCCGTACGCGTTGACGATCCGCCGTCCCTCCTCGCCGAGCCGCTCGACCAGCTCGGCCGGGCACGCCTCGCCGCCGACCGCGAGGGTGCGCAGCTCCGGCAGCGCGCCCGGTGCCCGGGGGAGCGTCATCGCGGCGGACGGCGGCAGGAAGACGTACGTGACGCGGGAGTCCCGCAGCCGTGCCTGCAGCGCCTCGCCCAGCCGCTCGTCCTCCTGCGCGATGTGCAGCTCCGCGCCCGCGACCCACGGGAAGAACAGGTCGGACACGGCCACGTCGAAGCCGAACGACACGAACTGCAGGACACGGTCCGTCCCGGTCACCGGGAACACGGGGCGGACGTTCACCGCGAGGTTGCGCAGGGCTCGGTGCTCGACGGCCACGCCCTTGGGGACGCCGGTGGAGCCGGAGGTGTAGAGGACGTAGGCGAGGTCGTCGGGGGTGCAGGGCACGGGGACGCGTGGCGGGGCGGCTTCCGTGTGTTCGTCCACTCGGAGTTCCGGTACGTCGGTTCCGGCCAGGGCCGTCGTTTCCCTCGCCGTCAGCAGGAGGGACGTACCGGAGTCGGTGATCATGTAGGCGAGGCGGGCGGCGGGATGTGCCGGGTCCAGTGGGACGTATGCGGCGCCCGCGCGCAGCACCGCGAGGGCGGATATGGCCATGTCGGCGCCGCGGGGGAGGAGCAGGCCGACGCGGTCTCCTCGGCGGACGCCTCGCTTGTGCAGGAGGGCCGCCAAGTGGTCTGCGCGCTCCAGGAGTTCGCGGTACGTCAGCCGTAGCTCGCCGTACACCAGGGCCGTCGTGTCCGGTTGGGCGGCGGCCCGGTCCGCGATCAGGTCAGGTACGAGGCGGTCTGATGACAGCCCCGCGCCCCTTGGCGGCGTCGCGGTCCCTTGCGCGAGCAGTCTGTCCCTCTCATCCGCCGGCAGCATGTCGATGGTCGACAGCGGTGCCCCGGGTCGTTCCAGCAAGCCGTCCAGCAGCGTCTCGAAGCACCCCACCCACCGCCGTACCGTCTCCGCGTCGAACAGCGCGCTGCGGTAGATCAGGTACGCGGCGAGGTCCTCGCCCCAGCGCTCCACCTGGAGATGGAAGTCGAACTTGGCGCTGTCCAGCCCCACATGAAGCCGCTCCACCTCCGCTCCAGCCAGCCTCAGTGTCAACTCCGTGTCGTCGTCGTAGCCGAACACCACCTGTACGACCGGGTCGTGACTGATCTCGCGGGCCGGGGCGACCTCGTTCACCACCGTCTCGAAGGGGGCGTCCTGGTACGGCTGGGAGTCCAGCAGCGCGGTGCGCAGGCGGGTGATCAGGTCGTGGTACGACGGGTCGCCGGACAGGTCGACGCGCAGCGCGAGGGTGTTGGTCAGCATGCCGACCATGTCCTGGAGCTCGGGGCGGTCCCGGCCGGAGACGGGGAATCCGATCACCAGGTCCTCGGCGCCGGACAGCCGGCTCACGAACGCGGCGTACGCGGCGAACACCGCCATGAACGGCGTACCGCCGCGCACCCGGGCCGTCTCGGCGATCCGCTCACGCACCCCGGCCGGCAGCGTGAACCGTTCGGTGCCGCCCGCCGCCGTACGGACCGCCCCGCGCGGCCGGTCCAGCGGCAGCGCCACCGTCTCCGGGGCGCCGCGCAGTTGTGCGACCCAGTGGGACACGGAGCGGGAGTACTCCCCGTTCGCCTGGCGTTCGCGCTGCCAGGCGGCGAAGTCGGCGAACTGCAGGGGCAGTTCGGGAAGGGTGTGGGCCAGGCCCTTGGTCTCGTTCTCGTAGGCGGCGGACAGCTCGCGCAGCAGCACGCCCAGCGACCAGCCGTCACAGACCAGATGGTGGGCCACCAGGAGGACGCGGTGGCTGCCGTCGTCGAGGGCGTACACCGTGCAGCGCAGCAGTGGGCCGGTCTCCGGGTCGAAGGGGCGGGCTGCTTCGGCGCGCAGCAGGTCGCCCACGTCCTTCGCGGGGACGGCCCGTTCGACGGTCAGTGCGGCGCGTGCCGAGGCCACCACGATCTGCACGGCGGTACCGTCCGGCGCCGTCCGCACCATCGTGCGCAGCGACTCGTGGCGGGCGACCAGGCTGTCCAGCGCGCGGCCGAACGCGGCCACGTCGAACGGGCCGTGCACGGCGTAGGCGGCGGGCACGTTGTACTGCGCGGTGCCCGGGTTCATCCGGTCCAGGACCAGCAGCCGGCTCTGCGCGTCGGAGGCCGGGAACTCGTACTCCTCGGCCGTGGAGTCCGTTTCAGCGTCCAACGGTTCGTTCCCCC
Organism: Streptomyces ferrugineus; assembly: GCF_015160855.1. Taxonomy (NCBI): domain Bacteria; kingdom Bacillati; phylum Actinomycetota; class Actinomycetes; order Kitasatosporales; family Streptomycetaceae; genus Streptomyces; species Streptomyces ferrugineus. The sequence goes on along the minus strand of NZ_CP063373.1, from coordinate 8,313,219 downwards.
TGTAGTACGTCCTCGACGGCCGCGGCGATCTCGCCGACCGGCCCCGGCGTGAGCACATCGCTGTGCTCGCAGTCCAGTTCGTGTACGTCCACCCCGGCCGCGCAGGCGCGCCAGGCCGTGCGCTTGTCCTCGGTGCTCGCCTCCGAGGCGCGGGTCGCGGAGAAGAGGGTCACCCGGCCGTCGTACGGCGACGGCTGCCAGGCGCGGGCCATCTCGATGTACCGCTCCATCGCGCCGAGCAGTGCGCCGAGGCGCGGTTCGTCGAGGTCGGCGAGGAGCGCGCTGTGCGCGTGGACGCGGGCGATCACCTCGGCGCGGTCCAGCGGTCCGGGCCCGGCCGGCACTCCGGGCAGCGCGTTGCGCAGCAGGTTGCCCAGTGCCACCTGCTCCACGACCGCCGGGTCCAGCGGCACCCGCGCCACCTCGGGCGGCTTCGGCATCGCGTCCAGCACGGCGACCAGCGCGACCTCCTCACCGGCCGCCCGCAGCCGCACCGCCAGCTCATGGGCGAAGGGCCCGCCGAAGGAGCGGCCCAGCAGCAGATACGGCCCGTGCGGGCGCACCGCCCGGATGCGCGGCAGACAGTCGTCCGCCAGTTCGCCCAGCGTCTTGGGGAGCTGCTCGCCGTGCAGTGCCGGTGTCTGGAGCGCGTACACCGGCCGGCCGGGGGCGAGGTGCGGCAGCAGCGCCGCGTAGCCCCAGCCGAGGCCCAGCCCCGGGTGCAGACAGAACAGCGGCGGCAGGTCGCCCTCGCGGCGCAGGGCGAGCAGCGGTGCGTAGGCGTCCTCGTCGTCCCCTCCGGCCTGCCCGGCGGCGAGCCGGGCGGCGAGCGCGGCCGGGGTCGGTGCCTCGAACAGCGCGGCGGGCGACACCCGGGCCCCGAGCTCCGCCTGGATGCTCGCGGTCAGGCGCAGGGCGAGCAGCGAGTGGCCGCCGTGCGCGAAGAAGTCGGCGTCGGGGCCGATCGCGTCCGTCCCGAGCGCCCGGGCGAACAGCGCGCACAGCCGCTGCTCCCGCCCGGGCCGGGCGATCCGGCCGTGGCCCCGGCCCGGGCGCTCGGGCCCGGGCTCGGGCAGCGCGGCCCGGTCCACCTTGCCGTGCGCGGTCAGCGGTACGGCGTCCAGCGCGGCCCACGCCGACGGCACCAGATGCGCGGGCAGTGTGCGCGCCGCATGCTCCCGTACGAGGTCCAGGTCGCCGCCCACGACATACGCGACGAGCTTCTTGCCGCCGTCCGGCCCGGGGCGCGCGGCGACCACGGCCCGCTCCACGCCGGGGCACGCGGCCAGCGCGGCCTCCACCTCGCCGGGCTCGATCCGGAAGCCGCGCACCTTGACCTGGTCGTCGGACCGGCCCCGGAACTCCAGCTCGCCGCCGGGCAGCCGGCGCACCAGGTCGCCCGTGCGGTACATCCGGGCGCCGGGCGGCCCGTACGGGTCGGCGACGAAGCGCTCGGCGGTCTGCCCCGCACGGTTGAGATAGCCGTGCGCGAGACCGGTGCCGGCGATGTACAACTCGCCCACCGCTCCGGCCGGCACCGGGCGCAGCAGGTGGTCGAGGACATGGGCGCGGGTGTTGTCGAGCGGCCGCCCGACGGGCACGGACGCGCCGACGTCCCCCGTCACCGGGTGGGCCGTGGCGAACACCGTCGTCTCGGTGGGCCCGTAGCCGTTGACCACCCGGGTGCCGGGGCAGTGCTCGCGCACCCGCCGGACCGCCTCGGGCGCCAGCACGTCCCCGCCCGCCCACACCTCGCGCACGGCGCCCAGCGCCCCGGGCGCGATCTCCGCGACGGTGCGCAGCAGTTCGGCCGTCAGCCACAGCGCCGTGACACGTGCTTCGGGCAGCAGCCGCTCGAGCAGTTCGGGTGTGACGGGCCCGGGTGGGGCGATCACGACCGTGCCGCCGTTCAGCAGGGGCACCCAGGTCTCGTAGGTGGCGGCGTCGAAGGTGTGCGGGCTGTGCAGCAGGACCCGCTGGTGCGCACCGCCCGCGAAGCGGCTGTCGGCGGCGAGCTCCACGACGGCCCGGTGCGGGGTGACGATGCCCTTGGGCTCGCCGGTGGAGCCGGAGGTGTACATCACGTAGGCGGCGGATTCGGCGGGCACGGGCATGCCCGGTGGCGCGGCGGAGTCCGGTTCGGAGGGGTCCACCACCCGTATCCGCGACGGCAGTCGTGCGTCCCCGACCGCCACCTTCGCACCGGCCGCCCCCACCAGCGCCGCCAGCCGTTCCGCCGGAGCCGTCGGATCCAGCGGCAGACAGCACGCGCCCGCCTTCAGCACCGCGAGCTGCGCGACGACCATGGACACGGACCGGGCCAGCGGCAGCGCGACCGTGTCGCCGGGCCGCACTCCCGCCTCCCGCAGCCGCCCCGCCAGCCCGTCGGAGGCCGCGTCCAGATCGCCGTACGTCAGCACCGCACCGCCGGACTCGACGGCCGGCGCGTCCGGCGTACGGGCCACTTGCTCGGCGAAGCGCCCGGGGATGCCCGGCGCACCGGACAGGGGACGGGCCGGTCCGTCGGCCAGGGCGAGCAGATGCCGTCGCTCCTCCCCGGGGAGGACGTCGAGCCGGTCGGCCGGGGTGCCGTTCGCGCAGGTCAGCGCCTCGAAGGCGTGCACCAGTCGGGCGCCGACCGCGGCCGCCGGCACGCCCCGGCGGCAGCTCACCCGCAGCAGCATCCGCTCGCCGGCGACGACGGCGATCGTCACCGGGTAGTGCGTCGCGTCCCGCGTCTCGACCAGCTCGACGGCCGGGGCGGCGCTCTCGGCACGCGGGAAGTTCTCGAACGCCAGGACCGTGTCGAAGAGTTCGCCCGCCCCGGCCGCCCGCTGCACCTGCGACAGCCGTACGTGATGATACGGCGCCAGCCGGAGCTGCTCCCGCTGCACCCGGGCCAGCAGTTCGTCGATGCCCTCGCCGGAGCGCAGCGCGATCCGCACCGGCAGGGTGTTGATGAACAGCCCCACCATCCGCTCGACGCCGGGCAGATCGTGCGGCCGCCCGGAGACGACCGCGCCGAAGACCAGGTCGTCGGCGCCGGTCAGCCGGGCCAGGACCAGGGCCCAGGCGGTCTGCGCCACGGTGTTGACGGTGACACCGGCGTCCGCCGCCCGGCGGGTGATCGCCGCTGTCAGCCGGGGGGTCAGCTCGATGTCGAGGGTGTCCTGAGGGCCGTCGTCGGCGCCCTCCGGCGCCAGCGGCGCGGGCCGCGTCAGCCCGCCCAGCGCCGCACGCCACGCGGCCTCCGCGCGCTCCTGGTCCTGGCCCCGCAGCCAGACCAGGTACTGCTTGAACGGCACGGCGGGCGGCAGCTCGGCGGCCCCTGTCGTCAGCGCCTCCAGCTCCCGCGCGAGCAACGGCAGGGACCAGCCGTCCAGCAGGATGTGATGGAAGGTCAGCAGCAGTTCGGCGCCCTCGTCGTGCCGGACCAGTGTGGCCCGCACCAGCGGCGGGCGGGCCAGGTCGAACCGGCGCTCCCGGTCCTTCGCCATGAGACGCGCCAGCTCCGCCTCCGTCTCGACCGGCGTCCGCCCGGTGCGGTCGATCTCCGTCCACGGCGGTTTCACGGCACGCGGGATCACCTGCACCGGACGGTCGACGTGCGCGTGCCGAAAGCAGGCCCGCAGATTGGGGTGCCGTTCCAGCAGCGCGCTCACCGCGGCCCGTAACGCCTCGGGCGCCGTGTCCGGGCCGGCCCGGAAGCGGGCCTGCACCAGATACGGGTCGGGGCGCTCCGGATCGCGCAGGGCATGGAAGAGCAGGCCCTCCTGGGCGGGGGAGAGCGGCAGCACGTCCGCGATACGGGCGCCCATCAGTCGTCCCCTTCGTCGTCGAGGCCGAGGTCCAGGTCGTCCTCCAGCAGCGCGAGCTGGTCCGGCGACAGGTCCACCAGCGGGAAGTCGGAGCTGGTGTGGCCGCCCGTGCCGCCTCGCCGCGCGTGCTCGACCAGCACCTCGATCGCCTCGCACCACAGCCGCGCCAGCTCCGACACCTCGTCCTCGTCGAGCACCCCGCGCGCATACGAGAACCCGGCGCTCAGACACAGCCGCCCGGCGTCCCGCTCCACGACCACCGCGTCCACCTCCACGGCGTGCCCGAGCGGCAGCGCCTCGGCGGCCATGCCGAGCAGCTCGCCGTCGGCGGTGTCGCCACCCGAGAACCGGCCCAGGTAGTTGAAGCGCAGGTCGGGGACGGGCAGCGTGGCCAGCTTCGGGGCCGTGTCCGGGTTGAGGTACCGCAGCAGGCCCCAGCCGAGACCGGCCGACGGAACCGCCCGGAGCTGTTCCTTGACCTGCTTGAGGGCCTCGCCGGCCGCGTCCCGCGCGGGCTGCCAGAAGTCCGCGCCGAGCGCGTCGCCCGCGTCCAGCCGGACCGGGTACTGGGTGGTGAACCAGCCCACGGTGCGCGAGACGTCGGCCGGCCGGGACAGCCCCTCGCGGCCGTGGCCCTCCAGGTGGACCAGCAGGCCGGTGCCGGCGTCCCGGCGTCGCAGCGCCGCCGCGGCCAGCGCGGTCAGCAGTACCGCGTCGGGGCCGCAGTGGAAGGCCTCCGTCACCTCGGCCAGAACCGCCTCGGTGACCTCGGGCGCCAGCTCGACGGTGAGCACGGCACGGGGCGCGCCGGCACCCCGGCCGCCCGCGATCCGCGCGTCCGGGCCGCTCAGCATCCGCTCCCACCAGGCCGACTGCACATCGGCCAGTTCGGGCCGCAGCGCCTCCTCGGCCAGCAGCCGCGCCCAGCCCGCGAACGACGTGCCCGGCGCCGGGATCGGCCGCTCCCCGGCCGCCAGCTCGGGCCCCAGCAGCCGCCAGGACACCCCGTCCACCGCGAGGTGATGCACCGTCAGCAACAGCAGTCCCGGCCGCCCGGAGCCCGGGTCGAGCCAGACGGCCCGCAGCATCTCCCCCTGCTCGGGATCGAGCCGCACCGAAGCCGCCGCTTCGCCGGCCAGTTCGCGCGGATCGGCACCGGCGGGCACCTCGACCCGCTCGACGGCCACGTCGGGGACGGCCTCGGGAATCTCCAGCTCGCCCTCCACCAGCCGCATCCGCAGCACACCGTGCCGCTCGACCAGCCCGCGCACGGCCGCCTCGACACGCCCCGGGCCCGCGCCCGACGGCACCGGGAACACCATCGACTGCGTGAACGCCGCCGCGTCCCCGCCCTGTTCACGCCACCAGCGCATGACCGGCGTGAGCGGGAAACGCCCGGTGCCGCGGTCCGCGCCGAGGTCGGCGACCTCCCGCGCGGTCAGCGCCAGCGCCGCGGGCGTACGGGCCGTGAAGACATCACGCGGCGTGACGCCCAGCCCCGCCCCCGAGGCCCGCCCCGCGAGCTGGATCGCCATGATGCTGTCGCCGCCCAGCCGGAAGAAGTCGTCGTCGGCCCCCACCTCCTCGACGCCCAGCACCTCCTCGAACAGGGCGCACAGGGCGACCTCACGAGAGCCCTGGGGAGCCCGCCCGCCGGCGCTCGGCCCGCCTCCCGGCGCGGGCAGCGCCGCCCGGTCCAGCTTGCCGTTCGGCGCCAGCGGCAGCGCGTCCAGCACCACCACGTCGGCCGGCACCATCGCGGCCGGCAACCGCCCGGCGGCGTACGCCAGCAGCGCGCCCGGCACCGGCTCGGCGCCCTCGCCGCCGACGACGTACGCGACGAGCCGCGGCCGGCCCGGCCGGTCCTCCCGTACGATGGCCACCGCCCGCTCCACCGAGGGATGCCCGGTGAGCACGGCGGCGATCTCGCCCGGCTCGATCCGCAGCCCCCGGATCTTCACCTGGTCGTCGGACCGGCCCAGGTAGTCGAGTTGCCCGTCGTGCCGGCGGCGGGCCAGGTCCCCGGTGCGGTACATGCGCTCACCGGGCGGCCCGTACGGATCGGCGACGAACCGCTCGGCACTCGCCGCCGCCCGCCCCAGATAGCCGTACGCCACCCCCGGCCCCGCCAGATACAGCTCACCGCACACCCCCGGCGGCACCGGCCGCAGCCGCTCGTCCAGGACGTACGCGCGCGTGCCCGGGAGCGGCGCGCCGATCGGCGGCCGGGTGCCGTCGCCGGTCAGCGGGCCGGAGACGGTGGCGCCGACGGTGCACTCGGTGGGCCCGTACGCGTTGTGGAACCGGCGCCCGCCGACGGCCCAGCGCGCCACCAGCTCCGGCGGACACACCTCCGCGCCCACGGCGAGCGACCGCAGCTCCGGGTACTGCCCGGCGGGGACGGTCGCGAGCACGGAGGGCGGCACGAGGGCGGCACTGATGCGCCGCCCGGTGAGCACATCACCCAGCTCCTGCCCGGTGAGCGGCCCCTCCGGCGCCACGACCAGCGTCCCGCCCGAGCCGAACGCCATGCACATCTCGCCCAGGGAGATGTCGAAGGCGGGCGAGCCGAGCTGCAGCACCCTGCTGTCCGGGGTCAGCGCCATGGCATCCACGAGGCCCTGGGCGAGGGCGGCAAGCCCGGTGTGCGGGACGACGACGCCCTTGGGACGGCCAGTGGAGCCGGAGGTGTGTATGACGTACGCGGGTGCCGGCGCCCCATAGGGGCGCGGGGCTGTTGTCGATTTGCGGCTACCGCCGCGTGGGCGCGACGAGCCACGACGGCGCGGCAGCCGATCGACGGCATCACGTGGCAATTCCAGCGAAGAGCTCAGCATCAACGTCGACACATCCGTATCGACCGGCACCCCCCGCTCCCCCACAACCACCAACACCGGCCCCACATCCGCCAACGCCATCGAAACCCGCTCCGGCGGATAGTCGGGGTCGATCGGCAAGTACGCGGCACCAGTCCGCTGAACCGCCAGCAGCGCAGGCGTCATCGCGCCGGTGCGCCCCAACGCGAGGGCCACGACCTCACCGGGCCCCGCCCCGTACTCGGCGAACACGGAGGCCAACTGATCAACGCGCGTAACAAGATCGGCGTAGGTCAGCGCCAGCGCCCCGGTCTCCAGCGCCGGCGCGTCAGGCGTGCGGGCCGCCTGCCGGGCGACCAGGTCGGGCAGGGTCAGCGGCTCGGGCGCGGGCCCGCCGGAGCTCAGCTCCGCCACCCGGCGCCGGTCGGCCTCGGGCACCAGCCCCACCTCGGCCAGCGGCACCTCCGGCTCCGCGGTGAAGCGCCGCAGCAGCTCCAGGTACGCGTCCGTCCAGTGCCGCACGGCATCCGCGTCGAAGAGGGCCGTACGGATCTCGAAGCTGCCGTCCATCGCCCCGTCGTCGGCGTCCCGGACGATGCCCACCAGGTCGTGCTCGCCGCCCGTGTGGATCCGCTCGGGCTCGCTGAACTCCCGCAGCGCGGCCACGCTGCGCTGCTGGGTGAGGTGCATGAACACCCACTGGAACAGCGGGGAGCGCCCGGCGCTGCGGTCCGGCGCGACCGCCGAGACGATCCGCCCCACCGGCACGTCGGCGTTGGCCATCAGCTCGGGGAAGTCGGCCGCGAACCGGGCCAGTACGTCGGCGAAGGAGTCGCCGGTCCGGATCCGCCAGCGGGTGGGGATGGCGTTCATGACGTACCCGATGACCCGCTCCAGGCCCTTGGCGGCCCGGTTGGCCGTCGGGGTGCCGAGCACCATGTCGTCGGCGCCGGTGAGGCGGTGCGCCAGGACCGCGAAGGCCGCCATCAGCACGACGTACACGGACGCGCCGCGCTCCCGGGCCAGCGCCCGTACGGCCCGGGCGGTGTCGGCGTCGACGCGGAACGGGATCTGGGCGATCTCCTCGGACGACCCCGCGCGGGCCCCGGGCACGGTGAGCGGCCCGGGCGGCTCGGCGAGGTAGCGGCGCCAGAACGCCAGCCGCGCCTCGAAGACCCCGGCCTCCTCCAACTCGCCCTGCCAGGAGGCGAAATCGGCGTACTGGATGGGGGGCCGGGTCAGCGCGGTCCCCGCCGTACCCGAGCGCAGCGCCCCGTGGGCCGCGGCGAACTCGGCCTGGAGCACGTCGAAGGACCACCAGTCGGCGATGACGTGGTGCAGGCTCAGCATCAGCGTGGTCCGCCGGTCGTCGACCGTGACGAACCGGGCCCGCATCAGCGGCTCACCGGCCAGGTCGAAGGGACGGCGCCGGAACGTCTCGAAGGCCTCGGCGATGGTGGTGCCGGTGCCGCGCAGGTCCTCCCGCTCCAGCCGGAAGCGCTCCTCGGGCGGGAACGTGACGCTCAGCGCACCCGGCTCGCCCTCGATACGGGCCCGCAGGATGTCGTGGTGCGCCCGGACCAGCGTCAGCGCCGTCTCCAGCAGGTCCGCGTCGACCGGGTCGTCGAAGTGGTAGGCACAGCACAGGTTGAGCGCCGGAGTGCCGGGATACAGCGACTCGTACACCCACAGGTCCTCCTGCGCCGGGCTGAGCCGCACCGGCCCGTCCCCGTCGCGCCGAGGCACCACCGCGGGGATCAGCCCCGCCTGCCCGGACTCCACCAGCCGCCGCATCAGGCGGACGCGCTGCTCACCGCTGAGCGCGCTGAAACGGTCCGCCATCGACGTGCCCGAAGCGCCGCTCACGCCACGTCCTCCCGGAGTTCGGCCAGCCGGTGCAGCCCGGCCAGCATCTCGTCGCGGCCGAGGCCGAAGTCCACGAAGCAGGCGACCTCGTCACAGCCCAGCTCGCGCAGATCGGCGAGCATCTTGCGGCAGCTCTCGGCGGAGCCGAGCAGACTGCCCCAGGTCAGATAGCGGTGGAAGGCGAACTCGGCGAGCAGCGCGGTCTGTTCCTCGGTCAGCTCCGCCGTCGCCCTGTCGGCCGTGCGGTTCGCCGTGGTCTGCCGTACGTACGACTGCAGATACCGCTTGAGCGGTGCGGCCGTCAGCCGCCGTGCCTCCTCGTCGTCCGCGCCGACGAACGTGTGCGCCATCAGCGTCACCCGGCCGTGCGCGTCGGTGCCGCCCTGCTCCGGCGCGGCGGCGCAGGCGGCCCGGTACCGGCCGATCTTCTCGGCCAGCTCCTCCCTGCTCTGCCCGACGGTCGCCCCCAGGACGCCGGTGCGCAGACCTCCGGCGGCCTCCCAGGTCGCCGGGTTGCCGGAGGTGGTCAGCCACAGCGGCAGGGTGTGCTGCACGGGCCGGGGCTGCGGCAGGACGGTGACCTCGGCGCCGGTGCCGTCGGTGAACTCGGCCGCCTCGCCCGCCCACAGCCGGCGCAGCAGCGGGATGTCCCGCAGGGTCCGCTCGCGGCGGCCCTCGTAGTGGTCGGGGGCCAGTACGAAGTCGGCGGAGTGCCAGCCCGTCGCCGCCGACAGGCCGATCCGGCCGTGCGAGAGGTTGTCGACGACCGCCCAGTCCTCCGCGATCCGCAGCGGATGGTGCAGCGGCAGGATCACGCTGCCCGCCCGGATGTTGATCCGCTCGGTGGCCACCGCGAGCGCCGCGCTGAGCACCGGCGGGCTGGGGAACACCTGCCCCACCTGCTGGAAGTGCCGCTCGGGCGTCCAGATCGCGTGAAAGCCGAGCCGGTCCGCGGTCCGGGCGACGGTGAGGATGTCGTCGTAGGCCTCGCTGTGGCGGGCCGCGCTCCCGCCGGGGGCGTCCGCGCCGAAGAACATCACGCTCAGCTCCATGGCACCTCCTTCTGACCTGTGTCGGTACGGCCCTCGCGGCCGGGCTGTCGGGGCACGCGCGGCCGGCGCGGGATGGGCGCCGGTGCCGCGGGTGTGTCGGCCGGTGCCCGCTCCAGCTCGGCGGCGAGGGCGGCGACGGTGGGCGAGGTGAAGAGCTGGGCGGCGGTCACCGTGCGCCCGGCGCCGGTGAGACGGGCCGCGACCCGCACCGCGCGCAGCGAGTTGCCGCCGAGCCGGAAGAAGTCGTCGTGCGGGCCGACGCCGTCGACGCCGAGGACGTCGGACCAGACGGCGGCGATCTCCCGGTGCAGTGCGGAGTCCGCCGGGGTGCCGGTGGCGACGGCGGGGGCGCGGACCGTGTCCCGGCCCGCGTCCGCACGCCGGGGAGGCTCGGGCAGCGGAAGCCGGGACAGCGGACGGTCCGGCTCGTCGGCCGCCGCGCACAGCGCCTCGACGACCGCGTCCGCCAGCCACTGGACGAACTCCGGCTCCAGACACGAGGTCCGGTACTCGAAGACCAGCGTCATGCCGTCCGGCGCCCCCGACGGGGAGTGATCGTCCGTCACGTCGACCAGCAGCTCGAACCGCGCGGTGCCGGTGCGTAACGGCTCCACCCCGGCCCGGGCACCGGGCAGGTCCACGCCGGCGCGGGCGTTGTTCTGCAACGCCAGCACCACCTCCGTGAACGGCTGCCGTCCCGGCGGCCGTACGGGATTGAGCGCCTCCACGACCTCCTCGAACGGCATGTCCTGGTGGGCGAAGGCGTCCAGAGCCGTCTCCCGCGTGCGGGCGAGCAGTTGCCGGACGGTGGGGTCGCCGGAGGCGTCGGTGCGCAGCACCAGCATGTTGACGAAGAACCCGACGACGTCGTCCACCGTGCCGTCGTGCCCGCGCCCGGCGATCGGCGACCCGACCGCCAGATCCTCGCCCGCCCCCGCCCGCACCAGCACGGCGGCGAGAGCGGCGTGCAGCGCCATGAAGAGCGTCGCGCCCTGTGCCCGCGCCACTTCGACGATCCGCGCGTGCGCCGCCGCGTCCAGCCGCCGTACGACGGTGGCGGCGTCCCGGCCCGGCACGGCGGGGCGCCCCGGGCGGCGGGGGAGCAGCGGCCCGCCGGGCGGGAGATCGGCGAGGGCCTTGTGCCAGAAGTCGAGCTGGGCCGCCGCGAGCGACCCCGGCGCGTGCGCCGAGCCGAGCCGCTCCGCCTGACGCCGCGCGAATTCGGCGTACGGGACGGGCAGCGGGGCCAGCCCCGGCTCGGCACCGGAGGCCCGGGCGGCGTAGGCGTGCGACAGGTCCCGGAACAGCGGGGGCAGCGACCAGCCGTCGCCCGCGATGTGGTGCAGCACGAGCAGGAGGGCGTGCTCACCGGGCCGGTCCCGGACCCCGAACAGCACGGCGTGCAGGGGGAGTTCGGCCGCGAGGTCGAAGCGATGCCGGGCGGCCTCGGCGACGGCCCCCGCCAACTCACCGGCATCGACGTCGACCTGCCTGAGCCGGGGCCGGGCCGCGTCGCCGTTCAGCACCCGCTGCCCCGGTTCACCGTCGCGCTCCTCGAAGACGGTACGCAGCACCGTCTGCCGCGCGGCCACGTCCGCGAGGGCCGCCCGAAGGGCCTCGGCGTCGATCCCGCCGCGCAGCCGCACCAGCACCGGGAGGGTGTAGGCGGTACCGGCGTCGACCCGGTCGAGGAACCAGAGGCGGCGCTGGGCGTACGACAGGGCAAGCGCGCCCCCGTCCGGCGGCGGGGCGGGTGCGGCGGCCGGTTCGTCCCGCTCCGCCCTCGCCACGTGCGGCACCAGCGCCGCCGGCGTCCGGCACTCGAACAGCGTCCGTACGTCGATCGGCGCGCTCAGCGTCAGCCGGATCCGGCCCAGCAGCCGGGTCACCATCAGCGAGTTGCCGCCGAGGTCGAAGAAGTCGTCCTCGGGACCGACCGACGCCACCCCCAGCACCTCGGAGAACAGCCCGCACAGCGCCCGCTCGACCTCGCCCGACGGCTCCCGCGCGGACGCCGAGGCGAGCGAGCCGGTGATCGGGCCGGGCTCCGGCAGGGCGGCGCGGTCCAGCTTGCCGTTGGGGGTGAGGGGCAGGGCGTCCAGGAGCACGAAGGCGGCCGGCACCAGATAGTCGGCCAGCACACGGGCGGCGTGCTCGCGCAACTCGCCCTCGGACGGCCGCGGATCACCTGGGACGACGTAGGCGACGAGCCGCTTGTCACCCGTGCTGTCGGGACGCGCGACCACAGCCGCCCGGACGACCCCCGGATGCCCGGCCAGGACCGTCTCCACCTCGCCGGGCTCCACCCGGAACCCGCGGATCTTCACCTGGTCATCGGCCCGCCCGAGATACTCCAGCACCCCGTCCGCCCGCCGCCGCACCAGGTCCCCCGTGCGGTACATCAGCTCGCCTGCGGGCCCGTAGGGATCGGCCACGAACCGCTCGGCGGTCAGCCCGGGCCGGCCGCGGTAGCCCAGCGCGACACCCGCCCCGGCGGCGTACAGCTCACCGGTCTCCCCGTCCGCGACGGGCCGCAGCCCCTCGTCGAGCACCCGCAGCCGCTTGCCGTTGAGCGGGCGCCCGATCGGCACCGGCCTTCCGTCCCGCACCTCCTCGGCGGTGACCGGATGGACGGTCAGGAAGACCATGCCCTCGACCGGGCCGTAGCCGTTGCTCAGCCGCAGCCCGGGGTGGCGTTCCAGGGCGCGGGCCGCGTGCGCGGGCGACATCGGCTCGCCGCCGACGATCAGTTCGCGCACTCCGTCGAGGGCGCGCGGGTACTCGTCGACGATCACATGGAACAGGGAGGCGGAGAGGTACAGGGACGTCACGGCGTGCCGGTCGACCAGGTCCGCCATCAGCACCGGGTCGGGCCGCTGCCCGGGATGCAGGACGCACCGGCCGCCGCCCAGCAGCGGACCCCACAGCTCCAGCGCGAACGCGTCCCAGGACACCGGCGAGCACTGCAACCACACCGCGCCGCTCCCGAAGGAGGCGAAGTCCTGCCCGGTCAGCGTCCCGGTGATCGCGGAGTGGGAGGCGACGATGCCCTTCGGTCGGCCGGTGGAGCCGGAGGTGAACATGACGCAGGCGGGGTCGTGCGGCCGTACGGCCACGGACCCGGGCTCAAGAGGTCCGGAGTGCTCGGCGTCCTCCACCGCCACCGACTCGACGGAGGGCAGCGGCTGTTGGCACCCCCGCCGCGACACGACCACGGCGACCCGCGCGTCGGCCGCCATCCCGCGCAGCCGCTCCGCCGGGAAGTCCGGGTCGAGCATCACGTAGCCGGCGCCGGCCTTCAGCGCGCCGAGCAGCGCCACCACCATCTCCGCGGACCGCTCGAGGTGCACGCCCACCAGGGCCCCCGGCCGCACCCCGCGCCGCCGCAGCAGCGCGGCCAACCGGGCGGCGCGGGCGTCGAGTTCGCCGTAGCTCAGCCGCTCGTCACCGCACACCAGCGCGGTCGCCGCCGGTGTCCGCCGGGCCTGTTCCTCGAAGCGTCCATGCACGCCGTGCGACGCCCCCGCTGCCCCCGCCTCAGGCATGTGCACCCGTGCGGGTGGGACGTATGTCCGTCCAGTGCTCCTCGACGAAGGCGAGGCACTCGGCACGGCTGCTCGCGGTCAGCGCCACGTCCCACCCGTCCGGCACGGCGATCTCGTCGGGCCACAGCGAGTGCTGGCCCTGGGCGTTGGTGAGCACGAGATAGGTGCCGTCCTCGTCCTCGAAGGGGTTGGTGGTCATGGTCAGCCCTCCACGAGTTCTCTGTTCTCGGGGTTGTCGTCGGCGGTGTCGGTGGTGGCGTCGGGCAGCAGCGCGTCGATGTCCCGCACCGTGCGCCGGGACATGCCGACCACCGCGACGGTGATGCCGCACAGGCCCGCGATGAGCAGCATGGCGGCCATGCCGCTGCCCGGACCGTCGCCCAGCAGCGGCCCGAGCACCACGAAGATCCCGGTGCCGGCGGCGGCCTGCGGTTCGAAGACATGGTCGGCGAGCGGGCCGGAGACCGCCGTGGCCAGCGGGACGGAGATCTGCGACAGGAACATCACCGCGCCGAAGACCCGGCCGTGCCACTCCTGGTCCACCTTGGTCTGCACGATCGCCTGCATCGTGCCGTTGATCATCGGCATCAGCGCCGCGCCCACGAGAATGGCCGCGCACCAGCCGACCACCCCGCCCACCAGCGCCATCGCCACCTGGGCGGACAGGCACATGCCGATGATGCCGAGCAGCATGCCCCGGGCCCGGTTCCTCGGCCCGCTCCAGGCCGCCATCAGCAGCCCGCCGACGACCCCGCCGACCCCGATCGCGGTGTTGACGCTCGCCAGCGCCGACGTCTCGCCCCCGGACCGGGCCAGCACCATCGGCTGTACGGCGGCGAAGCCGAAGACCATGACGAGGTTGACGAAGCAGAACGCCAGCATCAGATCGCGCAGGCTCGGAAACCGGAACAGGAACCGCATCCCCTCGACGGCCTCGGCGACGAGCTTCCCCCGCGCCCCGCCCTTCGGCTTCGCCGCGCCGCCGTCCCCCCGCAGCCGTACGACGCGGATCGCGACCAGCGCGAGAGCGAAGCTCACCAGGTCGGCGACCAGGATGAAGCCGAGCCCGGAGAACGCCACCAGCAGCCCGCCCAGCGCCGGACCGCCGACGTCCGCCGTGCTCTTGGCGCTCGCCAACAGGCTGTTCGCGCGCTGGAGCTGCCTCTTGTCCACCAGCAGCGGCACGGCGGCGCCCAGCGCCGGGAACTGGAACGCGGCGGCGCAGCCGAGCAGCATCACCGCGCCGTACACCTCCCAGGTGTGCAGCCCGCCGGTGAAGTGCAGCACGCCGAGCAGCGCCACGATCAACAGCCCGCCGCCGTCCGCGAGCTGGAGCGCCGTACGCCGCCTGACCCGGTCGACGAAGGCCCCGGCGAGCGGGCTCAGCAGCACCTGGGGGAGCAGCGCGCACAGCGAGAGCGTGGTGAGCGCGGTGGCCCGGCCGGTGGCCGACCAGGTCTCGAAGACGAAGGCGAACCGCAGGACGGAGTTGCCGACCAGGGATATCGCCTGCCCGCTCCAGACGAGCATGAAGGGACCCATGCCGGTGAACCGGCCGGTCTTTCCCCCGTCGTGCGCGGTGTCGTTGTGCGAGCGCGCCGCATCTGCCACGTACATACCCCCGTCGAATGTGGCTTCCGATCGAGAACCCTAGTTCGAAACGGAGTGCCGCACAGCCCGAACCGGGTGGTCGCACACTCACCTCGTAGGCACCTACGAACAATTGACGACACAGCGGCATTCGAGATGTCCGGGGCGAGGGCCCCCATACCGGACACGTCCCGCGCGTTCCATCAGCGGCTTCCACATCCGCCGTCCCCGTCAAGGGTGGTATTCACCCGCTGGTTGACCGATGGACTGGCTCGACCAACTGCCCTCTCCCTAGGATGTGTTGTCGGCGAGGTGATCTCCTCGGCCGTCCTGCCCCTGGGGGAAGCCATGGAGCCTGGAAAGCTGTCCACGTCGATCGATGCCACGGTCCCGACGGCCGCGCGCATGTACGACCACTACCTCGGAGGCAAGGACAACTACGCCTCGGACCGAGCCGCCTGCGAAGAGCTGGACAAGGTCGTCCCCAGCACCCGCGCCCTCGCGCTGAACAACCGGCGCTTCCTCCAGCGCGTGGTCGGCACGCTCGCCGGCGAGTACGGCATCCGGCAGTTCCTCGACCACGGCTCCGGCCTGCCCACCCAGAACAACGTCCACCAGGTCGCGCAGGCCGTCGACCCGTCCTCGCGCGTGGTGTACGTCGACAACGACCCGATGGTCCTGGTCCACGGCCGCGCCCTGCTGGACCAGAACGACAACACCGCCGTCATCCACGCCGACATGCGCGACACCGACGGCATCTTCGCCCACGACGACACCAAGCGCCTGATCGACTTCTCGCAGCCGGTGGCCGTGCTGTTCAACTCGGTGTTCCACTGCATCCCCGACAGCGACACCGACGGCCCGCTCGCCGTTGCCCGCCGCGTGCGCGATCGCCTCGCGCCCGGCAGCTACATGGTGATGTGCCAGCTGGTCAGCGAGGACCCCGAGGTCCGCGACTTCGTCACCGACTTCATGGACCAGGCGACGCAGGGCCACTGGGGCCGGGTGCGCCAGGAGAAGGACGTCGCGGAGTACTTCGAGGGCCTGGAGATCCTGGACCCCGGCCTGGTGGAGGTCTCCACCTGGCGCCCCGACACCGAGGTGACGCCGCGTCAGCTGACCATGGAGTGGATCGAGTACGGCGGCGTGGGCCGACTCCCGTAGAGCTCAGGTGACAAGTTCAGGGCGACTCATGAGCCCATGCGGGAGTACCGCTCCGCCGTCTCGCGCAGCCGCTCCAGGGACTCGCGCGGGTTGAGGGCCTCGTCACCCAGCCGGTCCAGGGCGAGGCGGTACTCCTCGGTCTCGTCGCGGTCCTCCAGGAAGGCCGCGCTCTTGATGTGCTCCAGGTAGACGATGTCGGGCAGATCGATGCCGCCGAACCGGAGATAGGTGATCGGCATGGCCGGCGCCGAGGCGTTGGTCACGTCCAGCGGCACGATCTGCACGGTCACCTGCGGCCGCTGGGCCATCTCCACGAGGTGCTCGAGCTGGGCGCGCATCATCTCACGGCTGCCCAGGACGCGCAGGAGCACCGACTCGTCCATGATCGCCCAGAGCTGGGGCGCGTCCGGTCGGTACAGCAGCTCGCGCCGGCGCGTCCGCAGCTCCACCCGCCGCAGCACCTCACGGGTCGGCGCCGTCGGCAGCCCGCGCTCCACCACGGCTCGGGTGTAGGCGTCGGTCTGCAGTAGACCGGGGACGTACTGCAGTTCAAAGGTACGGATGGCCGTCGCGGCCTCCTGCAGCCCGACCAGCCGGTCGAACCACTCCGGCATCAGCCGCTTGTCGTAACGCTGCCACCACCCCGGCTCACCGGCCCGCCGCAGCAACTGCAGCAGCAGCGAGACCTCGTACTCCTCGGCGCGGTAGTGCTCCAGCAGCTTGCGGACGTCGGCCTCAGTGGGCGGCCGACGGCTCTTGCCCGCCTCGATGCGCGACAGCTTCGCCGGGCTGAACCCCACGGCACGGGCCGCCTGGTCCTGGGACAGGCCGAGGTCCTCCCGGATACCCGCCAACTGGACGCCGACCAGCATCTTCAGCAGGGTCGGCGCGGGCTCGGTCCGCTCCAGATAGGGTTCCAGGCGGGAGATGCGAGGGAACTCGGCGGACATCCTGACTCCCCGTAGACCGGCATACGACAGACCGCATTATCGCATCCCGCTGCCTCACGCCGCCGGAACCGCAGGAAGTGGAAGAGTCAACTTCCGCTTGCGGGAGACGTTTCGTCCGTCGCGGCCGGGTGTTGTGCGGTGTTCCGGGGCGTGGTGTTCCGGGATGCGGTGCTCCGGGGTATGGCGTTCCGTTCCCGGGCAGGCGGACGACTCGCACGAGGCGGGCCGCCGCCGGCCACGGGAGGCTCACACGGGGCGGGGCTCACACGAGGTGGTCGAACTCCCCGTCCTTGGCGCCCGCCAGGAAGGCCGAGATCTCGGCCGGGGTGTAGACGAGGGCCGGGCCATCGGGGTGACGGGAATTGCGCATCGCGACACTGCCGTCGCCGAGGGAGGCCACCTCGACGCAGTTGCCCTCGGCATTGCTGTGCCGGCTCTTGATCCAGCGGACGCCCAACGAGCTTGCCCGTACGCCGTTCTGTGCTGTTGGCACTGCACTCTCCTTGCTCACGTTCCGTCACGCGTACGCCTCCGCGCCCCACCGGGCCCGGACCGCACCACGCGCTCTGCGTCGACACCGCTCGCGCAATTTCCCGTGAAATTGCACGGAGACGCCGTCGGCGTGGATAATAGCCCTTGGCGTCAAGAGCGGCGCGGACGACCCGTCCTGACCATGTATCAGGGAGACGTTGTGTCCTTACCTGCGTACGAAGGGCTCCGACTGCCCAGCGGCCCTGCGTCACCCGCGGGTTCGACCGCGACGCAGCAGGCGCGCCCCGACGCCTCCGGTCCGCGTCCTCGGCTCACCGGGCCCGAACCCCCGCTCACCTCGCCGCGATCCGCCGTCCTGCCCCTGGCGGGCGCCGAACAGGGCTGCGGCCAGGCCCGCGACTTCGTCCGCCGCACCCTGGAGAGCTGGGAGCTGGGCCACTGCGGCCCCGACGCCCTCATGGTGGTCACCGAGCTGCTCGCCAACGCCGTACTGCACGCCGCACCCCGCCCCGCGGCCCGCCGCGCCCCCGCCGACGCCGAGGCCGAGATCTGGCTCCGCCTCAGCATCCGCCGCCCCGCCCACCTGGTCTGCGCGGTCACCGACCCCAGCGACCACCCGCCGGTGTACCCGCACACGAGCGACCCCTTCGACGAGCACGGCCGCGGGCTGCGCATCATCGACGCCTTGTCCGAACACTGGGGCTGGACGAGAAGACACCCCATGGGCAAAACGGTCTGGGCCATGCTCCCCACGACGGACCAGCCCTGACCCTCTCCCTGCCACGGCACCGCGTTCGGTAAATGTGCCTTGGCACGGGAACATTTGGACAAGTACCCGACCGGGCCCTTAACCCGCCTTATGGCGCTGGCGCCATATTTGGGACGTCCCGGACCGCGGTGTAACACAGCCGTCTTTCCCTGGCGCAGAACCAAGTGGAAGCGAGTCGCCCCGCAATGGCCGAATCCCGGCACTGTGGGGTGACCCGTCGTCTCGTCCCCAGTAACGCGTCAGATCGGATTTCTCGTGAACACCGACCCGGTTCCCGGATACCAGACACACGACGGTCACACACCCCAGAACCGCCCCCGGGACAACCGGGCCACCGCACGCAGAACGGCCGTCACGATCTGCACGATCGCCGATGTGTCGGCGGGGCTGCTCGGCCTGTGGATCGTGCTGTACCTGCTCGACGCCAACCAGGGGAACGCGTTCGTGGAGTTCGTGCGCGGCTCGGCGAACCTGCTGTCCGGATGGGCACGGGATATTTTCACGATGGACACGGAAGGCCTACGGGTCATCCTCAATTACGGCCTCCCGGCCGTCCTCTATTTGCTGCTCGGGCACGGAATTGCCGCACGCCTCAACCGGGCCTGACGGCATTACCAGCGAAAGGACGGCACAGTGACACGCACACCCGCCGAAAACGATCACCTGCCGATTTATGAAGACCTGGTGCGCGAACGCGGAGATGTGGTGGCGGAGGCGCAAATGGCAGCCGCACACACCCAGAACCAGGCAGCGGAACTGCTCAGCGACGAGGATGCGGCCCACTGGAACCGACAGCAGGGGCCGCCTCCCCGCCCCCAGGCCGGATAGCCGCCGGCACGACGGAACAGTCGGGGGCGGCCCGCTGAGGGCTCGCATCCGGCCAACACGACGGCAAACAGCCCACGCGAGCAGGCCGACAGGTGAGGATCAAGGTGCCCGAGGGCAGGCCCAGCCCTCCGAGTCACCGAGAGGACCACCGTGACCTCCCCCTTACCGCACCCCGATCACCCGGCCGCCCCCCTCTCCAGGCGCCGCTTCACCCACCTCGCGGCCCTCACCCTCACGGCCGGAGCCGGCGCCCTCCCCCTGGCCACACCGGCGAGCGCCACCACATCAGCCGCCCAGGCGTACTACGACCGCGCCCGCGCACTGGCCGGAGACGACCAGGTGCTCCTCACCCTCGTGAAGGCACTGACCCCCGGCGCCGTAGTACCCCGCCCACCCGCGCCGCAGCCGCTGCTGCTCTTCGACAACGTGGCCATGCTGAGCGTGGGCTGGGTCTCCGCGACGGCCGTACTGACGGACGACGGCATCGTGCTGATCGACGCCCTCACCTCCCCGGAGGAGGCGGAAGGCACCGTCGTAGCGGGCCTGCGCACGCTGGGAGCCGACCCGCACACCATCAAGTACATCGTGGTCACCCACGGCCACGACGACCACTACGGCGGCGCACAGCACCTCGCCGACCACTACGGCGCCCGCATCCTGATGACACCGGCCGACTGGAACCTGACGGCCCACTCCGACTCACCCCACGCCCCCACCCGGGACCTGGACATCACCGACGGCCAACGCCTCACGCTCGGCGCCACCACCATCCACCTGCACCACACCCCGGGCCACACCCCCGGCACCGTCTCCCCGATCTTCCCCGTCCACACCGGCCCCCACCGCCACACGGCCATGCTCTGGGGCGGCACCAACCCACCCCCCACCCCCGCCGAACTCCGCACCTACCTGTCCTCCATCCACACCTTCCGCACCCACATGCACCAAGCAGGCACGGACGTGGAACTCTCCAACCACCCCAACGACTACGGCCTCCAACGAGCCGAACAACTACGCACCGACCCCCACGGCCCCAACCCCTTCATCCTCGGCGCCCCGCGCACCCAGCGGTACATGAGGGTGATGGACCTGATGCTCCGCGGCAGACTGGCGGACGCCGAGACAACAGCCGACGACGGCTGACCACACGGCACGGTGAGGCCGCCCCCTCGGACCTACGACCGTCAGCGCAGCCGACGGCACCCGACACTCACCCGGAAGAGCCGGCCCTCGCCCCCGCCGACCTGACCCAACCCCGTCGTCGACGCGACCGACATCGAAGAGCCGCTGAAGAGTTCAGGGACCCCGACACGGGGCCGCTCGGAGCGACATACGCCCGGTGCCCCTGGCAGGATTCGAACCTGCGCACACGGCTCCGGAGGCCGGACCCCTCCCAGTCGTTCTCGCAGGTCAGCGCGCTCTCTGATGCTGCGTCAGGAGTGAGATCCCGGTTATGCCCCGCGATCGTGAAATGTGTGGTTCATTCACTTTTGGGCGTTAGATCTTGATGACAGTGGCGCGCGTTCCGCAGAGGGCGGTGAGGTCTTCCGGGTCGGAGGTGAGCACGGTGACGGGCCCCGGAACGGCGAGGGCGGTCGCGCTGAGCATGGCGTCGATGGCGTACTTGTGGCCGTGCAGGCCGGCATCGGTGAGCAGGGCGGCGGCGTGGCGCGCGACTGCGTCGGTGACCGGCTCCACGACGAGGCGGGAGAGTGTCCACTCCAGGGCCGGGCGGTTGATGCGCGGATGGACGACTTCCACCAGAGTGGCCGCCGACGTGATCACACGCAGGTCGTCGGCGCGTGCAAGGGCGAGCCAGCCGGTGACTGTGCGGTCGCGCAGCACGGCCTTGGCCAGCCCTTCGCTGTCGAGCACCAGCGTGCCGCCCGGGGTGGCCGGCGAGCGTGTCACGCCGCGCTCGCCTCATCGCCGGTCTGCTGTGCGCGTGCTTCGTGGAGCTGGTCGCGCAGGGCCTGCACCTCGTCCTCGGTGATGGGGCCGTGTTCTGCCTCGGCGACCTGGATGAGTTCGTTGAGGTTGTCGCGCTCGATCTGGCGGGCGACGGCGGCGGCGACGTAGGCAGACAGGCCGGAGGGCCCGCTGCGGGCGCGGGCGGCTTCGGCGATGTCCCGGGGCATCGTGATCGAGTACTTCTGGGTAGGCTCACTCATGCTCCTTATCCTACTCCGGATGCTACCGCCTGGGTGTCGAGTCGGTCGGCGTTCACCATGGCCAGATTGGGTGGTGGTCAGCGCTGGTCTGCCCTGGTACTACGGGATCAAGATCCGGGCAGCGCGGTCGTAGCGGGGGAATGTGGGCTGGCAGGAAGAAGTCGTCTCGGCGTTGGATGCCTGGGTGGCCCACGAGGGCGTACCGGCGCGGGAGCCCCGGTGGCGTCTCCTGGGGCGGGCGGTACGGGGCCGAAAGCCCGGAGAGTACGTCGTCGACGTGCGCGGCTCCGACATCGGCACGGATCAGCTTCAGGGCGACAGCCTGAGACTGGCCGGGCCCGACGAGAGGGGTGTCGATACCGGCCACTCCGTCCTCGACGTGTTCAAGGACGGTACCGCCTTGCGGGTGCGCGTTCCCGAGTTCGCCGATCCCACTGACCCCCATCTGTGGATGAAACCGCAGCCCACCGGCTTCCTCGTCAAAGCGCTACGGGAGGGCATGGCCGCGCTCACCGACGCCCCGCTGGCCCACCTCATGGCCCGCGGCGAGGCGGGCACGGGTCGGCTCGCACCGACCCCGCCGCCGCAGGGCGTGCTCCTGCCGGCCCAGGAGCACGCGTATCGCGCGTGCACGGGTGAGGGCCTGTGGCTGGTCTGGGGCCCGCCGGGCACCGGCAAGACCACGGTCCTCAAGCGGGCCATCGGTGACCTGATCGCGCGGGGCAAACGGGTTCTGCTGGCCTCGGCCACCAACATCGCCGTGGACAACGCCCTGTGGGGCGTAGTGAAGCAGCGGCGGCACGCAGACGGGGAGATCGTCCGAGTGGGACCGCCCCACCTACGAGAGGTCGCAGAGGACGCGAGTGTCTGTCTCACCCTGATGGTGCGTGAACGGCTGGCCGAAGCCGATGCACGGCGCCGCGCGGTCGCCGCGCAATTGGTCGAAGGCCGGGAGCGGGCACGTCAGTTGGAGGAGCTGGAGCGGAGCCTGACCGACTTCGATCCAGTAGCGTACGCGGCAGACCGCACGAGGCTGGACGATCCCGCCCGTACATCCGGGGCCCTGAAGAGGGCGCGCGACAAGGCGCACCGCGACTCTCAGGCGGAAGGAGATACGGTCACCCGACTGGAAGAGGCGTACCGGTCCGCGGTCGAAGCAGTGAAGGCGACGGAACAGGCCCAAGCCGACTGGAAGTCCCACGACGAGCACGAGGCACACCTCGCCCGACTCCGGTCGGTGGTCACCGACCTGGAGGCGAAGGCCCTCCTGGCTGACAGCGATCGTGCAGCGGCTCAGGAGCTTCTGGACGGACTCGAGCAGCTGAAGGGCTTCGCGAAGCGCCGGGCCAGGCGGGACAGGGAAACGGCGCGGGTCAGACTGGAGACGGTACGAACCCAGGCCCGGGAGGCCGAGAAGAAGGCGGCGGATGCCCGTTCCGTCCTCGCCCGCCAGGAGGGAGGCATCACAGGACGACTGGCGGAGTTGCGCGCGCGGATCCTGTTCGGCAAGCAGGAGATCACGCTCCGGCAGACGACCCTGCGCACGGTGGAGAACGACCTGGACCAGGCCCGGCGAACCCACAGGACCACCGCCGCCCGCCTGGATACCCTTGCCAGGGAACTCGGCCTCTCGCAAGCGGCAGAGGCTCGCGTTGCGGAGGCCGACCACCTCGGCCATCCCAGGCGCCATGCTCTGGCGACAGCCCTCAAGCCTCAAGTCGTCGCGGACCAGGAGAGCCGTCCTGCTCTGGAACGCCGCCACCGCGAACTCCAGGAGGAGTACGACAAACTCGCCCGCGACGCCCAGGGCGAGATCATCCGCGGCGCGAAGCTCGTGGCCACCACGCTCGCCCGCTTCCGAACCACCAGAGCCGTGTTCGAGGGTGAGTACGACGTCGTCCTGGTCGACGAGGCCGGAGCCGCGACCCTGCCCGAAGTCCTCCTGGCCGTGGGCAAGGCGAAGACCACGGCCGTTCTGCTCGGAGACTTCATGCAGCTCGGCCCTGTCCTGCCGAAACTCGACGCCAGGAAAAGGCCTGATGTCGCCCGCTGGATCCTGCGCGAGGTCTACGAACACTTCGGCATCGAGTCACCCGCAGCTGCCGTCAGCCACCCCGGCTGTGTCGTCCTGGACATCCAGCACCGCTTCGGCCACGACGTCATGAGCCTCGCGAACGCCCTCGCGTACGACGGCGTGCTGAAACCCGGCCCCGGCGTCGAACAACGTGCCGCGCGGCGCGCACCCGACGACGCCGAAATCGTGATCATCGATACCGACGGACTCCAGAGCCTGGCCCAGGCCCACCGCACGGGTCGCCGCAAGGGATGGTGGCCGGCCGGCGCCCTGCTGGCGCGGGCACTGGTCGACCTCCACCGCGAGGACGGCGAGGCGGCCGGAGTCGTCACGCCCTACCCGGTACAGGCGGAAGCCACTCTGGAGGCACTCCGCGACAACGAGTCGACAGATGGCCAGGTCGCCGAAGTTGGGACGGCACACCGCTTCCAGGGCCGTGAGTTCCCGGTGGTCGTCTTCGACACGGTAGAGGACGACTACGGCGACGGTCTCTGGATGTCCCAGGCAACTCGGGTCCCCGAGGCGACGACCTGGGCCCGCAACGGTGTACGCCTCTTCAACGTCGCCGTCACCCGCGTACAGACCAGGCTGTACGTCCTTGGAAGCCGCAGCCGCATCCTCGCCGCGGGCGAGCAGACGGCCATGGGCAAGCTCGCCGCGCTGATCCACGACCGGCGCGCCAAGTGGGTCCCGGCGAGTCAGCTCGTTGCCCCCGGTGGGCAGCCCGATATCCCTCTCGGCCCGTTCAGCACCCGCCTCGCGGACGTACTCTCACGCCACGTGGAAGTCACCGACGTTCACGACGAGATCTCCTTCTACGAGACGTTCGCCGACCGCCTGGCCGAGGCCCGCACCTCCCTGTGGATCTGGTCCCCCTGGACCGCGAAACGCCTACTCGGCATCCTCCCGGTACTGGAGGACGCGGTACGCCGTGGAGTGCGCGTGACGGTCTTCGTCCGCGACCCCTACGACACCGGCCAGAAGAAGCAGGCACACCTGGTCAGGCAACTGCGGACCGTGGTCCCCACCGTCGTCTCCGTCAACGTCATGCACCAGAAGATCGTCGTCATCGACGAGCACACGGTTCTGCTGGGGAGCCTCAACTCCCTCTCGCAGAGCCGTTCCCGCGAGGTGATGCTGACCATCAAGGGCGGCCACTTCGCCCGCAAGATCCTCACTCACGAACACGCGGAGGACTTCGCGAGGCCGCCGCGATGCGGTGCGTGCAAGGGAGACGACGTGGACCTACGGCGTCGAGGCGACGGCTCCTGGCACTGGAGGTGTTTCAACCGGGCGTGCCCGGCGCGGCAGGGTACCCGGGCGTGGGAAGCACCGGTGCGCTTCGGCTCGGGGCGTCGCCGCTGAGCTCGATCTCCGCCCCCACGGTCTTGCCGGACGGGGGACGCGGCACGGTACCCCAGCGCGCCGCTAGAGGTTGTCCCGTAACTGGTGGGGCAGTTGGTGCGTTGGCTGAGCATGGGTGGGGTGATCTCAGCGGATGATCCGAAGTGGATTGAGCCGTTCTCCGGACTGACCGAGTCGCAGTTCACCAGGCTGGTGGCTCTGGTGCGGCGTCGCGGTGGTGATGTTCAGCGCGGCCGTCCCTGGCGGCTGCCGCTGGAGAACCGCGTGTTGCTGGTGGCGACGTACTGGCGCACGAACCTCACATTGCGGCAAGTGGCGCCGCTGTTCGGGGTCTCGAAGTCTGCGGCCGACCGCATCCTCGATCACCTGGCGCCCCTGCTGGCCATCTCGCCGGCCCGTCGGCCGCGCAAAGACACCGTCTACATCGTCGACGGCACCCTCGTGCCCACCCGCGACCGCAGCATCGCCGCCTCCAGCAAGAACTACCGCTACTCGACGAACCTGCAGGTCGTTATCGACGCCAACAGCCGTCTGGTCGTGGCGATCGGCCTTCCGCTGCCCGGCAGCCGCAACGACTGCCGGGCATTCACCGAGTCCGGCGTCGACCGGGCCTGCCGCGGCGCACCGACCATCGCCGACGGCGGGTACCAAGGCACCGGCCTGCTCGTCCCGCACCGCAAACGACGAGGTCAGACACGCCTCAGCCCACACCAGGAAGCGGAGAATGCCGTCCACCGCAGGGCGCGGGCCCGGGTGGAACACGCCCTGGCGCGGTGAAGAACTGGAAGATCCTGCGGGACTGTCGGCTCAAGGGCAACGGTGTTCATCAGGCCATGCTGGGCATCGCCCGGCTCCACAACCTGGCCCTCACCGGATAACTCACGCCTCATACGGGACAACCTCTAGATGTTGCAGCGGGGCGTCCGGACCCCGAGTGACGTTTGGAGATCTCTACGCCAAGCGGGCTGCCGTTCGCCATGAACTCGTGCAGAGTTGTCGTGTGGGGCTCGGGGAGGGGGCCGTGGAGGCATTGGAGGGGGTAGTGGGTACGGCAACGCTGTTCGCGCTCGGAGCCGCAGGTGGATCGCTACGCGGGTTGGTCGACGTCTACAACCAGACCATGGCGTGGCAGGCGGCACGGCGCGAGCATCAAAGAGCAGAAACTGTAGAGGATGCGCAGCCGCCGCCGAGCCTGCGAGAGTTCCTTGATCCAGTGGCAGATATCACGGCGGCCATATTCCATATGGTCCTGGGTGCGGCGGGGGCTGCTCTGTTTGGGATGTCAGGCCAAATTTCGGGTGCTTATGCGGCAATCGCTGTAGGAATCTCGGCTCCTGCATTGTTGACCCAGCTTGGGCGAGTGCAGACGATTAATGATGCGGTTACGGGTGTGGGACAGGGGGTTGGTTCGCCACCAAACGATTCCACTCAACCGCAGAATTCGAGCGCGGTAACACAGTCTCATGCTCCATCTGGTGTGGGGCAGGAGGGGGCTGCGTGATGGCCCGCGCGAATGTGACACGGCGTGTGCTTGCTGCGACGCTAGGCCTCGGCCGTCAGACTCTGACTGATGTCTCAGTTGGGCGTCGTACCACGCGAGGTGAATATGGCGTTGTGCGTCGATGTGTAGCCGCGATTCTGGGTATCACTCTCCCTGGGCAATCTTTGAGTGAAGTATCGTCCAAGAAGGGTAAATACTCGTCGCTCAAATCTCAGGAGCCTTCCACGGCAGGCGTATTGGGTGGTCCCGTCAAGAGTTTCGCGCGTCGCAATTTGATGGCGGCTGGTGCTGGAGCTCTCCTGGTTGGATTACTAGGAACGGTTGTGACTCTTGGAGCGACTTCTTCGTCCACACCGAGCCCATATCAACCTTCAGAATGGGCGCTAGGCGAGACTGGCGCGAGGAAGTCGGATTACAAATGGGTGACGGATCCCGGCGGATTTTCACTCTACATCCCTCGCGCATTCGATCGAGATGTGGATGCGGGGTACGCCACCTACATCGAGAAATCCAAAGGGCGAAAACTTGAGATACGAGTGGTGGCTATGGCAGGCGAAACTCCATTGGGGGAAATTAGGTCAGCGGAAAAGGTCGCCTCGAAAGAGCCTGGTTACCGCATTATCCGGTCGGGAAGGATTGGCGAGAATCCAAGTGATCCCGCTGAGCTGGAGTATTACTTCGAGGCTGTACCTGACGGGGTGCGGCGCGTAATTATGCGCGCGTCTCGCGGCCCGGATGGGAAGATTTATGTAATTAAGATGACGGGGCCAACGTTTTCTTGGTCTGGTTCCTATCAGAATTTCAGTGTGGCTGCCCGGTCTCTGTGTGTGTCCGGGTACGAGTGTGCCGTTGGTAACGGCAACTAAGTTCGACCTCAGTCGGCGACTGCATCGGACGTGGCAGGGGTGCATGCGGTAGGACACGTGGGACAGTCAACTATCTAAGTGTCCGGCTCATTCGTGCAGGTCAGGCCCAGTCTTGGGACAGTCGGACAGCTGGGACACGATCTGTCCGGCGTTGCCCTGCGCACCTCGTGGCACTCTTGGCAGCGGGCAGTGGAGGCAGTGAGAGGAGTCGGAGTGTCGGAGGCCAGTCCGCGCGGAACCTACTTGGTCATCTCAGAGAAGCTACGGGAGCGGGTCGAGGCAGATGAGAACGCCGAGGTACTGCCGTCGGAAATGATCCCGTCATCAACCCCCCTTGAAGTTGGGCCCGCCGCAAAGCCTAGCCGCCGGCGTGCCCGCGCTTTCGGTCGTGCAAACTCACGAGGTACTGTCTGCCGCCCTCTGGCCGAAGTGAGCGCGTGGCGCGTTCACGGACCGTTGGCCTCACACGCTACTCACGCGTGAACCGTGATCAGCAACGAGAAAGAGCGGGAGACAGTGAGACTGTCTCCCGCTCTTTCATGTCGGCATCCGCCCTAGTCAGCGCTTGATTCTTGCTGATCCTCGGCGAGTGCCCCCGGCAGGATTCGAACCTGCGCACACGGCTCCGGAGGACGTTGGACTCCCAGGCGTTTCCCCAGGTCAGGAGCCTATCTGATGCCTTGTCAGGCCCGCCGTCCCGCAAATAGCCCGCTAGAAAGAAATGCCCGGATTTTTTACTTTTCTGTTCGAGTGCTGGACTCGGTGTGCCCTGCGGGCACCGGCTGGGTGTTATTCCACTGCATCAGGCGAAGGGGCTCAGTTTCCGTTGTGGATGAACGTCACCTCGGTGCTACTGCGCACCCCGCCTGTTCGCGGTGCGCAGTAGCACTTCACTCCCAGTAGTCAGGCTGCGTGAACCCGAGCCCAGCATGCGTGCAGCACTCTCTCAAGGCGGTGTCTGCCCGCTGTGTCTGAGTCGAAGACCTGGAGGGCCCGCAGCGCGCTGAGTGCCTCCACGGCATCGATCTGGTCACCGTCCGTGGCGGCTTCCACAGCAGCCAGGAGATCACCGGCACTCATGCCTTCATCCGTCATGAACTCAGTGACCGCGCGGTAGGCAATCCACTGCGGCGTCCGCGGTACGAGGCCGGCCTCCGTCAAGAACTCCCTCGCCCCCTCGACGTCCTCCAAACTGGCCACCGCTTGGCGCAGTGCTTCATCTTCGGGGAGCTTGGCGAACAGACCAGCGGAGAGCCGGTCGACGAGGAGAGGCCAGCCTCCGGTGGACTGCCGCAGCTGCTCTATCTGGGCGTCGGATGTGAATGCCTCGTTGTCCTGGGCCCAGGCGCGCAGTCCGTCTGAGCTGAACCGCCGCAGGGTGAGCACCTCAATCTTGGCATCGTCCTCGAGTCCGCCGCCAGCGGCCAGCGACCACAAGGCCCGCTGGTTGGGGCCTGCGACGATCACGGCGGAGCGAGTGACACCGGCCCGGTCGGGGATGCGGCTGACTGCGCTCTCCATCGTCTCCAGGCAGGCGTTGTCACGGGGGCACTTCTCCGTGAGGTCCGACACCACGACCCGCTTGCGGCCAGGGACGCCATCCATGAGGTGGCGATCGAAGTCCAAGCGTTTGGTCACCTGCGGCATTTCCCAGCCGGTTGCCTGGGCGACGTCTTTGAGAGCCGCGGCAACCCGGTCGACGCCGGTCGCGGGTGTCCCGATGACCAGGCGTGCCTGGTTGCCATGTCCGGGCAGCACGTCCGCGATCTGATCGGCGGTGAGAGGGGAGTGCGAGTGCCCGTTACGCGAGCGGTGGCGCGCTTCGAACCTGTCGAAGTGTTCGGGCACTTTCCGGTTGGATGCCTGAGCCAGTTCGGCCTCCACCGTTCCCAGAGTCCCGATCATGCTGAGCGCATTGGCACTGCGCAGGTGCCAGCCCCGGTGATCCGGGTCGGGCGCGAGTACGCCGAGCCCTTCCATTTCTGACAGGTAGGCGCGGAACCGGTCCGTGTCCAGGTTTTCGAAACCCTCGTGCCACCAGTACGTGCACTCTTCCCGCAACTGCACCTGGCTGAGCCGGGCGTCCAAGCCGTAGTGGTGTGCATGGTGCGCGACCACGTTCGCGATCACGTTATAGCGGGGATCGAGCCGTAGTGTGTCGTGGAAAGCCTCAGTGATGCTGAACCGCAGGTCTTTGTCCGACTGGACCGTCTCCACATCGGCCCTGGTGATGGTGTACGGCGGACCGGACGCCATACCAGTCCGCTTGCCGTGCATGGTCTGCACCAGACGGTGTCCGAACATCTGGAGCAGGAACGGCTGGTACGAGCAGTGGCCGAGGATGCGGTGCACCAGCGCGGGTTCCTCGAACCGGTACCCCAGTGCCTGGAGTGGCTTCGTGAGCAGGTCGACCGCGTCTTGCGGCGGCAGCGGACCGATCACAGTGGGATTCTGAGAGAGATGTCCGAACGGGCTGTTCTCGGCGATCTTCGCGTAGCGCTGCACGGAGTGGAGGCCCGCGAAGAACACCTTCACTCGGTCATCCGTATCGGCACCTAGATCGCGCAGAAGCCTGGTCTCGGTGAACTGGGGTGAGTCGGACTCAAAGAAGCCGTCCGCCTCGTCGAGCATGATCAGTAGTCTCCGCTTCGGTTCCGTGCGCAGCCACGCCTGAATGTCGGCTAGGACATGCTCGCGGGTGAGCGCGGAGCCTGATTTCACCTTACGAGACGGCGTGAACTCTTCACGTTCCAGAAGACGGCGGCCGATCCGGTCCCAGACGACGGATGACGGAGCGTTTGTGCCGGTGAACGTCGAGTCCAGGGAGATGAGCAGACTGAGCCGCGCTCCAGGCAACTGAGCTTCGTATTTGCGCCCAGCGGCCTTCAGCAGGGCCGACTTGCCGAGGCCACGCCCACCGAATACGACCTGCTCACCTGTGGTGCTCAGTACCTCGTCGAGTTCCGTGTCACGGCCGTAGAACATCTCCTCAGCCACCGGAGCGCGTTTGCCCATCACGTACGGATTGACCGCCGAGAAGGGGAGTAGCACGCGCATGGCAGAGTCCAGACGCTGGTTGCCGCAGGCGGCCAGATGGGCCAGGGCCGAGTCGTCCAGTACCACGAGGGCCCGCCGTCCGCCCGCGCACTGCGCCGCGAGTACTTCGCGGTCACGCACCGGCAGCGTGCCGAAGTATGCGATGAGCAGGCTGTCGTCGTTCAGATCCTGCTGAATCCAGGACATGAGCCGCTCTGACGATGGCCGGTCCCAAACCAGCATCACACGCAGGCTGCCGCGCAGCCCCGAGCCGAATGCCGGCACCAGGGCCGACCCGGTGTACTCGATTGCGGGTATGTCGATGAAGCGGTAACTGACGGAGCGGGGCCTGTCGATCCGTTGGGGGAGCTTCTTGCTGCTGTAGCCAATCAGGCGAAGGGCGGGCATCAATGAGCTTCTTCAGCGTTGCCGCTCCAGGGTGAGGATGGCTTTGGCGATTGACGTCATGCGGTTCGGACTGCATCGGGATCTGCGGAAGATGCGCCAGGCTTTGAGGCGTGCGACGCCGCGTTCGACCGGTGCACGTGCCGCGGCCAGGGCCCGGTTGATGGTCTTCTCGGTGAGAGTGAGTTCCCGCAGTGGCCTGCGCTTGATGCCCGTGGTCACCCAGGGGCCGCCGCCCTGGTAGGCGAGGTCGGCGAGGACAGGGACGCCTTGGCGCTCGCAGATGCGGATGATGCGGTGGGTGCGGGCAGCGGTCAGGTCGTGGGCTCGGCCGGGCAGTGCGGGTGAGAGCCATAGCAGCCGACCGCCCGGATCGGTGACCACCTGCACGTTCACTCCGTGCCGGCGGTGCTTGTGGGAGTAGTCAGCTCGTCCGTCGCCGACGCGGTCGCACTCGGCGAGCGTGCCGTCCAGCAGGACGAAGTCCGCATCGGTCTCGCGCAGGACTTTCAGCAGACCCGGTGCGCGTTCGGCGAGCAGGTGGATGACCGAGCTGGTGTAGGCGTGGGCGGTGGACTCGCTGATCCCGAACCCGGCAGCGATCTTTGCCAGGGTGGTGTGTTCGCGCAGGTACACCAGTGCCACCATCGCGCGCTGGGACGGACGGAGCTTGCATCGCCGGTCGCCCTCACGGGTGACGACGAGCATGGTCACCCACTCCACGAGTGCATGGGGCAGGTCGAGTGCGGCAGGATAGATGACCAACGAGGCCCCCGAGCAGCGTGGTTGAGACGTCAGACATCTCGATCAACAGCTCGGGGGCCTCGCTCGTTGCGCTTCGTCGGCGGTCGCCTGATCGGAGGCCAACTCGAAGAAGCTCAATAGCTCGCTTTCACGAACGCTGTGGGTGCGTTCCCGGCCCTTGCGAGATGCGAGGTTCGCCCAGCCTTCGAGCGCCTGCGCGGTTTGCTCCGCGATCTCCGGAGACAGAGAGGAATAGTCGAGCGCTTTCAACCCCAGGTAGCGCGTCCGCTGACGGACGGCATCGATCAGCGCGCCGCAGACTCCCGTGTCGGCCATGGCCTTCGGGACATCGGGGAAGAAGGCGGCGAAGTTGCGGTCGGACGACTGGATGTCGGGGATGCTCTCACCGTTCACCAAGTGGGAGATCAGCTCGTGGGCAGTGAGCAAATCACTGGCATCGATCAGCTGCTCAACGCGGCCCTGGTCCTCGGGGGACAGCCCGTTGATGCCACCGAGCCTGGTGCGCAACTTGGCGGCGTGGCCCGCTCGGGCCCGGTTCAGTTCCTCGGAGAGGGCCACCAGAGTCCGGCGCACATGGGCGAGATCACCGTCGGGCCGCGGCTCGGCGTCCCGCAGGCGACGCTCGAACAGGCGCTCCTGCTCCTCGTTGAGCGCGCCGTCAACCCGGGCGTGACGCAGCGTCTCCTCAAGCCGCTCCCGCATGTCACGCAGCTCCTGGGCGACCCTCCGACCGGCTTCCGCCACGTGGGCGCACAATTCCTCGGGAGGCACGCTCTGCGGAGGCAGAAGTGGAAGCTGCTGGTTGGCCCATAGATCGAGGATCTTGTGCGCTGTGGTGAATACATCGCTGGACACCTGGGCCTGCACTGCCTCCTCCCAGGAACGGCCGCCCGCTTTCACCAACTCGCGGACGGATGCCTCGGCAGGCGGTTGAACGGTGCCAGCTTCGCCGATCACAGCGCCGGGAACCTTGAGAAGCTCAGATCGCAAGGCGAGTTCCGCGGGCAACTCGGTTTCGTCGAGTCGCATTTCCCCCGCCAGCAGGGCGAAGGTCGTGGAGAGGGAGGCGACCGTGGCATCCAGGGCGGCAGCCGTGAGCACATCGGCCGTCACCGCTTGTTCCCCCACCTCACGCAGGACGTCCTCGCGGAGCCTCAGAACCACGGTGCGCATCTCCTGCACTTGGTCGGCGCTCCAGTCCGTGTCCTGTGCAGTGAGCTGTTGGGTTTGTCGGAGCCACCGGTCAACGAAGGTGATGCTCTTTGTGGCGTGGCGCAATAGGTCCTGGCGCGACGATCCCTCAAGCCGCGTTCGGGCTCCGGGTGCCATGAAGTCCCGGTCTGCCTTGTCCAGCGTGGATTGCAGGACTGAGGGGTCGCGTAGTTCTCGAACCCTTTGCGCGAGCGTGTCGAGCCCATTCCGGTTGTTGTTCGCCGCCTGTCGCAGCAGCGAACCGATAAGCCCTCTTTCGGAGTCCCACCAGTTGTGGGCGATCTTCTGCCCGCGTGGGAACCGGATGGTGGGCACCTGCTCGAGGCTCCGCCGGCACTCGTCACAGGCGTCCTCCACGGCCCTTTCGAGTTCCGCTCGATCGCGGGCCAGGGTCAGAGACGGGGAGTGCAGGAGTAGCGACTTCAGGGCTCGCTGGGCCACCTCATCTGCTACACGCGCAAGGCTCGGTGGCACGCCATTCGCTACTCGGCTCAGGGAGGCGCCTACTTCCGGATCACCCGTCACCAGGACAGTGCGCAGCAGTGCCGCTGTGGTGAGCGCTGCGGCGGGACGATCCCCCGTCAACTCGTCGATGGTGTGATCCGCGAGAAGGGCGCGCATCTTGGTAAGGCTTTCGCTGCTGGCTGAGTGCACGGCATCCGTGCAGGCAGCGAGTTGTAGCGCGGTGGTCCTTTGCGGTGGCTCGCCGAGACGGGCGGCGAGGGCGGCGGCAAGACCGTAGCGCTCAGCCGAGATGAACTCCGCCAGAGAGTTGCGGATCTCCGACTGCTCGGCCTGGGACTTGTGCACTGCGGAATCTTTCGGCGGTGCGACGGGAGATGTACTGCTCTCGGGGGCGTTCGTGGTCGAGGAGGGGTGCGTCTTACTCGGGCTGGCGGTCCGGTGCTCGGGTGCCGATGTCCGAGGGCTGGGGACGGCGGGGAGCGCCTCAGCGGAGCCTGTGTCACGGGGCTCCGTGGCATGGCGGTCGCTGTTGTCTGGGGTCGCAGGCCCCTGTTGCGCCGCGGTGTGCCCCGTCGTGGACGGGGCAGGGAAGGCTTCCTGCGTGGCTGATGAGGCTGGACGGGGTGCCGTGACTGGTGCGGATGGCGTGGAGTTGGCCTCAGGGGGACACGGCGCGGCAGCCTCCTGGTCGGCTGATCCAAGCCGGAGTTCGCTGTAGCGCCCAGCTGGATATGCTGCACAGCGGCCTTTCACGGCCGTGGGTAGCAGTGCGAGGACGTCGTTAGGGGCATGGTCCGCCGCGTGTCGCTCGACCATCGTCAGGAGCGCGTCGAGGGCCTCGGCGTCCACTTGGTCTGTGGCGTCCCAGTCGTTGGCCCCCACCAGGGCGCCTGCCCGATCACGGGCAGTTTCCAGGTCCTGAGCGAGCGCCGGGTCACCCGAGGCGCATTCCAGCTGTGCCACCTTGGCGAGCCGGCGGCGCATGTGCCCGGTGGACAACCGGCTCAGTGCTGTGTCGGTCGCCTGCCGGAAGTGGGATAGGTCGGCCACGGCAGGTGTCACTCCGTGTGCCTTCAGACACCGCGCGGCGGAGTCGAACGCCTCGGTCACCCCGGACAGCACGTTCAGATCGTCGGTGGACGGTCGGGCTTGGGCGGCAACGTTCTCCGCTATACGGCGGGCCGGTTCGGCCGCAGCGTTCAGCGCATCATCGATGCGTGCCAGCGCGGCTTTCAACTGGTCCGCGTCCGGGGGGCCGGCGGGGAGGGCGGCCGATGCATCCGCAGCAGTGACGTTGATGGCAGCGGTCGTCTCGTGGCTGGTGATCGTGTTGTCTTCGGGCGTAGCGGGGGCTTGCTGAGTCAGCTCCACGACCCGGTGTGCGGCTTCCCGCACCGCCTGGACCGGGACGTCCGTTTCCGCCAGCCACGGCTGGTCCAGAGCCCAGGCCCACAGGGGAGCATGCTCAGCGCTCGCCTTGAGGTGCGACCAGACAGTCAACTGCAGCAGGGCTGGGGTCCATCGGTGAGTGAGCGGATCAAGGCCGTCATCGGACGGGCCTGCGGCGTTCTGTCGGCCGGCCTGCGCCAGGTCGTCGAGGACGGGAAGGCTTAGATGCCAGGCCGCCTGACGGGCGCGGGGCGCTTCCGGGTCGCGCCGGATGCGTGTCAGGACGTCGTGGCACAGGGCACGGTTGACCTTGGTCCCGTCCATGGGAATGCGGAGCGTGTGGAGCAGATGGCGCCGCCACGATACGCGCGTCGAGTTGAGCGCGTACTCGATGTCTGCCTCGCTGAGGCGCAGAAGGGCATCAGCCGTCGGGGACGGGCGCGTGTCCAGGGACTGGGTGAGCGCGGCCGATAGATCCTCCAGGGCCGCGAGTAATTCGGCAGGCACCTCCTGCCGGTCGCGGGTGCCGAGGTCGACAGGGTAAGGGGTGTCGCTCTCCCCGCCGGGTACGGCGTGGGATGGGCGAGGATGGCTCATACGGGCTCCAACGGCTGATACGGGTCGTGCGGGTAGATCACGGGAATGCGGAGTCATCTGCTCCGTTTGTGTGGGCGTACGTAGGTGAATCCGTCCGGCAACTCGGCGGGGCCGCTTAGCCGGAACCTTCGGTGGTCCTCGCGGTACAGGGCGCGTTGCTCTGGGGTGGCCTCTTTCTTGAGGTGCCCGATCCGGCGCAGGAACCCGGCTACGTTGTGCTCGCGTACCGCCCGGCCTGTGGAAGCCATTGCGACGTCGTTCGTTTCCCCGGCCGGCGTAGCGCCCGGAGCATCGACGCAATGCGGCCGGTAGCAGACGAGCTCCACGGTCGGCTCGCCTGGCTGAGGCGGATGGTGCGTGGTGTCGTCCACACCACGGCTGCCCCAGGCGATTGTGAGCCGTGCGGAACTGAGCAGCTCGGCAAGGGCTGCCTCGATTCCGGTGGCCTTGATGCCGTCTTCGCCTGTGATGGCGCGGACGGCCGCTGGCAGATCCGTCCTGGCAAGCAGCGCACAGCCGTACCGGTCCAGAAGTCCCAGTCTGCGGATCGTGGTCAGAAGCTGGACCGTGGTCATGGCCTGATGCGCCGGAAGGATCTCACCGGCAGGTTCCGTCCCGGCGTATAGGCCGTTCGATCCGTCGCGGGTGAGGACTCTCGGGTCGTAACGGTGCTCAATCAGCTCACCGTCGACGGTCACTGGCTGTAGCAGAAGGGTGGTCCGCGCGTGGATTACTCTGCTCCCCCGCTGCCAGGTGAACGTCAGCCATATACCGGGGAACAGGTCTAGCGGCCACTCGATGCCGTTGAGCCGTGTTCCCTGTCGGTCCACCGTGACGTACGCGTCATGGCACGACTGGTCGGTCGGCAAATCACGGCCTGTGTGGTGGAGGACTACTCTGACGCATCCCTGCGGAGCACCGGGCGAGAGAAGTTCGGCGGCGACATGGTCGGGGAGCGGCAGACATTCCTGGAGCACGTGGAACAGCCGCAGCGGTTGAGCCCACTCGATCTGGCTGTCGTTCGCCGCCAGGTCGATGTGGTGGCCGAGGTCGCTGTCCTCTGGCCACAGCGGCGGATGTGCCGCTTCCTCCCCACCAACCGGTGTCCGCTCTATGGCCGGGAGCGCTCCAGGGGACGTGGCCGGAGGAGCATCCACAGCGGTGTCTGGGAAGGGCAGGGCGCTGGGGTGGTCATGGTGGCCACTCTGCGACTCGGGATGCGGCGGTGTCGTGGGCATGGGGGGTGGTGGAGCCTGATGGCCAGGCTGGTGCGGGAGGCTGTCCGCCCAGCCCAGGCCAGCGGGCTTGTCCACAGCGTCGGGCGAGGGCGCGACATCTGTGCCGCTCTCCACGAACTCGGCCCGCCAGACACCTCCTCCCTGCCATCGGTCGTCCAGGCTCAGCCGGACGCCGGTCGGAAGTAGCCCTGTCGTCTCGTCCTGCTCACGCCGCGCACAGTCGGACACTACGGAGTTGGCGTGGCAGACAGCCAGTGGATAGGCCGTGCCGTGGAGCTGATCCTGCCACTCCTGGTGTGAGCGCAGCGCGGGGCCGAGCGCGGTGTAAGCCGGCCTGGGCCGCAGGACCCCGGTCCGGCGCCCGGCCCGAGGTATCGCATGGCGCACCGTCGAATCGGCCAGCCGGGCCAGGTCGTTGCGCCCCAGTGGCCCGGGGTCCGCCAGCCGCCGGGCCAACGAAGCCCGAGTGAAGGCGTAATCCCCCCACATCCTCGCTGCGTTGAGCTCCGCCAGAGCCTGGCGCAAGGTGCTCATTAGCCCTCTCACCGCCGCCAGCAACTCGGCGCCCCCGACTCCTGGCGCCAGCAGCGTCGGCAACGGCGTTGGTACCAAGGCGCTGGTGATCTGATCCCGGCCTCGCGTGACCAGATAGCGGGCGTAATATTCGGCGTCGCTCAGGTCCGCGTCCGCCCACTCGTACTGGGCTTCCACGACGAGGTGTCCGAAGTCGTCAGTACGTCGCCGACGGCGTAGCCGCTGAAGACGTTCCCTCGTTGGTGCAAGGTCCTGCCCGAAGGCGGAGGTGTCGAAGACCAGCCGCTCACGCAGCACGGAGGTCTCGTCGGGAGCGAGGAGACCGGGGCCCCGGGCCCCAGCTGGCGCTCCGGACACCCAGGCCGGAGTCTCGCCGTACGGGTCGAGGTCGGCGTGGGCGCCCTCCTTGTAGACGATCTCCGCGGGCAGCAGGTCACCGCCCGTACGAATGTTGATCATTGCGCCGACCGGCAGAGCCTCCACCGTGTCACCGAGGGCGACTGATGGAAAATCCTCGAAGTCCAGGGGGCCCCCGACGTAGCC
The DNA here is from genome assembly GCF_015160855.1 of Streptomyces ferrugineus. Lineage (NCBI taxonomy): Bacteria > Bacillati > Actinomycetota > Actinomycetes > Kitasatosporales > Streptomycetaceae > Streptomyces > Streptomyces ferrugineus. The sequence continues at coordinate 8,276,168 of NZ_CP063373.1, read as the reverse complement.
GCCAGCCTCCACGTCATAACCGAAGTAGACGGTGTTGAAGGCCACAGCCGTGTGCACCGGGGTCGTACGGCGGGCGATGACCGCGGCCAGATGGGCCAGCAGCGCTTCCCGCGCCGCCGGTTCGCAGGCATCCAGGCCGTTGATCATGTCTCGTGTGATCAGCGGATCGTCGTCGTACGGCCGCCATACACGTTCGGCACCCTGCAACGTACTCGTCATACGGTTCCCCCCTTCCGCGCCGTCGGAGAACCCGTGCCACCGGGCGGCACCACGCGCCACCATCCCTCCGACGGCGTCACACGCCCGGCCTGCGCCAGTCGTTCGACGCTCTCTTCCACGGCGCGCAACGGAACGTCCGCGTGCGCTCCGAAATACCGGCTGCCGACGAGCCCCTGGGGGAGCCGTACACGCCGGCCGAGCTTCGGTGAGTACGAGCTGTCCTCGCCGCGCAGCGCTCGCCAGACACTTCGTGCGTGCACTCCCCGTGGTAGTGCCCAGATCAGTCGATACACCTGTTCGTCCAGGCGCCGCAGCCGTGATTCCGGCTGGGTGCCGCTGTCGATCGGCCGAGGCCGAGGCGTGAGCAGGGCCCTTGCTGATGCCGGCATGGTCTCGCCCGGCGGCCAGTCCGGCCTGCCCCAGCACGCGCCGCAGCGGTTCGCCTCAGTGGTACAGCAGGTTTCGGGTAACTCGGTCACGCCGAAGTAGTCGGCGAACTTACGGTGCGCGCAGGTGGCCGAATCGTCGAAGAAGTCGCGCAGGCGGGCGATTTCTGCGGCTGCTCGCCTGGCCTTTCCGGACATGGCCGTTAGAAAGCCTGTCGGCAGCTCGGCGCGGCGGACGTCGACTCCGCTGACCCAGTGACGGCTTGGCGCGGCTGAGACGTCCAGCAGTCCCCGGTCGTGCAGGTCACTGAGCAACTGCCAGGTGCTCGCGGGACCTTCCACCAGCTCTCGGTATCCGGAAACTCGGCCTGCCAGCAGACCATCCAGCGATGCCACGTCGAGCCGTGCCCTGGCCAGGCCCTGTGCTGACTGCCGCGACTGTGGGAGGCCGTTCACCACCCCGAGGACCTCGAGAACGACTGACTCCTCATCGTTCTCAGGGAGCAACTCGCCGCGCCGTACCCTGCACAAAGGTGGAAAGTCGCCGTGGTCGGTGACTGCGCCCAGTCGGGCCAACTGACTGAACGCCCGCATCACACCGGCCACATAGGTGTCCGCTACGCGTGCCGAACGCGCTTCTTGGTCGCTGATCCGCCCCGATCGCACATCCTCGCCGATCAGGCGGTCGGCGATGTCTCGGGCGTCCATCACCCCGTCGCAGGCCAACACCGCCCGCCCCATGCGCCTGACCAGCTCAGGGCGCAGGTCCTGCCCAGTCATGAAGGCGACCGTGCGCAGCCCTCTGGAGGTCAGCAACGCCAGGGCGGTGTTGGTGGGAGCCCCGGGCTCGGCGGACTTACCACTCCCCGCGACATCACGGCCGGCCCGCCCCAACTGCTGGTAGAGCGAGGCCAGGTCCGTCGGAGCCGATACGCAGAACACGGTGCGCACATCATCGCGGTCGATGCCCAGCCCGAAGGCAGAGGTCGCCACGACGACCAAGGGAGCGAAACCCTCCTCACCCAGGCGCGGGGCTTCACGGAACTCCGTCATGACCGCCGACTTCTCGGCCTGCGTCAGCCTGCCGTGGAAGCGGCGCACCCGGACTCCCAGGTCACCGACGTACTCCTGGAGGTAGGCGTGGAGTGCGACCACTTCCTTGACGGTGAGGCAGTAGAACACCGCGTGCCCCGTCAGCGCTTCCAAGACGTGCCGGGCGAGACCGGCCACCACGGCGGGGCTCGACTGGTTGAGGGAGCGCCGGAACACCGCGAGCTCCGGGCGAATGGGGTTCTCACGTACGGTCACCAGGCCGCCATCGTCCACCGGCCGCGCGGCTTCCTGGCGAGCGGCCTCGCTGTCCGAAGGCGGGGGATCCTCTGGTACTTCGAAGACTCCTGTCCGCAGACCGGTATGCACGGCGTGGTTGGCGGTGGCGGTCAAAGCGGTCACCGGAATTGCGTACGAGCGCCGTAGCTGTCGGAGGAACTGCTCCACCCGCTGCATGCTGGGCCGGAAGTCGTCCCACTGGACCATCGTGTGCGCTTCGTCCAGCACGACACGGTTGAGGGCGCCCGCCGCCGCTGCGGCTCGTATCAGTTCTCGGAACCGGCGCTGACAGAGCCTTTCCGGACTGACGTACACGATCTTGATCCCGTGGCTCGCCCGCCCCAGCAGCTGGTCCGCGACCTCCGTTTTGCCCGCTCTGCTGCTCGACTCGCGCAGCGGTGCGATCAGTGCCCGAACCGCACCGCCGATCGATCGGTTGAGCTCCAGTGCTTGATCCTGCATCAGCGCCACGAGGGGGCTGACAACGAGGGTCACGCCCGGCAGCACCAGGGCAGGGAGCTGGAAGGTGAAGCTCTTGCCGTATCCGGTCGGGAGCAGGCCGAGAACGTTGCGCCCCTGCGCCACTGCCTCGATGACGGCCCGCTGGGCGGGCTTGAGCCGGAACTTGCTCGGATCGTCCATAAGGCGGAGCAGCCCGGCCACTTCTGAAGCGCGTCGGAGGACCTCCTCTTCGAGTTGAGCGTCGGCCACGAGTTTCTGGACATCTTCAGCCGACAGCTCGAGCTGTCTGATCCGGAGGGTCTGCGGCAGCAGGGTATGCCGCTGCAGGGCCTCGGGCTCGGACAGCTCATTCGCTCGCTGAGGAGACAGCAGGCTGTGCCGAGCGAAGAACGACCAGATCCGGCCCCATCCCTCAGCCATGGTTACGACGTTGGCGGCGCCTTGCTCCCCGGTGCGCGGGTCGGTGCGGAGCAGTCCCTGCTCCAGGCTCCCCAGGAAGGCCCGGCGATAGGCGCGGCGCAAGGCCGTGTGCCCGGCCAGCTTCCGGTCGCTGATCACGACCACGCCCCGATGCCGTTCAGAGCGAATCAGACGCCCTACGGCCTGGCGTAACTGCAGGGCCGCAAGCGGGATGTAGTAGTGCTCCGTCGCATGGGCGTCCGGGTCCTCCCGACCTGCGGCTTCCGCCCGCGCGCGCACGGCAGCGCGCCGGGCCTCCACCAGCGGTGCCGCGAAGGGCGCGAAGGGCAGCTTGTTGATCCAGACGAGCCGTAGGCGGTGCTCATCCGAGACGTCCACGCCCTGCCACAGGCCCTTGGTGCCGACCAGGAATCCGCCCCCGCTGCCGGGTTCGGTGAATTGCTCGAATGCGCGGGAGTTGCCCAGCGCCAGTGCGTTGACCACATGCGTGGAGTCACCGCGCCGACGTAGCTCGTCTGTCAGGAACTCCGCGATCCCGGCTGCCGTCGACCGCGCCGTGGTCAGGACCAGTGCGCCACCGTCCATCCCCCGGCCGCCGGCGGCGGGGCGCACCAGCTCCGTGGCGTATCCACCGAGTTGGTGAGCCACGGTCCGCATGGCTCCTTCCTGCTGTTCCACCCAGGACGGAAAGTCTGAGAAACAAACCAGCTCTGCCTGACGGCGCAGGTCGAAAGGGGTGTCCACGCACATGGTCGCGAGTCCGGCCAGCCCCAGGCGCCCCATGATGAAGTCCCAGTCGCCAGCGACGCGCAGTGTCGCGGACACGTAGTACGTGCGAGGGAACGAGCTCAGGAACCGCCTCCACCGGGCGTCACCAGGCAGTTCCACGGGACTGGAGGAAATGCGGAACCGATAGTGGCGCAGCCCAGCGAGGGGGATGGCGAGCTCTTCGGCGTAGACGATCCGGTTGGGTAGCGGTGGCGGAAGCAGGCTGACTTGGGCATCAGGAGCGTCATCGGATGGTGACACGTCGTCCGCCGTGTCACCCGCTTCGGTTTCGCCCTCGGGTTCCTCTTCCTGATCTTCCTCTTCTTCGACGGGTGCCGCGGGTTCACCGGACAGCTGGGCACGGCCGACCGTGGAGCCTTCCCGGGGGAGCGCGCCTAGAATGTCTTGCGCGTCCGCCAGCAGCTCGTCGGCCGTCTCACGCAGCTCGGACACCTGGTTCTGCGTAGCGGAGAGTGCGTCCAACGAGAAGAAGTCGAGTGCGGGAGCGTGAGCCTGCGCGAAGGCGGCCAGTGCCCGCTCCAGCCGGAGGGTTATCGAGGAGAGCCGACGGATCAGCACGGTCAGTGTCCGGACCTGTCCGAGTCCCGTTCCCCCACCGTAGGGACTGGCCAGGGTGACTGAGCGTGAGCCGATAACGGATGCGTCCTGCCCACCCAGCGCGTCGAACGCACGGCTGGCAGCCTGGGGGAGGGACTCGTGGTCGAGGAGCGTTTCCAGTTCCGCGACAGCATCCGCCACCCGATCCCGGGCCGGCCCCGATATCGCCTCCTTCAGCCAGGTACGGACGGACGCGGCAAGCTGCTCTACCGCACCGTAGTCCAGAGAAGAGGTCAAGGCCGAAGTGGCGGCGTCCTCAAGCAGGTGGGCTTCGTCGACGATCAGCATCGTCTCGCCGGGGAGGGCCCGGAGATCCTCCAGATGGGCCAGGAGCACCGCGTGATTGGCCAGGATCAGCCGATGGGAGGCGATCGCCTCGCGCACGCTGTTCGTGTGCGCCGCCAACGGTGTGGCCGCCGTGGCCGCGTAGTCCCCGCCAGTTTGTGAGAGCGACTGAAGCCAGAGGGACAGGACCGGGCCGCAATATTCGTCGAGGAAGGCGGGCACGTCGACAGGGTCCACCGAACGGGCAGTCCACGCATCGGGGGCAGACGGAGCCGCGATCAGCCGCAAAAGGAGGAGGATTCCCAGTTCCCGGAACCTTGGGCGCTCGACGAACCGTGAGCGGGCACGGGAGCCAGCGTCCGCACCGAGGGCGGTGGCGTCGGACAGAGCAGCTGTCAAGGCGCGCAGGGAGAGCCGGTTCGCCTTGCCTTTCACCAGGTCCGTGGCCTGCAGCAGGCCGGGCATGGCACGGCTGAGAGTGTCGACGTCCCGAGCGATCTGGCTCTGCAACTGCTTGGTGTACGTGGCTATGACAACGCTACGAGCCTCCCTGCCGCCGAGCCAGTCCATCGCGGCGGCCAGCACGGCGAAGCTCTTACCCGTACCGGTCGGTGCCTCCACGAGAGCGGAGATGCCAGCGTCGGCCCAAGCATGCAGGCCCGCGGTCATCTGCTGCTGCGCAGGTCGCGGACGGGCTGCGCCGCCATGGACCAACTTGGCCAGTTCTCCGGGATCGACTCGGCCGTCAGAGCACAGCCGCTCAGGAACGGAGAGTGGTCTGCGGCCGGGTGCGGCGGCGGGTGGTCCACTGCGACGTGGTGCGTGGTTCTTGAGCCAACTGGTAAGTGAGGCCGAGACCGTCGGCCGGTCCCAGGCGATGTCGATATCGACTGCCTCTGGTGGGCCTGCACTCCCGCGGGCAAGGTCGTGGAGCAGGTTCCATGCGGGGGAATCAGGGCATGCGGCAGCGACGAGTGCGCGCAGGTTCATAGGCCATGAGGCGAGCTCGCTGGCGCATCGGGACAGAAGCCGCACCAACAACTCCGCGTCATCTGCCGCGTCGTGCCACCGAAGGTCCGAACGGTCGACCCCAGAGGCATCACAGAGCGGCGCGAGCCGATGGCTGGCGGCGAGAGGCCACAGGCAGTGTGCCAAGTAGAGGGAGTCCACGCGGTGTCCGGGAAGCGGGGACAACCCCTCGCGTGCGCAGGCTTCGTCGAGAAGAGGGAAGTCCGCTGCGGTGCCGTTATGCGCGACTAGTACGTCCTGATGGGCGCAGAACTCATGGATGCGCTCCAGCGCTGTGCGGGGGTCCAAGGCATGGGCCTGATGCTGCTCCCGGAGCCTCTCAGCGTGGATGGCCCAGTCATCGCTGGGCAGGGACAGAAAAACCTGTAGCCGCGGTTGCTCCGCAACCCAGGCGGCATCCGTTCCCGTTCGTACGGCACCGATTTGGAAGATGCGGCGGTCCACGTACGGGGGCGTGGCAGTTGTGCGTACCACGGTCTCGACGTCAATGGCGACGCCACGCGCGCAGCGCCGAGCGTCGGGATTTTCGCTCTGGGATTCCGGTTCTTGGCGACCTTCGCCCTCTCTGGTGAACAGCAGACCATCCCGCTCGTACAACTGGCCTGTGGACAGAGCCTGGTCAAGAAGCATCGTCAGGCGCTGGGGCGGCACACGCTTGAAGCGGTCTTGAGCCGTTGCTATCAGATCGTCGGCGGTGATGCCTCGAGGGTGTGTGGCGACGAGTTGGATCAAGGGGGCGGCAGCGGTTGACGTTCTCCTGCTGCTGGATGCGCCCATGAACCATCCTCGGTGGTGCTGGCATGCCGGATAGGGGCCAATGGCCCTAATCCGGCATAGTCTTGCGGAACTTGACTATTGTGCTGCCGTAACCGGCTGTTGTGGGAGTGTTAGGCCAAAACAAGTGGCGTCGGTTCGGTCCTGGCCGGAGGCAGCTGCGTCGGCTGTAGTGCTCCAGTCGCTGGCGTCCTCTCTCTTGGTGCCGGAAAGACCTGATCAGACCTCGTCCCCCAGGCGCGACGAGTGGGTCCTTGGGCATGAGGCGAGGATTGTGACGTGATCAGCGTCGGCGCGTGCGTGCTCATGGCCGTGCAGGTCGGCTTCGGTGACGAGGGCGGTGCCTGCTGGGCGGTGGATTCGGTGGCCGTTCGTTGATGAGGCGAGAGCGGTCCACTCCAGGGGCGGGCGGTTGATACGAGGCTGGGTCACGTCCAGGAGGCCACTGAGGCGACGACTCGCCACTCCTCGTTTGTCCGTGCGAGCCAGGGCGAGCCACTTGGTGATCACACAGTCACGAAGAGTGTCCTTAGATCCTTCTCGCTGTCCAGGACCAGAGCGCTTCCGCTTGAGGGCGCCATTGTCTCCGGGCTCTTCTGCGTTTACCTCATCGGAAAGGTGGTGGTCGTCATGAGGAGTTCTGCATCGCATACACGCGGCGTCCCCAGAAGCAGACGTCGTGGCAGGACGGTGATCGGGGCTAGGTCTGGCAGGAGTCGCTCCACGGCAGGCGCGACGGATGGCAATGCGCTGGCCGAGGAACTTGGTGCTGCGTTGGTCCGAGCGGTCCGGCTGAACGCGGATGATTCGCTGGCCACGGTAGGGACGGGCCACGGCTCGGGCAGCATCAGCTGGTACACCTTCGCGTTGGAATACCTGGTGATGCGTTGGCCGCAGGTTGCTGCGAAGACACGCAACGAAACCAATGATGCACTGTGCGCGATCACCCTGGCGATGCTCCGGGATGTGCGAGGCCGCCCGAGTGACGAGCTGCTGCGGCAGGCGCTTCGAAACTGGGCGTTTGTCGTGCCCCGGCCGGAGCAGCGGACGGCGCCCTCGGACGTGCGGCTTGCTCTGCGCTGGGCCGAGAGGGCGTCACGCCCGCTGACCGACCTGATGGATCCGGCCGTGATGCGGGCCGTGCTGCAAGCCCTACGGCTGAAACAGGACGGTACAGTCGCGGCGGCCGAGACCCAGCGGCACCAGCGCATGACCCTCGTGAACGCCGTGCGGTACGCGATCGAGCAGGGCATGCTCCGCGGGGATCCGATCGCCAATGTCAGTTGGCGGATCGCCAAGACTGTCAAACAGGTCGACCCGCGGGTGGTCGCCAACCCCGCCCAGGCCCGCTCCCTGCTCTGCGCCGTCTCCTACGTCGGCAGCCACCGGCGGGCCCGCGGGCGTCGGCTGGTCGGGCTGTTCGCCGGCATGTATTACGCCGGGCTGAGGCCCGAGGAGGCGGTCGCCGTGACCCTGCCGGACTGCGTATTGCCAGCGGAGGGCTGGGGCAGGGCGATTCTGCACATCACTCGCCCTCAGGCGGGCAAGAAGTGGACCGACACCGGGCGTCTCCATGACGAGTGTGGCCTGAAGGGGCGTCCGCTGGGGGACACCCGCCCGGTGCCGCTGCCGCCTGAGCTGGTGGCGCAGTGGCGAGAAAGTGTCCTCACCTTCGGTACCGCCGATGACGGGCGGCTGTTCTTCAACGAACGCGGTGGCATCCTCGCCTCCAGCACGTATGACCGCGTCTGGCACGAAGCCCGGGAGCTGGCCCTGCCGCCCGGCCTGCTGAGCACTCCACTCGCGGCTCGCCCCTACGACCTGCGGCACTCGGCCTTGTCCACCTGGCTCAACGCGGGCGTTGATCCCACGGAGGTCGCGGAACGCGCCGGCAACAGTGTCGAGGTCCTCATGACCAAGTACGCCAAGTGCCTGTACGGCCGGGCCACGATCGCCAACCAGCGCATCGAGGCTCTACTGGACGAATACGACTGAACTCCGGAGATGATGGTTGGACAGCCTTACAGCCTGGGTCGTTACTGGGCCGGGTTCTCGTTCTGCGATGCCGTGAGCTGGCGTTGCCAGTCCGCGAACCGCTCGCGCAAGGCCCCGGCCTCGGTGGCGGAAAGGCCGTAGGCGGCGAATTGCTTGTCCGTGTAGCGCTGGACGCGGGCGAGTGAGTCGGCGAACATCCGCGGATCGAAGCCGCCGTCGTTCTGCTTGGCCAGTTCCATCAGGCGTTCGCGGGTGTATCCGGCCTTGAGGAGGCCGTCGACGTCGATGGCGTCGCGGACCTCGGCCCGGCCGTCCAGGGCGGTGGTCTTCCCGGCGGCGACGTCGTCGGGGTGCAGGACTGGGCCGAGTTCGGAGGGCACGGGCGGGTGGTTGAGGAACTCGGCGACGAGTTCCACCTTGTTCTGCGTACCGCTGACGGGGTCGGTGACGTTCAGTCGGGTGTAGGTGTGCTCGGAGTTCTGGTGGGCCAGTTCCACGGTGAAGCCTGCGGCTTCGTAGGCGGCGATGACGCGTTCGGTGGCTTCGGGCATCTCGGTGGTGGCCCGGTTGATGGGAGCAAAGAGGTCGACGTCGTCACTGACCCGGTTGACGATCTGGTGGGCTTGGACGGCGTAGCCGCCTGCCAAGGCGTAGCCGAAGTCGTCGGCGAGTGCGTCGAGCCCGATGCGGATCAGTCGGCGGTGCAGCTCGTCCACTACGCTGCGGCCGCCGCAGGTGCGAGCTCGGGGAAGCGGGCCTGCCAGGCCGCACGGGCCGGAGCGGGCAGGAACAGGTCCGTCCAGTGCCGACGCAGCAGATCGCCGTCCAAGTGCGCCCGCAGGTCGGCTGCGGTCTGGGCTTCCCGGATGACCCGTTCGTACATAAGGAGCAGGTCGGCCTGGTCGGCGAGGTCGTACTCGTAGTGCGGGCCCCAGTCGATGTGCCGGGGCAGGGTCACGGTGCCGGAAGTCGGCCCGACCATCTCGTCGAGCGACTCCGGGAGGGCGTAGATCCTCGCGGCTGCGTACCTGCTCATACGTCCAGCATGCCGTAACCAGCTGCGTCGTGGTGCCGACACCGGCATCCGCGTGAGCAGTGAGCGTGACGTTCGATGAAACGCCTGATCACAGCCGTGTCCAGCACTGACCCGGAAAAGTCAAACGGCCTGATCGTCCGTATGTTTTCCGACCGTCCTTGTCGGCAAAAGCGCAGGTCACGGCAGATGCCCTACGGCGGCGGCTCCGCATTGCGGCTTTCCCGTCCCGCGAATGTCCCACGGGAAGCCATTGTGCGGGATCGGACATTTGGGATTCCTTCTGCCTGGCACCACAAAGTTGCAGGTCGAAGGCTTGCTGAATGGAGTAGTCATGGCCAAGGTGCGTGTGCGTTTTGGCATGCACAAGAAAGGCCCTGACCGGCGTTTCCGCTGGTCAGGGCCTAGATTTCCGGTGCCCCCGGCAGGATTCGAACCTGCGCACACGGCTCCGGAGGCCGTCGGATTATCACACGTTTTCCCTGGTCAGCGGCATGTCTGACGAACTGTCAGGCCCGCCGTCCCGCAAATAGCCCACGGAAAAGAAATGTCCCGTTTGGTCGTCTTGCTCCGCTTGTCTCGCTGTGGTGGTCGGCTCGCGTCGGGTGATGCAGATCACGAATACCTTGCCAGGGTAGAGGGTGTATTCTGCACGCTTCCATCGAACGGGGAGACGGTCGGGAGCGCGCGGGCAGCCGAGTGCGCCGGGTGTGCGCCTGGCCCGGGAAGGCACTTTCGCACGACACCTCGCTCGAGCACGGTGGCGGCTGGCGGGCATGCGTCATGGCCTCCCGCAGATGGCCGGGGGAGGCGTCCGAGAGTCGGTGCACAGTCCCCGGCTTGTGACCGAGGCGGGCCGAAGGCAACGGGAGGGTCGCCGTCCATCCTGAGCCGCGAGATCCGCGCCGCGGCTCTCCCCATGATGGTGGGGGCGGCGGCGGTCGGAGGGCAGGACCTGCGGCCCCGTGGATGAACACTCGAGTCCTGCGCCGGACTGTCCAGCTGGCAATTGCGCAACCGGAAGGCGAAAACCGGATCGCGTCGGGCGGGCCGACGCGTATCGAGGCAGACGTGCAGACCGCGCGTGAGTCGATGGTGACCTGGAACGTCGGCAGGCAGGATGCCGCCGCACCTCGTCGTGAAGGCAGGCGACTGCGCGGTCACCGCGGCGGTCAGCCGGGCCGTGCTCGGGTCGGGGGTGCGCGAGTCGTATGAAGGTGTGAGCTGGTTTTGGGATGCGGCCTTTCGACGGGGTGGACAGGGCGTGGCGGTGGTTCTCCAATGATGCGGACCATCGCCGGTTTGGCTAACCGGCGATCCCGCGCTATGTTGCGCTGCTCAAAGCGGCCCATGCGACCGAGAACGATCTCTGAATCGCTGTGCTGGGCTGGGTGGCGTCAGGAGGTGTCAGAGCGGGCGCCTTCTGCGGACAGGCAGAATGCTCAGGGCCATGACGGTGCCGTCGGCGTGTAACGAGATCGGGCCGTTCCATTTCCCCGCTTCACGCGAGTTGGACCGTTTGCAGTGGAGTTCGTAGGCGGCTTGCCGGTACTCCTCCACGCGGCCGTCTTTGATCAGTCCGTACAGATCCTCTGCCATTCCGGAGAATGCCTCGATGCGTGCGCTCCCCATGCGGAAGACGTGGTCCGTGCCGACGAATTTCGTATAGTCCACCTCGATATCTGCGTCGTCGACGCTCGATGTGGCGGCGAAGGTGGGCACGTTGTAGTGCTCTCGTCCTTGGCGTGCGGTGAGGTACCGGGCTGTATTTTGTCCTCCGCCCGAGAACGCGGTCAGGCCGGCGGCCGCGGTGCGGGCCAGGAGTTGACCGAACCAAGCGAGGTCGTCCTCGCCTACTTGGAAGCCGTCAACGGTGCGCGTCCGCCTGCCCTCGCGGGCCGGTATGCGAATGGCGTTGGGGTAGGGGATACCGGACTTGTCCTTGATCTCCTCGCCGGCGTTTCCCGGGGCGCCCGGTGTGCGGAGGGGAAGCAGCGTTTCGCCGGGGGACTGCAGGGCATTGACCACGATGCCGCCCGGTCCCATGAGCTCGGTGGACAGCATCAGGCACGGGGTCGTGTTCCACGGGCCGATCTGCATGCCCTCGGTCAGTTCGGCCCCCTTGACCAGTTGCTGGATGGTGGTGCTGCGGGTCCGGCCGGTCCGCTTGCTCGGTTTTTGGTGGTTTCCCCGGCAGGCCACGAAGGTGACTTTCGACGGCTCGCCGGGCTTCCATGCCTCGATCAGGTAGTCGGGGCGAGGGCGTGAGGTCTTGTTTCGTTGTGAGACGCTCAGGGGCCAGCCGGCTCGCAGCACCGTGCTCGTGTCCACGACGGAGACGATGTGGTCCGGGTATCGCTGTTGCACGATGTGTTCTGCCACGGCGAGTCCGAAGCCGACGGCCAGTTCCCGGGCCTGCATGCCCTTGTACCAGCGCTCGGAGCTGCGGCCCTTGTCGGTGAGATCCATGGAACCGGCGCGATTGCGGTCCAGTGCTTCGCAGAACTTCAGGCTCAGCCAGTGTTCCGCGAGCCCGCGCCCCATTCCCTGGCCGGCCAGCACGTAGCCGCGGGCCACGGCGTGCAGCACCTGCCACGGCGTCAGCTCGATGTACCGGCCGTGCTCGGCCCGCGCGACGGGGCGCAGCTCGGGTTTCCTGCGTGCCGCTTCCTGGCCCTTTTCCCGGCGCCTCTTGTCGATAGCAGCCGCTGCAGAGTCCACATGTGCGGCCAGTTCGGTCGTCGAGTGGATGTGAACGCTCGTCGAGCGGCTGAGTGCGTTCAGGATCTGTCGCGCGGTTCTCGCCATGCATCCCCCACATGTCCGCGTGCCCTGGTCGGCCGAGAACGGTAGTTCGGCGCAATGGGGCGCATACAAGTGCGCACAGTGAGTCCTCGCGCGGAACCGGCCACACCGGGACAGGGCATGACCAGCGGCGACGGAAGCCGTGCCGAAGGTCCGACAATCCGCAGCCGTCAATCTGGCGCCGCCCCAATGCCTTCTTGTCGGGGGATGTTCGACTGGATCTTCCGGGCAGTCATGCCCCGCCGATCAAGAGGAGGCGGGCATGAACTCAAACGAACATCACAACCGTGCCACACCGGACCTCGAACAGACGCCGAACCAATCCCCGGCGCAGCCGCCCAGTGAAAAATCCCAGGACCGCGGTAGAGCGGTCGCGGACATGGCCGGCGAGTTCGGTGCGGAGCTGGTGCGGGCCATCCGGGCGGGCCTGGCCCAGGGCGCCAGCCCCATGTACGGCCCCCGCGGTCCGTCCAAGATGAGCTGGTACGCCTTCGCGACCGAGTACGCGCGGGCGCACTGGCCCGGCCGTGCGGCGAAGACCCGGGACGAGGTCAGCGAGGCGCTCACCGCGATCACCATGGCGATGTGCTGGGACATGCCCGGCCGCCCGAAGGGGCAGCTTCTGCGCCGTGCCCTGCGGCACTGGGCCTTTGTCGTACCCGGTCCGGAGCAGCGGGAGATCCCGGCGGAGGACCGGCTGGTCTTGCAGTGGGTGGCGAAGGCGTCTCGGCCGTTGGTCGACCTGCATGATCCGGTCCTGGCGCGGGATGTGCTGGAGTCGCTGCGCCGCAAGCTCGATGGGGGTGAGGCGGCGGTGGAGACGATGCGCCGCAAGCGCAAGGTGCTGGTGCACGCGCTCCACTACGCGGTGGAGCGGGGTGAGTTGGGCAGTCATCCGCTGGAAAAAATCCGATGGAGGGTCCCCAAGCCGTCGGTCTCGGTGGACCCGCGGGTGGTGGCCAACCCTCACCAGGCGAGGGAGCTGCTGGACGCCGTCTCCTACGTGGGCGACTTTCGGCGGGCCCGGGGGCGTCGGCTGGTCGGGTTCTTCGCTGGCATGTACTACGCGGGTCTGCGTCCGGAAGAGGCGGTCGCGGTGGCGCTGCCGGACTGTCGTCTGCCCCTAACCGGTTGGGGGCGGCTGGTCCTGCATCGCACGCTGCCGCAGGCGGGCAAGCGGTGGACCGACAGCGGCAAGTTCCACGACGAGCGCGGGCTGAAGAACCGCCCGCCGGGAGAGACGCGGGTGGTGCCGTTGCCGCCGCACCTGGTGACGATGTGGAGGGAGCACGTCGCCACGTTCGGCACGGCTGACGACGGCCGGCTGTTCTTCACCGAGCAGGGCCGGATCATCACTTACACCACCTACAACCGGGTCTGGCACGAGACCCGCGAACTGGCTCTGCCGCCCGCGCTCACCAGCACCCCGCTCGCGAAGCGCCCGTACGACCTGCGGCATTCGGCCCTGTCCACCTGGCTGTGTGCGGGCGCGGACCCGGCCGAGGTCGCCCAGCGGGCCGGCAACAGCGTCGAGGTCCTGCTGAGCCGCTACGCGAAGTGCCTGTACGACCGGCAGTCCATCAACAACCAGCGCATCGAAGGGCTCCTGAGCTCCTACGACCGACCCCCCGAGGTAGATCAGTAGCCTCGGGGCGGAATTGTCGATGATCCGTTAAGGCAACGGGAACCGGCGGGCTGCGGGGCAGTCAAGCATGCGGCACTTCGCCCCTCTTGTGCGAGGGAGGGCCTTTGTCAGAGGTCGTCCGTAGCATGTGGGTACCTGGAGGAGGTGTTGTGGCCGTACCTGTCGCGCAGCAGCGCAAGCTGACCCAGCGTTCCGGCAATATCTGCGCCTTTCCCGACTGCGGTTTGCTGCTGACTGCTCAAGGGACGCCGGAGGACCCCGTCGTGGTGCTCGGCGAGATGGCCCACATCGTGGCGGAGAGTCCGAACGGTCCGCGGGGCGACTCGCCGTTGACGCCGGAGGAGCGCAATCGGTACGAGAATCTGATCTTGCTGTGCAATCAGCATCATCAGCTGATCGACTCCGAAGGCGCGCTCGCGAAGTACACGGTGGAGCGGCTGCACGCCATGAAGGAGGCTCACGAACAGCGGATCGAGCGCAGGCTTGGCGGACGTTCCAACGTTCCGTCGGAGCTGCCCCCGATAGTCAACGACACCGTGTACAGCAACGTGCTGCCGGTTACGCAGATGCCGCGCTACATCTACGGAGCGCCTTGTTCTGCCGGGCGGGAGAGCGAGGTCAGGCCGGCCGCGACGTCTGCTGGGGTGATGACGCCGTTCATCCTGCGTGAGGGGCGGTTGTGGGCATTCCAGGATTTGCGGGACAGCGGCAACCCGTTCGCTGACGCGGTGGCGTGCACCGAGACCGAGCGCTTTTCCACCAAGGAGTGGTGGACGGACCCCGACAAGCTGGGGTGGTACGTCGCCCTGCTGAACAGGTCGCTGAACAAACTCACCGGACGACTTGGTCTGCGGCTGGATCACGACCACCACCGCTACTACTTCGAACCGGAGGCGGCCGGTGTCGAACGCTCGGTGCCGTATCGGCCGTTGAACGCCAACAGGGCGACTCGGAGCGTCGTATGGCAGCCCAAGAAGCGAGCGACCGGTGAGGCCCGCAACTACTGGCTTCACCGTGCTGTTTCGCTGCGCTTCTTCCTCATCGGTGACAATCAGTGGTGCCTCAGCGTCAGACCCGAGCTGCGTGTCACATCGGACGGCTTCGAGTCCATGCAGGCCAAGTACATCGGGCGGCAAGTTACCCGGAAAAAGTCCCGTCTGTTCAACCACGACCTCCTGGGCGAAGTTCAGTTCTGGCGGGACTTCCTCGGCAGGAGTACTCCGCGGATCTTCTTCCCCTTCGGCACCGACAGGCAGAATCTGATCGTCTCGACGTCACTGAGCAGCGGGCAGGTCCGCTGGCCGGGCATTCCCGCCGAGCACGACATGCCCTTCAAGAATGTCGAGTACGTGGACGACCTCTTCACCTGGGCCGAGGCGGAGGGCCTGAGCGACGACGACGAGGACGAGGAGGAAGCCCTGCGATGACGGCACGCCCTGCCCCGCCGAGTGTCTCGCCCGCCGGTTCCCCGTCCCTCATCGCGAGCACCTACTTTCCCGAACCGCTGCTGCAGTTCGCCGACGACGGCCTACACATCGACCCCAAGGCCGGCATCGCACGCTACGGGCCGCGTTCCTGGACGGCATCGGGCCGCCACCCCACACGTCTGCGCGTGGGGCTGATCGGCACCCCGGATCTTGTCGAGGCGGCACGTGCCTGGATGAGCAGTCGCGCCGAGGGCGTGCTCGGCGACGTGAACAACCCCGAGTTCCCCGGGTGGATGCCCGATCGCGGGTTCTTCTCGACGCTGGAGTTCGACGATGCCTGGAACGAAGAACTCGGGCAGACGGAACTGCGCCAGGTACTCGAGATCAAGTCGCAGAAGGACCGCTTCTATGCTGCGCTGACCCTGTTCGAGACGAAGTTCCGGCAGCTGGCAGAGCGGGACAGCATCCCCGACTACGTCGTGATCGCCCTGTCTGACCAGATCGTGACGCGCTGCGGCACGGCCGACTACACGAGCAAGGAGACCGGCGCAGTCCATCGCGACCTGCGCCGCGCCCTCAAAGCAAGCGCCATGAAGTACCGCCTGCCGACGCAGATCGTCCGAGCGCCCACACTCGACGGGCGCGACAGAACGCCGCCCTCCCGCATCGCATGGAACTTCTTCACCGCGATGTACTGCAAGGCGGGAGGCTACCCGTGGAGCCCGTACGGCCTCACGCCCGGTACCTGCTACGTCGGCATCGGCTTCTACCGGCCGCTGGGCAGCGCCGCGGCGACGATGCAGACCAGCCTCGTGCAGGCGTTTGACGAGCGGGGAGAAGGACTGGTCCTCCGGGGGCACGAATTCGAGTGGGATCCGAACAAGACAGGGAGTCGTTCACCTCACCTGACGGCTGAAGGCGCGCACCAGCTGATGGCCCTAGTGCTCGACCGGTACGAGGCGGTCATGAAGCAGACCCCGGCTCGTATCGTGGTCCACAAGACCTCACGCTACTGGCCGGACGAACGTGACGGCTTCCGCGCCGCCATCGAGTCGCGCGTGCGGCGCTACGACCTGATGGCGCTTGAGGCGCAGAGCCGGGTCCGTCTCATCACCACCTCGAAGTATCCGCCGCTTCGCGGAACCCGCTTCAGCTTCGGGGAGTTGGACTACCTGTACACGACGGGCTACATATCCGCGCTCAACGAATTCCACGGGATGCACGTTCCAGCGCCACTCCAGGTCGCTGACCACGTCGGCCAGGACTCTTCACGGGACGCCCTGCTGAAGGAAGTTCTCGCCCTCACCAAGCTCAACTGGAACTCGGCCGCACTGGGCGGACTCCTGCCGATCACGATCAAGTTCTCCGGGCTGGTCGGCGAAATCATGAGGGAGATCCCCGCTGACCGGGAGCCACTGCCTCAATTCAAGTTCTACATCTGAATACACAGCTGTGGACCTCTGGCTGCGCAGCCCCAGGCTCTGGGGCGAACGGTCATGTGATCGAGGAGCGCGCCAGGTCAGATCTTGATCACCGTGACGCGTCCGCCGCACAGCGCGGTGAGGTCCTCCGGGTCGGAGGTCAGGATCGTGGCCGGTCCTGGGGCGGCGAGGGCGGTGGCGCTGAGCATGGCGTCGATGGCGTACTTGTGGCCGTGCAGGCCGGCGTCGGCGAGGAGGGCGGCGGCGTGGCGGGCGAGGGGTTCGGTGACCGGTTCGACGATGAGGCGGGAGTGGGTCCACTCCAGGGCGGGGCGGTTGATCCGCGGGTGGACGACTTCCACCAGGGTGGCCGCGGAGGTGATCACCCGTAGGTCGTCGGCGCGGGCCAGGGCGAGCCAGCCGGTGACGGCACGGTCGCGGAGGACGGCCTTGGCCAGTCCCTCGCTGTCCAGCACGAGGGTGCCGCCGGGCACGGCGGGGGAGCGGCTCACGCGGCGTCCGCTCCGCCCGTCGCCTGGTTGTCGCGGGCCTGGTGGAGCTGGTCGCGCAGGGCCTGGATCTCCTCGTCCGTGACGGGGCCGTGTTCGGCTTCGGCGACGGCGATGAGCTCGTTGAGGTTGTCGCGCTCGATCTGGCGGGCGACCGCGGCGGCCACGTAGGCGGACAGGCCGGAAGGGCCGCTGCGGGCCTTGGCGGCTTCGGCGATGTCGCGCGGCATGGTGATCGAGTACTTGCCGGTAGGCTCACTCATGCTACCTATCCTACTCATGGTCCTCCCAGGGTGACGGTCGAACCTCTCGCGCCGGGATGCCTGCGTCCTCGCCGTACGAGAGCCTGGCCGGAGAGTGGCCGGTGGGACAACGCCTACGCTCTGACCGCGCACAGCGGGTCTGCTGGTCGGCGCAATGTAGTACCCGTGAGGGCGGGGCAGCTTTTTCCGCACTCAGCAGCACCAGTTCGGCTGTGACGATGCCTCTGTCGGCCCGGTGCCGTGCGCGGGTGTGCCGGTGTGCGACAGGAACGGGCGCGCATCCGGTGCCGCTCGGGATCCGTTCGTTCAGCGGGTGACCAGCAGGCCCCGGCTGCGCAGCACCCGCCGCTCCAGCGGGCTGAAGATCAGCAGATCGATGGCGATACCGACGAGCAGGATCAGGAAGATGGCCAGGAACACCTGCGGCATGCTCGCGTTGTTCCGGCCGTTCTCCAGCAACTGGCCGAGGCCGACGCCCAGGTCGGGCGAGGAGGCGATGATCTCCGCGGCCATCAGCGACCGCCAGGAGAACGCCCAGCCCTGCTTCAGGCCCGCCAGATAGCCGGGGAGCGCCCCCGGCATCACGATGTGCCAGGCCCCGCGCAGACCGGTCGCGCCCAGGGTCCGCCCGGCGCGCAGGAACAGCGGCGGGATCTGGTCGATGCCCGCGACGAGGCCGTTGGCGATGGAGGGGACCGCGCCGAGCAGGATCACGGCGTACATCATCGAGTCGTTCAGGCCCAGCCAGATCACGGCGGGCGGCACCCAGGCCACGGACGGCAGAGACTGCAGTCCGGACAGGATGGGGCCGATGGCAGCCCGGACGAAGGCCACCCGGGCGACCAGCAGGCCGAGCGGCGTACCGATGGCGAGCGCCATCAGGAAGCCGAGCAGGCCGCGCGAGACGCTGGTCCAGATGTAGTCGAGCAGCGTGCCCTGCAGCCAGGCGTCGGTCACCTCGTCCCACACCGCGGACGGCGAGGGCAGCTTGTAGTCGGGGACGATTTGGGCCCACACGAGCAGCTGCCAGACCACCAGCACCAGCGCGACTGCGGTGACGGGCGGCAGCACCTTGCGCAGCAGGGTCCCGCGCAGCGGTGCACGGTCGGCCTGCACCGAGTCCAGTGCGTCGAGCCCGGCCTCCAGCCCCGCCAGATCGTGCGGGTCCTGGGGCTGTTCGGCTGCCGGGGCGCCGTCCTTGTTGTTGTCGACGGCAGTGTCAGTGCTGGCCATGGCGGCGGATCTCCCCACGCAGTTCTTCGGTGATCTCGACGGACAGCTCGGCGACCGCGCTGTCCTCGATGCGGCGCGGCTGCGGAATGCCGATCGTCCATTCGCGGGCGATCCGCCCCGGGCGGGAGGACAGCAGCACGACGCGCTGGGCGAGTCGTACGGCCTCGCGCACGTTGTGCGTGACGAACAGCACCGACAGTCCCGTCTCCCGCCAGATGCGGGTCAGTTCGTCGTGCAGTACGTCACGGGTGATCGCGTCCAGCGCCGCGAACGGCTCGTCCATCAGCAACAGTCGGCTGTCCTGGGCCAGCGCACGGGCCAGCGCGACACGCTGCCGCATACCGCCCGACAGTTCGTGCACCCGCTTGCGGTACGCGCCCTGCAGCCGTACGAGTTCCAGCAGCCGTTCCGCCTCCTGCTGCCGCTCCTGCTTCGCGACCCCGCGCAGCTTCAGCGCGAGCTCGATGTTCTTGCCCGCCGTCAGCCATGGGAACAGGGCGTGCTCCTGGAACATCAGGGCGGGCCGGCCGTCCGTGCTGATCGAGCCGGCGGACGGCAGGTCGAGCCCCGCGACCAGGTTGAGCAGTGTGGACTTGCCGCAGCCGGAGGCTCCCAGGAGGGTGACGAACTCGCCGGGTGCGACATCGAGCGTGATGTCGTCCAGCACGAGCTGCTGTCCGCCGGGCGTGCCCGGTGCGCGGAAGGACTTCGAGACGTGCTCGATGCGGGCGGCGTGCGTCACTGTCGTGGCGTCCTCAGCGGCCTTGGCGGTCGCGGTGGCCATGGTCGTCACCTCCTGGGAACTCATCGGGTCCGGTTGTTGTTACTCGACGCCGAGACCGGCGTCGTCGACCTCGTCCTTGCCCTCGGCCTTGAGGACCTTGTTGAGGAGCGTGAGGTCGTAGATGCCCTTCAGGTCGGGCTTCTCCAGCAGGCCGGCCTTGACCGCGTGCTCCGCCTCGGTGTTGAGGGTGGAGGCCAGCGGGTCGTCGAGGAAGGCGATGGACTTCCAGGCCGGGTCGATGACCTCGGCGGGCAGCTCCTTGCCCGACAGCTCCTTCAGCGCCGCGTTGGCGGACGCCTTCGCCTTCTCCGGGTTGGCGTTGATCCACTCATTGGTCTTCACCGAGCCGCGCAGTACGGCCTCGACGACATCCGGGTGTTCCTTCAGGAACTCCTGCCGCACGATGATGTTCGTGATCACGAACTTCTTGTCCGGCCACAGGTCGGCCTCGTCGAGCAGCACCTTGCCGCCCTCGGCGACCAGCTTCGAAGCGGTCGGCTCCGGCACCCAGGCGCCGTCGATGGAACCGGACTTGTAGGCGTCCGGGGTGATCTTGTTGTCCGTACGGACGACAGAGACGTCACCCTTGCCGCTCTCCGCGTCGACCTTCCAGCCCTGCTCCGCGATCCAGTTGAGGAACGCCACGTCCTGCGTGTTGCCGAGTTGCGGCGTGGCGATCTTTTTGCCCTTGACGTCCTTCAAGGACTTGATCTTGTCCGGGTTCACGACAAGCTTCACGCCACCGGAGGCGGAGCCGCCGATGATGCGCAGGTTCTTGCCGTTCGACTTGGTGTAGCCGTTGATAGCGGGGGAGGGGCCGATCCAGCCGATGTCGATGGACCCGGCGTTCAGCGCCTCGATCTCGGAGGGGCCGGCGTTGAAGGTCGAGGACTTGATCGTGGTGCCGCCGAGCTCCTTCTGGAGCAGGCCCTCCTGGACGCCCACCAGAGCGGTGGCGTGCGTGAGGTTGGGGAAGTAGCCGATCTTCACTTCGTCGGCGGAGAGCTTCTTGGCGCCCGCCGCGACCTCGGTCTGCTTGCCGTCGTCAGTGGACTCGGAGCCGTAGCCGCAAGCGGTCAGCAGGAGGGGGAGCGTCGCTATGACGGCGAGGGTGCGCAGGGTGGTGAGCGGTCTTGCGGCAGACACGGAGGTGTCCTCTCAGGGGATGGGTGATCAAGGAGGTACGGGAATGCGTGGCGTAAAGCCCATGGGCAGGCACCAGTACTCCACTCGCCGGCCTTCGGCGGCAGGGCTGCCGTCGCGGGCTGAGGAGCGGATCGTGGGGGGTATCGCGGAAGTGGGGGTGTGCCCCCGGCACAGCTGTGCCGCACTCGAAGGATGCGGTCACGGGGATGCGGGTGGCGTTTGTCCGTCGAAAGGGGCGGTGTCCTGTCCGCAGAGGCAGGCGGGGTGACAGAGGCCCAGCGGCGTTCTGTGGAGTGCCGACAGGTTCTGTGGACGATCTCAGATGGGCCGACAGATGGCGCTGGACGTACGGCCGAGGTCGATGTGGCGACGCGAGGTCAGAAGGGGCAGCAACAGATCTGCGCGATTGAGCGCTCTCATGACCACCCCACAGATCCCTAGTTTTCCTATCTGGTTGCTAGGGATCGTGACAGAAGGCGGCACACACCCCAAGGGGGTGTTCACATGATGGACCCCGCTATCTCGCTTTTCGGGATGGGAGGGGAGTGGCCCAGCGTGTCAGGGGTTTACCCAGGCGCTCGGGGCGTCGGTCAGCGCGGATACCTCGGCGGGAAGCCGGGCGGACGCGACGTCGGCGAGCGACACGCCGTCCAGGATCTCGCGCACATTGGACCGCAGTGCGATCCACAGAGGGAGCAGCGACTCGGCGGGGCCGGTGTAGGACAGCTCCGGAGGGCGGACCCCGCGCACCGAGACCAGCGGTCCGTCCACAATGCGGATGACGTCGGCGATGCTGATGTCCTCGGCGGGCTTGGCCAGGCGGTAGCCGCCGTTGCCGCCGCGCTGGCTGAGTACGAGACCGCCCCGGCGCATGTCGTTCAGGATGCTTTCGAGGAATTTGTGCGGGATGTCCTGGGCGTCGGCGATGGCCTCGGCCTTCAGCGGCCCGTCGTCCCGTGACGCAGCGAGCTGCAGTGCGGCGCGTACCGCGTAGTCGGCCCTGGCTGAGATCCGCATGCGCCCATTATCCCGTACAGCTTCGGCCGGCATCCGCTTCGGCCGGCATCCGCTTCGGGCGGGCCGCCGGGCAGGGGCGGGTGTCCCCTGTCCGGCGGCCGTGGGCCTCAGGCCGCGGGTGGGGTGTAGTGGGAGGCGTCGTCGCCCTCGATTACGTGGCTGAGGGTGCCGTCGATCCCGGCGGGGACGTCGCCCGCGACGGTGACCCGGTGCAGTAGGCGCGGCAGGTCGCCGTAGTCGTCGGGGGCGTAGTGCTGGGTGATGCGGTTGTCGAACAGGACGAGGTCGCCGGGTGTCCAGGTCACGCGCACGATGTTCTCGGGGCGGGTGACGTACGACTGGAAGATGCGCAGCAGGTCGCGGGAGTCGGAGGGGCCGAGGCCGACGATGCTCTGGGCGAAGCCGCCGATGAACAGCCCGCGCTCCCCGGTCTCGGGGTGGACGCGGACGAGCGGGTGGGCAGTGCGGTACTTCCGGGAGACGAACCGCCTGCGGTGCTCGGCGGCCTTCTCGCTCTTCGGTGCGGCGTAGTCGTAGGCGTTGGTGTGCACTGCCCACAGCTTGTCTGCCAGCTCGCGCAGCGGCTCGGGCAGGTCCCGGTACGCGGCGGCCGAGTTGGCGATGAGGGTGTTGCCGCCGTAGGGCGGGACGACGATGCTGCGCAGCGTGGACGCCTTCGGGGGTGTCCGGACGAAGGTGACGTCCGTGTGCCACTGGTTGGCGCGAATGCCCTCGTCGCCGTCGACCGGGAGGATGTGGGGCTGACCGTCGACGGACGGCACGGTGGGGTGCGCGGTGGTGAGCTCGCCGAAGAGAGAGGCGAAGCGGAGCTGGCCCGCGTCGTCGAGCCGCTGGTCGCGGAAGACCAGCGCCTTGTGTTCCAGGAGCGCGGAGTTGATCTCGGTGACGACGGCGGGGTCGAGGTCGGTGGAGAGGTCCACGCCGAGGATCTCGGCGCCGATTCGGCCGCCGATCCTGCGGATGTCGAAGCCGGTGCTGGTGGTCATGCGCGGGTTCCTTTCACATGGGGTGATTGATCGGGAGGTGGTCAGGAAGTGATGGGTGGTGAGGCTTCCTTGGCCCCTGGTGGTCCGAGGGACGGGCCGACGGCTCGGAGCGCGCCGGGGGTGCGGCCTCGTCCCCAGCCGATGTGCCGGCGGTAGCTGCCGAGCAGGCCGGTACGGTCCAGGTGCTCCTCGTCCCGGGCGGTGGAGCCGTCGGGCAGCGGGCGGGTCAGGGGCGCGACGTACAAGGCGTCGGCCGGGCAGTTCGCCTCGCACTGGAAGCAGGTCTGGCAGTCGTCGCGGCGGGCGAGCACCGGGATGCCGCCCTCACCGCGGTCGAAGACGTTGGTCGGGCAGACCTTGATGCACTTGTCGCAGGTGATACAGCGTTCCGCCGAGACCAGTTCGATCATGACGCCACCTCCAGCAGGGCCGACGGTGCGTGTGGTGCGGTCGGCAGGGGCTCGGTGCGGGTCCACACCCGGTCGAGGCCCCCTGTGACGATGCGGTGGTGCTGTGCGGGGTCCTGCGCCGGGAAGTCGAGCCGTTTGGCCATGCCGCGGGTCTCGGTGCGCGCGAGCGCCGAGGTGTACATCCAGCGGGCGTGCGCCGCCATCGCCGCGGCCTGCCTGGCCTGTACGGTGTCCCCGCCCCCGGCATGCAGGGATGCGCGCGACTCCTCCCACACGCTGTCGAGGACCCTCAGTGAGGCGGTGAGCCGGTCGCCGTGGCGGAGATAGTTCTTCTCGTACGGCAGCACTTCGCCCTGGACCGCGGTGACGACCTCGCGGAAGCCGTCGGCCGGACCCGGAGTCCCGGTGGGCCGGAGACCCGCTCCGCCCGCTGCCGCCAGGAGCCTCGTACCGGCGTGCCCGCCGAGGGAGCGGGCATGGCGGGCCGCGCCCCGGCCCGCCCAGGTGCCGGAGGAGATGGCCCAGGCGGCGTTGTGGCTGCCGCCGCCGGTGAAGCCGCCGCAGATCAGCTCACGGGTCGCCGCGTCGCCAGCCGCGTACAGGCCGGGCACGGTGGTGGAACAGTCGTCGCCGGTGACGCGGATGCCGCCGGTGCCGCGCACGGTGCCCTCGGCGAGGAGCGTGACGGCGAAGAGCTGGGTGAAGGGGTCGATGCCGAGCCGGTCGAAGGTGAGGAAGAAATTCGGCTGGGCCAGCCGCATCGCCTGCCGAGCCGCCGCATCGGCCCGGTCCAGGCGGCAGTACACCTTCTCGCTGAGCAGCGCACGCGCGATCACGGACCGGCCGCCCTGGCTGGCGGCCCCCTCAAGGACCGTGCCGTCCTCGTGGTAGAAGGTCGCGAAGGAGTAGAACGCGGTCTTGGTGACGGAGGTGCCCTCGGGTGCGATGCCGTACGCGTTGGAGAACTCCATCCCGGACATCTCCGCGCCCGCCTCGGCGGCGAACAGCGCCCCGTCGCCGGCATTGACGTTGCAGCCCAGCGCGCCGCTGAGGAACGCGCAGCCGCCGGTGGCCAGGACGACTGCCCCGGCGCGCACCTCGTACGGCTGCCCGGCCTGGCGCTGGTGCCCCCTGGCTCCGGCGACCGCCCCGGAGGGGTCGGTGAGCAGTTCGGTGACCGGGCTGTGGTCGAGGATGCGTGCCCCGGCCCGCTGGACGCGGATGCGCATCCTGCGCATGTACTCGGGTCCCTGCAGGCCGTTCCTGAGCTGCTTGCCGTCCGGTCCCGTCGGGAACGGGTAGCGCCCGGCCGCCGCCAGCTCGTTCATCCCGGTGTACGTCTGGTCCAGTACCCGGGTCATCCAGCGTGGGTCGGCCAGGTATCCGCCGAGTGCCTCCCTGCTGGCCATGGCGGTCTGTCGGGCGGCGGGCTCCGGGGGGACGTACCAGACGCCGGTGCCGGCGGAGGCGGTGGCGCCGCTGGTGCCGCAGTAGCCCTTGTCGGCGAGGATCACGTCCGCGCCGTCCTGGGCCGCCTTGAGGGCGGCCCAGGTGGCCGCGGGGCCTCCGCCGACCACCAGGACATCGGTGGTGAGTTCCAGCCCGGTCATGCGGGCCCTCCCTCCGCTGTGGCCACCGTGGCCAGCCGGTTGGCGGGGCGGGCCAGGCCGTAGTTCTCGCGCAGGGTGTGGCCGGTGTACTCGGTGCGGAAGAGGCCGCGCCGCTGCAGTATCGGTACGACGTGGTCGACGAAGTCCTCCAGGCCGCCCGGCAGATGGGGCGGCATGATGTTGAAGCCGTCGGCGGCGCCCTGGGTGAACCACTCCTCAAGCTGGTCGGCTATCTGCTCGGGGGCGCCGGCGAAGACGCGGTGGCCGCGGCCGGCGCCGAGGCGGGCGATGAGCTCGCGCAGGGTGAGGCCGTCGCGGCGGGCGAGTTCGGCGACGAGCGTGAAGCGGCTCTTGTTGCCGTTTATGTCCCGTTCCTCGGGGAGTTCGGGCAGGGGGCCGTCCAGCGGCAGCCCGGTCAGGTCGGTGCCGAGCATTCCGGACAGCTGGGCGAGCCCGTACTCCGGGACTTGAAGGTCCGTCAGTTCCTGTTCGAGTGCGCGGGCCTCGACCTCGGTGGAGCCGATGACGGGAGCGATGCCGGGCAGCACCAGCAGCTGGTCCTCGGTGCGGCCGTGGCGGGCCAGCCGGGATTTGAGGTCCTTGTAGAAGGCTTGGCCGTCGGCGAGGGTCTGCTGGGCGGTGAAGACGGCCTCGGCGTACTGGGCGGCGAACTCCTTGCCGTCCTCCGACGAACCGGCCTGCACCAGCAGCGGGTAACCCTGCGGCGTGCGCGGGACGTTCAGCGGGCCCTGCACCCCGAAGTACTCACCGCGGTGGTTGATCTCCCGCACCTTGTCGGTGTCGGCGTAGATGCCGCGCTCACGGTCGAGCAGGATCGCGTCGTCCTCCCAGCTGTCCCAGAGCTTGGTGGCGACGTCGACGAACTCCCGTGCCCGCTCGTAGCGCAGCCGGTGCTCCAGGTGCTCGTCCTGCCCGAAGTTGCGGGCCTCGTTGATGGTGCCGGAGGTGACGATGTTCCAGCCGGCCCGGCCGCCGCTGATGTGGTCCAGGGAGGCGAACTTACGGGCGGTGTGGAAGGGCTCGTTGAAGGTGGTGGAGACGGTGGCGATCAGTCCGACGTGTTCGGTGACGGCCGCCAGGGCGGACAGCAGGGTGAGCGGTTCGAAGCCGCCGAGCGCGTTGTGCCGGACCTTGCCCCACAGGGCGAGGCCGTCGGCGAGGAAGACGGAGTCCAGCAGGCCGCGTTCGGCGGTCTGCGCGAGGTGCTGGAAGTAGCGCAGGTCGGTGACGCGTTCGGGCTGGGTACGGGGGTGCCGCCAGGCGGCGTCGTGGTGGCCGGCGTTCATCAGAAAGGCGTTGAGATGCAGCTGACGGGGTCTGGTCGCGGGCATGGGGTTCCTCGGATCGGGGGAGCGAGACGCACGGGGGCAGCGAGACGAACGGGCTGGCTGACGGGACCGGGAAGCAGTGAGATGAGCGCCGGCCGGGTCAGCTGTTGGCGGGTACGCGCCAGGAGCTGAGCCGCCGCTCCACGGTCACCAGGAGCTGGTTGAAGGCCACGCCGATGGCGGAGATCGTGATGATGCCCGCGTACATCTGGGGGATCGCGAAGTTGTACTGGGAGGCGTTGATCAGGTAGCCGAGGCCCGCCTTGGCGCCGATCATCTCGGCGGCGACCAGCACCAGAATGGACACCGCTCCGGCCAGCCGGATGCCGGTGAACATCACCGGAACCGACGCCGGCAGGATGACCTTCTGGAACAGCCTGGGCGCGGACAGGTCCATCGACTTCGCGAGCTTCAGCAAGGTTGGGTCGACATTGCGGACGGCGCTGATGGTGTTGAGCAGGATCGGCCAGGTGCACGCGTACACCACGATGGAGATCTTCGAGGTCTCGCCGATGCCCAGCAACAGCACGAACACCGGCAGCAGGGCGAGGGCGGCGGTGTTGCGGAAGACCTCAAGGAGCGGGCCGAGGAGGTCGGCGACCGGCCGGTACCAGCCGATCAGCAGGCCGAGCGGCACCGCGAAGGCGACGGCGAGACCGAATCCGCTGAACGAACGCACCAGGCTGGCGCGCGCGTTGTCGGCGAGCTGACCGTCGGCGGCCAGCTCCCACCAGGCGCGGGCGACCTCGCTGAACGGCGGCAGGAAGGTCCGGTCGACCAGGCCGAGTCGCGGTGCGGTCTCCCACAGCAACAGCAGGGCCACGATCGCCGCTGACTTGGTCGCCCCCTTCAGCAGCAGGTACGGCAGTCGGCGGACCGCCCGGCGGGCCCGGGCCGTGGAGGAAGGGACTCGGCGTATGTCCGACGGTGCTGTTCCTGGTGTCGGGGCTGCGGCGGACGTAGCAGGGGCAGGGACGGGCTCGGCGGCGCTCTCCACGCCGGGCGCCCTGGTCTTCTCGGTGGCCGTGCCGGTTGTGGGGCTCATACGGAAGCCTCCTCCTTCTCCAACTGCTGGGCCCTGGCCACCTCGTCGCGCAGCAGCGACCAGATCTCGTGCCGGTATCGCGCGAACTCGGGGCTGGAGCGGAGGTCGTCCGTCGCCGTACGGGAGCCGAGGGCGACCGGCAGGATCTGCTTGATGCGGCCCGGCCTTGATGTCATGACGGCGACGCGCTGTCCGAGGTAGACGGCCTCGTCGATGCCGTGGGTGATGAAGACGACGGTCTTGCCGGTGCGCTGCCAGATGCGCAGCAGTTCGTCCTGCAGCGACTCCCGGGTCTGGGCGTCCAGCGCGGCGAACGGCTCGTCCATCAGGAGCACATCAGGGTCGTAGGCGAGGCTGCGGGCGATCGCCACCCGCTGCCGCATCCCACCCGACAACTCATGCGGATGGCGGTCCTCGAACCCGGTAAGGCCGACCAGGTCCAGGAACTCCCTGGCACGTGCGGCCCGTTGACGCCGAGGGACGCCGGTGGCCTCCAGACCGAACTCGACGTTGCCCTGCGCCGTGCGCCACGGCAGCAGTGCGTACTGCTGGAACACGATGCCGCGGTCCAGGCCCGGGCCGGTGACGGGTTCACCGTCCAGCAGGATCCGCCCGCCGGTGGGCTCGGCGAGGCCGCCGAGCAGATCCAGGAGCGTCGACTTTCCGCAGCCGCTGGGACCGACCAGGACGATGAACTCGCCGGCCGCTATTTCCAGATCGATGCCGTCGAGGGCGGTGAACCGGGTGCCCTGCCGAGTCCCTGCACGGTCCTTGACGGCGAAGTCCTTCCGTACGTCCTCGAACACGATCTTGGGTGTGATGGATTCCGGCATGGGATCAGCTCCCGCTCTTCGCGGTGGAGGAGGACTTCTGGTTGCCGTTGAACTCATTGGTGTAGAGGTCCGACAACGTGACCTGACCCTTCTTGATGTCACCGCGGTCGGCCAGCCAGTCGATCCACAGCTGGAGTTCCTTGCCGGTGATCAGGCCCGCCTGCTCGGCGACGCCGTAGGAGCGCCAGTACTTCAGGGGTGCGGTGTCCTCGTTGCGGCCGCGCTTCTTCACGATGTCCGTCATCCGGGCGATGACCTCTTCGTGCGGAGTGGAACGGGACCACTCGATGGCCCGCCCCACGCCGGTGACGAAGATCCGGGCCGTGTCGGCGTTTTGCTTCAGGAAGCGGTCCGTCATCACGTAGGTGCCGGCGCTGAATGCGCCGAGCAGTTCAAAGTCGGTGAACAGCGGGCGGATGCCCCCGGTTGCCAGGGCCTTGTCGCGCAGAATGCCGCCGAGCACGGCCACATCGATCTGCTTCTGCCGCAGCGTCTGCTCGGTGTTGACCGGTGGAACCACGAGTGGTTCGACTTTGCCAATCTCCGCCCGGGACAGGCCGCCTCGCTGCAGAAAGATGTCGAGCATGGCTTCGGAGTGGGCTCCGAGTGTGTTCATCCCGACCTTCTTGCCGGTCAGGTCTCTGGCCGAGCGGATCGGGCTGTCCTTGAGGACGTAGAAGCCGTTGTAGGCGTACTTGTCGGATCCGTAGTAGCTGATGACGGCCTTGACGGGGGCGTTGTTCGCTGCCAGTTTGACGACCGCGCCGTTGAACGCGCCGCCGAAGTCGACCTGGCCCGTGGCCGCGGACTGGATGTCCTGCGGTCCGCTGATGGTGTTGCCGACCCACTTCAGCTTCACGTCCTGCAGATAGCCGAGATCCTCGGCCAGCTCCGGCAGGGTCACCTGACCCGCCCAGCCCTGGTACCGGAGCGTCTTGGTCTGGTCCTTGCCGGAAGTGGCTCCGGCGGTCGTGCCGCAGCTCACGGCCACCGCAGAAAGACCGAGCAGGGAGAGGAACTGGCGTCGGGTCGATGCCGTAGTGGCCATGGAAAAGGTCCTGTTCACACGAATGGGGACTGAGGCGGAATCGATGCCATGAAGAAGCCATAGCCGAGAGAGGGCTCGGCAATTGGGCGCAAGCAGGGTGGAAACCGAAAGGGGGAAAGTGACCCATCAGCAATGCCTGCTAGGAATCAGTCGTCTGCGCCGAAAACGGTCGTGGTGGCCGACTGTGAAAATGGAGCGGGAGAGCAGCGCCCGTCAGCGCGTTCAGCGGCCGACGGCACAGATGGCGCTGGCCTGGCGTCGCAGATCGACGTGCAGGCGCGCGGCGAGATTCTCGGACTTGCTCACATTCATGAGAGTTGCAGCGAAATTCGGCCAAGTCAATGCAGTCTGCGCGGACATCTCACATTCTGAACCGCTCGACATGTGAGTGAAGTGCGGCGTTCACAATTGCCTGGATGCCGGGTTGCGTGGCGAATGCTGCTCGCGCCGAGCCGGCCGGGAAATTCGAGCGGCATCGCACGGTCAGAATGGCAGGACGAACGGAGGGTGGGCACCGTTGAGGAAGTAGTCCCCGACATCGCGGAGCCGGTGGCCGACGGGCTCGTACAAGGTGTGGGTCCGGGCATTGCGCCAGAAGCGGTCGAAGCCCAGCCGCGAGGAGGCGGAGCGGGCGCCGATGATGTCGAGGGCGCTGGCGGTGGTCTCCTGCGCGGCCTTGGAAGCGGCGGCTTCGGCCATGGCCACGAGGACGGAGACCTCCGCGTACTCGTCGTAGGTGAGGTCTTCGCCGTGTGCCAGTCCGCCGTGGACGGCTTCCCGTGCCTGATCGGCGAGCGCCGACGCGGAGCGGGTGAGGACGGTGAGTTCTCCGTAGACGCTCAGCACGTGCGGGTCCTGCGGGGAGTCGACCGGCCAGGCGGGGTGCCAGGGTGAGTGGCCGGTCCGGCTGTACTCACGGGCTTCGGCGAGTACTCCCTCGGCCATGCCGAGACGGAGTTGGACGGAGACGAGACGCCCGACCGGCGATACCAGAGCAGCCGGAGGCGACAGGACGTCCTCGTCCGCGGACAGGGAACCGAGTATGTCGTCGGCGGTGACCGGTGCGGCGTCGAACTCCACGCTCCCGCCGGCCGCGAGCCGTTGGCCGAAGGTGTCGGCGTCGCCGTCGATCCCCACACCGTGCCGGGCGGGATCGACGAGGACGGCGAGTGGTTCGCCGGTGTCGGCCCGCACGGCCCGTACGGCGAGGCGGTCGGCGACCAGGACCCCAGTGGCGTAGCTCTGCCGGCCGTCGAGCACATGGCCTCTGCCCGTCCTGGCCAGCGTCAGAGGCGGTTCCTGCCGGGCGAAACCACCACCCCAGCACCACTGCTCGGCTGCGGACTGCCGCTCGAGCCGGGTGGCGAGAGAGTGCTCGGTGAAGAACCGGGCGCTCCACGACAGGAAGTAGTGACAGCCGAGCAGTTGACCGATCGCGCCGTCGGCCGCGGCGATCTCCCGGACCACGGCGTAAACCGTGGGCCAGTCCGCGCCGCCTCCCCCCAGCTCGGCCGGTATGAGAAGCGTCAGCAGCCCTGCCTCACGCAGCCGGGACACCTCGTCGAACGGGGCCTTGCCTGCCTGCTCCCTGGCCACCGCGTCCGTGGCCAGGTCGTCCGCTGTCTCGCGGGTCACGCGCAGCCAGTGCGCACGGCCGGGCCCGGTCCGGCCGGATTCCGAGGTGGGGCTGGACGGCGCAAGGGCAAGGCCCATGGCAGTGGTCTCCTCAAGGTCGGCCGCACGCCGCGGCGTTGGGGCTCTCCTGCTGGTCGGGCATGTACTTGTAACCCACGCGGCGTACGGTGACGATCCGGTGCCGGTGAGCCGTGCCCAGCTTGCGGCGCAGGCGCGCGATGTGGACATCCACAGTGCGGCCGTCGCCGATGTGGTCGTAGCCCCAGACGGAGGCCACCAACTGCTCGCGGGAGTGCACCTGGTGGGGATGCAGCACGAGATGCGCCAGTAGCTCGAACTCCAGGTAGGTGAGGTCGAGTTCGCGTCCGTCCAGCTCTGCGACATGGCGCGCGGGATCGATGTGGACGACATCGCCTCCCGTCCGTCGGACAGGTGGTGAGTGCGTGTAGGCGACCGGTCGGATCTCCGGCCGCGTCACGTCCTTGGCGAAGAGCTGGGCGGGATCGGTGCCCTCGGGGACCAGCACGAGGTAGCCGACGAGGGGACGGGAGCCGTGTCCCTCGCCGCCCTCCCGCGCGGTGTCGTCCACGAGACGGAGATGGCGTATGTCGCTGAGCTGCGAACCCTGTGGGGTGGCCTGGGCCGGAAGTGCCGTGGTCATGGCGGTCGTCCTTCAGAAGTGCGTCGGGCCATCAGGCGCAGGGGGGTGGGTGCGCCTGATCACCTGGGATGAGAGAGAAGGAGCGGAGTGGCACGCGCGAGGTGGGAGCCGCGTGCCCTACACGCGACAGCAGGCGGCGCTGACGACGTGACCGAAGTCGACATGCCGACGACGAACGAGTCGTTGCTGCGTGTGGGCCATGTACGTCATCCTGCGCACCCGATGGGAGGACCGTCAACACTTCCCCAGTAAATCGATAGGAAATGTAGGGAACGCAACACCGCGGGGGGTTCACCGGTCACTGTTGACCGCCGGGTGGACCTCCGGCGCGGTCGCCCTGTCCAGCCGGGCGCGAAGTGCGGCCAGATGGGCCCTGAGCCTCTGCAGGGGTGTGGGCGGCAGGGCGCGGGCGGAGCCGCGTGCGTAGTAGCGCTCGACGTAGAACTGTCCCGCACTGAGTACGGTCGTGACGGCGATGTACCAGAGGGTGGCGACCATCAGCAGCGGAATGACCTGGTAGGTCTGGTTGTAGACCAGTTGCACCGAGTACAGCAGGTCGTGCACGGCCAGCACGCTGACGATGCTGGTGCCCTTCAGGGTGCCGATCAGCATGTTCCCGGCGGTCGGCACGATGGAGCGCATCGCCTGCGGAATGACGATCCGGCGCAGGGTGCGCCGTCTGCCGATGCCGAGAGCCTGGGCCGCCTCCGTCTGGCCGGCGTCCACTGAGAGGATGCCGCCGCGCACCACCTCGGCGGCGTAGGCGGCTTCGTGCAGGGTCAGGCCGATGACGGCGGTGAGGGCGGGGCCGAGCAGGTTGACCGTCTTGACGGTGACGAACTGTGGTCCGAAGGGGATGCCGAGGCCGAGCGTTGGGTAGAGGGCGCCGATGTTGAACCAGAACAGCAGCTGCACCAGCAGCGGGGTGGACCGGAAGATCCACACATAGCCCCAACTCAGCGTGCGCAGTACCGGGTTGGCGGACAACCGCATCACGGCAAGGGGAGTGCCGAGCAGAAAGCCGAGGACCATCACCACACCGGTCAGCCACAGGGTGAGCAGCAGCCCGTCGAGCACGGCGGCGGTGGTGAAGTACCGGCCGACCACATCCCACTGGAAGGCGCGGTTGCGGACAACGGAGTTGACCACCATCGCGAAGACCAGCAGCGCCGCGCCGGCCGTCAGCCGGCGGCCGATGTGCCGGCGCGGCACGATCCGCGGCAGCTCGTCGTCGGGGCCATGGCCGGGGCCATGGCCGGGGCCATGACCTGGGTCTTTCGGACGTCCTGCCGGTGGGATGGATGCGGCGACGCGGGAGGGGTCGGTGAGATCGGACGGCGAAACCATCAGGAAGCTCTCCAGAAGAGGGAGGCGCGGGCGCCGGTGACCACCCGGCGGCACACACGTTCGCGGAATACGCGCAGACACAGCGCGGGTACGGGGCGGAGGCCCGGTTTCGGCGTCATCACGCTCGCCGCGTCCCTCAACGCGGCCGGTTCGGCTGCCGCGCGCGGCGGAGCCGGTCCGTCCTCGATCGTATGTGTCCAACGCGCGCATGTGTCAACCACGCACAGGAACCCCTCAAGGCGGGTCCGGCATACGGGCCGTAGTTGACGGGACGCGAGATGTACTGCTCAATTAATCGCATGAATGCCGGACAGCGCCTGGTCACCCGTGACCACATCGACTTCGGTCGGGTGTGGTCCGCCGCGTGTTGCGCCTGATGCGGCAGCGGGCCGTCTGACCGGCCCTTCCCTCCCTCGGTACCCCCGTCGCGGGCCGAGTTCCTCCCGTCGCGGTTTCGCCGTACGCACGCCCTGAACACACGCTGAAATCGCGTACGGACGTCCCGCGAGACTTGACATTCGCTGCCGCCGCTCCAACTCGCCCGAGGCCCATGCCCCGGCGTCATCACACCTGCTCACCCCCCCGGTTCCCAGCCCCCCGCAGCGCGCCGTCACACCCGGCCGCACCCAGGGGTCGCTCTGCCGTGCCCACGTGCTGACCACGGCGTGGCACCAACGGACTTCAGGACTTGAGGACAGGAAAGGCCATCTCCCATGCCAGTGGAGTTCCTCGGCATCGCCGCCACCAACGACGGCTCCGAAACCACCCCGCGCTCCGGCGCCGCCTTCGACAAGGAGTACACACTCCGGCTCGCCCGCGTACACGAGGACCACGGGTGGGACCGGGTGCTGTTCGCCTACGGTTCCGGATCGCCGGATCCCGGGCCGGCCGCCGCGTACATCGCGAGCCGGCTGGACCGGCTCCAGATCCTGCTCGCCCACCGCCCGAACGTCTCGTATCCGACGTTCGCCGCGAAGACCTTCGCCACCCTGGATCAGATCAGCGGGGGCCGGCTGACCGTGCACTTCATCACCGGCGGCAACGACCACGAGCAGGGCCGAGAGGGCGACACCCTCACCAAGGACCAGCGTTACGCCCGCACCCGTGAGTACATCCGGATCGTCAAGAAGATCTGGACCACCCACGAGCCCTTCGACCACGAGGGCGATCATTACCGCTTCCACGACTTCGTCAGCGATGTCTTCCCCGTCCAACAGCCCCGCCCGAACGTGTCGTTCGGTGGTTCGTCGCCCGCCGCGTACGCCGCCGGGGGCGCCGAAGCGGACATCTACTGCCTGTGGGGCGAGCCGCTGGCGAAGACCGCCGAGCAGATCGAGGACGTGAAGGCGGCTGCGAAGGCTGCGGGCCGCACCGACATTCCTCGTATCCAGGTGGCGTTCCGCCCGATCATCGCCCCGACCGAGGAACTGGCCTGGGAGAAGGCCCACCGCACGGTCGGCGCCATCCGGGAGCGGCGCGAGGCTGGTCTCGTACGGCACCACCGCAGCGGTGCCCCCGAAAACGTCGGCTCGCAGCGGCTGATCGCCATCGCTGAGGCGGGGCAGCGCTACGACCGTGCCCTGTGGACCCCGACGGCCGCCGCCACCGGAGGCGCGGGCAACTCCAACGCCTTGGTCGGCACCCCCGAGACAGTGGCTCAGGCGCTCCTTGACTACTACGACCTCGGCGTCGACATCCTCTCCGCCCGCGGCTACGACCTGCTCGGCGACGCGATCGACTTCGGCCGGTACGTGATCCCGATCGTCCGCGAGGAGGTCGCCAAGCGCGACGCCGAGCGGGCGGCGCGCGGCACGCAGAACCTCGCGGCGGTGGGTGGATGACCTCCGTCGCTCAACCGCCGTCGTCTGCAACCGAACTGACGGTCATTCATGTCCCTGTGTCGGACCTGCTGGTGGAGCCGTTGATCCGCGAACTCGGCGATGAGTACTCCAGACGCTACGGCAGGGACGCCCATGCCGAGCTCGCCCGGTACCCCGATGAGGAGTTCACCGCGCCGTACGGTGGTGTCCTGCTGCTGCTCCTTGAGCGCGGTGAGCCGGTCGCGGGCGGCGCCTTCCGCCGATACGACGCGGCCACGGCCGAACTGAAACGGATCTGGACGCACTCCGCCCACCGGCGGCGTGGCCTGGCCCGACGCGTCGTCGCCGAGCTGGAACGCGAGGCGAGTGCTCGCGGCTACCGGCGGATCTACCTGACCACCGGGCCGCGCCAGCCCGAGGCGCGCGGCCTGTATCTGGTCACCGGCTACACCCCGTTGTTCGACACGGAGGCCGACCCGGAAGCCATCGGCCCGCTGCCCTTCGAGAAGCACCTGCCGGCCGCAGCACGTACCGCACGTACCGCAGGTACGGGAAAGGCAGCCGACCTGTGAACCTCCGAGGGATCAGAACCCGTCTGCGCATCGCCACCGGCATCGCGCTGCTGCCCGTACTGGCGCTGACCGCCTGCGGCTCCGGCGACACCTCCGGCACCGCGCCGGCGGGCGCCCAGGCATCCCCCGCCCCGACCGACGACCCGGTCGCCGCCGTGCGCAAGGTGGACGCCGTCGCCGCCCTGCTGCCCGCCGACGTCCGCAAGTCGGGCACGCTGCGGGTCGGCAGCTCGATCGGATTCCCGCCCGGGGCGTACTACCCGAACAGCTCGGACAAGGCGCCCGCGGGCCAGGACATCGACCTCGCCGAGGCGGTGGCCAAGGTCCTCGGCGTCAAACTGCAACGCCAGGACGCCTCCTTCGAGACGATCCTGCCCGCTCTCGGCAGCGGCAAGTACGACGTCGGCACCGGCAACTTCGGCGTCACGAGCGATCGCTTGAAGACCGTCGACTTCGTCACCTACATCAACGACGGCCAGGGCTTCGCGGTGAAGAAGGGCAGCACCGTACTCAAGACGAAGGTCACCGACCTCACCCAGCTGTGCGGGCTGACCATCGGCACCGGTGCCGGCACCACCTTCGAGGCGACCCTCACCGCGCAGAAAGGCGTGTGCGCCGAGGCGGGCAAGAAGCCGTACGACGTGAAGGTCTACTCGGAGAACGCCGCGACCCTCACCGCGCTCCAGCAGGGCCGCATCGACGTGATCATGTCGACCATCAACGGCCTGCGCTACCAGGCCGCACAGCCCGCCTCGCAGACGACCTTCCTCGGTGAGTACCACCGCCTCGACGTCGGCTTCGCCTTCAAGAAGGGCTCCCCGCTCACCAAGGCGTTCCAGGCCGCCGTCAACGAGCTGATCAAGGACGGCACGTACGCCCGGATCCTCAACAAGTGGGGCACCACCGCCTCCGCGATCGACGCGTCGCGGATCAATCCGCCCGAGCACAAGTAACCCCCGGCCACAAGTAACCAGCGAGCAGGAACGCCATGATGGGACTCACCACCGACTCCGCCGCCGCGCCACCGGGCGCGGCCTCCCCGGGCACCGGCCCGGGGGCCCTGCCCGCGCCGGACGATCCGGCATCTCTCAAGGTCGTCCCCGCGCGCCACTACGCGCGGTGGGCGGCGGCCGTCGCCGTGACCGTGCTGGTCGCCCAGTTCGTGCATGGCCTGGCCACCAACCCGGTCTGGGAGTGGGGCGTCTTCAGCGACTACGTCCTGTCCGAGACGATCGTCCAGGCGGTGTGGGTGACCCTCCAGCTCACCGCCTACGCCACTGTGCTCGGCTTCCTCCTCGGCACCGTCCTGGCCTTCATGCGCCTGTCGCGCAGCCCGCTCCTGCAGACCGTCGCCTGGACCTACATCTGGATCTTCCGGTCCATCCCGATGATCGTCCAGCTGGTGTTCTGGTTCAACCTGAGTGCCCTGTACGAGGAGTTGGGGGTCGGTATCCCCTTCGGGCCGGTGTTCTGGTCCGTCGACAGCAACAGTCTCATCGGCACGATCGGCGCCGCCGTCATCGGGCTCTCGCTGCACCAGGCCGCCTACGCCGCCGAGATCGTCCGCGGCGGGGTCATCTCGGTCGACCACGGACAGTTGGAGGCCGCCGCGGCGCTGGGCATCCCGCGGCTGCGGCAGATCCGCCGGATCGTGCTGCCGCAGGCCATGCGCGCCATCCTGCCCACGGCCGGCAACGAGATCATCGGCCTGCTCAAGGGCACCTCGGTGGTCTACGTGATGTCCATCGGCGAGCTGTTCTACCAGGCCCAGGTCATCTACGGCCGCAATGGCCGGGTGATCCCGCTGCTGCTGGTCGCCACCGCCTGGTACGTGGTGCTGACCTCCCTGCTGTCGGTGGCCCAGTACTACGTGGAGCGCCATTTCGCCCGCGGCGCCAACCGCACCCCGCCGCCCACCCCGCTCCAGCGCGCCCGGCGCGTCATCCGCACCTTGCGTGCGGCGGCGGCCCAGCGCAACCAGCCCGTCGTACCCCTGAAGACCCCGGGACCCTTGGGAGACAGCCGATGAGCGACGCGAGCGCGCTGATGGTGGACGTCCACGGCGTCCACAAGAGCTTCGGTCCGCTGGAGGTGCTGCGCGGCGTCGACCTGCAGGTCCGCGCCGGCGAGGTCACCGTGGTCCTCGGCCCGTCCGGCTCCGGGAAGTCCACGCTGCTGCGCACCATCAACCACCTGGAGAAGGTCAACCGCGGCTGGATCAGCATCGACGGCGAGCTCATCGGCTACCGCCGGGGCGGCGGCAAGCTGCACGAGCTGAAGGAGAAGGACGTTCTGAAGCAGCGCACCCACATCGGGTTCGTCTTCCAGAACTTCAATCTCTTCCCGCACCTGACCGTGCTGGAGAACCTCGTCGAGGCCCCTGTCTCCGCGCTGCGCCGCCCGCGCAAGGAGGCGGAGGAGACAGCCCGCCGGCTGCTGGACCGGGTCGGTCTCGCCGACAAGACCGACACGTACCCGCGGCAGCTCTCCGGCGGCCAGCAGCAGCGCGTGGCCATCGCCCGCGCGCTCGCCCTCGAACCGAAGGTGCTGCTCTTCGACGAGCCCACCTCGGCGCTCGACCCGGAACTGGTCGGTGAGGTCCTCGACGTCATCAAGGACCTGGCCCGCACCGGAACCACCATGATCGTCGTGACCCATGAGATCGGCTTCGCCCGCGAGGTCGCCGACACCGTGGTGTTCATGGACGGCGGTGTCGTGGTCGAGCAGGGGCCGCCCGCGGCCGTCCTGGACGACCCGCAGCAGGAGCGCACCCGCGCCTTCCTCGCCAAGGTCCTCTGATTCCCGGTCTTCCGACCGACCACCCCCTTTTTTTGTACGCAAGATCCTTTTCGCACGCAAGGAGAACGACCGTGTCCACCCTCATCCCCCGCCGCACCGCCGCAGTCGCGCTCGGACTCGCCACCGCCCTCGTCCTCGCCGCCTGCGGCAACCCCTCCGACGGCGGCACCACCGAGGTCGCGGACACGTCGGGCAGGACGACGAAAATCAACATCAGTCCCGACCAGAACCGCATCACCACGGACAGGGTCGACTCCATAGCCGCCGAGGTCCCGGAGGAGATCCGCAAGAGAGGCACCCTGGAGATCGTCGACTCGTCCGGCTCCGCCGCGCCGCTGACCTTCTACGCCACCGACAACAAGACCGTCATCGGCGTCGAGCCCGACATCGCCTACCTGGTCGCCGACGTGCTCGGCCTCAAGGCGCACATCAACACGGTCTCCTGGGAGAACATCTTCGTCGGCCTGGACAGCGCCAAGTACGACGTCGGCTTCAGCAACATCACCGTCACCGAGGAACGCAAGGAGAAGTACGACTTTGCCACCTACCGCGAGGACAACCTGGGCTTCGAGGCGAAGAAGGGCAGCGGCCTGAAGGTCACCGGACCCGAGGACGTGGCGGGCAGGACGGTCGCCGTCGGCAGCGGCACCAACCAGGAGAAGCTGCTCATCGAGTGGAGCAAGGAGAACGAGAAGGCCGGCCGCAAGCCGGTGAACATCAAGTACTACCAGAACGACAGCGACACCTACCTCGCCCTCCAGTCCGGCCGCATCGACCTCTACCTCGGCCCCAACCCGACCGCCGCCTACCACGCGGCCACCACCGGCAAGACCGAGGTCGTCGGCACCTACTCCGGCGCAGGCTCCACCCTCCAGGGCCTCATCGCGGCCACCACCAAGAAGGACAGCGGCCTCGCCAAGCCGCTCGCCGACGCGCTCAACCATGTCATCGAGAACGGCAGTTACGCCAAGGTGCTGGGGCGCTGGGGCCTGTCCGACGAGGCCGTGACCAAGTCGGAGATCAACCCGCCCGGTCTGCCGAAGACCAACAAGTAGCCGATCCGGGGGCGCGGCGGCCGTGCGGCTTACGCGCCCTGCCTCAGCGTCCGCCGCCCCATTCCTCCGTGCAGGACTCCTCCACACAGGACTCGAGGTCATGCCCCGCCAACTCCACCTCTCGGTCGCCCTCGACGGCAGCAGCCATACCCCTGCCGAACCCCTCACCGCCGATCACTGGGCCGGCCTGATCGGTCTCGCCGAACAGGGCGCCCTGGACTTCGTCACCCTCGACGATTCCTTCGCGCCGCCACCGGACGACAGCCCCGGACGGCTCGACGCGGTGGCCGTCCTAGCCCGCGTCGCACCTGTGACCAGCCGGATCGGCCTCGTCCCGACCGTGACCACCACGCACACCGAGCCGTTTCACACCTCCACATCCCTGGCCACCCTGGACTTCGTCAGCGAGGGCCGGGCCGGCTGGCTGGTCGACGTCTCCACAACCCCGGCAGAAGCCCGCGCCGTGGGCCGCCGCCTTCAAACCCCCGAGGCCGAGCTGTGGGCCGAGGCGGCCGATGCCGTCGAGGTCGCCGCCCGGCTGTGGGACAGCTGGGAGGACGACGCGGAGATACGGGACGCCGCCACCGGCCGCTTCATCGACCGCGACCGGCTCCACTACGTCGACTTCGAGGGCTCGCACTTCTCCGTCCGCGGGCCGGCCATCGTTCCCCGTCCGCCGCAGGGGAGGCCGCCCGTGGCCATCGCCCTCGACGTGCACGACTCGGACGGGCAGTGGGAGCTGGCCGCGGGCCACGCCGACGTCGTCCTGCTGGACGCCGACGAGCCGACCACCGCCCGGCTCGCCCGCACGGCGCTGCTGCATCGAGTGGCGGAGTCCGGACGCGACCCGGAGGCGCTGCGGGTGTTGGTACGTGTCGCGGTCGATCTCACCGGTGGAACGGGGCGTGTCGCCGGGCCCGGATCCCTCCCGGCTGCCGGGCACCGGTCTCTCCCATCCGCCGAGGCGCACTTCACCGGTGCCGCCGCGGACCTCGCCGAACTGCTCGCCGACTGGCACGCGACCGCCGGCGTCGACGGCTTCCACCTCCTGTCGGCCTCTGCCTCCGACGATCTGCCCACGGTGGTCCACGACCTCGTGCCGCAGCTGCGCGAGCGCGGCCTGTTCCGCGCCGACTACACCGGCCGCACCCTCCGCGACCACCTGGACCTGCCCCGCCCCGCCAGCCGCTACGCCCGCAGGCGAGAGACGGAGCCGGCCCGATGACGCACCCGGCGACGACGGCAACGACCAGGCCCCGCAAGCGGATCCACCTCGCCGCGCACTTCCCCGGCGTCAACAACACCACCGTGTGGTCCGACCCGGACTCCGGCAGCCAGATCGACTTCTCCTCCTTCCGGCATCTCGCGCGCACGGCGGAGCGCGGCAGGTTCGACTTCCTCTTCCTGGCCGAGGGCCTGCGGCTACGCGAACGCAAGGGCCTGATCCACGACCTCGACGTCGTCGGCCGCCCCGAATCCCTGACCGTGCTGAACGCGCTCGCCGCCGTCACCGAGCACCTCGGCCTGGCCGCCACCGTCAACGCGACCTTCAACGAGCCCTACGAACTCGCCCGCCGCTTCGCCTCGTTGGACCACCTCTCCG
The DNA here is from genome assembly GCF_015160855.1 of Streptomyces ferrugineus. Taxonomy (NCBI): domain Bacteria; kingdom Bacillati; phylum Actinomycetota; class Actinomycetes; order Kitasatosporales; family Streptomycetaceae; genus Streptomyces; species Streptomyces ferrugineus. Next base: position 8,235,806 of record NZ_CP063373.1, on the reverse strand, counting down.
GCGGGCGCGCCGCCTGGAACGTGGTGACCACCTCCGACGCCTTCACCGGCGCCAACTTCCGCCGCGGCGGCTACCTCGACCGCGCCGACCGCTACCACCGCGCCGCCGAGTTCGTCGAGGTCGCCCGCGCCCTGTGGAACTCCTGGCGGCCCGGCGGCGCCCCGCGGACCGTACGCCACACGGGGCCCCAGTTCGACATCACGGCCCGCCCCACCCTGCCGCACTCACCGCAGCTGCACCCGGTCCTGATCCAGGCCGGGGACTCCGACGAGGGGCGCGAGTTCGCCGCCCGCACCGCCGACGTCGTCTTCAGCCGCCACGGCACCCTGGAGCCAGGCCGTGCCTTCCACACCGACGTCAAACGGCGCCTGGCGCGGTACGGCCGCACACCCGACGAGCTGAAGATCATGCCCGGGGTGACCTTCGTGCTGGGGGACACCGACGCCGAGGCACAGGAGCGCGCCACGCACATCCGCCGCCAGCAGGTGAGCCCACAGACGGCCATCGCGTTCCTGGAGAACGTCTGGGGCCGCGACCTGTCCGCGTACGACCCCGACGGGCCGGTGCCCGACATCGACCCGGTGCCGGACAGCGACGTGGTCCAGGGCTGGGCCCACGCGGGCGACCGGTTCGGCGTCGCGGCACGGTGGAGGGCTCTCGCCGAAGAGAAGAAGCTGTCCATCCGCGAGCTGGCCATCGAGCAGACCGCCCGGCAGTCCTTCATCGGCACCCCGGCCTCGGTCGCTGCCGCCCTCGACGAGTACGTGCAGACCGACGCCGCCGACGGCTTCATCCTCGTACCGCACCTCACCCCGGGCGGCCTGGACGAGTTCGTCGACCGGGTCGTCCCGCTGCTTCAGGAACGCGGCGTGTTCCGCACCGAGTACGAGGGCACCACCCTGCGCCACCACCTCCAACTGCCCACGCCACACCCGGGGAGGGAGGAGTGAACCTCCAATCCCAGGAGCCCGGTTCCGAGCCCGTAGCCGTCCACGCCTGACCGACACCCGCATCGCGAAACGAAGAACTGAAAGGTCCTCCCATGGCCACCATCCTGTCCGTCTCCGGAAGCCCCTCCGTCACCTCCCGCACCGCACGGCTGCTGCGCTACCTCGACGCCCGGCTCACCGCACAGGGGCACGACGTGATCCCGCTGGACGTCCGCACGCTCCCCGCCGAGGCGCTGCTCGGAGCCGACTTCCGGCACCCGGCGATCGCCCGGACCACCGCCCTGTTCGAGCAGGCGGACGGCGTCGTGATCGGTACCCCCGTCTACAAGGCCGCCTACTCCGGGCTGCTGAAGTCGCTGCTCGACCTGCTGCCGCAGTACGCCCTGACGGGCAAGACGGTCCTCCCGCTGGCCACCGGCGGCACCACCGCCCACGTCCTGGCCATCGACTACGCCCTGCGCCCGGTGCTCGCCTCCATGGGCCCCGCCCACATCACGCCGGGCTGGTTCACGCTCGACAAGGACATCACGGTGGGCGACGACGGCGCGCTGACCGTTGCGCCGGCTTCGGCCGAGGCCCTGGCCCAGGTCACGGACCAGTTCTCCGCCGCGCTGGGCGGCCGTACGACGCTGCTGGTGGCCACCGGGTGAGCGCCGCGACCGTGATCGCCGACGCCACCGAGGCTCTCTCCACGAGCCGCGCCGGCAGCGGACCCCAAGGAGTCCAAGCAGCCGTCAGCGGACCCCACAGCAAACGGAGTCCGCGCCGCCCCGGCACTGCCACCCCCTCTGACGAACGCTGACGAACGCTGAGAACACCTCTGATCGGAGCGCCCGACGTGTCCCTCACCTTCCACTGGTTCCTGCCCACCAACGGTGACAGCCGCCACGTCGTGGGCGGCGGCCACGGCACCCCCGCCACGGAGTCCGGGCGCGACCGGCCTCCGACGGTCGCCTACCTGAGCCAGATCGCCCGCGCCGCCGAGGACCTCGGCTTCACCGCCGCGCTCACCCCCACCGGCGCCTGGTGCGAGGACGCCTGGCTCACCACCGCGATGGTCAGCCAGAACACGGAACGGCTCAAATTCCTGGTCGCCTTCCGCCCCGGCTTCGTCTCGCCCACGCTCGCCGCCCAGATGGCCTCCACCTTCCAGCGGCAGACCGGCGGACGGCTCCTGCTCAATGTCGTCACGGGAGGGGAGAGCCACGAGCAGCGCGCCTACGGCGACTTCCTCGACAAGGACGCGCGCTACCGCCGTACCGGCGAATTCCTGCAGGTCGTACGGGGGTTGTGGGAGGGGCAGACCGTCGACCTGGCCGGTGAGCACCTCCAGGTCGAGGACGCCAGGCTCGCCCGCGTGCCCGATCCCGTCCCCGAGGTGTACTTCGGCGGCTCCTCGCCCATCGCCGGTGAGGTCGCCGCGCGGCACGTGGACGTCTACCTCACCTGGGGCGAGCCTCCCGCCCAGGTCGCCGAGAAGATCGCCCGGATCAAGGGACTGGCCGCCCAGCAGGGCCGTACCCTCCGCTTCGGCATCCGGCTGCACGTCATCACCCGCGACACCTCCGGGCAGGCGTGGGCGGAGGCGAACCGGCTCCTGGACGGCTTCGACCCGGAGACGGTGCGGTCGGTGCAGGCCGGGCTCGCCCGCAGCGAGTCCGAGGGCCAGCAGCGCATGCTCGCCCTGCACGGCGGCGGCAGCAGTCGCCAGTCCCTGGAGATCCACCCCAACCTGTGGGCCGGCATCGGCCTCGTGCGCGGCGGCGCGGGCACCGCGCTGGTCGGCAGCCACGACGAGGTGGCCGAGCGGATCAAGGAGTACCACGCCCTCGGTATCGAGGAGTTCATCCTCTCCGGCTACCCGCACCTGGAGGAGACGTACTGGTTCGGCGAGGGAGTGCTGCCGAAGCTTCAGGCGCAGGGCCTGTGGACCCACCCGTTCCGCGCCGCGACGGGCACCGTGCCGGTCGCCCAGGTCCCCTTCGCGGGCTCCCGAACCCCGCGATGACCCTTGCCCCTCGGCCTCAGGGTCGCTCACATGTCCTCCCACCATGTGAGACAGCAGGCGCGATGCGAGACGGCCCTCTTGACGAGGCTCGAATGTCGACTGACACTCCATTACAGATTCCCTAGTGAATAGGTAGGAAATGATGGAGCGTCCGGAGTCGCCCGCCGACAGGGCAGTGCGCGCGGGCCGGCCGTCTCTCCTCCTGACCTCCCGCCGTCACATCGATCTCCTGCGCGTCTGCAGCGCGGCCGGCTCTCTGCACTGAACCGACGGTGCCCACCGGCACCGCACCTTTCGCCGCGCATGGGTACGCGCCAACGCCGCCGCGCGCCCGGCACCCCACGTGCGCCGCCCGCCGCACTCTGCGAACCAGAAGCCGGACCCGGACCCAGGGAGAACCATGCCTGCCGCACCGACCACCGTGCCGTCCCTCCCCTCCGCCCTCCCCTCGACGCTGTCGTTCCGGGGCAGGATCGGCCGTGACGCGAGCAGTGGCTACTACGCCGTGCCGCGCCGCTACCGCCTCCACCTCTCGCCGTCCTGCCCCCACTGTCTGCGGATCGCCATCACCCACAGCCTGCTCGGCCTGGAAGAGACCCTTGCGGTGGCGCTGCTGCCGGCCGTGCCCGACAGCCCCGACGGCGGACACTCCGCTCTGCGCCCGTTGTACGAGGCCAGTTCGCACCGGCATCCCGGACCCGCCGCGGCACCGGTGCTGAGCGACGACTGGACGGGACGGATCGTCAGCACGCACACCCCGGACATCCTGCGTGACATGGCCCGGCACTTCGGCTGTGACCGCCCCGAGCGGCCCGACTGCTCCGACCGGCCCGCGTTGTACCCGCACGGCACGGCGTCGGAGATCGCGGCGGTCGAGCGCCTCTGCGAGTACCGCATCAACGAAGCCGCACAACACGCCGGCCAGGTCGGCGCCGACGCCGGGGTGCGCCAGACCGCCCTCAGCTCCCTGCTTCGTGTCCTGGGCACACTGGAGGGGCGGCTCGCCTTCCAGGACTTCATCCTGGGCGACGAAATGACCGCCGCCGACGTGCAGTTGTGGGTGACCCTGGTTCAGCTCGACACCGTGCACCGACAGCATCTGGACGCCGCCGCGGTCCACCGCATCGCCGACCATCCGCACCTGTGGGCCTACGCACGGCGACTGGCCGCCCATCCGGCCTTCGGCCCCCACCTCGACCTGGACGGCATCGCCCGCAGGCACCATGCGCACTGCCAAGGGCTGGAGGCCGCAGGGGCAGCGGTGCAGATCCTGGACTGGGCGGTTCACATCACGGAACGCGCCGCTCAGCCCTCCCAGGAGCACCCGGACGGTTTCATGGAACCGCAATACGCTCTCCACCTCCGTCCGTCCGGCTCCGCCTAGCCTGCGACTGAGATGAAGTCACCCGTTCCCAGCGGCCTTGTCCGGCCCGAGAAGGTTCTCGCCGCACGCGGCTGCGTCCGCTTGTACTTCCGGCCCCACATCGATCTGCAACGGGTGGCCGGTGCGCTCTGTCGTTCCTGACCCTCCCCCAGCCTTCGGCCGGGGGACCCCCATCTCGCTGCGCTCGCTGCCGCCGAGCCCTCCGCATGAGGACCGGTGATCACAAACGGTCGACCAGGAAGGCACCCTGTTCGTGTCCGCACTTCCCCCTCTTCACCTCGCCGTCGCGCTGGACGGCGCAGGCCAGCACCCAGCCGCATGGCGCGAGCCGGGCGCACACCCCGACACACGCGCGCAGCCGCAGACCCGGCGGACGGCGCCGTGAAGTTCCTGGCCATCACCCTCATCGTGCACGCCCCGGATCCGGTGACCGGGGTCCAGAAGTCCACCAGCGAGCGCTTCCGCGAGGTGATCGACAACGCGCTGCTGGCCGAGGAACTCGGATTCGACGGCTTCGGCGTCGGTGAACGCCACGAGCGGCCGTTCATCTCCTCCTCGCCACCGGTCGTGCTCAGCCACATCGCCGCGCTCACCTCCCGGATCCGGCTCTTCACCGCCGTCACCACCCTCAGCCTGCTCGACCCGGTACGCGCGTACGAGGACTACGCGACTCTGGACCACCTGTCCGCGGGCCGTCTCGACCTGATCATCGGCAAGGGCAACGGCGCCGCCCAGCGCGAGCTGTTCCACGTCGCTCCCGAGGACCAGTGGGACCGCAATGCCGAGAGCTACGAGCTGTTCCGCCGGATCTGGCGGCAGGACAGGGTGAGCGCCTCCCCGCGCTTCCGCCCCCAGCTGACCGAGGCCGAGGTGTGGCCGAGGCCGCTCCAGCAGCCCATCCGGGTCTGGCACGGCAGCGCGACCAGCCGGGAGTCGGTCGACCTCGCCGCCCGCTACGGAGATCCGCTCTTCTCGGCCAACGTCACCCACCCGATAGAGCCGTACGCCGAACTCGTCCGCCATTACCGGGAGCGGTGGGAGCACTACGGCCGCGACCCGGCTCAGGCCGTTGTCGGCGCGGGGACGGCCGGCTATTACGCGGCCCGCACCTCGCAGGAAGCGATCGCCGCATACCGGCCGGTGTTCGAGGGCTATCTCGCGTTCCAGAAACGGCTGGGCGTCGAGCCGGTGTTCGCCACCCTGGAGGACTTCGTCGAACGCAGCTCGGCGCTGATCGGCAGCCCTCAGCAGGTCATCGACAAAGTGCACCGTTACCACGAGCAGTTCGGCCACAGCGTGCTCCACATGCACGCCGACGCAGGCGGGCTCACCCAGGCCCAGCACCGTGCCTCGCTCGAACTCTTCCAGTCCGACATCGCCCCCGTTCTACGCCGCGACATCCCCGACCCGCCGTTCCCCTGGGCCCCGGTCCTCGGCGAACCGGCATCCGCACCCGAGCCCGCGCCCGCGCCGGGCACCCGCGTCCACTGACCGCTGAGGAGCACCTGATCATGTCCGGCATCCCCCTCGGGGTTCTCGACCTCGTCCCGATCTCGTCCGGCTCCACCGCCGCCGAGGCCCTGCGCAACACCATCGACCTCGCCCAGCAGACCGAGCGGTTCGGCTACACCCGCTACTGGTTCGCCGAACACCACCTCAACCCGGGCGTGGCCGGGACCTCTCCCGCCGTCGTGCTGGCCCTGACCGCCTCCGCGACCTCCACGATCAGAATCGGCTCCGGTGCCGTGCAACTCGGTCACCGCACCGCCCTGTCCACCGTCGAGGAGTTCGGGCTGATCGACGCCCTGCACCCCGGACGACTCGACCTGGGCCTCGGCCGCTCGGGCGGACGCCCCCCAGGACAGACGGCAGAGCCCCGGCCGACCACGACCCCCGTCCTCGACGGGCGCACCCCCAACGGGCTGAAGATCCCGCCAAGGTTCTCTGCTGAACACCTGATCGGTTCGCCGCGTTTCCAGCTCCAGCAGCAGCTGCTGCACCAGCCCGGAGCTCGCCCTCAGGACTACGACGAGCAGGTCGACGACATACTCGCGCTCCTGCGCGGCGACTACCGCTCCGCGGACGGGATCGAAGCACACGCCGTCCCCGGCGAGGGCGCCGAGGTACAGGTATGGATCCTCGGCAGCAGCGGCGGACAAAGTGCCGACGTAGCCGGCCGCAATGGCCTGCGCTTCGCCGCCAACTACCACGTCAGCCCGGCCACCGTACTGGAGGCCGCCGAGGGCTACCGCGCCGCGTTCCAGCCGTCCGACCACCTCGACAAGCCCTACGTCAGCGTCTCCGCCGACGTCGTCGTCGCCGAAGACGACGCGACCGCCCGCGAACTGGCCACCGGCTACGGCCCGTGGGTCCGCAGCATCCGCACCGCCGAGGGCGCCATCCCCTTCCCGACTCCGGAGCAGGCCCGCGCCCACACCTGGACCGAGGCGGACCGGGCACTGGTGGCCGACCGCGTCGACACCCAGTTCGTCGGCTCTCCGGGGTGCGTCGCCGACCAGCTCGAACAACTCCAGGAGGCCACCGGCGCGGACGAGCTGATCATCACCACCATCACCCACGACCACACCGACCGGGTGCGCTCCTACCAACTCCTCGCAGAGGAGTGGCAACGCAGATGAGGTGGTCGCGGCCCGCTTCCTGACGTCGTGCGGCAGCCACATCCCCGGGCACACCTGGGCAGGCAGTCGGGTGGTGGGCCGGGGCCTGCGATCACCGAGTGAGGGCTGATGGGCGCCGCCTTCCCCCGGCAGCCGCTGCCGATGGTCGCGTCTCCGGGCTCCGCCCATGGGCACGCGGCGGTGGCGTACCTCTGCGCGGCTATGAGGGCCGGTCGCCTCCGGTCGCTCACCACAGCGCCGCGAGCCCGGCCGAGGAGAGACCGAGTGCGGCACAGATGCCGAGGGTACGCAGCACGCTCCATCTGAGCGGGAAGATCATGACGAGGGCGGCGAGTGTGATGGCCAGTGCCGCCGGACGGACCGTGGACAGGTCCGGGATCTGGAGGTGCAAGGGGCCCAGGGCTGTCTCGTCGACCGTGGTGAACAGCGTATGCAGCGCGAAGTACACGGCGAGGTTGGCGATGACCCCGACGACGGCCGCAGTGATGCCGGTGAGTGCGGAGGAGACGGAGCGGTTGCCGCGCAGGCGCTCGATGTAGGGGGCGCCGAGGAAGATGAACAGGAAGCAGGGCACGAAGGTGACCCATGTGGTCAGCAGCGCGGCGGCCCAGGGATCGAGGCCGCCGGGGTCACGTTAGGCACCCAGGAACGCGACGAACTGCACCACCATGATCAGCGGACCGGGCGTGGTCTCGGCCAGCGCTGTGATCGCGCTTACCTGCACTTGGCTGAGCATCGCGTGCTGTTACAGGAGTGTCCGCTGTGGGCTGAGTGGTAGATGCTGGATGAAAGAGTAACGACCAACCAGACCGCTTACGTTTCTGTGTGTCGTCAGTCACATCAATGCAGGTCACGCGCGAGGTGCGCGGAAAAGCGGCGCTCTGATGCCCACGGCGAGGTGCGGCCAATATGCGTTGGTAGGCGAGACCATCAAACGCCCCACCGCGGGTCTTTGACCTGCGAAAATCTGCCAGTGGAAGTGGCTATCCACAGCATGTGGAGCGGCATCCGCGTCGAAAAGGACGGCGGTCATAAGACCGTGTGCTTTTTGGCATGCACGCAAAAACTCCCGACCTGTATTTCTGCAGGTCAGGAGCCTTTTCCGGAGTGCCCCCGGCAGGATTCGAACCTGCGCACACGGCTCCGGAGGCCGTTGCTCTATCCCCTGAGCTACGGGGGCGTGTCGGGCGCCTTGCTTGGCGGCGACGGGTAGAACCCTACCAGCTCTGGTGGGGTGTTCATGAACGGGTTTCCGGGGTGGTGGCACCGGGTGCGACCTGGGACGGCCTGCCCGCAGGGGGGTGGAAGTCGGGAAAACCCGGACGCGATGGCCGGTCTCGACCTACGCTCGAGTTGTGCCAGGCGCGTCCGGTCGGGTCCTTGTTGTGGACGACAACAAGGTCATCCGGCAGCTGATCAGGGTCAATCTCGAGCTGGAGGGGCTCGAGGTGGTGACCGCGGCCGATGGTGCCGAGTGTCTGGATGTCGTTCATCAGGTGCGGCCCGATGTCGTCACCCTCGATGTCGTCATGCCGAGGCTCGACGGGCTCCGGACCGCCGCGCGGCTGCGTGCGGACCCGCGCACACGTGATCTTCCCCTCGCCATCATCAGCGCCTGCACCCAGTACGAGGTCGACAGCGGCCTCGACGTCGGCGTCGACGCCTTTCTCGCCAAGCCCTTCGAGCCCGCCGAACTCGTCAGCGTCGTACGGCGGTTGATCGAGGGGAAGCGGGGCGGGGCGGCTGAGGGCGGTGCCGGTGAGGGGCGGGGCGCGGGCGAGGCCGTCGTCGGAGGTGCCCTTGGGGCCGGAGAGGCCGCCGGGAGGGCCGGGGGCTGAGCATCTGATCATCCGCCCTCAGGGCTTCGGACTTTCTCGCGTCAGGCGTCGACCTGTCCCTGCGCCTCAGTCCATACACCTCAGTCCACGCACCTCAGTCCACACACCTCAAGCCAACCGCGTCGGCCTCCACCCCCGTCCACGTCCATATGCCGGACCCCGCCCTAAACCCATTCGCATACCCACCCCCCTCCTCCCATACGCTTGTCCCGTGACCCCCGTCGAGCTCTCCCGTACCGTGCTGTGCGCGGTGCGTCGTGCTGTCGACGAGGGGGAACTGCGGGTCGTCGTGCCGGAGCGGGCCCTGGTGACCGTGCCCGGGCCCGGTGGGTGTGGTGACTACGCCACCAACATCGCCCTCCAGCTCGCCCGGCCGGCCGGGCAGCCGCCCCGACATGTCGCCGAGATCCTCCAGGCCCGCCTCCTCGGTACCGACGGCGTCACCGACGTCGTCATCACCGGGCCCGGCTTCCTCAACATCACTCTCGGCGACACCGCCTCGGTCGCCCTCGTCGAGGAGATCCTGCGGCGCGGCATCCGGTACGGGCATGCCCAGGGCCGCTCCGTGGACCTTCTGCCTCTGGCCTGTCCCCGGGAGGTGCGGGCCGTCGTCGTGATGGACGCCCTCGCCCGGATCCTGCGCTCCCAGGGCGTCGCCGTCCACACCCGCTGCGAGGGCGAGCTCGCGCCTGAGTGGGTCGACATCCTGGGCGTACGTGTCGACGACCAGCCCGCGCGGCCCACGCCGCGGCAGCGGCAGACACCGTCCACCGCTCCGTACCCCGCTGGACCCCGCCACACCCTGCGCCCGCTCCCTGCCCCCGCCGACCCCCTCCCCCTCGGCCGCGACGCCGCCCGCTGGGCCCTGCTTCACCCCGCCGGGCACGACCGGCCCCGTATCGCCGACGAGCATCTCGTCCAGCGCGAGAGCAACCCTCTCTTCCGCGTCCGGTACGCCTACGCCCGCACCCGGGCCCTCAGCCGTAACGCCGCCGACCTGGGATTCGACGCCGAGCCAGGCGACGTACGACAAGATCTACGACAAGACGTTAGACGAGACGTTAGACAAGACGTACGACCCGACGCCCTGCACCACAGCACCACCCACATCACCACCCACCTCGCCGCCCACCCCCGCGTCCTCGCCCAAGCGGCAGCGCACCGCGCCCCCGACCGTCTCGCCCGGCACCTCGTCACCGTCGCCGATGCCGTTCTCCCGCTCCTGCCCGCCGTCCTCCCGCGTGGTGCGGAGAAACCCTCGGCCGCCCACCGTGCCCGGCTCGCTCTTGCCGAAGCCGCCGGGGCGGTGCTGGCCGGTGGCCTGTCCCTGCTCGGCATCGACGCACCCGAACACATCTGAAAGAGCACGCACGATGAGCCGTTCCGCACACCCCGCCGGGCCCCGTCACGCCGATGTCCTCCCCGAGGGGCACTACTCCGCCCCGCCCGCCGACCTCAACAGCCTCGACGCGAAGGTGTGGGCCGAGACCGTCGGCCGTAACTCCGACGGTGTCGTCACCGTCGGCGGGGTCGACGTCAAGGCGCTCGCCGAAGAGCACGGCACCCCCGCCTACATCCTCGACGAGGCGGACTTCCGGTCGCGTGCCCGTGCCTGGCGCGGTGCCTTCGGGGCCGACGCCGACGTCTTCTACGCCGGCAAGGCGTTCCTCTCCCGCGCCGTCGTGCGGTGGCTGCACGAGGAGGGGCTCAACCTCGACGTCTGCTCCGGGGGCGAGCTCGCCACCGCCCTGTCCGCCGGCATGCCCGCCGACCGCATCGCCTTCCACGGCAACAACAAGTCCGTGGACGAGATCAGGCGTGCCATCGACGCCGGTGTCGGGCGGATCGTTCTCGATTCGTTCCAGGAGATCGTGCGGGTCGCCCACATCGCCCAGGAACTCGGCAAGCGGCAGCGCGTCCAGATTCGGATCACCGTCGGCGTCGAAGCGCATACCCATGAGTTCATCGCCACCGCTCACGAGGATCAGAAGTTCGGGATTCCGCTGGCCGGCGGGCAGGCCGCCGAGGCCGTGCGGCGGGCGCTGCGGCTCGACGGGATCGAGCTGATCGGCATCCACTCGCACATCGGGTCGCAGATCTTCGACATGTCCGGCTTCGAAGTCGCCGCCCACCGGGTCGTCGGGCTGCTCAAGGACATTCGTGACGAGCACGGGGTCGAGCTTCCCGAGATCGACCTCGGGGGTGGCCTCGGCATCGCCTACACCAGCGACGACGACCCCCGCGAACCGCACGAGATCGCCAAGGCGCTCACCGAGATCGTCACCCGTGAGTGCGAGGCCGCCAAGCTGCGGACCCCGCGTATCTCCGTCGAGCCGGGGCGCGCCATCGTCGGGCCCACCGCCTTCACGCTCTACGAGGTCGGCACCATCAAGCCGCTCGACGGGCTGCGGACGTACGTCTCCGTCGACGGCGGCATGTCGGACAACATCCGTACGGCGCTGTACGACGCCGAGTACAGCGTCGCGCTCGTGTCCCGGACCAGTGAGGCGGAGCCGATGCTCGCGCGCGTCGTCGGCAAGCACTGCGAGAGTGGGGACATCGTGGTCAAGGACGCCTTCCTGCCCGCCGACCTGGCACCGGGTGACCTCATCGCCGTGCCGGCCACGGGTGCCTACTGCCGGTCCATGGCCAGCAACTACAACCACGTGCTCCGGCCGCCCGTCGTCGCCGTGCACGACGGTGAGTCCCGGGTGATCGTCCGCCGTGAGACGGAGGAGGATCTGCTGCGGCTCGACGTCGGGTGACCCGGAGACCGCAGAGGGACCGCAGAGGGATCGCAGAGGGACCGCAGAAGGACCCGGTGGCGGAAGATCTCCTGTCTGCCGGGGCCGTACAAATGAAATCGATGTCTCACGATCCGGACGAAGGGCAGAAACTTCCGTCCGGTGAGTGAGACTGGTGCAACCGTAGACGGTATGAGGAAACGAGGTCGGATGATGCGTACGCGTCCGCTGAAGGTGGCGCTGCTGGGCTGTGGGGTTGTCGGCTCAGAGGTGGCGCGCATCATGACGACGCACGCCGACGACCTCGCCGCCCGGATCGGGGCTCCCGTGGAGCTCGCGGGGGTGGCCGTACGGCGGCCCTCCAAGGTGCGTGAGGGCATCGACCCGGCCCTCATCACCACCGACGCCACCGCCCTCGTCAAGCGCGGCGACATCGACGTCGTGGTCGAGGTCATCGGGGGCATCGAGCCCGCCCGCACCCTCATCACCACCGCCTTCGAGCACGGCGCCTCCGTCGTCTCCGCCAACAAGGCGCTCCTCGCCCAGGACGGGGCCGCCCTGCACGCGGCGGCGGAGGCCAACGGCAAGGACCTCTACTACGAGGCCGCCGTCGCCGGTGCCATCCCGCTGATCCGGCCGCTGCGCGAGTCCCTCGCCGGCGACAAGGTCAACCGGGTGCTCGGCATCGTCAACGGCACCACCAACTTCATCCTCGACAAGATGGACTCGACCGGGGCCGGGTACCAGGAGGCCCTCGACGAGGCCACCGCCCTGGGGTATGCGGAAGCCGACCCCACCGCCGACGTCGAAGGGTTCGACGCGGCCGCCAAGGCCGCCATCCTCGCCGGTATCGCCTTCCACACGCGTGTGCGCCTCGACGACGTCCACCGCGAGGGCATGACCGAGGTGACCGCGGCCGACTTCGCCTCCGCCAAGGAGATGGGCTGCACCATCAAGCTGCTCGCCATCTGTGAGCGGGCCGAGGACGGGGCGTCGGTCACCGCGCGGGTGCATCCCGCCATGATTCCGCTGACCCATCCGCTCGCCTCCGTGCGCGGTGCGTACAACGCCGTCTTCGTGGAGTCGGACGCCTCCGGGCAGCTCATGTTCTACGGCCCCGGCGCGGGCGGTTCCCCGACCGCCTCCGCCGTGCTCGGCGACCTCGTCGCCGTCTGCCGCAACCGGCTCAGCGGGGCGACGGGGCCCGGCGAGTCGGCGTATGCCGCCCTGCCCGTCTCGCCGATGGGCGACGTCGTCACGCGCTATCACATCAGCCTCGACGTGGCGGACAAACCGGGTGTTCTCGCCCAGGTGGCGACCGTGTTCGCGGAGCACGGTGTCTCGATCGATACGGTTCGCCAGCAGGGCAAGGACGGCGAGGCCTCCCTCGTCGTCGTCACCCACCGTGCGTCCGACGCGGCCCTCGGCGGGACCGTCGAGGCGTTGCGCAAGCTCGACACCGTGCGGGGTGTCGCCAGCATCATGCGGGTTGAAGGAGAGTAACCAGCAATGACCCACCAATGGCGCGGAATCATCGAGGAGTACCGGGACCGGCTGCCCGTCTCCGACACCACGCCGGTCGTGACGCTCCGCGAGGGCGGCACGCCCCTCGTGCCCGCGCAGGTGCTCTCCGAGCGCACGGGCTGCGAGGTCCACCTGAAGGTGGAGGGTGCCAACCCCACCGGGTCCTTCAAGGACCGCGGCATGACCATGGCCATCAGCAGGGCCAAGGAGGAGGGGGCGAAGGCGGTCATCTGCGCCTCCACCGGCAACACCTCCGCCTCCGCCGCCGCTTATGCCGTGCGCGCGGGTATGGTTTCGGCCGTTCTCGTCCCGCAGGGCAAGATCGCGCTCGGCAAGATGGGGCAGGCGCTCGTCCACGGCGCGAAGATCCTCCAGGTCGACGGCAACTTCGACGACTGCCTCACACTCGCCCGTGACCTGAGCGACAACTACCCCGTGGCGCTGGTCAATTCGGTCAATCCGGTGCGGATCGAGGGGCAGAAGACGGCCGCGTTCGAGATCGTGGACATGCTGGGCGACGCCCCCGACATCCACGTCCTTCCGGTGGGCAACGCGGGCAACATCACCGCGTACTGGAAGGGGTACAAGGAGTACGCCGCCGACGGGGTCGCCGCCAAGACCCCCCGCATGTGGGGCTTCCAGGCCTCCGGCTCCGCGCCCATCGTGCGCGGCGAGGTCGTCAAGGACCCGTCGACCATCGCCACCGCCATCCGCATCGGCAACCCGGCCTCCTGGCAGTACGCGCTCGCCGCGCGCGACGAGTCCGGCGGGTTCATCGACGAGGTGACGGACCGTGAAATCCTGCGCGCCTACCGGCTGTTGGCCGCGCAGGAGGGCGTCTTCGTGGAGCCCGCCTCCGCCGCGTCGGTCGCCGGTCTGCTGAAGGCCGCCGAGCAGGGCAAGGTCGACCCGGGCCAGCGCATCGTGTGCACCGTCACCGGCAACGGCCTCAAGGACCCCGACTGGGCCGTCGCCGGCGCCCCGCAGCCGGTCACCGTCCCGGTCGACGCGGCGACGGCGGCCGAGCGGCTCGGGCTGGCGTAGCCGAGCGGCTCGGTCCGGCGCGGGCACGCGACCCTGGCGCCCGGGGCGCCAGCCCCGTCGTACGGGGCTCGTGCTCACGACTAAGAGGGCGCTCACCTGGGGAAGTTCCCTACAGGGGGTGCACAGGGGGCATACGACACGCATCGTGCGCCTCCTGTGCGCCCTATGTCGCCACAGAACCTACCTTCGATAGGCTGTACTGAACCCGCCCGCCGCATATGCCTCCGCACGGGGTGCGGTGCCGCGCCGTCTCCGCGGCCCGGAAGCGGCCCCAGAGGGTCTCGTACGTCATCGAATGTCTTCGACAATCACGCAGCTCAAGGAGAGTCATCGAGCGATGGCCGGTCCAGCGTTCCGCGCCGCCGCCGTGAGGGTGCGCGTCCCCGCCACCAGCGCCAACCTCGGCCCGGGCTTCGACGCCCTCGGCCTGTCGCTGGGGCTCTACGACGACGTCGTCGTCAGGGTGGCCGACTCCGGGCTGCACATCGACATCGCCGGGGAGGGGAGCGAGACGCTCCCACGTGACGAAAACCACCTTCTCGTACGCTCCCTGCGCACCGCCTTCGATCTGCTGGGCGGCCAGCCGCGCGGCCTGGAGATCGTCTGCGCCAACCGCATCCCGCACGGCCGGGGCCTCGGCTCCTCCTCGGCCGCCATCTGCGCCGGCATCGTCGCCGCGCGCGCCGTGACCATAGGCGGCGAGGCCCGGCTCGACGACACGGCCCTGCTCGAGCTCGCCACCGAGATCGAGGGCCACCCCGACAACGTCGCGGCCTGTCTGCTGGGCGGTTTCACCCTGTCCTGGATGGAGGCCGGCGCCGCCCGGGCCATCAGGATGGAGCCCGCCGATTCCATCGTTCCGGTGGTTTTCGTGCCCGGTAAGCCGGTGCTGACGGAGACCGCGCGCGGTCTGCTCCCGCGCACCGTCCCGCATGTCGACGCCGCCACCAACGCGGGCCGTGCCGCGCTGCTCGTCGAGGCCCTCACCAGGCGCCCCGAGCTGCTGCTGCCCGCCACCGAGGACCGACTCCACCAGGAGTACCGCGCGCCCGCCATGCCCGAGAGCGCGGCGCTGGTGGAGCGGCTGCGGGCCGACGGAGTCCCGGCGGTCATCTCGGGCGCGGGACCCACTGTGCTGGCACTGGCCGACGAGGACAGCGCCGACAAGGTCGCCCATCTGGCAGGCGAGGGGTGGGCCGCCAACCGGCTCGACCTCGACGCCCAGGGAGCGAGCGTGCTGCCGCTTGCGACCTGACACACGGTTGCCGGATTTCGAGAGGGGGAATGTTTGTTGGATCCGGTAGTGTTAACCTCAAGTCTGCACCCGACCCCACCATGGCGAGGTGCTTCGTGTCCCCGTCCGGGACAGACATCCTTCCGGGAGCCTCCCAAGCCGCACTGTGTTCCGTAGGACGTACGCGGGCAGTACGTCGTACACGAGCACTGAGCGACTTGCCGGACACGCTCCGGAACCGGCGCGACCGAGCCGAGTGACACAGACACTCAGTGCCACGGTTCTGGGAAGCGTCATCACCAGATATTTCCTCCGCCGCTTTGGCGGACCACCGCCCCGGCACGGTCCACACACCAGGGACCGAAGCCGGACAGCACAACCGGTCGCCGAGCCAGACAGGCCGACGTCCGCTCCAGGGAAGGACCCTTCGTGAGCGACACCACCGATCTGATGGGCGCACGTGTCGAGGAGACCGCTGCCGCGCCCGCCACGGACGCCTCCGCGCCTGCCACCGGTGCCGGCTCCCGGCGGCGCCGCGGTACCGGCCTCGAGGGCATGGTGCTGGCCGAGCTGCAGCAGGTCGCATCCGGCCTCGGCATCAGGGGCACCGCGCGCATGCGCAAGAGCCAGCTGATCGAGGTCATCAAGGAGGCGCAGGCTGGGGGTGCCCCCTCTGGGGGAGCGGGTGCGGCCTCGGCGAAGGCCGAGACCGCCACCGAGACCAAGCCGAAGCGCCGCACCACCTCCCGCGCCCGCACGGGCGACGAGGCCGCCGCCGAGAAGAAGGCGGCGAAGGCCGCTGAGGCTCCCGCCGAGAAGGCCGCGGCCCAGCAGCAGATCGAGATCCCCGGTCAGCCGGCGAGCGACGACGCCCCGGCCGAGCGCCGCCGTCGCCGCGCCACCGCCGACGCGGGCAGCCCCGCGGGCGCGCCCGAGACCATCGCCGCCGAGGCCAAGAACGAGCCCAAGGCCGAGACGCCCGCGCAGCCGCAGGCCCAGCAGGGCGAGGCCAAGGGCGAAGGCAGGAGCGAGGCCAAGGGCGACGCCGGTGAGGGCGGCGAGGGCCGCCGTCGCGACCGCCGTGAGCGCGGCCGGGACCGCGACCGGGACCGCGACCGCCGCAAGGGCGACGACCAGCAGGGCGGCCAGCGCGGCCAGCAGCAGAACCAGCAGCAGGGCGGCGGCCGTCAGGACCGCGGCCAGCGGGCCGATGAGGACGGGGACGACTTCGAGGGCGGCCGCCGTGGCCGTCGCGGGCGTTACCGCGACCGCCGGGGCCGTCGCGGCCGCGACGACGTGCAGGAGCCGCAGATCGCCGAGGACGACGTCCTGATCCCCGTCGCGGGCATCCTGGACATCCTCGACAACTACGCCTTCATCCGTACGTCGGGCTACCTGCCCGGTCCGAACGACGTGTACGTCTCCCTCGCCCAGGTCCGCAAGAACGGCCTGCGCAAGGGCGACCACATCACCGGTGCGGTCCGTCAGCCCAAGGAGGGCGAGCGGCGCGAGAAGTTCAACGCGCTGGTGCGGCTCGACTCCGTCAACGGCATGGCGCCCGAACACGGCCGTGGCCGACCGGAGTTCAACAAGCTCACCCCGCTGTACCCGCAGGACCGGCTCCGCCTGGAGACCGACCCGGGCGTGCTGACCACCCGCATCATCGACCTCGTGTCGCCGATCGGTAAGGGCCAGCGCGGTCTGATCGTGGCCCCGCCGAAGACCGGCAAGACCATGATCATGCAGGCGATCGCCAACGCGATCACCCACAACAACCCCGAGTGCCACCTGATGGTCGTCCTGGTCGACGAGCGTCCGGAAGAGGTCACCGACATGCAGCGGTCGGTCAAGGGCGAGGTCATCTCCTCGACCTTCGACCGCCCGGCCGAGGACCACACCACGGTCGCCGAGCTCGCCATCGAGCGCGCCAAGCGTCTGGTGGAGCTGGGCCACGACGTGGTCGTGCTGCTCGACTCGATCACGCGTCTGGGCCGTGCCTACAACCTGGCGGCGCCCGCCTCCGGCCGCATCCTGTCCGGTGGTGTCGACTCGACCGCGCTGTACCCGCCGAAGCGCTTCTTCGGCGCGGCGCGCAACATCGAGGACGGTGGCTCGCTCACCATCCTGGCGACGGCTCTCGTCGACACCGGGTCCCGCATGGACGAGGTGATCTTCGAGGAGTTCAAGGGCACGGGCAACGCCGAGCTCAAGCTCGACCGGAAGCTCGCCGACAAGCGCATCTTCCCGGCGGTGGACGTCGACGCGTCCGGTACCCGTAAGGAAGAGATCCTGCTGGGCAACGAGGAGCTCGCCATCGTCTGGAAGCTGCGCCGGGTGCTGCACGCGCTCGACCAGCAGCAGGCGATCGAGCTGCTGCTCGACAAGATGAAGCAGACGAAGTCGAACGCCGAGTTCCTGCTTCAGATCCAGAAGACGACGCCGATGCCCAACGGCGACTAGCAGCTCGGGGCCGCGGGAGATCTTTGCCACACCGAGGTCCGGCGGCACCGATGACAAGCAGTACGGCCTCTTCGGCTGAAATCGCAGGTGAGGCCGGTCCACCCGGTATCACCCCGGCGTCACGACTACAGACGGTGCCCATCGCCCGGCAGGCGGTGGGCACCGTCCGTTGTGCAACCCTTTCCCGGGTTTCCCCGTCTGACCGGACGGGGTGACGATGGTGCGGTACGGGTCGTAATCGACCAGGCCTGACCGCGAAAGCAGGGGGTAACCGACCGGACGAGAACCGAGGAGCACAGTGTCCGCCGAGAGCACGCCGGAGCCCGGCATACCGGGTGGGTCCGGCACCAACGGCCCGCGTCACCGCGCCAAGGGCCGCCGCCGCAAGCCCCGTGAGAAGCGCAAGGGGCTGCAGATCATGGCCTGGACGGCCGCCGGGATCGTGGTCCTGGGCGGCACCGGCGCCGGATATCTGTACTTCAAGCTCAACGGCAACCTCAAGAGCGTCGACATCGACCAGGCCCTCGGCACCGACCGGCCCAAGAAGGTCGACAACGGCTCGGAGAACATCCTCGTCCTCGGCTCGGACACCCGCTCCGGCAGCAACAAGGATCTCGGCGGCGGCACCGACGACGGCAGCGCCCGCTCGGACACGGCGATGATCCTGCACATCTACGAGGGCCACAGGAAGGCCAGCGTGGTCTCCATCCCGCGCGACACCCTCATCGACCGCCCCGAGTGCACCGACACCAAGGGCGACACCCACCAGGCCGCGTCCGGCGTGATGTTCAACGAGGCGTACTCCACGGGCGGCGCCGCCTGCACCGTGAAGACGGTCGAGTCCGTCACCGGCATCCGCATGGACCACTACCTGGAGGTCGACTTCTCCGGCTTCCAGAAGCTCATCGACGAGCTCGGCGGCGTCCAGGTCACCACCACCAAGGACATCAACGACCCCGACAGCCACCTCGACCTCGAGGCCGGCCCCCACCGCCTCAACGGCAAGCAGGCCCTGGGCCTGGTCCGCACCCGCCACGGCGTCGGCGACGGCTCCGACCTCGGCCGCATCCAGCTCCAGCAGGCCTTCATCAAGGCGCTGATCGAGCAGGCCAAGGACATCGACCTGTTCGGCAACCCCAAGCGGCTCTACGACCTCGCCGACACCGCCACCAAGACGGTGACCACGGACTCCGACCTGGGCTCGGTCAACCGGCTCATGTCCTTCGCAGACGGCCTCAAGGGCATCAGCTCCAAGAACATGTCCATGGTCACGATGCCGGTCCAGTACGACCCGGCGGACCCGAACCGGGTGATCGTCGCCGAGAAGAAGGCCCAGCAGGTCTGGACGGCCCTGAAGAACGACAAGCCGATCCCCAAGTCGGCCACGCAGGGCACCGCGAAGGGCGATGCCGACGGCGTCGTCAGCGCCGGCTAGCCCCGGGGAATACCTGATGGCAACCCCCGGTTTGGGTGGATGGCACCAGTCCTGGCAGACTGGTACGTCGGCTCCGGTTCACGCCCCCGCATCCCGCGGCGGCGACCCGGCGCCCTCCCGAAACTAGGAGACACCTTGAAGCGCGACATCCACCCCGAGTACGTCGAGACGCAGGTCAGCTGCACCTGTGGCGCGTCGTTCACCACCCGTAGCACGATCACCGGCGGCGCCATCCGTGCCGAGGTCTGCTCCGAGTGCCACCCGTTCTACACGGGCAAGCAGAAGATCCTCGACACCGGTGGCCGTGTGGCCCGCTTCGAGGCCCGCTTCGGCAAGGCTGCTGCCGGCTCCAAGAAGTAGCGAGCTCCAATTCGCCGGTCCACGGCCGCGCCCCTTCCCAGGCGCGCCCGGGACCGGCGTTTTTGGTCGCCCGCCCTTCACAGACGCATTCACACAGGAGCCCAAGATGTTCGAGGCCGTCGAGGAACTGGTCGCTGAGCACACCGACCTGGAGAAGAAGCTCGCCGACCCGTCGGTCTTCGCCGACCAGGCGAACGCGCGCAAGCTCAACAAGCGCTACGCCGAGCTCACCCCGATCGTCGCCACGTACCGCTCCTGGAAGCAGGCCGGCGACGACATCGAGACGGCCCGTGAACTGGGAGCCGACGACCCCGAGTTCGCCGCCGAGGTCAAGGAGCTGGAGAAGCAGCGCGAGGAGCTGACGGAGAAGCTCCGCCTCCTGCTCGTCCCGCGCGACCCCAGCGACGACAAGGACGTCATCCTCGAGATCAAGGCCGGCGCCGGCGGCGACGAGTCCGCGCTCTTCGCCGGCGATCTGCTGCGGATGTACCTGCGCTACGCGGAGCGCGTCGGCTGGAAGACCGAGATCATCGACTCCACCGAGTCCGAACTCGGCGGCTACAAGGACGTCCAGGTCGCGGTGAAGACCAAGGGCGGGCGGACGCCGGAGCCCGGCCAGGGGGTCTGGGCGCGGCTGAAGTACGAGGGCGGTGTGCACCGTGTGCAGCGCGTGCCCGCGACCGAGTCCCAGGGCCGTATCCACACCTCCGCGGCCGGTGTGCTGGTCACGCCGGAGGCCGAGGAGGTCGACGTCGAGATCAACCCGAACGACCTGCGCATCGACGTGTACCGGTCGTCCGGACCGGGCGGCCAGTCCGTGAACACCACCGACTCGGCCGTGCGCATCACGCACATCCCGACCGGAGTCGTCGCCTCCTGCCAGAACGAGAAGAGCCAGCTGCAGAACAAGGAGCAGGCCTTGCGTATCCTGCGCTCCAGGCTGCTCGCCGCGGCGCAGGAGGAGGCCGAGCGGGAGGCGGCCGACGCCCGCCGCAGCCAGGTCCGCACCGTCGACCGCTCCGAGAAGATCCGTACCTACAACTTCCCGGAGAATCGCCTCTCGGACCACCGCGTCGGCTTCAAGGCGTACAACCTGGACCAGGTCCTGGACGGCGACCTCGACGCGGTGATCCAGGCCTGTGTCGACGCGGACTCGGCGGCGAAGCTGGCGGCCGCGTAAGGGCGCAGAGGTAGCAGAGGCAAGGGACGTACGCACGTACGAGTACGACACGGAGGACTTGCGTGCAGCAATACATTGGGGGGCGAACCCCGAGCCCTCGCAGCGTGCTGCTCGCGGAGGTGGCCCAGGCCACCCAGCGGCTGGCGGACGCCGGCGTGCCCTCGCCGCGCAACGACGCGGAGGAGCTCGCCGCGTTCGTGCACGGTGTGAAGCGGGGCGAGCTGCACTCCGTGAAGGACGCGGACTTCGACGCCCGGTACTGGGAGGTCATCGCCCGGCGTGAGCAGCGCGAGCCGCTGCAGCACATCACCGGGCGGGCGTACTTCCGCTATCTCGAACTCCAAGTCGGGCCGGGGGTGTTCGTGCCCCGCCCCGAGACCGAGTCGGTGGTCGGCTGGGCCATAGACGCCGTACGCGCGATGGACGTCGTCGAGCCCTGCATCGTCGACCTGTGCACCGGCTCCGGCGCCATCGCGCTCGCCCTCGCCCAGGAGGTCCCGCGCTCCCGCGTGCACGCCGTGGAGCTGTCCGAGGACGCCCTGCACTGGACCCGCAAGAACGTGGCGGGCTCCCGTGTCGACCTGCGGCAGGGCAACGCGCTGGACGCCTTCCGCGACCTCGACGGCCAGGTCGACCTGGTCATCTCCAATCCGCCCTACATCCCGCTCACCGAATGGGAGTACGTCGCTCCCGAGGCGCGGGACTACGATCCCGAACTCGCCCTGTTCTCCGGCGAGGACGGCCTCGACCTCATCCGCGGTCTGGAACGGACCGCACACCGTCTGCTGCGCCCCGGCGGCGTCGTCGTCATCGAGCACGCCGACACCCAGGGCGGCCAGGTGCCGTGGATCTTCACCGAGGAGCGGGGCTGGGCCGACGCGGCGGACCACCCCGACCTCAACAACCGCCCCAGGTTCGCCACGGCCCGCAAGGCGCTGCCGTGAGCACCCCCAAGCCCTTTCAGATGTACGTGTACGAGGAGGCCCGCTAGATATGGCACGGCGATACGACACCAACGACGCGACCGACCGCACGACCGGTCTGCGTGAGGCCGCGTCCGCCGTCCGCCGTGGCGAGCTCGTGGTCCTTCCGACCGACACGGTGTACGGCATCGGCGCCGACGCGTTCTCCAAGGAGGCCGTGGGCGATCTGCTGGAGGCCAAGGGGCGCGGCCGCAGCATGCCCACCCCGGTTCTGATCGGCTCCCCGAACACGCTCCACGGTCTCGTCACCGACTTCTCCGAGCTGGCCTGGGAGCTGGTGGACGCCTTCTGGCCGGGCGCGCTGACGCTGGTCGCCAAGCACCAGCCGTCGCTGCAGTGGGACCTGGGGGACACCCGGGGCACGGTTGCCGTGCGCATGCCACTGCACCCGGTGGCGATCGAGCTGCTGACGGAGGTCGGCCCGATGGGCGTGTCCTCGGCGAACCTCACCGGGCACCCGGCGCCGGAGGACTGCGACGCCGCGCAGGAGATGCTCGGCGACTCGGTCTCGGTCTACCTGGACGGCGGCCCGACCCCCGGCAACGTCCCGTCCTCCATCGTCGACGTCACCCGCGAGGTGCCCCTGCTGCTGCGCGCCGGTGCCATCTCGGCGGAGGAACTGCGCAAGGTCGTACCCGACCTCGAGGTGGCCAATTGACAGCCCCTGAAGCGGGGCGTGGCATAGGCAACGGGGAAAGCGCGGCAGAGATCACGACGACCTTCGTGGGACTCCCGCGCGACAGCTTCCGCATCCTCCACGTCAGCACCGGCAACGTGTGCCGCTCACCGATCACCGAGCGGCTGACCCGTCATTTCGTGACGCAGCGGCTCGGGGTGCTCGGCGGCGGGCTGATCGTGGAGAGCGCGGGCACCTGGGGCCATGAGGGCGCGCCCATGGAATCCAACGCGGAGACGGTCCTCGCCGACTTCGGCGCGGACGCCTCCGGCTTCGTCGGCCGCGAGCTCCTCGACGAGCACGTCATCATGGCCGACCTAGTCCTCACGGCCACCCGCGACCATCGCGCCCAGGTCATCTCCATGGGCCATTCGGCGGGCCTGCGCACCTTCACCCTGAAGGAGTTCACCCGTCTGGTCCGTGCCATAGACCCCACGACCCTGCCGCCCCTGGAGGACGGCGTGGTCCACCGGGCACGCGCCCTGGTCCGCGCGGCGGCGGCTCTACGCGGGTGGCTTCTGGCGCCCACGGCGGAGGCGGACGAGGTGTACGACCCGTACGGGGCGCCGCTCACGTTCTTCCGGTCGGTGGGGGACGAGATACACGAGGCGCTCGATCCGGTCGTCACCGCGCTCACGGGAGTTCCCGCGAGGACGTGACAACGCCGGGCGTCCCTGACGTCGCGGGCCTACATTGGACGTACGTCACCGTCGACGCACGCCCGGAGCGCACTATGTCGGTCACCCATACCCTCGAGGCCGATGTCCTGCGGCGGCAGGACCCCCAGCTCGCCGACATCCTGCTCGGGGAGCTCGACCGGCAGTCGACGACGCTTCAGCTCGTCGCCGCGGAGAACTTCACCTCGCCGGCGGTGCTGGCGGCGCTCGGGTCGTCGCTGGCCAACAAGTACGCGGAAGGGTATCCGGGCGCCCGGTACCACGGCGGCTGCGAGATGGTCGACGTCGCCGAACGGCTCGCCGTGGAGCGGGCCAAGGCGCTGTTCGGCGCCGAGCACGCCAACGTCCAGTCGCACTCGGGGTCTTCTGCCGTCCTCGCCGCCTACGCCGCCCTGCTGCGCCCCGGCGACACCGTCCTCGCCCTCGGGCTGCCGTACGGCGGACACCTCACGCACGGCTCGCCCGCCAACTTCTCGGGCCGCTGGTTCGACTTCGTCGGCTACGGCGTGGACGCCGAGACCGGGCTCCTCGACTACGACCAGGTGCGCACGCTCGCCCGCAACCACCGGCCCAAGGCCCTGGTGTGCGGGTCCATCGCCTATCCGCGGCACATCGACTACGCCCTCTTCCGCGACATCGCCGACGAGGTGGGCGCCTATCTCATCGCCGACGCCGCCCACCCCATGGGGCTCGTCGCCGGGGGAGCGGCGCCCAGTCCGGTGCCGTACGCCGATGTCGTGTGCGCCACCACCCACAAGGTGCTGCGCGGTCCGCGCGGCGGGATGCTGCTGTGCGGGTCCGATCTCGCCGAGCGCGTCGATCGCGCCGTCTTCCCCTTCACCCAGGGCGGCGCCCAGATGCACACCATCGCCGCCAAGGCCGTCGCCTTCGGTGAGGCGTCGACTCCGGCGTTCGCCGTGTACGCCCATCAGGTGGTCGCGAACGCCAGGACGCTCGCGGCCCACCTGGCCGAGGAGGGCCTCGTCGTCACCACCGGCGGCACCGACACCCACCTGATCACCGCCGACCCGGCGCCCCTCGGCGTCGACGGCCGCGAGGCGCGCGGGCGGCTCGCGGCGGCCGGGATCGTGCTGGACTGCTGCGCGCTGCCGCACGGTGACGCCCGTGGTCTGCGCCTCGGTACGGCGGCCGTGACCACCCAGGGCATGGGGGAGGAGGAGATGGTCTGGCTCGCCGCGACGCTGGCGCGGGTGCTCAGGGGTGAGACCGAAAGCCAGAAGGTCCGTGAAGAAGTGCGGGAGCTCACCGGTAGATTTCCGCCGTATCCCGGCTGAGGCGGGGTAGGCGCCACTGAGCACACAGCCACGCATGCAACCATCGTCGCTACCCGGAAGTCCCCACACATATGCGTCGCGTATGCGTCCATCGCTAGTGTGTGGGGCTGAGATGGCCAGCGAGACTTGTGGGGAAGCCTGTGCGTGAATACCTGCTGACGCTCTGCATCACGGCCGCGGTGACGTATCTGCTGACAGGGCCGGTGCGTAAGTTCGCGATCGTGGCCGGAGCGATGCCGGAGATCCGGGCCCGTGACGTGCACCGGGAACCCACTCCGCGGCTCGGCGGTATCGCGATGTTCTTCGGCCTGTGCGCGGGCCTGCTGGTCGCCGACCACCTCACCAACCTCAGTACCGTCTTCGAGAACTCCAACGAACCGCGGGCGCTGCTCTCCGGAGCGGCGCTCATCTGGCTGATCGGCGTCCTCGACGACAAGTTCGAGATCGACGCCCTGATCAAGCTGGGCGGCCAGATGATCGCCGCCGGCGTGATGGTCATGCAGGGTCTGACGATCCTGTGGCTGCCCATCCCGGGCCTCGGCAACGTGGCGCTGACCCAGTGGCAGGGCACCCTGCTGACGGTCGCCCTGGTCGTCATCACCATCAACGCGGTCAACTTCGTCGACGGCCTGGACGGCCTCGCGGCCGGCATGGTCTGCATCGCCTCGGCCGCGTTCTTCCTGTACGCCTACCGGGTCTGGGTGTCGTACGGCATCGAGGCCGCCGCCCCGGCGACCCTGTTCGCGGCGATCCTGATGGGCATGTGCCTGGGCTTCCTGCCGCACAACATGCACCCGGCGCGGATCTTCATGGGCGACTCCGGCTCGATGCTGATCGGCCTGGTGCTCGCCGCGGGCGCGATCTCCATCACGGGGCAGGTCGACCCGGACGCGCTGAAGCTGTTCGCCGGCTCCGAGAAGGAGGCCGTGCACCAGACGGTGCCCGTCTACATCCCCCTCCTGCTGCCGCTGACGATCATCGCGATCCCGGCCGCCGACCTGATCCTGGCGATCGTGCGGCGCACCTGGCGCGGCCAGTCCCCGTTCGCCGCCGACCGCGGCCACCTGCACCACCGCCTGCTGGAGATCGGCCACTCGCACAGCCGCGCGGTGCTCATCATGTACTTCTGGTCGGCGCTGATCGCCTTCGGCGCCCTCGCCTACTCGGTGAACTCGGCGTCCATGTGGATCGTGCTCGGCGTGGTGTTCCTCAGCGCCATCGGCCTGGTCCTGCTCCTGCTCCCGCGCTTCACACCGCGCGCCCCGCGCTGGGCCGAGCACTTCGTGCCGCCGCGCTACCGCCGCGGCGCCGCCGCCACGGCGTCCGGACCGGTCGCCGCCCCCGCGGTTCCCATTGCGGAGGAGCCTCGTACTCCGGTTGCCGCCGGCGCGCGGAGCGCCAACGGCGCTACGGCGCTCAGCGCGCCTTCACGCCGCCTGGACACCGACAAGGCCGGAGCGGGCGGCCATGGCCTGGTGGGCCGCACCCCGGCCTACCGGCGAAGCAATCGCTCGTAAGTCGGGCTTGTGGGCGGCGCCTATTCGCGCCGCCCAGGTTGGCTGAAACGTTCCTTCTGTGACTCTCGAGGCGGCCGATACGGGCCGTGATCGCACCCATGATCAGGCATGTTCCCCAATGTGAACGGGTTGTCTCGTGTCCCCCGCTATGACACGCAAGCACGGAATGAGCCATTCCGTCAGGGGATTGGGCGTCTGAGCAGTACATATGCGTTTGTGGCGGCTGGTGAGAATGATCTAAGTTCTCGCTCGGAGGCGACGCGTTCATGACCAGGACGCTTCGAGTCGCCTGCAAACAGTGAAACGGAGGAAACATGCGTAGGTTCGTCAGCGGGTTCGCCGCGGCGGTGGCGTTGAGTGGTTCACTCGGCCTCGTGGGCGCGACTCAGGCGGTGGCCGGCCCGCAGTTCGCGGAGGCCGCGCAGTCCACTCGGGCTGCCAACTGCGTCAAGATGCTCGACCGTTACAACCAGCGGCTCAACCGGTACATCAAGGTCAAGAACTCCTGTGCCCGGAAGGCGTGCTTCAGTGTCACGGTGGCCGCGCGCCGTGACCCGGAGTTCAGCATCGGTGCCAACAAGACGCAGAGCTTCCGCTACGGCGGAGCCTTCTGGACCGAGGCGACCGGCATCAAGAACATAAGCTGCTGAATCAGCGGACTATAGTCCTGTGCCCCGGCGGGAAGCGTGTCCCGCCGGGGCACAGGCGTGTTTGCCGGAGCAGGGGGTCGTACCTGAAGGTAAGAATCTGACTAGAGCATTGCCAAGTCATGGGGGAGCGAAGCACCCCAATACCAGACAAGGCGACCACGATTCTGCACAGACGCGCATCTTCACTCTCATGTGTGACGCCGAGCACATCCTCCAGGTAAAGACCTCATCAAATAGTTTGTGATACGGTTCACGAGAACCCGGGACAGAGCCGAAGGACCGAAGTGCGACGGTCCACCGGCGTGAGGTTCTCTCTCTGTCCGGGACTACGCTCGTCCATGACGACACCCTGCCCCCACCGTGAAAGCGGAGTTGCCGCCATGCCGTCCAATGACGCCCGCACCCTGCTCCAGGCCGCTGTGCCCACAGCCGTCGCCGGCGCTGTCGCCGCCGTCGTCAGTGGCGTGGTCGCCGGTGGCAAGGGGACGATCGGGGCAGTCGTCGCGACGGCGGTCGTGATCCTTTTCATGGGACTCGGTCTCTACATCCTTCAGCGCACTGCCAAATCGCTTCCGCATCTGTTCCAGGCCATGGGTCTGATGCTGTACGCCGCGCAGATCCTGCTGCTGTTCATCTTCATGGCCGCGTTCAAGAACACGACGCTGTTCAACCCCCGGGCCTTCGCTTTCACGCTGCTCGCGGCCACGCTCGTGTGGATCGCCATGCAGACGCGCGCCCACATGAAGGCCAAGATCCTCTACGTGGAACCCGATTCGGACGCCTCCTCGAAGGGCGGCACGTCCGAAAAGACGGGGCACTCGTCGTGAGAGGTAGGGGCGGGATAAAGGCGCTGAAGAGATCCTGCTATCGTCCGGTGCCAACTGCGGCATCGCGGGCGCGGGCATCTGAGCTGACGCCTGCTCAATCGCGAGGCGAGATGCCCCACAGCCGCCCCCATATCCGTAACACCAGTCCCGTGCCGAACCGCGGCTGCGCGCCGCGCCGACACAACGAGGTTGCCGTATCCATGCGCCACGCTGAAGGAGCCCGCGGTGAGTGCTGACCCGACGCAGGTGCTCGCCTTCGACACCAACTGCCACCTCTTCGACGGATGTGGCTTCACCGAAGTGTCCCCGGGCCTGCACTCGTTCCTGTTCCAGCCCCTGTGGGGTGACGGTGACAGCAACCTGTACTTCAACAAGACGATGCTGCTGGCGCTGCTCGGCTCGGTCATCATCATCGGGTTCTTCTGGGCGGCCTTCCGCAAGCCGCAGGTCGTCCCCGGCAAGCTGCAGATGGTCGCCGAGGCGGGTTACGACTTCATCCGGCGCGGTGTCGTCTACGAGACCATCGGTAAGAAGGAAGGCGAGAAGTACGTCCCGCTCGTCGTCTCGCTCTTCTTCTTCGTCTGGATGATGAACCTCTGGTCGATCATCCCGGTCGCCCAGTTCCCGGTGACGGCGATCATCTCCTACCCGCTGGTCCTGGCCGTGATCGTCTACATCACGTGGGTGTCGCTGACCTTCAAGCGACAGGGCTTCGTCGGCTTCTGGAAGAACGTCACCGGTTACGACAAGACGCTCGGCGCGGTGCTGCCGCTGTCGATGACGATCGAGCTCTTCTCGAACCTGCTGATCCGGCCGTTCACCCACGCCGTGCGACTCTTCGCGAACATGTTCGCCGGGCACACCCTGCTGCTGCTCTTCACGATCGCCAGCTGGTACATGCTGAACGGCCTCGGCATCGCCTACGCGGGCGTCTCGTTCGTGATGGTCATCGTGATGACCGCCTTCGAGCTGTTCATCCAGGCCCTGCAGGCGTACGTCTTCGTCCTGCTGACGTGCACCTACATCCAGGGCGCGCTCGCCGAGCACCACTGAGCCACCGCCCTCTCACCTCCACAGACCGTCCGGTGGTCAACCCCCACCGGTCCGTTAAGAAAAGGAAGAACTGGCATGTCCCAGACCCTTGCCGCCGTTACCGGCTCGCTCGGCTCCATCGGTTACGGCCTCGCTGCCATTGGCCCCGGCGTCGGCGTCGGCATCATCTTCGGTAACGGCACCCAGGCTCTTGCCCGTCAGCCCGAGGCCGCCGGCCTGATCCGTGCCAACCAGATCCTCGGCTTCGCCTTCTGTGAGGCGCTCGCCCTGATCGGTCTGGTTATGCCGTTCGTCTACGGCTACAACTAAACCGCCGCCGGACCAGCCGACTAGACGAAAGGCACTCACATGAGCAACCTGCTCATCGCGGCGAGCGAGGGGGAGAACCCTCTCGTCCCGCCGATCCCCGAGCTCGTCATCGGCCTGATCGCCTTCGCCATCGTCTTCGGCTTCCTCGCCAAGAAGCTCCTCCCGAACATCAACAAGGTTCTGGAAGAGCGCCGCGAGGCCATCGAGGGCGGTATCGAGAAGGCCGAGGCCGCCCAGACCGAGGCCCAGAGCGTTCTGGAGCAGTACAAGGCCCAGCTCGCCGAGGCCCGACACGAGGCCGCGCGTCTGCGCCAGGAGGCGCAGGAGCAGGGCGCCGCGCTCATCGCCGAGATGCGTGCGGAAGGCCAGCGGCAGCGTGAGGAGATCGTCGCCGCCGGTCACGCCCAGATCGAGGCCGACCGCAAGGCCGCCGCGTCCGCGCTGCGCCAGGACGTCGGTCAGCTCGCCACCGAACTGGCCGGCAAGCTGGTCGGCGAGTCCCTCGAGGACCACGCCCGGCAGAGCCGCGTCATCGACCGCTTCCTCGACGAGCTCGAGGAGAAGGCCGAGGCCGGACGATGAACGGAGCGAGCCGCGAGGCCCTGGCAGCCGCACGCGAGCGACTCGACGCGCTGACGGACAACACGTCCGTGGACGCCGGACGGCTCGCCGACGAGCTGGCCGCCGTCACCGCGCTGCTCGACCGCGAGGTGTCGCTGCGTCGGGTCCTGACCGACCCGGCGCAGGCCGGTGAGGCCAAGGCCGATCTGGCCCAGCGCCTGCTCGGCGGTCAGGTCGGCGGCGAGGCCGCTGACCTGCTGGCCGGCATGGTGCGCTCCCGCTGGTCGCAGTCCCGCGACCTGGTGGACGCACTGGAGGAGCTGGCGGACACCGCCGACCTCACCGCCGCGCAGAAGGCCGGCCAGCTCGACGACGTGGAGGACGAGCTGTTCCGGTTCGGCCGGATCGTCTCCTCCAGCACCGAGCTGCGCGCCGCGCTCACCGACCGCGCCGCCACCACCTCGGCCAAGAGCGAGCTGCTGCGCAGCCTGCTGGGCGGCCGGGCCAAGGCGACCACCGAGCGTCTGGTGACGCGTCTTGTGACCGCGCCGCGCGGACGTAGCCTGGAGTCGGGACTGGAGTCCCTGTCCAAGCTCGCCGCCGAGCGCCGGGACCGCATGGTGGCCGTGGTCACCTCCGCGGTGCCGCTGAGCGACGGGCAGAGGCAGCGCCTGGGCGCGGCCCTCGCCAAGCTCTACGGCCGCAAGATGCACCTCAACCTGGACGTGGACCCCGAGGTCGTCGGCGGTATCCGGGTGCAGGTCGGTGACGAGGTCATCAACGGCTCCCTCGCGGACCGCATCGAGGACGCCGGCCGCCGCATGGCGAGCTAGCAGCAACTTCATAGCAGTACGTACTTACGACGGCCCATGTTGGGCCGTGCAGAGGATTCACCTCGTTCAGGGGGGAGTCCCCATCCCCCCAAGTGAAACTTCGGGCCCAACAAGGAGAGCAGGGAACCCAGATGGCGGAGCTCACGATCCGGCCGGAGGAGATCCGGGACGCGCTGGAGAACTTTGTCCAGTCGTACAAGCCGGACGCGGCCTCGCGCGAGGAGGTCGGTACGGTCACCCTTGCCGGCGACGGCATCGCGAAGGTCGAGGGTCTGCCCTCGGCCATGGCCAACGAACTGCTGAAGTTCGAGGACGGCACCCTCGGCCTCGCCCTCAACCTCGAGGAGCGCGAGATCGGTGCCATCGTCCTCGGTGAGTTCAGCGGCATCGAGGAGGGTCAGCCGGTGCAGCGCACCGGTGAGGTGCTCTCCGTGGCCGTCGGCGAGGGCTACCTCGGCCGCGTCGTCGACCCGCTCGGCAACCCGATCGACGGCCTCGGCGAGATCGAGACCAGCGGTCGTCGCGCCCTTGAGCTGCAGGCCCCCACGGTCATGCAGCGCAAGTCGGTGCACGAGCCGATGGAGACCGGCTACAAGGCCGTCGACGCGATGACCCCGATCGGCCGTGGCCAGCGTCAGCTGATCATCGGTGACCGTCAGACCGGCAAGACCGCGCTGGCCGTCGACACGATCATCAACCAGCGCGACAACTGGCGCTCGGGCGACCCGAAGAAGCAGGTCCGCTGCATTTACGTCGCCATCGGCCAGAAGGGCTCGACCATCGCGTCGGTCCGCCGCGCGCTGGAGGAGAACGGCGCGCTGGAGTACACGACCATCGTCGCCGCCCCGGCGTCCGACCCGGCCGGCTTCAAGTACCTGGCGCCGTACACCGGTTCGGCCATCGGCCAGCAGTGGATGTACGAGGGCAAGCACGTCCTCATCATCTTCGACGACCTCTCGAAGCAGGCCGACGCCTACCGCGCCGTGTCCCTGCTGCTGCGCCGCCCGCCGGGCCGTGAGGCCTACCCGGGTGACGTCTTCTACCTGCACTCCCGTCTCCTCGAGCGCTGCGCCAAGCTCTCCGACGACATGGGTGCCGGCTCGATGACCGGTCTGCCGATCGTCGAGACCAAGGCCAACGACGTCTCGGCGTTCATCCCGACCAACGTCATCTCCATCACCGACGGCCAGTGCTTCCTGGAGTCGGACCTGTTCAACGCCGGTCAGCGCCCCGCGCTGAACGTCGGTATCTCCGTCTCCCGAGTCGGTGGTTCCGCGCAGCACAAGGCGATGAAGCAGGTCTCGGGTCGTCTCCGCGTGGACCTCGCCCAGTTCCGTGAGCTGGAGGCGTTCGCCGCCTTCGGTTCCGACCTGGACGCCGCGTCGAAGGCGCAGCTGGAGCGCGGTCAGCGCATGGTCGAGCTGCTGAAGCAGGCCCAGTACGAGCCGATGTCCACCGAGGACCAGGTCGTCTCCGTGTGGGCCGGCACCACCGGCAAGATGGACGACGTGCCGGTCGGCGACATCCGCCGCTTCGAGAAGGAGCTGCTCGAGTACCTGCACCGCAAGGAGCAGGGCCTCATGACCTCCATCAAGGAGGGCGGCAAGATGTCGGACGACACCCTGACCGCCGTCGCCGACGCCATCGCGGAGTTCAAGAAGCAGTTCGAGACCGCGGACGGCAAGCTGCTCGGCGAAGAGGCTCCGGCCGCCCCGAAGGCGACCAGCGCCTCCAAGTGACGTAAGGAAGGGACCTGACTCATGGGAGCCCAGCTCCGGGTCTACAAGCGTCGCATCCGATCCGTCACCGCGACCAAGAAGATCACGAAGGCGATGGAGATGATCGCCGCCTCGCGCGTCGTCAAGGCGCAGCGCAAGGTGGCGGCCTCCACGCCGTACGCGACCGAGCTCACCCGCGCGGTCACGGCGGTCGGCACCGGCTCGAACACCAAGCACCCGCTGACCACGCAGGCCGAGACGGTCACGCGGTCCGCGGTGCTGCTCCTGACGAGCGACCGCGGCCTCGCCGGCGCCTTCAACTCCAACGCGATCAAGGCTGCCGAGCAGCTCACCGAGCGGCTGGAGCGCGAGGGCAAGGAGGTCGACGTCTACATCGTCGGCCGCCGCGGTGTGGCGCACTACAACTTCCGTGAGCGCAAGATCGCGGAGTCGTGGAGCGGCTTCACCGACGAGCCGTCGTACGCGGACGCCAAGAAGGTCGCGGCCCCGCTGATCGAGGCCATCGAGACGGCGACGGCCGAGGGCGGCGTGGACGAGCTCCACATCGTCTACACCGAGTTCGTGTCGATGATGACGCAGCAGGCGCTGGACGCGCAGCTGCTGCCGCTCAGCCTCGAAGAGGTCGCGGAGGAGACCGCCACCAAGGGCGAGATCCTCCCGCTGTACGACTTCGAGCCCTCGGCGGAGGACGTCCTCGACGCCCTGCTGCCGCGCTATGTGGAGAGCCGTATCTACAACGCGCTCCTCCAGTCGGCCGCCTCCAAGCACGCCGCCACGCGGCGCGCGATGAAGTCGGCCACCGACAACGCCGGAGAGCTCATCGAGACGCTGTCCCGGCTTGCCAACGCGGCCCGCCAGGCCGAAATCA
Organism: Streptomyces ferrugineus; assembly: GCF_015160855.1. Taxonomy (NCBI): domain Bacteria; kingdom Bacillati; phylum Actinomycetota; class Actinomycetes; order Kitasatosporales; family Streptomycetaceae; genus Streptomyces; species Streptomyces ferrugineus. Next base: position 8,203,018 of record NZ_CP063373.1, on the reverse strand, counting down.
CCCAGGAAATCAGCGAGATCGTCGGTGGCTCTGCAGCCCTGGCCGACGCGACCGCGGGGAGTGACCGATAATGACCACCACTGTTGAGACCGCGACGGCCACGGGCCGCGTCGCCCGGGTCATCGGCCCGGTCGTCGACGTGGAGTTCCCCGTCGACGCGATGCCGGACATCTACAACGCCCTGCACGTCGAGGTCGCCGACCCGGCGAAGGCGGGCGAGAAGAAGACGCTGACCCTGGAGGTCGCCCAGCACCTGGGTGACGGCCTGGTCCGCACCATCTCCATGCAGCCCACCGACGGTCTGGTCCGCCAGGCCCCGGTCACCGACACCGGCACGGGCATCACCGTCCCGGTCGGCGACTTCACCAAGGGCAAGGTGTTCAACACCCTCGGTGAGGTGCTGAACGTCGACGAGCAGTACGAGGGCGAGCGCTGGTCCATCCACCGCAAGGCCCCGAACTTCGACGAGCTCGAGTCGAAGACCGAGATGTTCGAGACCGGCGTCAAGTGCATCGACCTGCTCACCCCGTACGTCAAGGGTGGAAAGATCGGTCTGTTCGGCGGTGCCGGCGTCGGCAAGACGGTGCTCATCCAGGAGATGATCTACCGCGTCGCCAACAACCACGACGGTGTGTCGGTGTTCGCCGGTGTCGGTGAGCGCACCCGTGAGGGCAACGACCTCATCGACGAGATGAGCGAGTCCGGCGTCATCGACAAGACCGCGCTGGTCTTCGGTCAGATGGACGAGCCCCCGGGCACCCGTCTGCGCGTCGCGCTGGCCGGCCTGACCATGGCCGAGTACTTCCGTGACGTCCAGAAGCAGGACGTGCTGTTCTTCATCGACAACATCTTCCGCTTCACGCAGGCCGGTTCCGAGGTGTCGACCCTGCTCGGCCGTATGCCCTCCGCGGTGGGTTACCAGCCGAACCTGGCCGACGAGATGGGTCTCCTCCAGGAGCGCATCACCTCGACCCGTGGTCACTCGATCACCTCGATGCAGGCGATCTACGTCCCCGCGGACGACCTGACCGACCCGGCCCCGGCCACCACGTTCGCCCACCTCGACGCGACGACGGTGCTCTCCCGTCCGATCTCCGAGAAGGGCATCTACCCGGCGATCGACCCGCTGGACTCCACGTCCCGCATCCTGGACCCGCGCTACATCGCGGCGGACCACTACAACACCGCCATGCGCGTCAAGGGGATCCTGCAGAAGTACAAGGACCTCCAGGACATCATCGCGATCCTCGGCATCGACGAGCTCAGCGAGGAGGACAAGCTGGTCGTCCAGCGTGCCCGCCGCGTCGAGCGCTTCCTGTCCCAGAACACTCACGTCGCCAAGCAGTTCACCGGCGTGGACGGCTCCGACGTGCCGCTGGACGAGTCGATCACCGCGTTCAACGCGATCTGCGACGGTGAGTTCGACCACTTCCCGGAGCAGGCGTTCTTCATGTGCGGTGGTCTCGAGGACCTCAAGAAGAACGCGAAGGAGCTGGGCGTCTCCTGACGCACCGGTCTTCGTGAGCCATTGAGCTCTTGATGAGGGGGCGGGGGTTCGTCCCGCCCCCTCATCCACGCCTACTAGACTTGTAACCAACACCCGGCAGAACCGCCGGGTGGTGACCCGAGGAGCCACCTTGGCTGCTGAGCTGCACGTCGCGCTGGTCGCCGCCGACCGTGAGGTCTGGTCGGGCCAGGCCACCCTGGTCGTCGCGCGCACCACGTCCGGCGACATCGGCGTCATGCCCGGTCACCAGCCGCTGCTCGGTGTGCTGGAGTCGGGCCCGGTGACCATCCGTACGAGTGATGGCGGCACCGTCATCGCCGCGGTGCACGGCGGTTTCATCTCGTTCGCGGACGACAAGCTGTCGCTGCTGGCCGAGATCGCCGAGCTGTCGGACGAGATCGACGTCCAGCGCGCGGAGCGGGCACTGGAGCGCGCGAAGTCGGACGACGACGCGTCCGCCGAGCGCCGCGCGGAGGTCCGCCTGCGGGCGGCGACGGCGCGCTGACCCACGGGGTCACCTTCCGGGCCGTCTAGGCTCTGGGGGAGCGCACGCGATGACGTCACTCAGCCGCGGCTGGGACCGGAGCAATCCGGTGCCGGTCGCGGCTGAGGCAGATATGGAAGTTTTTTCCGTTCCGTTACCTAGGAGACGAGGAGGTCGGTGTCGATGGTCCTCGCTCTGACTGTGTGCGGAATCGTCGTCGCCCTGGTGGTGCTGGGGCTGTTCGTCTTCGGTCTGCGCCGCAGACTCATCCAGCGCTCCGGCGGCACCTTCGACTGTTCGCTGCGCTGGGACGTGCCGGAGAAGACCGACACCAGCGGCAAGGGCTGGAGCTACGGCGTCGCCCGCTACAACGGCGACCGCGTCGAGTGGTACCGCGTCTTCTCCTACGCCTACCGTCCGCGCCGCATCCTGGAGCGGTCCGCCATCGAGGTGGCCGGCCGCCGGGTCCCCGACGGCGAGGAGGAGCTGGCGCTGCTCTCCGACGCGGTGATCCTCACCTGTCTGCACCGGGGCACCCGCCTCGAACTCGCCATGAGCGAGGACGCGCTGACCGGTTTCCTCGCGTGGCTGGAGGCAGCCCCGCCCGGTCAGCGCGTCAATGTCGCCTAGAGGTCAGTGATCCCCTTTACGACAGCCCGTTGTTGATGGCGCTCACCAGTTCGCCGCCCGCGGTGTCACCGCTGAACTCCCAGAAGAACGCGCCGCCGAGACCCTGGGCCTTGGCCCACGCCATCTTCGTGCCGATGGTGGCGGGAGTGTCGTACGACCACCAGTTGCTGCCGCAGTGCGCGTACGCGGTGCCGCCGACCGTGCCGGTGGCCGGGCAGGACGTCTTGAGGACCTTGTAGTCCTCGATGCCCGCCTCGTAGGTGCCGGTCGCCGGGCCCGTGGCCGTGCCGCCGGGGGCGGACTGGGTGACGCCGGTCCAGCCGCGGCCGTAGAAGCCGATGCCGAGCAGCAGCTTGCCGCCCTGGACGCCCTTGGCCTTGAGCTTGGCGATGGCGGCGGCCGAGTTGAAGGCGGGGTTCGGGATGCCGGCGTACGAGGTGAGCGGCGAGTGCGGGGCGGTCGGTCCGGTCCGGTCCCAGGCGCCGAAGTAGTCGTACGTCATCACGTTGTACCAGTCGACGTAGCGCGCGGCGCCGCCGTAGTCGGCCGCGTCGATCTTGCCGCCGTCCGAGCCGTCCGCGGTGATCGCGGCGGTGACCAGGTAGTTCTCGCCGAACTCGGAGCGCAGCGCCCGCATCAGGTTCCCGAAGGCCGCCGGACCGGAGGTGTCACAGGTCAGGCCGCAGGCGTTCGGGTACTCCCAGTCGATGTCGATGCCGTCGAAGACGTCGGCCCAGCGCGGGTCCTCGACGACGGCCTTGCAGGACTTGGCGAACGCGGCCGCGTTCTGCGCGGCCTGGCCGAAGCCGCCGGAGTAGGTCCAGCCGCCGAAGGAGTACAGCACCTTGATGTGCGGGTACTTCGCCTTGAGCTGCCGGAGCTGGTTGAAGTTGCCGCGCAGCGGCTGGTCCCAGGTGTCGGCGGTGCCGCTGACGGACTGGTCAGCGGTGTAGGCCTTGTCGTAGGCGGCGTAGGTGTCGTCGACGGTGCACTGGCCGTTCTTGACGTTGCCGAAGGCGTAGTTGATGTGCGTGATCTTCGAGGCGGAGCCGGAGGTCACCAGGTTCTTGACGTGGTAGTTGCGGCCGTAGACGCCCCACTCGGTGAAGTAGCCGAGCTTGACCTTGTCACCCGTGGGCGGCTCGGTCGTGCCGCCGGTGGTGCGCACCGCGCGGGCGCCGCTGACCGGGCCGGTCTGGTCGGCGGTGTCACGGGCCTGGACGGTGTAGGAGTAGTCGGTGCCGGCGGTGAGCCCGGTGTCCGTGTACGACGTGGTCGTCACCGTCGCGACCTTGGCGCCGTCGCGCAGGACGTCGTAGTTCTTGACGCCCTTGTCGTCGGTGGCGGCGCTCCAGGACAGCCTCACCGAGGTGTTGGTGATGGCGGAGGCGGTCGGGGTGCCGGGGGCGCTCGGGGCGCTGTCACCGGGCTCGGTGCTGCCGCCGTCGCAACTGCCGCCGTTCAGCTTGCAGTTGGCGGGGGAGCCGGAGCCGGTGCCGTTGAAGCCGAAGGAGACGGAGGCGCCGGGGGCGAGGGTGCCGTTCCAGGACTTGTTCCTGGCGGTCCAGTGGGTGCCGGAGGAGGTGACGTCGGCGTCCCAGGCGGAGGTGACGGAGGTACCGGAGGGGAAGTCCCACTCGACGGTCCAGGAGGTCAGAGCGGTGGTGCCGGTGTTCTTCACCGTCCACCTGCCCTCGAAGCCGGAGCCCCAGTCCTGGGTCTTGGCGTAGGTGGCGGTGGCGGAGCCGGCGGCCTCGGCGGGGCTCGCGAGCCCGACCAGACCGGCCAGCGGGAGCAGCAGGGTCGCGAACCCTGCCGCGGCTCTGTGTCTGAAGCGCATCACGCGCCTCCTTGGGAGTCTTGGGGCGCGACTGAGCCTTCACGCCCACGGTGCCGCGAGAATAGAAAGGTCTGGACCACGGGTCAATAGGTCTGGACCACTCTTGTGTAGGTCCGTTCAGACGCCCAATTCCTGTGCCAATACGGCCGCTTGCACCCGGCTGCGCAGCTCCAGCTTGCCGAGCAGACGGCTGACGTGCGTTTTCACCGTCGCCTCCGCCATGTCGAGCCGGGCCGCGATGTCCGCGTTGGACAGGCCCTCGCCGAGGCAGGACAGCACCTCACGTTCACGTCGGGTGAGGGTGTCGAGGACGGCGGGGTCGGCGGTCGGCTCCCGGACCGGCTTCGCGGCGAACTCGGCGATCAGGCGCCGGGTGACGGCCGGGGCGATGAGGCCCTCGCCGCCCGCCACCGTGCGGACCGCCGCCAGCAGGTCCTTGGCGTCGGTGTTCTTCAGCAGGAACCCCGCAGCGCCCGCCCGCAGCGCCCCGAACACGTACTCGTCGAGGTCGAAGGTGGTGAGCACGAGCACGTCCGCGAGCCGCTCCCCGACGACCCGCCGGGTGGCCGACACCCCGTCCAGGAGCGGCATCTGAACGTCCATCAGAACCAGGTCCGGCCGGAGCTCACGGGCCAGCTCCACCGCCTGCTCGCCGTCCGCCGCCTCGCCGACCACCTCGATGTCCGGCGCGCTGCGCAGGATGAGGACGAGACCGGCGCGGACGGCGGACTGGTCCTCGGCGACGAGCACACGGATCATGCGGGGTCTCCTCCGGTCAGCGGAAGCGTGGCGCGTACGACCCAGATCTTGCCGTCCGTGGCGACCGGGTCGTCGACGGGGCCCGCCTCGAACGCGCCGGCCAGCAGCGCGACCCGCTCCCGCATCCCGACGAGACCCGCGCCGGAGCCGGGTGCGCGCGGCCCGTCGCGGTCGCCGAACGGGCTGGTCACGGCGACGGTGAGGCTGTCGTCCCGCTGGATCAGCTCGACCGCGACCCGGCCGGGTGAGGCGTGCTTGAGGGCGTTGGTCAGGGACTCCTGGACGATGCGGTAGGCGGCGAGTTCGACGGGGGCCGGGACGGTGCCGTGATCGGTGGCGAGGCGGACGTCCAGGCCGTTGGCGCGAGCGCCCTCGACCAGGGCGGTGAGGCCGTCGAGGGTGGGGACGGCGGAGGGTTCGTGGTCGTCGCCGCCGTCGCGCAGGATGCCGATCAGCCGGCGCATCTCGGCGAGCCCCTCGACGCTGTTCTCCCGGATGACGGAGAGGGCTTCGCGGGAGGTCGACGGATCGTCGATGGAGAGCGCGGCCGTGGAGTGGATGGCGATCGCGGAGAGGTGGTTGGCGACCATGTCGTGCAGCTCGCGGGCCATGCGGGCGCGCTCGGCGGTGACCGCCTGGGTGCGGTCCATCTCGGCCAGCAGCGCGGTCTGTTCGGCACGCAGCCGGGCGGCCTCGGCTGCATCGCGATGGTTGCGGACGATCCAGCCCGTGGCCGCGGGCCCGTAGGCCACGACGCCGACGACCACGCCGATCAGCAGCGCCTCCGGCACGCGCAACACCGCGAACGGCACCAGCGTCGCGGCCACTGTGAGCAGCCCGGTGATCCACTGGATGCGGCGGGCCGAGACCAGCGGACCGTACAGCACGGCCGCATAGACGAGGTCCGTGAACATCATCCATGTCGGCAGGGTGCCCTGGGTCACGACGTCCGCGCAGAAAGCGGGCGTGCCGATCAGCAGGGCCGTACGCGGTGCCGTCCGGCGCAGCAACTCGCAGCCGGCCATCACGGTGAGCGGCACCAGGATCGGCCAGGGGCCGTCGAAGAGGGTGATCGGGTCCTTGGCGGTCCGCATGCCCAGGCCGACGCCCACCAGCAGCAGGCCGCCGAGCAGCCCGCCGACGCCGATGTACACGTCGACGCGGTGTGGGCGCGGGAAGGCCATGACTCCATCCAACACGGTGTCCGCGCTCGGTGCCTGATGCCGGGGAACGGTCCTGGACTGCATCCTTCGATGTACCGCGGTTTCGTCACCGCCGACGACGAAAGGAGCCGCGCCCGACGGGAGCCTGGAACGGTGACCGAAGGGAGCATGTTGTGATCGTCGCCCTCATCATCGCCTGCGAGGTCGGCTTCTGGGTGCTGCTGGCGCTGGGGCTCGCCGTCCGCTACCTGCTGAAGTGGCGCCGTACGAGCGTGGTGCTGCTGCTGTGCGAGCCGGTGCTGGAGCTGGTGCTGTTCATCGCCACCGCGATCGACCTGAAGAACGGTGCGGAGCCGGGCTGGGAGCACGGGGTGGCGGCGCTGTACATCGGCTACACCGTGGCCTTCGGCCACTACACGATCCGCTGGCTCGACGGCCACGCGGCCCACCGCCTGGGCGGCGCCCCGCCCCCGCGAAAGCCCCCGCGCTACGGCCGCGCCCGCGCCCGGCACGAGGCCAGGCTGTGGCTGCGGGCGGTGTACGGCGCGGTGGTGGCCCTGGGCCTGCTCCAGCTCGCGGTCTGGTACGTGGGCGACTCCGGCGACATCAGCTCCCTGCGCGCGTTCCAGTGGGTGGCGATCCGCACGGTCGGCATCTACGGGCTGATCGCCCTGGGGTACTGGATCTGGCCGAAGAAGGCCCCCGCCGGCGTCGAGGACCCGCCCAGGCTCACGACCGACAAGGACCGCGTCCGCTCATGAGCCGGGCGTCGGGCGGCTAGCGTTCGCCGCCCGGCACCCACAGCACGTCACCGACCTCCTTGTTCGCCGTCCTGGCCAGGATGAACAGGAGGTCGGACAGGCGGTTCAGATAGGTCGCGGTCAGCGGGTTCATGGTCTCGCCGTGGACCTCCAGGGCCGCCCACGTGGAGCGCTCGGCCCGTCGTACGACCGTGCAGGCCTGGTGCAGCAGGGCCGCGCCCGGTGTGCCGCCGGGGAGGATGAAGGAGCGCAGCTTCTCCAACTCCTCGTTGAAGCGGTCGCAGTCCGCCTCCAGCCTGTCGATGTAGAACTGCTCGACCCGAAGCGGCGGGAACTCCGGCTTCTCCACGACCGGCGTCGACAGGTCCGCACCCACGTCGAACAGGTCGTTCTGCACACGGGTGAGGACCTTGACGACCTCCTCGTCGAGCCCGCCGAGCGCGATCGCCGTGCCGAGCACCGCGTTCGCCTCGTTGGCGTCGGCGTACGCCGAGATCCGCAGATCGGTCTTGGCTACCCGGCTCATGTCGCCGAGGGCGGTGGTGCCCTGGTCGCCGGTCCTGGTGTAGATACGCGTCAGATTGACCATGCGACCAGCGTAGTTACGCCCCCGCCGTTCGGACCACGTGCGTCTGCCCGGTCCTGGGCGGCTGATGGATAACGATGCCGGTGCTTTGTGATCTCGGGCACGTTCCTTTTCAGCCATGCCCTGATATTCGTGAGCAGCCGAACACGAAGGGCGTGATCGCATGTCGGTGCCTCCGCCGCAGCATCCGCAGTACCCGCAGTACCCGCAGGAACCCCCCACTCCGCCGTACGGGGCCGGACCGCAGTGGAATCCGATGCCGATGGCACCGCCGGCCCTGAACGCCTTCGCGGTCACCTCGCTGGTGACGGCGTTGCTGGTGTGCCTGGCGCCCCTGGGGCTGGTCTTCGGCCTGGTCGCGCTGTGGCAGATACCCAGGAAGGGCCAGCGGGGCAAGGGCCTCGCCATCGCCGGGGTCTCCGTCTCCGGCGCGGTTCTGGTGCTGGCCGCCGGCCTCGCCACGGTGGCCGACTTCCGGGTCTGGACGCTGCCGGCCCGGGACGACAACGGTGCGGTGACGCAGCCGGGGTGGGCCCCGGTCCAGTCGCTCGACGTCGGCGACTGCTTCACCCCCGGCGCCTGGATGCGGGAGAGGGACACACCGCCGCTCGGCAAGGGCGGCGTTCAGGTGATCCCGTGCGACGAGACGCACCGCGCGGAGGCCTACGCCACGTTCCGGCTCGCCGAGCAGGAGGAGTTCCCGGGCCGGGAGGCGATCGCCGAGGTCGCGTGGCAGCGCTGCGCCGAGCTCTTCGTCGACTACTCCGTGGACCCGGAGGGCTCCGGGACGCTGCAGACCTACTACTTCCGTCCCGACGAGGTGGGCTGGGACGCCGGGCGCCGCACCGTGCTGTGCTGGGCGGCGCGGCCGGGCGACGCCGAACTCGACGGCTCGGTCCGGCGCGACGAGTCCGACTTCGACACCGACCAACTGGCCTTCCTGTCCGCCGCGAAGCCGATGTACGTGGTGACGGCGCAGCGCCCGGCGAAGAGCCCCGAACAGGACCTCGCCGGCGCCAAGGCCTGGGCCGAGCGGATGGCCACGGCCCAGGCCGAGACCATCCAGCGGCTCGAGGAGACCGAGTTGGCCGGCGTCGAACGCCCCACCGAGCGGCTCGTGGCCGAACTGAAGACGGGACTGCCGCTCTGGCGGAAGGCGGCCGACGCCTCCGACGCGGACGCCTTCCTGAAGTCACTGCGCTCCGTGAACCGGCACGACGGGGCGGAGCACGTCGAACGGATCCGCACCGCACTGGGCCTGCCGGCGTCAGCGAACCAACGGTGAGAAACGCGCAATTGGGTCCCGTGTGCCGCCGCCGGTGTGATGTCCGTCAGCTGAGACGTGACTCGCGTTACTAACCGGTCACACAGTCCCTCACGAGCGCTAAGGTCCGCCGAGAGGCAACGTAAACAGGGTGTAAGGCGTTTCAAAGGGGAGTCGCAACAGTGGCACGGAAGCTTGCCGTCATCGGCGCCGGCTTGATGGGTTCCGGGATCGCCCAGGTCTCCGCTCAGGCGGGCTGGGACGTCGTCCTGCGGGATGTCACCGACGAGGCGCTCAGGCGTGGCACCGACGGCATCAAGGCGTCGTACGACAAGTTCGTCGGCAAGGGCAAGCTGGAGGCGCACGACGCCGACGCCGCCCTCGCCCGCATCACCGCGACCACCGACCTGGACGCCGCCGCCGACGCCGACGTCGTCGTCGAAGCGGTCTTCGAGAAGCTCGAGGTCAAGCACGAGATCTTCCGCACGCTCGACAAGATCGTGCGGGCGGACACCGTGCTCGCCTCCAACACCTCCGCCATCCCGATCACCAAGATCGCGGCGGCCACCGAGCACCCCGAGCGGGTGGTGGGTGTGCACTTCTTCTCGCCGGTGCCGATGATGCAGCTCGTCGAGCTGGTCCGCGGCTACAAGACGAGCGACGAAACCCTCGCCACCGCGCGAGAGTTCGCCGAGTCCGTCGGCAAGACCTGCATCGTCGTCAACCGGGACGTCGCCGGCTTCGTCACCACCCGGCTGATCTCGGCGCTCGTCGTCGAGGCCACCAAGCTCTACGAGTCGGGCGTCGCCACCGCCGAGGACATCGACCTCGCCTGCAAGCTGGGCTTCGGTCATGCCATGGGCCCGCTCGCCACGGCGGACCTCACCGGCGTCGACATCCTGCTGCACGCCACCGGCAACATCTACACCGAGTCCCAGGACGAGAAGTTCGCCCCGCCGGAGCTGATGCGCCGGATGGTGGACGCGGGTGACATCGGGCGCAAGAGCGGGCAAGGCTTTTACAGCTACTGAGGTTTCGTAGACCACCGCACAGCCCCTGCGCACGTCACGCGATGGGGTGAATTCGGTATCGGTTCGCTTACAGACGGAAACCTCTGACCGTCCAACGCAGTCAGAGGTTGCATCACCGGCCACAGCACAGACGACGCATCGCGGAGCACGCACGTACGCACGCTTGGGGAGCGCATATGTACATCAGGGGCGACCACGCCGAGCTGGTCGTCGGGGGCCGCCTCGACGTCCGCAGCGCGGCGGACGCCCGTACGGTCCTGCACTCGGCCGTCGACGACGGAGTCGGCGACCTGGTGCTGGACCTGTCCGAGCTGGAGTTCTGGGACGCCACCGGACTCGGGGTGATCATGGGGGCCCATCGGCGGGCCGGCCGCTGCGGCCGGCGCCTGGTGCTGCGCGGCGTGCCGCCGCAGATGCAGCGTCTGCTGGTGGCCACCCGGCTGCACCGGATCCTGGCCATCGAAGGCGGCATCGGGGTGGAGTCCCTGCCCCGGGTGTGACGCCCGGCACGGGTGGGGCGGGGCAGTCGGGCGTTCCGGCTGCGAAGCGCACGTCACGCACAATTCTCACGAGACTGTGATGTCTCGGGCGGCGCGGTACCCCGACCTGTCGTAGATACTGTGCAAAGGTTTAGGGTTCGGCTGCCCGCTGCATGGACAAACCCCATGGACAAACCCCTTCGAGCGGGCCCGGACCAGAAGCGACAGCGCGGTGTGCAGCAAGGCCGGGAGGGGCTTGGCTTACGCACACGACGCTTTTGGGGGGCTTGAACCTATGGACCCGAACAACCGGGGACCCGAGGAGTACGGCCATGAGGCCGGCGGCCAGTCGTCGCGCCCGCGCCCGCCCAGGGACCCCCTCACACCCGACTTCGGACAGCACACGCCCGCACTCGCCCGCACGGTGCAACTGGTCTCGGGCGACTTCCTGCTCACCGTCAACCCCGTCGACGGCAGCGAGATCGAGGTCTGCCCGCCCGCGGAGCGGCCGGCGCGACCCGAGAAGCTGGCCCCGGCCGAACGGGCCGAGGCCGAGCGCGCCGCCAAGCCGCCCGTCCCGCCCGGGCCGACCCGTCCCGCACAGCCGCTCCTGGCCCGCCAGGAAGAGCGCGAACAGCTCGTACGGCTGCTCGCCCGCGGCCGTTCCGTACGTCTGGTCGGCCCCCGGGGTGCCGGCCGCACCAGCCTCCTCGACCTCGTCGCCGAGGACTGCGCGGACCTCGCCCCCGACGGCGTCGTCCGCCTCAACGGCTTCCACCGCACCCCGGCCGACCTGCTGTACGACCTGTTGCACTCGGTCTACAGCGCGCCCCTGTACCGCCCCGATCAGGACGAACTGCTCTCCTGCGTGCGGGAGATCGGCGCGGTCGTCGTCCTGGACGACATCGAGTTCGGCGGCACCGCGCTCGACGAGCTGCTCGACGCGACCCCCGAGTGCGCCTTCCTGATCGGCGCCACGCCCGATGTGCCCGCGCCGTCCGCCGAGTCCGGCATCGAGGACGTCGCCCTCGACGGGCTCGACCGCACCGCGAGCATGGAGCTGCTGGAGCGCGGGGTCGGCCGGGTCCTCACCGAGGACGAGCTGAACTGGGGCGGCGACCTGTGGTTCGAGTCGGAGGGCCTGCCGCTGCGGTTCGTCCAGGCCGGGGCGCTGCTGCGGCAGCGGGACCGGCTGCGGGCCGGGGCGGACGCCGTCGACGAGTACGGCGTCTTCGAGGACGCCCCGCCGCCCGCCGACACTCCGGTCGACACCGAGGACGGCGCGGAGACGCCCCTGCCGTCGCTCGGCGAGGCCGCCGGACCGGCGCGGCTGCTCGCCTCGCGGCTCAGCGCATCGGCCCGCACCACCCTGAGGTTCGCCGTCGCGCTCGGCGGCGAGGTGCCGCACCAGGCGCATCTGCCCGCGCTGGTCGGTGACACCCACGCGGACGCCGCACTCGGCGAACTGGCCGACTGCGGGCTGGTCTCACCGGTCGGCTCCCGCTACCGGCTCGCCGCCGGCGTCCTGGCCCAGCTGGAGTCCGCCGGATACGCCGACGAGGCCCAGGACAACGCCCTCACCGCCGCCCGGCACTACGCCTGGTGGGCCGGGCACCCCTCGGTCACGCCGGAGCGCGTCTGCGCCGAGGCCGACGCCGTGCTCGCCGCGCTGGGCCTGCTGGTGCCGAGCACGACACCGCCCGCCGAGGGCGAGGAGAGCCCGACCGTGCGGCTCGCCCGCACGGCGGCGCCCGCGTTCGCGGCGGGGCTGCACTGGAGCGCCTGGGAGCGGGCGCTGCGGGCCGGCGCCGAGGCCGCCCGCCTCGTCGGTGACGTCTCCGAACAGGCCTACTTCCACCACGAGCTGGGCATCCTCGCGCTCTGCGGCGACCGGCTTGACCGGGCCCGTGCCGAGCTGGAGACCTCCATCGGCCTGCGCGGCGCCCTCGCCGACAAGCGCGGCACCGTCGCGGGCCGCCGCGCCCTCGCGCTGGTCTCGGACCGCTCCGGTACCACGCCGGGCGTGGCCGCGTTCGCCGCGACGGCCGGGGAGGAGGTGCCGGACGCGCGCTACGAGGAGTCGCAGTCGCCGCCGGGCGGTGTGCCGGCCGCGTTCCCGCCCGCCGGGGACACCACGACCCTCGTCACGCACCAGGCGTCCTCGCCTTCGCCGACGGCCTCGCACAAGGGCCGGGGCGGCGTCCGCAGCTTCGCCCGGCGCAACCTCGTCGCGGCCGGCGCGGGCGCGCTGCTCGTGGCGGTGCTCGGCACGGTGGTGACACTGGGCGCCACGTCCGACAACGACCCGAACGCCCCGTCCAACCAGGTCGGCGTCAACCCGTCCGCCAGCCAGGGCCCCGGCGACGACAGCCTGGGCGCGGACAAGGTGGAGGGCGACGACGACCAGGACTCCGGCGACACGGGCAAGGCGACGAGCCGGCCGACGGATCCGGGGGCCGAGGGCACGTCGGGCGACCCCACGCCGACGGAGTCGGACGAGCCGTCTGAGCGCCCGAGCGAGACGCAGGGGTCGGGCGGCCGGCCGACGGATCCGACGGACGATCCGACGAAGCCGACCGATGACCCCACGAAGCCGACGGACGGCCCGACAGATCCGACGGACGGCCCGACAGATCCAACGGACGGCCCGACGGATCCAACGGACGGTCCCACGGACCCGACGGACGGCCCGACAGACCCGACGGACACACCGACCGATCCGCCGTCCGATTCGACGTCGGCCAGTGGCTCGGCCACCTCGAGCCCGGCGGAGACCACCACCACGGCGAGCGCGCCCACGTCCACGGACGAGGGCACACCGAGCACCGGCTCGGATCCGGTGATCTGACGCGGCGATCAGGACAAGAGGGCCGGGTCCGTCCAACGGACCCGGCCCTCACCGTCGTACGACCGCGGACGCCCCCGGTCAGAACAGCCGCAGCTTGTCGTCCTCGATGCCGCGCAGCGCGTCGTAGTCCAGCACCTGGCAGCCGATGCCGCGGTCCGTCGCGAGGACGCGGGCCTGGGGCTTGATCTCCTGGGCCGCGAAGATGCCGCGCACCGGGGCGAGATGGGGGTCGCGGTTGAGCAACTCCAGGTAGCGCGTGAGCTGTTCCACACCGTCGATCTCGCCACGCCGCTTGATCTCGACCGCGACCGTCGCGCCGTCCGCGTCCCGGCACAGGATGTCGACCGGGCCGATGGCCGTGGGGTACTCGCGGCGGATGAGCGTGTAGCCCTCGCCGAGCGTTTCGATGCGGTCCGCGAGGAGTTCCTGGAGGTGCGCTTCCACGCCGTCCTTGATCAGACCGGGGTCCACACCCAGTTCGTGCGAGGAGTCGTGGAGGATTTCCTCCATCGTGATGATCAGCTTCTCGCCCGCTTTGTTGATGACGGTCCAGACGTCCTGCTGCTCGCCGTCCCCCTCCTTCAGAGTGCAGGGCGGCGACATCCAGTTCAGGGGCTTGTAGGCCCGGTCGTCCGCGTGGATCGAGACGCTGCCGTCCGCCTTGACCAGGATCAGACGGGGCGCCGAGGGCAGGTGGGCGGTGAGCCGGCCCGCGTAGTCGACGGAGCATCGGGCAATGACGAGACGCATGGTCGGCAACGCTACTCGACGGGCCGGTGTCGACGCGATTCGCCCCGGGGGAGTCCGTATGACCCCGGACTGCCCCTGTTCATTTCTGGCCGATTGTGTGCTCGTGTGCCCAACGAGGACCGCCCATGTACGCAATCTCCTGGTGCCGTCACCGTCCGTTGCCTACCGTATTAAACGGGAGGTCGCGAGGCGTGTACACAGCGTGTCCGGTATCGCGGACTCCCTCATCTGTCCGGCAACCCCCGCCGCGGTGGGGGTGCGAGAGGAGAACCCATGTCGCTCGACGTCTCACCGGCCCTACTCGAACAGGCCGAGCGAGGCGAGGTCGACGAAGCCGCCTTCGTCGACTGCGTCCGGACCTCCCTGCCCTACGCATGGGAGATGATCAGCTCCCTGGTGGCCCAGCTGAAGGTCGACGGCGGTCAGTTCGCCGACAACCTGACGCCCCCGCCGGACGAGCAGGCACGTGGCCAGCTGCTGCGTGCGCTTGCGAGTGACGCGATACGCGGCGCGCTGCAGCGGCACTTCGGGGTGCGACTGGCCTTCCAGAACTGCCACCGGGTGGCGGTGTTCCCGCTTGACTCCTCGGTCGACGAGACGCTGGCTCGCTTCACCTCGGTCCGCAGTCAGCTGCTGAACCAGTCCCCGGAATTCCGGGACTGCTGACGCAGTGACCGCTTGCTTGCCGCTCCGTACGCGGGAGGTGCAATCAGTACCGGGGCGGCAAGCCCTCTGGCGGACCGGGCCGTTCGGCGGGCCCAGGGCGATTCAGCCGAGGTGCGGAAGCACTTCGGCGCCCAGCCGCCGTACGTTCTCCTCGGTCGCCGCCAGATCGCCCGAGCCCTCCACGAGCAGCGCGAAGCGGGAGATGCCGGTCCGCTCGCTGGTCGCCGCCAGGCGGTCGGCGGCGAGGCGCGGGGTGCCCACCGGGTGCAGCCCGCAGAGCAGTTCGGTGTACGCCAGCGGGTCGCGCATCGCCCGATGACGCCCGTCCACCGTCACATGGGCCTCCAGGCCCTGCCTGAGCCAGCCCGGCATCGCCTTCGTGAGCGCCTCCACGGCGTCGGTGCGCCGGTCCGCGATCTGGCAGATGCCGGCCGACACATGGGCCGCGCCGCGGATCTCGTCGGCCGGTCGTCCGGCCGCGCGGGCGTGCTCCCGCCACAGGGCGACCATCTCGGCCTTCTCCTCGTCGCCCACATGCATCCCGAGCAGCATCGGCAGCCCGCGCTCGGCCGCGAGGCGCACGCTCCGCGGCGATGTGCAGGCGACGACGACCTCGGGGCCCTCGACGTCCGTGAGGCACTCCGACGGCCTGGGGACGACGGGGACTTCACGGAAGTCGAACCGCTCGCCGGACGCCGCGACCGAGGGCTCGCGCAGCCAGCGCAGCAGCAGATCGAGTGATTCCGGGAACCCTTCCTCGTACGCCTCGAGACCCGAGCCGAACACCTCCAGGTCGACCCAGGGCCCGCCGCGTCCCACGCCCAGCGAGAACCGTCCGCCGGAGGCGATGTGCAGCAGCGCGGCCTGTTCGCCGACGGACACAGGGTGGGCGGTGGGCAGCACGGTGACCGCCGTGCCGACCCGCAGACTGCTGGTGCGGCCGAGCAGTAAGGCGGCCAGGGTGATCGCGGACGGACAGGTGCCGTACGGCACGAAGTGGTGCTCGGCCAGCCAGACCGAGTCGAGCCCCGCTTCCTCGGCGACCTCGGCGGAGCGGACCGCGCGGTGCAGCGCCTCCCCGTCGCCCTGCCCCGGGAACCGGGCCGCCAACACGAAACTTCCTACGCGCATTGCTTTTCCTGCTTCCTTGGCTCCGACGTGGAGCTCCCCCACCGGGCATAACCGTCTGACACGTGCCGAGGACACGGCTTGGCGAAGAGATTTGCGGATTGTCTGCAGAATCGATGGTCATGATGGGGGACTTGTGGGGGTTGGTGCCGTACGGCTACCCCGGTCCGTGCCACGTAGGCTGGACGTGACCCGTGCATCCTGTATAGCCCCGTGAGGTGTTCCGTGTCCCCGCGTCGCAACCGTTCCAACGGCCCCAAGGGAGCCGCCTCGTCCGGGCGCAGTGCCGAGGGCGACCGTCCCGTCCGCTACGGCGGCTGGCAGTCCTCGGAGAGCTGGCAGGGCGAGGACTGGAACGTGCGGCATGTGGCGGGCGCCAGCGCCCAGGGCAAGGCGTACCGCTGCCCGGGCTGCGACCAGCTGATCCCGGACGGCGTCCCGCACGTCGTCGCCTGGCCGGACCACGCGGGCGTCGACGACCGCCGCCACTGGCACAAGGCGTGCTGGAACGCGAAGGACCGCCGCACCACGCGGGTGCAGCGGTCCCGTAACGCGCCGAGGTTCTGAACTCCGGACGCGGCTTACACGTCCCGCTTCTCCAGCAGTGCGTAGGCACCCGCGAACGCGGCGGCCGTCACGCCCAGCATGATCCACAGGGGGTCCCAGCCGGACGGGCCGGACTCGCTGAGGGACTGGGCGTAGAAGACGCTGAGCTGGTTCGGGATGGAGTATTCGATCAAGGCCTGCTGAAGGTCCTGGAGCGACGCCGAGAACATGAACATCGCGATGACCAGCGGGGCCAGCACCACGCCGATCATGACGGTGATCGCGCCCGCCGAGTGCCGGATGATCGAGCCGACGACGAGCGAGAGCAGACCGAGCAGCGCGATGTAGAGCGAGATGCCGAGGGTGCCCTTCAGCCACTCCTGACCGGACGGCTCGCGGGCGCCCTCCAGCATCGCCACGTCCGCGAGGGCGACCAGCACGACCGACGCCAGCGTCACCACGAGCGCGACCACGAAGAACACGATCGCCTTGGCCGCCAGCACCCGTCCGCGGGTCGGGCACGCGGTCATCGTGGTGCGGATCATGCCGGTGCCGTACTCCGAGGCGGTGGTCAGCACGCCCAGCGTGATGATGCACATGCTGCCGAGCAGCAGCCCGAAGACGCCGAACGACAGCGGGTTCTGGTCGGCCAGGCCCTCCTCCGTCGAGTTGGCCGAGACCAGCGCGGCGGTCGCCATGCCGATGCCGACGACGAGCACCACGAACACGCCGAGCGTCCACATCGTGGAGCGCACCGACCGGATCTTGGTCCACTCCGAGGCGAGCGCGTGCCCGAGGTGCGTGCGCACCACGGGGATCGGCGAGTTGTAGGTGGGGTACGACGGGCCGGGGGCCGCCTGCCAGTTCGGTGCGGCGGTCTGCGGCATCGGGGGCTGGGGCGTGCTCATCGGGCGTCCTCGGGCTCGGAAGGGGCGGAGGTGGCGGCGGGGGCGGACGGGGCCGCCGGCGGCGCGGCGGGCGGCTGGGCGGGGCTCTGCGGGGCCGGTGGCGCGGGCTGTGCCGGAGCCTGGCCTGGGGCCGCCTGAGGCGGCTGGGGAGCGGACTGCGCGTACGGGTTGGGCGTCCCTGCGCCGGGCGCCCCCGGGGCGCCGCCGTACGGCCCAGGCTGGCCCTGCGGCGCGGCGAACGGCTGCCCGCCCTGCTGGGGCGGCGGCGGGGCGTACCAGCCGGGCTGGCCCTGGCCCGGCACCGGCATCGGCGGCTGTGCGCCGGGCGGCAGCGGCTGCTGGAGCCCTTCCTTCTGGTCGATGGTCGAGCGGTAGTCGACCGCGCCCTGCGTCATCCGCATGTACGCCTCCTCCAGCGAGGCCTGGTGCGGCGACAGCTCCCACAGCCGTACGTCGGTGTCGTGCGCGATGTCGCTGATGCGGGGGAGCGGCAGCCCGGTCACCCTGAGCGCGCCGTCCTGCTCGGGCAGCACATGGCCGCCCGCCTCGGCGAGTGCGGTGGACAGCTTCTCGCGCAGCTGCGGCTCGGTGTCGGGCGTACGCACCCGGGCGAAGCCGGCGGAGTTCGCCGCGATGAAGTCCTGCACGCTCATGTCGGCCAGCAACTGGCCGCGCCCGATGACGATCAGGTGGTCGGCGGTCAGCGCCATCTCGCTCATCAGGTGCGAGGAGACGAAGACGGTGCGGCCCTCGGCCGCGAGCGACTTCATCAGGTTCCGCACCCAGAGGATGCCCTCGGGGTCGAGGCCGTTGACCGGCTCGTCGAACAGCAGCACCTGCGGGTCGCCGAGCAGCGCGGCGGCGATGCCGAGCCGCTGGCCCATGCCGAGCGAGAAGCCCTTGGAGCGCCGCCTGGCCACGTCCTGGAGGCCGACCACGCCCAGCACCTCGTCCACGCGCCGGGCCGGGATGCCCGAGAGCTGGGCCAGGCTCAGCAGGTGGTTGCGCGCGGCCCGGCCGCCGTGCACCGCCTTGGCGTCCAGCAGCGCGCCGACCTGACGCGGGGCGTTGGGCAGCCTGCGGTACGGATAGCCGCCGATGGTGACATGGCCCGCGGTCGGGTTGTCCAGACCGAGGATCATCCGCATCGTCGTGGACTTGCCGGAGCCGTTCGGGCCCAGGAAGCCGGTGACGGAACCGGGCCGCACCTGGAAGGACAGGTTGTACACAGCGGTCTTGTCGCCGTAGCGCTTGGTCAGGCCGACTGCTTCGATCATGCTCCGCACCCATCGAAAGGATCAGGACAGCGGGGCACACGCCCCCGTAAGGGTTAGGAGGATATCGGGGCGCTGACGGTTCCACTCAAGGGCAGGTGCTGCATTTTCCGGGGGACAACCCCCGGACCCCCGGCAGAAAGGCAGGTCGGTCGGCGCGGCCGGCGCGGACATCGCGAGGAAAAGCCCGAGCGGAACCTCGCGCGACCGCGCCAGTGCCGGGGCCCGTCAGCATGCCGGGCCGGATCCACCACCCGCGTTTGCGGCACCACCGAACCGCCCTCGTGCACCGTAAGCTAGGCGTCCCGTTTCTTCAGCGTGGCGTACCCGCCCGCGAGCGCCGCGATCACCCACAGCACCATGATCCCCAGCCCGCCCCAGGGGCCGTACGGCACGTCGTCGTCGATCGGAGTGACCACCTGCATGATCTTGCTGCCGGCCTGGTCGGGCAGATACCGGCCGATCTTCTCGGTGGCCGAGACATTGCCGAGGATGTTGGAGACCAGGAAGAAGAACGGCATCAGGATGCCCAGCGACAGCATCGGCGAGCGCAGCATCGCGGCGACGCCCATCGAGAACATCGCGATGAGGGTCATGTAGAGCCCGCCGCCGATCACCGCGCGCAGTACGCCCGGGTCGCCGATCTGCGCCTTGTGCTCGCCCAGCATCGCCTGCCCCAGGAAGAAGGTGACGAAGCTGGTGGCCAGGCCGACGACCAGGGAGAGGCCGGTCGCCACCGCGATCTTGCTGAACAGGAAGGTGCCGCGCTGGGGCACGGCGGCCAGCGAGGTGCGGATCATGCCGGTGCTGTACTCGTTCGACACGACGAGCACCCCGAACACGATCATCGCGAGCTGACCGAGGCTCATCCCGGCGAAGCTGATGAAGGTCGGGTCGAAGGAGAGCTGGTCGCGCCGGCTCATGTTGTCGAACTCGTTCTTCGACAGGGCCGAGATCAGGATGCCGAGGGCGATGGTGACCACCACGGCCAGCGACAGCGTCCACACGGTCGATGCCACGGACCGGATCTTGGTCCACTCGGAGCGGATGACCTGGGTGACCACCATGCTCAGCTCCTCCTCCAGTCCTCGCCCCACTGCCGCTGCGGCGGCTGCGGAGGCGGCTGCGGTGCGTCGGTGTGCGCGTGGTACTCCACCGACTCCGCGGTCAGCTGCATGAACGCCTCCTCCAAAGAGGCCTGTTGCGGGCTCAGCTCGTGCAGCACGACCTGGTGGCGCGCCGCCAGCTCCCCGATCTGCTCGGACTTGCCGCCGTCCACCTCCAGCGTGCCGTTGCCGGTCTGTACGGCGGTGATCCCGGCCTCGTGCAGCACATCGAGCAGCCGCTCGCGCTGCGGGGTGCGGATACGGACGTAGGCCCGTGAGTTGCGGGCGATGAAGTCGGGCATGGAGGTGTCGGCGAGCAGCCGGCCCTGGCCGATGACGACGAGGTGGTCGGCGGTCAGCGCCATCTCGCTCATCAGGTGACTGGAGACGAACACCGTGCGCCCCTGGGCGGCCAGCGATTTCATCAGGTTCCGGATCCAGTGGATGCCCTCGGGGTCGAGGCCGTTGACCGGCTCGTCGAACATCAGGATCCGCGGATCGCCGAGCAGCGCGCCCGCGATGCCGAGCCGCTGGCCCATGCCCATCGAGAAGCCCTTGGTCTTCTTCTTCGCGACCGCCGTCAGCCCGACCGTGTCCAGCACCTCGCGCACCCGGCTGCTCGGGATGCCGTTGCTCTGCGCCAGACACAGCAGATGGTTGTAGGCGCTGCGCCCGCCGTGCCAGGCCTTGGCCTCCAGCAGGGCGCCGATGTACGTCAGCGGATCCTTGAGCTGGTCGTAGTGCTTGCCGTCGATACGCACGTCGCCGGCGGTGGGCCGGTCCAGGCCCAGGACCATCCGCATCGTGGTCGACTTGCCCGCACCGTTGGGGCCGAGGAAGCCCGTGACGATGCCCGGTCTCACGCTGAACGTGAGGTTGTTGACCGCCACTTTCTCGCCGTACCGCTTCGTCAGCCCCTCGAGCTCGATCATGCCGCCCACGCTAAAACGGGACAAAGCCCTCTGCCACCCCAGTGGCAGAGGGCTTTGCGAAATTCAGCAGATGTGCGCCGGATCGTTACCGGGTCTGCTGGGCGGGCACCCCACGGGAGATCGGCTCGTCCTCGGCGGCGGGCGCGCCGGTCGCGGCGACCGCGGCACCGGTGAGGGTCGCCAGCATCTCGCGGACGTTCGTCAGCTGAGCGTTGATGCTGTCGCGGCGGTTGGTGAGGGCCGCGAGCTCGCGCTCGGATTCCGAACGGATGCGGTCGGCCTTGGCGTTGGCGTCGGCCACGATGTCCTCGGCCTGGCGCTGCGCGGTCTCCACCGTCTGGCGGGCGCGGCGCTCGGCGTCGGTGCGCAGCTTCTCGGCCTCGAGGCGAAGCTGCTCGGCGCGGTGCTCGATCTCGGCGAGACGCTTCTCGGCCTTGGCCTGACGGGACGCCAGGTCCCGCTCGGACTGCTCGCGGCGCTTGGCGAGGTTCGTCTCGAAGTCGGCGGCGGCCTGCGCGGCCTTGGCGCGGGTCTCCTCGAAGAGGGCGTCCGCCTCCTCGCGCTTGGACTGCGCGTCCTTCTGGGCCTCGGCACGCAGCGCGGAGGCTTCGCTCTTGGCCTTCTCGACGATCCGGACGCCCTCGTCCTCGGCCTTGGCCTTGCGCTCCGCAGCGAACGATTCTGCGTCGTTGCGGACCTGCTGGGCCGCCGACTCGGCGAGCTCGCGGTGCTGCTCGGCGGCGCGGCGGGCCTCCTCGCGCAGATCCTTGGCCTCTTCCTCGGCGAGGCGGAGGATCTTCTCGACACGCGCGCCGAGACCCGCGTACGACGGCTCTGCGTCGGTGACGGCTGCCTGGGCGTTCTGCGTCTCGAGGTGGAGCTCCTCGATGCGCTTTTCCAGAGCGGTGATACGGGCGAGAGCGCTGTCGCGGTCGGAGACGAGCTTCGAGATGCGTTCGTCCACCTGCGCGCGGTCGTACCCACGCCGCACAAGCTCGAAGCCGTAGGGGGAAGTGTCGCTCATGGGGTTCCTGTCGAATGAGACCGGTGAGGTGATAAGTGGAATCCTAGGGGCCGAAGCGGTGTGTCATCGAGCGGATACGTGTTTGATCTGGAGAATGAGACCCCTTTTGAGTGGCTAACCGTCGGACGGCTTGCCAAAAACTGGGTCAAAGGCCCCAGGAGACACCGGAAACCGGCGCTCCCGCTAGCCGTCTGACGACTTGCCACCCGATCGGGGTGCTCCGACTGTCGCACCCGCCTTGACCCCACCGTCCTTGCCGCCCGACGGCGCCTCGAAGGACTCCAGGGCCTCCAGGACGTCCTGGACCCGCGAGATCTCGGCGTTGATGTCCTCGCGCCGCCGCACCAGGACCTCCAGCTCGCGCTTGCCCTCCTCGACGGTGCGCTTGGCCTCGCGGATCGCCTCGGCCTTGAGCTCCTCGGCCTCCTTGATCAGCGTGGACCGCTTCTGCTCGGCCTCCTTCAGCAGGCCCTCGGCCTTCTTGACGGCGGCGATGCGGACCTTGCCGGCCTCGGAGTTGGCTTCCGAGACGATCTCCTTGGCCTTCGCCTGCGCCTTGGCCAGCTGCTCCTCCGAGGCCTTGATGAGCGCGTCGCAGCGGTCGCCGGTCGACTTCATCGTCTCGGAGGCCTCGCGGCGGGCCCGCTCGTGCAGCGCCTCGATCTCGCCCGTGATGCGGTCGCGCAGCTCCTCCGCGCGCTCCCTGATGGCGGTGGCGTCCCGACGGGCGCCGACGAGCAGGTCGTCCGCGTCCGTGCGGGCCTTCTCCACCATGGAGTTGCCCTCGACCGTCGCCTCGGAGACCAGCCGGTCGGCCTCCTTGCGGGCGGCGCCCACCATGGTGTCGGCCTGCCCCTCGGCGTCCGCGGTCGTCTTGTGCGCCTGCGCTTGCGCCTCGGTGAGCAGCTTGTCCGCCTCGGCCGTGGTCTCGGTGATGAGCTTGTCGACCTGCTCGGCCACGTCCTGGCGCCGCTTACTGGCGTCCTTGCGGGCCTCGTCCAGAGTGCGCTCGGCCTCCTCGCGCGCGGAGTTGACCAGCCGTTCCGCCTCCGTCGCCGCCTCGGCCTTGAGGCGCTCGGAGTCGCTGCGCACCCGCTCGGCGTGCTGCTGGGCCGACCCCACCGTCTCGGCGGCCTCGGCGCGCAGCCGCTCCGCCTCCGACGCGGCGTCCCCGACCAGCTTCTCGGCCTTGGCGAGCGCCTCGGTCCGCACCCGGTCGGCCTCCGTGATCGTCTCCGACTGGAGCCGCTCCGCCTCCGAACGCGCCTCGGTGATGAGGGTGTCGGCCTGCGTCGCCGCGTCCGAGCGGATCCGGTTGGCGTCCTCGCGGGCGTCCGCACGGGTGCGAGACGCCGCCTGGTCGGCCTCGGCGATCTTGTCCGACGCCTCGGTGCGGATCCGCTGGGCGTGCTCGGCGGCCTCCGACCGAAGCTGCTCCGCCTCGGCGATGGCCTCCGCGACGGTGCGCTCGGCGAGGGACTTGGCGGCCGCGGACTCCTCGTTCGCCTCGCGCCGGACCCGGCCCGCGTCCTCGCTCGCCCGCTCCCGCTCGGCGTAGGCGTCGGCGCGGACCCGGTCCGACTCCTCCTCGGCCTCCCGGCGGGTACGGTCCGCCGCGTGCTCGGCGGCGCTGCGCAGCCCGGCGATCTCCTCCTGGGCCTGCTCGTGCAGCCCCGACACCGAGTCCCGCACCTGCTGGGCGTGCTGCTCGGCCGCCGACACCATCTCGGTGGCGCGCCGGTCGGCCTCCTCGACCAGCCGCACCGCCTCGGCCTGCGCCTCCTCCACCCGGCCCCGGGCTACGGCCAGCAACTCCTCGCTCTGCTCGCGGGCCCGCTCGCGCTCCTGGTCCGCCTCCTGCCGGGCCGAACCGAGGAGTTCCTCGGCCTCGCGGCGGCGCCGGGCGGCCTCCTCCTGGGCGGCGGCCAGCGTCTCGGACGCCTCGGTGCCGAGCCGCTCGGCGGCGGCCTGCGCCTCGGCGCGCACCCGGTCGGCGGTGTCCTGCGCCTCCGACTTCAGCCGCTCGGCCTCGGACGCGGCCTCCGACCTCAGGCGTACGGCGATGGCCTCGCCCTCGGCCCGGGACGCGGAGGCGTCCGACGCGGCCTCGGTGCGCAGCCGGTCGGCCTCCTCCTCGGCCTGCTGCCGCAGCGTGCGGATCCGCTCGGCGGCCTCGGTGCGCAGCCGCTCGGTCTCCTCGGCGGCCTCGCGCCGGATGCGGGCGGCTTCCTCGCGGGCGTCGGTGAGCGCCTCCTCGGCCGCCGCGAGCCGCTGCTCGGCCTCGGTGTGAAGCCGCGTCAGCTCCTCGGCGGCCTCGGTGCGGCGGGCCTCTATGGCCTGCTCGGTCTCCTCGCGCAGTTCGGCGGCGGCCCGCTCGGCGTCGGCCTTGATGCCCTCGGCCTGCTCCACGACCTCGTCGCGGTGCCGCTCGGCCTCCTGGCGGGTGCGCTGAAGGGTCTCCTCGGCCTGCCGGCGCAGTGTGGTCGCCCGCTCGATGGCCTCGGTGCGGACCTTCTCGCTGTCCGTGGTGGCCTTCTGGCGCAGCTCGTCCGCGTCCTGCTTGGCCTTCGACAGCAGTTCCTCGGCGGTCTTGGCCGCCTCCTCGATCTGCTGGACGGCCTCCTTGCGGGCCTCCGCGCGGATCTTCTCGCCCTCGGCGACCGCCTCGGAGCGCAGCTGCTCGGCCTCCCCGCGCAGCCGGCGGGCCTCCTCCTGCAGCTCGACCGTCTTGGCGCGGTACTCCTTGGTGTCGTCCTTCGCCGCGCCCTTGAGCTGCTCGGCGATGTCATGGGCCTCGGAGCGCAGCCGGTCGGCCTCGGCCTCGGCCTCCCTGCGGATCCGCTCGGCCTCCTCGGCCGCGGCCTTGGTGGTGTTCTGGGCGTCCTCCTGCGCCTTGTTGAGGACGTCCTCGGCGGTCTTGGCCGCCTTCGAGAGCTGGGTCGCGCTCTCCTCGGCGGTGATCGTGCGGGCCTTCTCGGAGGCCTCGGCGACGATCTTCTCGGCCTCGGCACGCGCGTCGGCGACGACCTGCTCGGCCTCCGACTTGGTGGCCTCGGCCTCCTTGGTGGCCTCGCTGACCAGCCGGGCGACCTGCTCCTTGGCCGTACGCATGCGCTGCTCGTTGGCCGACTCGGCACCGGAGAGCGCCTTCTCGGCGGCCGTCTTGGCCTCGGCGACCAGCTTCTCGGCCTCGGACTGCGCCTTGCGCAGCGCCTCCTCGGCCTCCGCCATGCGCTGCTCGGCGGCCCGGCTGAGTTCGGTGGCCTGCCGGCGGGCGGTGTCCGACTCGGTCGCGGTGGAGTTGCGCAGCTGCTCGGCGTGGTCGGTGGCCTCCTGGGCCTGGGTGGAGGCGGCGTTCAGCAGCCGCTCGGCGTCGGTGCGGGCGCGGCGCAGGATCTGCTCGGCCTCGGTGCGGGCCTCCTCGGCCGCGTTCGTCAGGCGCTGGCCGGCCTCGCTGGTGAGCCGCTCGGCCTCGGCGCGCGCGGCCGCCATGGCCTGGTCGGCCTCGGCGCGCGACTCGTCGAGGAGACGGCGGGCCTGCTGCTCGGTGCGGGCGCGCAGCTGCTCGGCCCACGCGACGTTCTCGTTGACGTGCGACTCGACGGTCTGGCGGCGCTCGGCCAGCTCCTGGTCCAGCTGCTGGCGGCGCGTCACCGCCTCCTGGTGCAGCTCGGCCTGGAGCCGGGCGGCCTGCTCGGCGTGCTCCTGGAGGATGCGCTGGGTCTGCGCGCGGGCCTGGCTGAGCTCGCGCTCGGCCTCCTGGCGCAGCTGGTCGGCCTGGACCTGGGCGTTGCGCAGCAGCTGCTCGGCCTGATAGCCGATGTCGCCGCCGTCGAAGGCGGGCCGGGACATGATGGTCCGCCGCGCCTCGTGCAGCTTGGCGCGCAGCACCTCGACCTGGTAGCCGAGGTCCTCGGCGTGCTGGATCGCCTTCTCCCGCTCGGTCTTCAGCCGATCCATCTCGGCCTCGAACCGAGAGAGGTGGTCGACGTCAGCCGCCGGCTCTCGCTCCTGGCGTTCGTAGCCCCGCACTGCGCGGTCCCATCCGTCCCCTGGTCGCAAGTCTGGCCAAACGGGCTCCGTCCGTCCGCCGAACGGGGCCCCCGGGGAATGGTGTCAGATCAACGGCAGAGCCTGGGCTGCTGCCCCGACGCTCGCCCCCCGAAACCCGGACCCCGGAACGGTCCCTCCGCAAAAGGCGGGACCGGGCCACCCCGGTTCAGGGAGCGACCGCCCCCAACCCTACCGGCCCATATGTACGAGGGTCAGTGCTCAGGTGACTCAACAGGCGCCGAAGTGACCAGTTCTGTCAGTACGCCGTGGCAATCCTTCGGGTGCAGGAAGGTGATTCGTGACCCCATGGAGCCGCGTCGGGGCTCTTCGTACAGAACGCGTACGCCCTTGTCCTTGATGTCGGCGGCGTCCTGGTCGACGTCCGCCGTACCGAAAGCGATGTGGTGGACACCCTCGCCGTTCTTGTCGAGCCACTTGGCGACGGTGGAGTCCGGGCGGGTGGGCTCGAGAAGCTGCAGGTAGGAGGCGCCGCCGTCGGAGGTTTCGTTGATCTTGAGCATGGCCTCGCGGACGCCCTGCTCCTCGTTGACCTCGGAGTGGAACACCTCGAAGCCGTAGGTGGCCCGGTAGAACTCGACGGTCCTGTCGAGGTCGAAACAGGCGATCCCGATGTGGTCGATTCGCGTCAGCATGGATTCAGTGCAGCGCTCGGGAGGTGGTTACGCAACGTGCGCGCGATCACACCGACGGCCCGGTGACGGCACGGAGTGCCACTCAGTACATTCGAAGTAAACCCTCGTTCACTCCTCGGCTGTCCAAGCTGGAAGGGGATCGCACCTCATGTCTTCGTCAAACGGCACGACATCCGTGATCGTCGCGGGTGCCCGCACCCCGATGGGGCGGCTGCTCGGCTCGCTGAAGTCCTTCTCCGGAGCCGACCTCGGCGGCTTCGCGATCAAGGCCGCCCTCGACCGTGCGGGGATCGGTGGCGACCAGGTGCAGTACGTGATCATGGGCCAGGTGCTCCAGGCCGGGGCAGGGCAGATCCCGGCGCGCCAGGCCGCGGTCAAGGCCGGCATCCCGATGAACGTGCCGGCGCTCACCGTCAACAAGGTGTGTCTGTCCGGCCTCGACGCCATCGCGCTCGCGGACCAGCTGATCCGCGCCGGCGAGTTCGACGTGATCGTCGCGGGCGGCCAGGAGTCCATGACCAACGCCCCGCACCTGCTGCCGAAGTCCCGCGAGGGCTTCAAGTACGGCGCGGTGCAGATGCTCGACGCGATGGCGCACGACGGTCTGACCGACGCCTTCGAGAACATCGCCATGGGCGAGTCCACCGAGAAGCACAACATGCGCCTGGGCATCCGGCGCCCCGAGCAGGACGAGATCGCCGCCCAGTCCCACCAGCGCGCCGCCGCCGCGCAGAAGAACGGCATCTTCGAGGCCGAGATCACCCCGGTCGAGATCCCGCAGCGCAAGGGCGAGCCGGTCGTCTTCAGCAAGGACGAGGGCATCCGCGCCGAGACGACCGCCGAGTCGCTGGGCAAGCTGCGCCCGGCGTTCTCCAAGGAGGGCACGATCACGGCGGGCTCGTCGTCCCAGATCTCCGACGGCGCCGCCGCGGTCGTCGTCATGAGCAAGGCCAAGGCGCAGGAGCTCGGCCTGGACTGGATCGCCGAGATCGGCGCGCACGGCAATGTGGCGGGCCCGGACAACAGCCTTCAGTCCCAGCCCTCCAACGCCATCCTGCACGCCCTGAAGAAGGAGGGCCTGGAGGTCTCCGACCTCGACCTGATCGAGATCAACGAGGCCTTCGCCGCGGTGGCGGTGCAGTCAATGAAGGACCTCGGAGTGTCCACGGAAAGGGTGAACGTCAACGGCGGAGCCATCGCCCTGGGTCACCCGATCGGTATGTCGGGTGCGCGGCTCGTACTGCACCTCGCCCTGGAGCTCAAGCGGCGCGGCGGCGGCGTCGGCGCGGCCGCGCTGTGCGGTGGCGGCGGTCAGGGTGACGCGCTGATCGTGCGGGTACCCAAGGCCTGAACCGGTCTGTACGCGATTCTCGGAACGGAGCTGTGATGCAGGACGTCTCCACGCTGGTGGCCCAGGCCAGGGAGGGCAGGCCGCGGGCGGTGGCCCGGCTGATCTCCCTGGTGGAGGGGGCGTCCCCGCAGCTGCGGGAGGTCATGGCGGCGCTGGCCCCGCTCACGGGCAACGCCTATGTCGTGGGCCTGACCGGCTCCCCGGGCGTCGGCAAGTCGACGTCCACCTCCGCCCTGGTGACCGCGTACCGCAAGCAGGGCAAGCGGGTCGGCGTCCTGGCCGTCGACCCGTCCTCGCCGTTCTCGGGCGGCGCCCTGCTCGGCGACCGGGTGCGGATGTCCGACCACGCCTCCGACCCCGGCGTCTACATCCGCTCGATGGCGACCCGAGGCCACCTGGGCGGCCTCGCCTGGGCCGCCCCGCAGGCGATCCGCGTCCTGGACGCGGCGGGCTGCGACGTGATCCTGGTCGAGACGGTGGGCGTCGGCCAGTCGGAGGTGGAGATCGCCTCCCAGGCGGACACGAGCGTGGTCCTGCTCGCCCCGGGCATGGGCGACGGCATCCAGGCCGCGAAGGCGGGCATCCTGGAGATCGGCGACGTCTACGTCGTCAACAAGGCCGACCGCGACGGCGCCGACGCCACCGCCCGCGAGCTCAACCACATGCTCGGCCTCGGCGAGTCCCGCGGCCCCGGCGACTGGCGCCCCCCGATCGTCAAGACGGTCGCCGCCCGCGCCGAGGGCGTCGACGAGGTCGTCGAGGCCCTGGAGAAGCATCGCGCCTGGATGGAGGAGCGGGGCGTCCTCGCCGAACGCCGCCGGGCCCGCGCCGCCCGCGAGGTGGAGACCATCGCCGTCACCGCGCTGCGCGAGCGCATCGCCGACCTGCACGGCGACCGCCGCCTCGGGGCACTGGCGGAGAAGATCGTCGCCGGGGAACTGGACCCCTACCGGGCGGCGGACGAACTGGTGGCGGGACTCACCCGGACCTGAGCGCGACCGCCTGGTCAACTCTGGCCGCCCGCTGTTAGGTTGATCCACATGTACCTCCTCCTGGCATAGGGCACGCCACGCCCGCGCACGGCGCACGGCCTCCTGGCTGTGACCGGCGCGGCGCCAAGGCGTCCCCTTTTCCGCCTCGAGTCGAGGAACTCCCGTGTCTTCCACATCAGTGGCGCGGCCTTCGTATGCCGCCGTTCTCCGGATCCCCCATGCCCGCCGCACCTTCGCCGCCGCCCTGCTGGGCAGGCTGTCGTACGGCGTCGCCCCGCTCTCCCTGATGCTCGCCGTGACCCGGGCCTCCGGGTCGTACGCCGTGGCCGGTGTCGTCATGGCGCTGTTCTCCGGCGCCAGTGTCTTCCTGTCGCCCGCGCGGGCGGCCCTGATCGACCGGTACGGGCCGCGCCGGGCGCTCGTGCCGATGGTCGCGGCGCACACCTCGCTGCTGGTGCTGCTGGCGGTGCTCGTCTGGCGGCCGGGTGCCGGCTCGCCGTTCGTCCTCGGCGCGGTGGCCGCCGTCGCCGGTGCCGGTACCCCGCCGCTCGGGCCGACCATGCGGGCCGTATGGGGGCGGCTGGCCCCGGACCGGGCGCTGACACAGCGGGCGTTCAGCCTCGACGCCGTCGCGGAGGAACTGCTCTTCGTCTCCGGGCCGTTGCTGGTGGGCGTGCTCGTCGGGTTCGCTCCGCCGGCGGTCGGGGTGCTCGTCGGGGCCGGGCTGATGGTCGTGGGGACGGCCGGGTTCGTGTCGTCGCCGGTCGTGCGTGCGGTACCGGCCGGCGGGCGCGAGCCGAAGCGGCGTGCGGCCGGGCGGCGGGTACTGCGCGGGCTCGGGCGGCCGGTGATCGCCGCCGCGGGGGTCGGGCTCGCACTGGGCGTGACCGATCTGCTCGTGGTCGCCTTCGCCGAGACCCGTGGCCACGGCGGTGACGGCGCGGCCTGGGTGCTCGCCGCCCTGTCCGCCGGAAGCGCCGTCGGCGGGCTCCTCAACGGGGCCGTCACATGGCGGGCCCCCGCGGGGCTCAGGCTCTCCGCGCAGGCGACCGGACTGGGGCTCGCCCTGTGCGGTGCGGGTCTGGCCCAGGGGCTGGGGACGCTCGCCGCGGCGATCGCGGTGGCCGGTGTCTTCGTCTCCCCGTTGATCACCACCGCGTACCTCATCGCCGACGAGACGGCCGCGCCCGAGGCCCGGGTCCGCGCCGGAGCCTGGGTCAACACGGCTGTCAACGCCGGGGTCACGGCTGGTGCCGCGGTCGCCGGTGTGCTGGTCGGGGGGTTGTCGGTGGGGGTGTGCTTCGTGGTGACCGGGGTGGTGGTGCTGCTGACGGCGGTGGCTGTGGGGCGGGGTGCGGGACGTGGAAGGGGTACGGGAGGTCCCGTACCCCTGGTGTGACGGCGCGAGGGCCGGGTTCGCGCCGGAGGCTGGGTCAACACGGCTGTCAACGCCGGGGTTACGGCCGGTGCCGCGGTCGCCGGTGTGCTGGTCGGGGGGTTGTCGGTGGGGGTGTGCTTCGTGGTGACCGGGGTGGTGGTGCTGCTGACGGCGGTGGCTGTGGGGCGGGGTGCGGGACGTGGAAGGGGTACGGGAGGCCCCGTACCCCTGGTGTGACGGCCTGGCGTCAGTCGTCGTGGTCCTGGGTGACCTTGCCCGTCTTGAGGTCGACCTTCCACTCGCCCTTGGTGGTCTCCACGCTCCAGGCCGCGGGGCCGTCGTCGTCGTGGTCGACGTCGGTGACGGTGCCCTTCGCCGCGGCGGCCCGGGCGGCCTCGCGGGCGTCGACGCTCGCGCCCTTCAGCGCGGCGAGGTCCTCGCGGGCGTCGTCACCGTCGTCGTCGCGCTGGGCGCCGAGGACCTTGCCGGTCGTCGCGGAGACCCGGACGTCGTGGCCGGAGCCGTCGCCCTCGACGACGCTCACCTCCCAGACGTCCGAGCCGTCGTCGTCCAGGTCGGCGGAGACGGCGCTGCCCGGGGTGTGCCGCAGCGCGGCGGCGATGGCGTCGGCGGCGGTGACCTTGGCGGTGGCGGCCTCGTCGCGGACCTCGACGGTGTCGTCGTCCCGGTCGTCGGCTGTGTCTTCCGCGGCGTCCTCCGCCCTGTCGTCCCGGTCGTCGGCGACCCGAACGCTCGACTGCCGCTGCGTGGCCGCGCCGTCGTCGTCACCGGACGCGTAGGCCGCGACGGTGCCGCCCCCGATCAGGGCCGCTGCGGCGACGGTGGCGATGACGATGTTGCGCTTCATTACGGTTCCTCCCGAGTCGCTGTCGTTTCGACGTGAATCAATCTGCCGAACCGACGCTGAGAGGAACCTGAAGGACCCTGAAGAGATCTTCAGCTTCGCTTTGCCAGGCTGTACGCATGCGCCTGTTGATCGTGGAGGACGAGAAGCGGCTGGCCCTGTCGCTCGCCAAGGGCCTGACGGCCGAGGGGTACGCCGTGGACGTCGTCCACGACGGCCGGGAAGGGCTGTACCGGGCCTCGGAGGGGACGTACGACCTCGTGATCCTCGACATCATGCTGCCCGGCATGAACGGCTACCGCGTCTGCGCCGCCCTGCGCGCCGCCGGCCACGAGGTGCCGATCCTCATGCTCACCGCCAAGGACGGCGAGTACGACGAGGCCGAGGGGCTGGACACCGGCGCCGACGACTACCTCACCAAGCCGTTCTCGTACGTCGTCCTCGTCGCCCGCGTCAAGGCGCTGTTGCGGCGCGGGGGACAGGGCGCCGGGGCCTCGCCCGTGCACGTCCACGGCGACCTCAAGGTCGACACCGCCGCCCGCCGGGTCTTCCTCGGCGACGCCGAAGTGGCCCTCACCACCAAGGAGTTCTCCGTCCTGGAGCAGCTCGTGACGCGGGCCGGCGAGGTGGTGTCCAAGGCCGAGATCCTGGAGCACGTCTGGGACTTCGCGTACGAGGGCGATCCCAACATCGTCGAGGTGTACGTCAGCACCCTGCGGCGCAAGCTGCGCGCCGGGCTCATCCGGACGGTGCGCGGGGCCGGCTACCGGCTGGAGACGGAGCAATGAGAAGGCTCTTCGGCTCGGTCCGGTCCAGGGCCACCCTCGGCGCCACCCTCGTCGTCGCCGTGGCCCTGGTCGCGGCCGGGACCGCCGTCCTGCTGTCGCTGCGGTCCAACCTGATCGGTCAGGCCGGTACCGAGGCGGAACGCACCGCACGGGCCGTCGCCTCGGAGATCGCGCTCACCGGACCGCGGGACCGGCTGTCGGTGGACGACGACGAGCCGGTCCAGGTCGTCGACGAGAACAAGAACCTGCTCGCGGCCAGTGAGGACCTGGAGCGGATCAACGGCACCGGCACCGACGCGGTACGGCCGCAGCCCCAGACGACACCCGGCGGGAGTCGCAGCGGGGAGGACTCCGACGACGACACGGACGACGACTCCTCCCCCGAAGCCCTTGAACCCGGCGAGATCAGCGAGCACACCACCTTCACGAACGGCACCGCGACGATCGACGGCGAGACCGACGACTACCGCTTCGCCGCCGTCCATGTCGAGGTCGAGGGCAGGGGCCGGCTCACCGTGTACGCGGGCGCGCAGCTCTCCGCCGAACAGAGTGCCGTCAGGGCCGCGCTCACCGTCATGCTGATCGGCTTCCCGCTGCTGCTCGGCGTCGTCGCGGGCGTCACCTGGCTGGTCACCCGGCGCGCCCTGCGCCCGGTCGAGGGCATCCGCGGCGAGATGGCCGCGATCACCGCCTCCGAGGACCTCGCACGCCGGGTTCCGGTGCCGGACACCCATGACGAGGTCGCCCGCCTGGCGCTGACCACCAACGAGACGCTGGCCGCTCTGGAGACCTCGGTGGAACGCCAGCGCCGCTTCGTCGCCGACGCCTCGCACGAACTGCGCAGCCCGATCGCCTCCCTGCGCACCCAGCTCGAAGTGGGGGCCGCACACCCCGAGTTGCTGGACCTCGACGGCGCGGTGGAGGACACCGTACGGCTCCAGGGCCTCGCGGCCGACCTGCTGCTGCTCGCCCGGCTGGACGCGGGGGAGCGGCCCGATCGGACCCGGTTCGACCTGGGCGCGCTGGCCCGGGAGCAGGCCGAGGGGCGGGCCGGGGTGACGGTGACGGCGGACGCCGTACCGGTGGCCGGGTCGCGGGGGCAGGTGGGGCGGGTGCTCACCAACCTGCTGGACAACGCCGGGCGGCATGCCCGCACGGCGGTCACCGTGACCGTCCGCGGCGAGGGGGAGTGGGCCGTGGCGGCGGTCGCCGACGACGGGGACGGGGTGGCCGAGGCCGACCGGGAGCGGATCTTCGAGCGGTTCGTACGGCTGGACGAGGCCCGCAGCCGCGACGACGGCGGTGCCGGGCTGGGCCTGGC
Organism: Streptomyces ferrugineus; assembly: GCF_015160855.1. NCBI lineage: Bacteria > Bacillati > Actinomycetota > Actinomycetes > Kitasatosporales > Streptomycetaceae > Streptomyces > Streptomyces ferrugineus. The sequence continues at coordinate 8,169,931 of NZ_CP063373.1, read as the reverse complement.
CATCGCCCGCGACGTCGCCGTACGGCACGGTGGCACCCTCACCGTGGGGCGGGCGCCGACCGGCGGAGCCCTGTTCGAGCTCCGCCTGCCGCAGGCTGGGTAGACGCCGGGGCCGCCGGGGTCAGGGGCGTCCCCGCTGCCCGCGCAGGTGCTCCGCGATGGGCTTGAGGGCCTTGTCGAGCTCGGTCAGGGAGTCGAGGGACAGCAGGTCGATGAAGTGCCGGCGCACGGACGCCACATGGTGCGGTGCGACCTTCTGCATCGTCTCCATGCCGTGATCGGTGAGCACCGCGTACAGCCCGCGACGGTCGGACTCGCAGTTCTCACGCCGGACCAGGTTCGCGTTCTCCATCCGGGTGATCTGGTGGGAGAGTCGGCTCTTCGACTGGAGGGTGGCGGAGGCGAGGTCGCTCATCCGCATCCGGAAGTCCTCCGACTCGGAGAGGTTCACCAGGATCTCGTAGTCGTTCATTGTCAGGCCGAACGGCTGAAGGTCTTTTTCGAGCTGGTAGCTCAACAGCCTGTTGACCTCCAGGTGGGTGCGCCAGGCGCACTGCTCCGCATCGGTCAGCCAGCGGGTGGCCGTCTCGGTCTCCATGAATGAAGTCTACCTAAGAAGTTGAAAGGCGAACTAGTGAGGGTTTTCTGTGACACGTCCGTGTGAACCCGTTGTGCTCACACGTTCGATGTCACACTCCGCAGACTACCGCTCACAGCCCGAAGCGACGCTGGAGGTCTCCCAGCTGTCCGGGAAGGCGCGGTGACCCAGCCATTTGTGAAGGGCCTGTGTGGGCGGCACCGGAACCGGGTACTCCGGCGCCCGGCGGGACCGCCCCCGTGGCCTGCTCGGCCATGAGGGTCTCGGTCGACTGGAGCAGCACGGTGCCGGCTCCGACGAACTCGAACTGATGCTCCTCCCCGGAGGCCCCGCCGAGGCCTGTCAGTGCACGTAGACCGCCCATTACGCCGGTCATGTAGCCATGGTCGTAGTGGTGGCACGGCGACGGGCAGTCGGCCCAGCCGACGAGTGCCTGCGGGTCCACCCGGATCGGGGGTTCCATGAACACCACCGGACCGTTAGATGCGGCCACGAACTTCCCGGTTCCGATCAGCGTCAGAAATCCCGGCACGATCGATTGCTTGAGCGCGAGACTTGGCTGAAAAGCGAGCAGGTTGCCCGAGCGAATGGTCAGATTGCCGTCTTCGAGGTCGTAGGAGTTCACGTCGAAGGCCCGGTCAGCGAGCAGCATCTTCCCGGAGCCCGCCGCCACGACCCAGTCGCTCGCGTGCAGTGGCGAATGAAAGGACGTACGGACAAGCCCGTCGAGCCGCCCGTGCCCGATCCCGTTGAACTCCATCTGCCCGTAGTAGGCGATCATCTTCCCCTTCTGCAGGAACCACTGGCTCCCCTTGAGCTCCACGCAGAAGGTGTAGTCGTTGACGTTGTCGTCGGAGGGCAGCGTCATGGGGTCGTACGCGCTCGGGCCCCCGTTCGGGTACTGGCTCACAGCTTCTCCTCCGACGCCTGGACGTACACCGCACCGTTGCCGCTGAGCTCCAGCTGGAAGGCCTCGCCGGAACCCCGGCCCACCATGTCGCGCCAGCCCAGCGCCGTGGACAGCTTGTTGCGCACGTCGCCGTGGTGGGCGACGTAGGCCTGCGGATCGACGTGGACGGGCCGCTGCGGAGTGATCGGAACCTCGAAAACACCACCGTGCGCCATGACTGCGACGGCCCCATGCCCCTTGAGGGTCGTGGTGAACAGCCCCTGCCCGCTGATCTGTCCCCGGACCATGCCCATGACGCCGCCCTGCGAGCCGAGGAACATCGTGCCCTGCTGGAGGGTGCCCTCGAAGGCGAGGAGCCGGTCCGCCTCCACGCACAGGGTGTCGCCGGAAAGGTTGATCACCTGAACGTGATGGCCCCCGTGCCCGAACAGCACCGTGCCGCTGCCCTCGACGCTCATCAGCGGAGTGTCCTCGTTCGCGACCCGCCGCCCGATCATCGACATGACCCCGCCCTGACCACCGGTCACGTTCGGGGTGAAGGACACCTCGCCCTTGTAGGCGAGCATCGCGCCACGCTGACTGAACAGCCGCTGCCCCGGCACCACGGTGGCCTCGATCATCTTCGAGTTGATCTCACGGAAGCCCATGTCACACGTCCCCCGCGATCGTGTTCCGCTCGCTCGGCTGTACGTACACCAGCCCGTCCCCCTCGAAGCGGATCTGGAAGGCCTCGCCACCGCCCTCGCCCATGAGCGTGCGGAAGGTCACACCCGACTGGAAGGACTGCCGCAGATTCCCCTGATGAGCCACATAGGCCCCCGGATCGACGGTCAGCGGATACTGCGCACTGACCCGCAGCACCACAGCGGGCCCATCGGACATGATCGCCGCCTGCCCGTGCCCCTCGACGGTGGTCGTGAACAGCCCGTTGCCCTGCGAGGCGCCGCGCAGCCCCGTGAAGGACGTACCAGTCCGCAGCCCCGCGTCGGTCGCGAGCAGATTGCTCGACTCCACGTACAGCTTGTCGCCCTGGAGGCTCACAAGATTGATCTCGGAGGCGCGGTCCGCGAACCAGCACGTCCCGTGCCCCTTCACCTCCATCACCGTCATCTGCTCACCGGTCAGGCGCCGGGTGACCATCCCCCGGATGCCCTCACCGCCGCCACTCATCTTCTTGAAGGCCATCTGCCCGTCGTACGCGACCATCGAGCCGTTCTTCGCCTTCACGGCGTCCCCGGTCATGTCGACGGCGAGCACCTTGCTGCCCTGGAGTCGGAACATCGCCACGCAGCGAAGGTAACCGCCACCGCCCGCCGCCAACAGATCCCGAAGGCGGACTTCACCCCTGACGGGACCCTTAGGGGCGTACGACACCGACCCCGGGCCCCGCCCACCGGCCGGGGTTTGCCACAATGGCCGAGCCCTTGTGCTTACGTTCACAAGCCGATCCGCCCCCGAACCCCACCGAAGGTGACCCGTGGACAACAAGACCGCCACCGCCCTCCGCCGCCTCCGTCTCGTCTCGGCCCCCGAGGCGGTGTCGTTCCTGCTGCTGCTCGTCTGCTCGGTGCTGAAGCGGACCACCGACTTCAACGCGGTGCCCGTGATGGGCATGATCCACGGCGTCCTCTTCATCCTCTACGTGATCTTCTGGGCGGACGCCTGGAACCGCACCAAGTGGCCCCTGAAGACCGCGGCCCTCTACTTCGTCCTCTCCGTCCTGCCCACCGGCGGCTTCTTCGCCGAGCGCAAGCTCAAGCGCGAGGCCGAGGACGCGGTGATCGCCTCCCGCGCCCGCAAGGAAGGAATCGTCAACGCATGATCGTCGCGTTCTCCGTGACGCCGCTCGGCGTGGGCGAGGACGTGGGGGAGTACGTCGCCGACGCCGTCCGCGTGGTCCGGGAATCGGGCCTGCCCAACCGCACCGACGCGATGTTCACCTCCGTCGAGGGCGACTGGGACGAGGTCATGGACGTCGTCAGGCGCGCCGTGGCCGCCGTGGAGGAGCGGGCCCCGCGGGTCTCCCTGGTCCTCAAGGCCGACATCCGCCCCGGCGTGACGGACGGCCTCACCACCAAGGTGGAAACGGTGGAGCGCCACCTGGCCGAGTAGCGAAGTCCCCGCCCCGCACGGGGACTTCGGCGCACCCCCAAGCACCCGCGGTCGCGTACGGCGGGAAGGGGACGTGGCGGGGGGTGTCCGCCCGCAGTGGCCGGCGTCAAGAAACGATGACCACCCTGCCCAAGGCCAGCCGCCGGTCCGAGGACGGACACCCCCGCCACGGCCCCGACTCACCCCCCACCCGCAGGCGCTACGCGCACCCCCACCGAACCCGCAGCGGCGCCGCAGGCATCAACACGCACCACCACCAACCGGCCCCCCACCCACGGCACATGCCGCCCCCGCAGACCCGCCTGACACAACGTCGGCACCCGGCGCGCACACCCCCGCGCCCAGTCCCTCAATTGGCCCGCATGGCTCGCGGACCCCAGGGCCCTGACCCACGATGAAGGCTCAGGGCCGAAACCCGCGTTCACGCAGGTGGAACAGGGACGGCCGCCGCTTGCTCCCGCGAAGGAAGGGTCTGCCGGATGACCACTTCGCCCTATATCACCCAGTCGGCGTTCGACGGATCCAGGATGCGCGTCCTCCTGCTCGTCGACCTCCACGAGGGCGCCCAGCAACAGTTCCTGGACGCGTACGAGCAGATGCGTGACCGAGTCGCGTCGGTCCCCGGTCACCTCGGTGACCAGTTGTGCCAGTCCGTGGAGAACCCCTCCCAGTGGGTCATCACGAGCGAGTGGGCGACCGCCCCGCCGTACCTCGCCTGGGTGAACAGCGAAGAGCATCTGGAGACGGTCCGGCCGCTGCAGCGCTGCGTCCGTGAGCTCCGCTCGATGCGCTACGGCATCGTCCGTGAGACCGGCGGCGACCGCCCCCGCACCGGCACCACCGGCACCACCGGCACCCTCCAGACGGCCGCACGGGTCGGCGACGGCGTGATCCGCCACGCCCTGACCTTCACCGTCAAGCCCGGCGCCGAGTCCAAGGCCGCCGAGATCCTCGCCGGCTACGCCCCGCCCGAGGCCCGCGTCGACGACACCACCCGGCTGCGCCGCACCACCCTGTTCATGCACGGCAACCGGATCGTGCGCACCGTCGAGGTGGAGGGCGACCTGACGGCGGCCCTGCGCCACGTCTCCCGCCAGCCCGAGGTACGGGCCGTGGAGGAAGCCATCAACCCGTACCTGGAGCAGGACCGGGATCTCACCGACCCCGAGTCCGCCCGCACCTTCTTCATCCGCGCCGCCATGCCACCCGTCCACCACGTGGCGCGCGGCGGACCGGAACCGGACGACCTGCGCCGGCACGCCCTGTACTACCCGGCCAGACAGGGCTGCGGCATGGCGCTGGCCCGGCTGCTCGGCCGGCAGGACGAGGCGGCCGCGGCCGACCCCGCGTCCCCCGTGCACCGCAGCACCGTCTTCCAGCGCGAGGACATCGTCGTCCGCCTCATCGACGTACAGGGCGACCCCGAGACCGATCCGGTCATGGCGCTCGGCATCCACGGCCCCAGGAAGGCCGCCGTACTGGCCCGCCTGCTGGACGGCGTCGCACTCGGTGTCACAGGACGGCTCACCGGCGAACGGGACGCCAACCGCCTCCTGGCGCACGCCGACATGGCGCTGATCACCGACCGCAGGGCCGCGCAGTCCTGACGGCACGGGACCGACATCCCACCGACCGACCTGGAGACAGAACCATGGACAAGATGCGCCCGCGCGTCGTCGACCTGAACGAGATCGAGCCCAACCGCAAGCGCGGCGGCGACCTGCGCACCCTGCTCACCCCCGTCACGGTGGGCGCCACGAGCGGCTTCATGGGCCTGGCCATCATGCGGCCCGGCGAACGCATCAGCGAGCACTATCACCCGTACTCCGAGGAGTTCGTGTACGTCGTCGAGGGCCGGCTGGAGGTCGATCTCGATGGTGAAACGTTTCCTCTCCGTGCCGACCAGGGCCTGATGATCCCCATCGACATGCGGCACCGCTTCCGCAACGTCGGTGACGAGGAGGCCCGCATGGTCTTCCATCTGGGCCCGCTGGCGCCCAAGCCGAGCCTCGGCCACGTCGACACCGAGGCCCCGGAGATCAGCGACGACATCAAGCCGTACCCGCTCGTCCAGAAAGAGGGCGCGCATCCCGAACGCCCAGAGGTGCTGTCGTGACCCGGCGGGTGGCGGTCACCGGCATAGGCGTGGTCGCCCCCGGCGGGACAGGAGTGCCGGCGTTCTGGGACCTCCTCTCAGGCGGCCGTACGGCGACCCGTGGCATCACCCTGTTCGACCCCGAGGGCCTGCGCTCCCGCATAGCTGCCGAGTGCGACTTCGACCCGCTCGCGCACGGCCTCGACGCCGAGGTCGTCGAACGCGCCGACCGGTACATACAGTTCGCCCTGGTCGCCGCCGAGGAGGCGGTCACCGACAGCGGCGTCGACTTCGCCGCCGAGGACCCCTGGCGCGTCGCCGTGTCCCTGGGCAGCGCGGTGGGCGGCACGACCCGCCTGGAGCACGACTACGTCCTGGTCAGCGAGCACGGCCGGCGCTGGGATGTCGACCACCGCGCCGCGCGGCCCGAACTGCACCGGGCGTTCTCGCCCAGCACGCTCGCGGCCGACATCGCCGAACGGTTCGGCGCCCAGGGCCCGGTGCAGACCGTGTCCACCGGCTGCACCTCCGGACTCGACGCCGTGGGCTACGCCTTCCACACCATCGAGGAGGGCCGCGCCGACGTCTGCATAGCCGGCGCCTCGGACTCCCCGATCTCCCCGATCACCATGGCCTGCTTCGACGCCATCAAGGCCACGTCGCCCCACAACGACGACCCGGAGCACGCCTCCCGCCCCTTCGACGCCCACCGCGACGGCTTCGTGATGGGCGAGGGCGCCGCCGTCCTCGTACTGGAGGAACTGGACCACGCCCGCGCACGCGGCGCGCACGTCTACTGCGAGATCAGCGGCTACGCCACCTTCGGCAACGCCTACCACATGACCGGGCTGACCACCGAGGGCCTGGAGATGGCCAGGGCCATCGACGACGCGCTCGCCCACGCGCGCGTGGACCCCACCGAGATCGACTACGTCAACGCGCACGGCTCCGGCACCCGGCAGAACGACCGGCACGAGACCGCCGCCGTCAAGAAGTCGCTGGGCGCGCACGCCTACGACACGCCCATGAGCTCGATCAAGTCCATGGTGGGCCACTCGCTCGGCGCGATCGGCGCCATCGAGGTCGTCGCCTGTGTGCTCGCGCTGGCCCGCCAGGTGGTGCCGCCGACGGCGAACTACGAGACCCCGGACCCCGAGTGCGACCTCGACTACGTCCCGCGCACCGCGCGCTCCCGCCGGCTCGACAACGTGCTCTCCGTGGGCAGCGGCTTCGGCGGGTTCCAGTCCGCGGTGCTCCTGACGGGGCCGAACGGGAGGAGACGACGATGAGTGGTCCACGCGCCCGGCACACCGCCGTCACGGGCATCGGCGTGGTCGCGCCGGGCGGCCTGCACGCCGACACCTACTGGAAGAACGTCAAGGACGGCACGAGCGTCCTGGACCGCGTCACCCGCGAGGGCTGCGAGCACCTTCCGCTCCGCGTCGCCGGCGAGGTCCGCGGTTTCGACGCGTCGGCGCTGATCGAGGAGACCTTCCTCGTCCAGACCGACAAGTTCACCCACTTCGCGCTCGCCGCCGCCGACGCGGCCCTGAAGGACGCGGGGCTGAGCAGGGCCGCCTGGGCCGACGCGCCGTACTCCGTGGGAGTCGTCACCGCGGCCGGGTCCGGCGGCGGTGAGTTCGGCCAGCGGGAACTGCAGAAGCTGTGGGGGCAGGGCCCCCGGTTCGTCGGGCCCTACCAGTCCATCGCCTGGTTCTACGCCGCCAGCACCGGCCAGATATCCATCCGCAAGGGCTTCAAGGGCCCCTGCTCGGTGGTGGCCAGCGACGAGGCCGGCGGCCTGGACGCCGTCGCGCACGCCGCGCGCGCCGTGCGCCGCGGGACGGAGGTGATCGTGGTCGGCGCGGCCGAGGCGCCGCTCGCCCCCTACTCGGGCGTCTGCCAGCTCGGCTACCCCGAGCTCAGCACCGAGGCGGACCCCGCCCGCGCCTACCGCCCCTTCACCTCGGCGGCCTGCGGCTTCGTGCCCGCCGAGGGCGGTGCCGTGCTGGTCGTGGAGGACCTGGAGCGGGCCCGGCGCCGGGACGCGGTGGTCCGCGCCACCGTGGCCGGACACGCGGCCACCTTCACCGGAGCCTCCCGCTGGGACCGGTCGCGGGACGGGCTCGCGCAGGCCATCCGGGGCGCCCTCGACGAGGCCGGCTGCGCACCGGAGGAGATCGACGTGGTCTTCGCCGACGCGATGGGCGTCCCCGACGCGGACCGCGCCGAGGCGCTCGCCCTCGCCGACGCCCTCGGCCGGCACGGCACCCGGGTGCCGGTCACGGCTCCCAAGGCCGGCATCGGGCGGTCGTACTGCGGGGCACCGCTGCTGGACGTCGTGGCCGCCGTCCAGGCCATGGAACACGGGCTGATCCCGCCGACGCCGGGCGTGTTCGACATCTGCCACGACATCGACCTGGTGACCGTCACGGCGCGCCCGGCCGAGCCGCGCACGGCCCTGGTCCTCAGCCGGGGACTCATGGGCTCCAACGCGGCGCTCGTCCTGAGGCGGGGTCCCGGATCCGCCGCCTAGGAAGACAAGGCCCAGGAAGACAAGGAGAACCCTCATGACCACCGAAGTGACCAAAGTGACCGTCGAGGAACTGGCCACGCTGATGAAGAAGGGCGCCGGCGTGACGGTCGACCCGCACGACCTCGAACGCCGCGCGGACGCCCCCTTCGCCGAGTTCGGGCTGGACTCGCTCGGCCTCCTCGGCATCGTGGGCGAGCTGGAGAACCGGCACGGCCGGGCGCTGCCCACCGACGCGGAGCGCTGCAAGAGCCCCCGCGCCTTCCTCGACCTCGTCAACGGCGCACTCACGACAGGAGCCTGAAGTGGCTGGACACACCGAGAACGAGATCACCATCGCCGCTCCCGTCGACCTCGTCTGGGACATGACGAACGACCTGGAGCGCTGGCCCCAGCTGTTCAGCGAGTACGCCTCCTGCGAGGTGCTCTCCCGCGAGGGCGACACGGTGACCTTCCGCCTGACCATGCACCCCGACGAGAACGGCAAGGTGTGGAGCTGGGTCTCGGAACGGGTCGCCGACCGAGAGAAGCTCGTGGTGCGCGCCCGCCGTGTCGAGACCGGCCCCTTCGAGTACATGAACATCGTCTGGGAGTACGAGGAGACCCCGGCCGGCACCCGGATGCACTGGACGCAGGACTTCGCGATGAAGCCCGACGCCCCGGTCGACGACGTCGGGATGACGGAGATCATCAACCGCAACTCGCCCATCCAGATGGCGCTCATCCGCGACCGGGTGGAGGCCGCATGCACCACGCACTGATCGTCGCCAGGATGGCCCCGCAGTCGGCCAAGGACATCGCCGGCGTCTTCGCGGCCTCCGACCGGGGCGAACTCCCGCACCTCGTCGGGGTGACCAAGCGTTCCCTGTTCCAGTTCGGCGATGTGTACATGCACTTCATCGAGGCCGAGCAGGACCCGGGGCCGGCCATCGCGAAGGTGGCCGGGCACCCCGAGTTCGTCGACATCAGCAAGCGGCTCGAAGCCTTCGTCAGCCCGTACGACCCCGAGACCTGGAGGAGCCCGAAGGACGCGATGGCGCGCTGCTTCTACCACTGGGAGCGGGACTGAACGACGCAGGCCGCCGCCCGATCGCGGGCGGCGGCCTTCTCATGTGTACGGCTACCGGCGCGCGAGCCCCGGCAGCAGCCGCAGCGCGTTCTCCCGGTTGATGCCCCGCAGTTGCCGCTCCGAGAGGAGGGGGTCGCCGTCCAGGGCGGGCGTCACGCTGTCGACGAGGACATGGGCCGGGGTGGGCGGCCAGTCGGTGCCGAAGAGGATGCGGTCGGGGTCGACCGTCGCCAGCAGGGTCGGCGTGGCCGAGGGGGACATGGGGCCGGCGGTGTCGAAGTAGAACCGGTGCAGGTAATCACGGACCCGGCCGGGCTCGATCGGGGGCGTGATCCGCCCGCCGAACAGGTCGAGCCGGGTGGCCATGTAGGGGAGGAAGCCCCCTCCGTGCGGGAGGATGAAGCTGAGGTTCGGATAGCGGTCCAGGGTGCCGTTCCTGATGAGGTTGATGGCGGCGCGCGTGGTGTCCAGCAGGAAGTCGCACACGAAGGGCGGCATCCCCGGCAGCCCCTCGGCGCCGTCCTTGCCGGCCGCCACCTCCATGGGGTGCGTGCTGATGACCGCGGACCGCTCGTTCAGCTCCCGCAGCAGACGGTCGTGCGACTCGTCGCCGAGGAAGACGCCGTTGACGCTGGTGCGCGTGCTCACCCCGATCGCACCCAGCTCGTCGAGACCGTGGCGCACGCTCCACGAGGAGAGCTCCAGGTCGTCGAGGAAGACGGGGGTGAAGAAGGCGAAGCGCGCGGGGTTGGCCTCGACGACCTCGGCCGCGGCCCCGAGGGCGACCCGGGCGCTCTCCTGCCGCTCGGCGCGCTCACGGAACCGGCCGAGCATCGCCACGGTCATGACGGAGGTGCCGATCCCCGTCTTGTCCATGATCTCCAGCGCCGCGTTCAGGTCCCAGCGGGTCCACCAGGGCAGCTTCTCGCGGTGGACGACACCGCGTTCCTCGGCCCAGTCCAGCCAGGCCGGGGCGGTGAAGTGGTGATGGACGTCGATGCGTCCGGCAAGGGTCATGACAGCGTCCTAGTCGTTCGGTACGGGGCATCTGGATTCCAGCGGGGGTCTGAGCAGGCCTGGCGAATTCGGCTGCGGTTCGGCAACGCCCTTTAAGGGGCGCGGGGCGGTCATCGACTTGCGGCTACCGCCGCGTGGGCGCGACCAGCCACGACGGGCCGGCAGATGGTCGACGGCCTATCGCGGCGCCTCCAGCGGAGCGCGATCGCGGCAGAGCACGCTCTGCAGCACGTTCGTCAGGACGCGGTCGGCGTCCGGCATCGCGGCGTCCGCCCGCCAGGCGACGAAGCCGTCGGGGCGCACGAGCACGGCACCGTCCTCGGCCGTGCCGTGCAGCTCCGCCCAGTCGGCGTCCGTGTCGGGGGCGAGGTCGTGATCGGGTCCGGTACCCACGAGGTACGCCTCGACGGGCACGCCCAGATTGCGGGAGGCCCGCTCCACGGCCGTACGCCACTTCTGCCCCCCGGATCCGGCGAGCAGCACGAAGGAGCGCTCGTACAGGTCGAGCGTGGAGATCCGCAGGTCGCCGCGCATCACCCACATGTGGGGGGCGCGGCTGCCCGGTTCGCCGCCCAGATGGAAGGCGTCGGGGACGATCGGTCGCTCCGGCGGGGCGCCCACCACGGCGTGGGAGGCGTACCGGTAGCACAGGGCGACGGTCATCAGGTCCGCCGGGTCGTTGTTGCGGCCGGCGGCGGGGCTGAACCCCGGGTGCTCTTCGTCGGCCGCCTGCACGCACGCGCGCGTGCCGGTCGCGAGGGCGACGGGCCGCCGTTCGAGCTCGTAGCTGTCGAGCAACGACGGGCCGGCCCAGCCGCGCAGCACGGCGGCCAGCTTCCAGGCGAGGTTGTGGGCGTCCTGGATGCCGGTGTTGGAGCCGAACGCCCCGGTGGGCGGCATCTCGTGGGCCGAGTCGCCGGCCAGGAACACCCGGCCCGCGCCATAGGCGTCGGCGACCCGCTTGGACGCGTGCCAGGGCGCCCGGCCGGTGATCTCGACGTCGATGCCGGGCACGCCGACGGCGGCGCGGATGTGTGCCGCCAGCCGCTCGTCGGTGAAGTCCGTCAACTCCTCACGCCGGTCGGGATACCAGGGAACGTGGATCACCCAGCGCTCCTCGTTGTCCACCGGCAGCAGGGCGCCCTCGCCCCGGGGGTCGGTGACGTAGCAGACGACGAATCGTTTCTCTCCGACGTGGTTCTTCAGGGTCCTGCTGCGGAAGGTGACGCTGACGTTGTGGAACAGCTCACCGGGCCCCGACTGGCCGATCCCCAGGTGACTGCGGATGGGGCTGCGGGGCCCGTCGGCGGCCACCAGATAGTCGGCGTTCACGGTGTACGTCTCGCCGGAGTCCCGGTTCTTGATCCGGGCCCGTACGCCGTCCCCGTGCTCGGTGAAGGAGAGCAGCTCGGAGTTGAAGCGGATGTCGGAGCCCTGCTCGCGGGCGTACTCCAGCAGCACCGGTTCGAGGTCGTTCTGGCTGCACAGGCACCAGTCCGAGGAACTCACCCGGGAGACGTCCATGCCGCCGGAGATGTCCCCGACGATCCAGCGGCGCTGGCGCCCGGTGAGGGTGTCGACCTGGAGAATGCCGTCGTTCCCGGCGAGCACGCTGGCCGCGTCCCGGATACGCGACTCCAGTCCGGCGGTCCGGTAGATCTCCATGGTGCGCACGTTGTTGCCACGGCCGCGCGGATGCGTCGATGTCCTGGCATGGCGCTCCACGAGCATGTGCTCGATCCCGAGGCGGCCTAGGAAAACCGAAGTGGAAAGACCCACCAGGGAGCCGCCGACGACGAGAACTGGTACAGATTCCGCTTCGTGTCCGCTCACGTCGTCGATGTTTACCAAGCAGCCCTGCCACACACACGTCATCCGGCGAGCCGACCCATATGGCGCAGCGCCGTTTGCGGCGCCGTGTCGACCGGGAAACGGTGGCTCTGACCACGGAAGTTCACGCCCAACCCGGGGACCAGTCATGACGCAAGCGTTCACATCCGAGGAATCCTCGGAATCCGAGGCAATGTCGTCCGAGGCGGCCGCCGCCGCGGCCTCGTCGTGCAGCCGGGAGTTCCGCGCCAACCCGCATCCCGTCTACGCCGCGCTCCGCGAGCAGGCGCCCGTGTGCCCGCTCTCGCCGCCCCATGGCGTGGAGACATACCTGATCACGCGTTATGACGACGCCCGCGCCGCGCTGGCCGACCCGCGGCTGAGCAAGGACATGTACGGCGCCATCGACGCCTACCACCGCATCTTCGGTGACTCGTCGATCGCGCTGGACGACAACATGCTCTTCTCGGACCCGCCGAAGCACACCAGGCTCCGCCGGATCGTCGGCAGCACCTTCACTCCGAAAAGGGTGGAATCACTGCGGACGCGCGTTCAGCAGATCACCGACGAACTGCTCGACGCATGCCCGACGTCCGGGCCGGTGAATCTGCTCCCGGAGTTCTGTTTCCCGCTTCCGCTCCACGTCATCTGTGAACTCCTGGGCGTTCCGGAGAACGAGCGGAAACAGGCGCAGGAATGGTCCGCCACCGTCGCACAGACCGGTTTCGGACCGGAGGCCAGAAAGGCGCTGGAGATCGCCGAGGGCAATCTGCGCGACTATCTCGTGGACCTCTGCGCGCGAAAGCGCAGCGCGCCCGAATCGGATCTGCTCAGCGCACTCGTCACCGCCCAGGACCAGGAGGGCGCGCTCACCGACCACGAACTCGTCTCGACGGCGTGGGTGCTCCTCTTCGCCGGCCACAAGTCGACGGCGTACCAGATCGGAAACGCGGTCTACCACCTGCTGAGCCGGCCGGACCAGAAGGACCTGGCCCTGCGGGACGCGAACGCGATGAACATGGCCATCGAGGAGATCTTCCGCTTCGAGACCTCGGTGGAGAACTCCACCTTCCGCCATGCCAAGGAAGACGTCGTGATCCGGGACACGCTCATCCCCAAGGGCGCGCTCGTCCAGATCTCGATCACCGGGGCCAACCGCGACCCGGAGATGTTCACTGCCCCGGGCGAGCTGGACGTCCAGCGCCCGGGCGTCCAGGCCACCCATCTCGCCTTCGGCTACGGCCCGCACTACTGCATCGGCGCCCCGCTGGCCCGCCTGGAGATGCAGATCGCCCTCGGCACCCTCTTCCGCCGGCACCCCCGGATGACCCTCGCCGTAGCGCCGGAGGACGCCCGCTGGCTGACCGTGCCGTTCCCCGCCTTCCGCGGGCTGGCGGAGCTGCCCGTCGTCCTCGACCCGTCATGACCGCCGGTGCCGCGGCCCCCGAGCGGGTGCGGGTGATCCGGCTGCTGCGGGTGCGCGAGGGGATGGAGGAGCGGTTCGTACGGTCCTACGACGACGTCCGCGCGGCAGCGGCCGGATTCCCCGGGCACCTCGGCGAACAACTGTGCCGTTCCCTGGACGACCCCGCCCAGTGGCTGCTCACCAGCGAGTGGGCCGGCCTGGAGGCCGTCCGGCGCTGGCGCACCGCCCCCGCCCATCAGGACCTGGTCGAGCCGATGAACGCCTGTCTGCACGACGACCGGTGGACAGGGGTCTTCCGGGTCGGGGAGTCGGGTCCGGACACATGAGTCAGGTCCGGACACCTGGCCCGGCCGGACCGAAAGGCGAGACGGGGCTGACCAGCATGTGACCGGCCGGTAAGGTCGGTCACGTGCCGAAGCCGCTCAGTCTTCCCTTCGATCCGATCGCACGCGCCGACGAGCTCTGGAAGCAACGCTGGGGCAGCGTGCCGTCCATGGCCGCCATCACCTCGATCATGCGCGCCCAGCAGATCCTGCTCTCCGAGGTCGACGCGGTGGTCAAGCCGTACGGCCTGACGTTCGCGCGGTACGAGGCGCTGGTGCTGCTCAACTTCTCCAAGGCCGGCGAGCTGCCGATGTCCAAGATCGGCGAGCGGCTCATGGTCCATCCGACGTCGGTGACCAACACCGTCGACCGGCTGGTCAAGTCCGGCCTGGTGGACAAGCGGCCCAACCCCAACGACGGACGCGGCACCCTCGCCTCCATCACCGACAAGGGCCGCGAGGTGGTCGAGGCGGCCACCCGCGACCTGATGGCGATGGACTTCGGGCTCGGGGTGTACGACGCCGAGGAGTGCGCGGAGATCTTCGCGATGCTGCGCCCGCTGCGGGTCGCGGCACACGACTTCGAGGAGAGCTGACCTCCGGGAAGGCCGACCGGGGCCCGGGTCAAGATCTCCCGGAACGGGTGGTTACGCTCGTGCGCATGAAGAAGAGCGTCCTGACCCGCTACCGGGTGATGGCCTACGTCACCGCCGTCATGCTGCTCGTGCTGTGCACCTGCATGGTGTTCAAGTACGGCTTCGACATGGGCGAGGACGTCACCTTCGCCGTCTCCCAGGTCCACGGTTTCCTCTACATCGTCTACCTGATCTTCGCCTTCGACCTCGGCTCCAAGGCCAAGTGGCCGTTCGGCAAGCTGCTGTGGGTGCTGCTCTCCGGGACGATTCCGCTGGCCGCGTTCTTCGTCGAGCGCAAGGTCACCCGCACCGTGGAACCGCTGGTCAGCGGTCCGGAGGCGGCCGTAGCCAAGGCCTGACGAAACCGCCGTACGGAACGCGTGCGGCGGCTTCCCATCGACATTTACTAGGACGTCCTAGTAAATTCGAAGGTATGGACGCTGACGCCATCGATGAGGGCCGCCGACGCTGGCAGGCCCGGTACGACGCCGCGCGCAAGCGCAACGCGGACTTCACCACGCTCTCCGGCGATCCCGTGGAGCCGGTGTACGGGCCCCGGCCGGGAGACAGGTACGAGGGCTTCGAGCGGATCGGCTGGCCCGGGGAGTACCCCTACACCCGCGGGTTGTATCCGACCGGCTACCGAGGGCGGACGTGGACCATCCGGCAGTTCGCCGGGTTCGGAAACGCCGAGCAGACCAACGAGCGGTACAAGATGATCCTCGGCAACGGCGGAGGCGGACTCTCGGTCGCCTTCGACATGCCGACGCTCATGGGCCGCGACTCCGACGACCCGCGCTCGCTGGGCGAGGTCGGGCACTGCGGTGTCGCCATCGACTCGGCCGCCGACATGGAGGTCCTGTTCAAGGACATCCCGCTGGGCGACGTGACGACGTCGATGACGATCAGCGGCCCGGCCGTGCCGGTCTTCTGCATGTACCTGGTGGCCGCGGAGCGCCAGGGCGTCGACCCGGGCGTGCTCAACGGCACCCTCCAGACCGACATCTTCAAGGAGTACATCGCCCAGAAGGAGTGGCTCTTCCAGCCCGAGCCGCACCTGCGCCTGATCGGCGACCTCATGGAGCACTGCGCGGCCGGCATCCCCGCCTACAAGCCGCTGTCGGTCTCCGGCTACCACATCCGCGAGGCCGGCGCGACGGCGGCGCAGGAGCTGGCGTACACACTGGCGGACGGCTTCGGATACGTCGAGCTGGGCCTGTCGCGCGGCCTGGACGTGGACGTGTTCGCCCCCGGCCTGTCCTTCTTCTTCGACGCGCACGTCGACTTCTTCGAGGAGATCGCCAAGTTCCGCGCCGCGCGCAGGATCTGGGCACGCTGGATGCGGGACGTCTACGGCGCGAAGTCCGAGAAGTCCCAGTGGCTGCGCTTCCACACCCAGACCGCCGGTGTCTCGCTGACCGCCCAGCAGCCGTACAACAACGTCGTGCGTACGGCCGTGGAAGCGCTGGCGGCGGTACTCGGCGGCACGAACTCCCTGCACACCAACGCCCTCGACGAGACCCTCGCGCTGCCGAGTGAGCAGGCGGCCGAGATCGCCCTGCGCACCCAGCAGGTCCTCATGGAGGAGACCGGGGTGGCCAACGTGGCCGATCCGCTGGGCGGTTCGTGGTTCGTGGAGCAGTTGACCGACCGGATCGAGGCCGACGCCGAGAAGATCTTCGAGCAGATAAAGGAGCGCGGGCTGCGCGCGCACCCGGACGGGCAGCACCCCATCGGGCCGATCACGTCCGGGATTCTGCGGGGGATCGAGGACGGCTGGTTCACCGGGGAGATCGCGGAGTCGGCGTTCCGGTACCAGCAGTCGCTGGAGAAGGGCGACAAGCGGGTGGTGGGCGTGAACGCCCATACCGGATCCGTCACCGGGGACCTGGAGATCCTGCGGGTCAGCCATGAGGTGGAGCGGGAGCAGGTGCGGGTGCTCTCCGAGCGGCGGGGGCGGCGGGACGACGCCGCGGTGCGTTCGGCTCTGGACGCGATGATCGCCGCCGCGCGGGACGGGAGCAACATGATCGAGCCGATGCTGGACGCGGTGCGGGCCGAGGCGACGTTGGGGGAGATCTGCGGGGTGCTGCGGGAGGAGTGGGGGGTTTACACGGAGCCGGCGGGGTTCTAGGACCGATGGTGTCGTCGGCCTAGGGCGGTGCGGGGTTGGAGCCTCCTTCTCGCAGTGTGGGAAGGGCATGTCACGCGCCCTGACAAGCCCATGCGCCTCATCACAGGAAGGTCACCTGCATGATGTAGAGCCGCTCGTGCCGGGGGACGATCAGGTAGTTGAAGAAGCCGCCGGGGACGTGGGCAAAGCCTCCGTTCGGCCCTTCTCCCTGGTAGGTGGTGCCGTCGAGGTAGAAGGCCGCAGCGGCGCGGACCAACTCGTCGGCCTTCTTCTCGACCTCGGCAAGGAAGGCGGGAGGGGCGCCTCCTGCGACGTGCGCTTCGTCCGGGTCGTACTCCCAGCCCCAGGTCACGCGGACACCGCCCGCTTTGCCTCCGCTTCGACCGCGGTCAGCTCGTTCATGCCGGACCGGAATGAGGGGTCGTCCCTACCCTCCGTGCCGTGTACCGCGGCGAGCGCGGTGCGGTAGCGGGTGGACAGGTCGGGGCGGCGCTCGATCTCGACCTGCGCGTGCCAGTACGTGAGCCAGTGCTGGAGGTGGCCGATCTTGCCATCTGCGATAGCGGCTGCGAGCGCCTGCTCTTTGTGCCGTTCCATCTCCCCCAGTCGATGGGGGGCGATGCGAGCGAGGGCGACACGGACGGCGTCAGGGGTTCGTTCCGGTCGGGGGATCAGCTCCTGTCCATGATCAGGCTGAGTGGTCACGCGAGGCTCCTTCGATCTGTGCTCTTGCCGACCACGGTAGCGGTGGCGTCGGACAACAGGGCCAGGTTCACCGCTCTGCCTCCGTTTGTGTCATCGATGGCAACGCACGGGTGCCGCCGCGTGGGTGGGCCGGTGCAAAACGAACTGGCTCGACTTCGGGCTCAGCGGGCTCACCAAGTGGTTCACCGGCCCTCGGGGCGGCGAGGCCACGCTGGAGGGGATCGTGGGCCGGCGCGTCGGACACGTCCGGGATTCTGCGGGGGATCGAGGACGGCTGGTTCACCGGGGAGATCGCCGAGTCGGCGTTCCGGTACCAGCAGTCGCTGGAGAAGGGCGACAAGCGGGTGGTGGGCGTGAACGCCCACACCGGATCCGTCACCGGGGACCTGGAGATCCTGCGGGTCAGCCATGAGGTGGAGCGGGACCAGGTACGGGTGCTGGCCGCGCGCAAGGAGGCCCGCGACGGCGCCGCGGTGCGGAGGGCGCTGGACGGGATGCTGGCTGCCGCGCGAGGTGGGGGCAGCGTGATCGAGCCGATGCTGGATGCGGTGCGGTGCTGGGGTGACGTTGGGGGAGATCTGTGGGGTGCTGCGGGAGGAGTGGGGGTGTACACGGAGCCGGCGGGGTTCCAGCGCCGGGTGTGTTGTTCGCTGGGGCCGTGAACGGTTGTCGCTTCCCTCACGGCCTCTTCGTACGGTTTCGTGCGGTGCGATCGGATTCCGTCAATCTTTTTGCGGTGGCGGGACTCAAAAGTCCGCTCTCTTCACAGGAGTAACACAAGTAATCCGCAGTTTGAGCACGTAAGTTGCGTGTGGCGGGTGTGAACAGCCGGCAAAGGTGATTTCGCGCCACGTTGCCTCGGTCCCAAAGTCAGCACTGTCCCACCCTGGTTACCCGTGCGTATGGTGATCGTCGCGCATGACCGGATCATGACCAGTCCGTCATTGCGCGCGTCAGACAGCGACCGGGGGAACGGTGTCGCTACGGGGAGGGCCTTCCATGCCGCGGTACCAGCTTGTTGTGCGTCCCACGTCGCTCATTCTCAACGCCGCCTGAGCCTCATCGACAGGGCTCCCGGTTGTCTCCTTGCGATGATAGGGGTGCGCTCTTGCGTTCCAGACCACCAGCCTTCCTGATGCCAAGGTCGGGAAGGCATGGGCTTTTCGCCCGTATCGTTCTTCAGTCCAGTGCGGTCGCGATGCTGGCCACGCTTGCCGTGCAGCCCGACCTCGCCGACCGGCTCAGCGAGGACAGGACCGCTCTGGCGGGCGACTCGTACGACTGGTTCGAAGACACGGCCGCCGAGCAGCTGCGGCAGGACCAGTGCCTGATGGCCGATGTGCTGCGCCTGGGCGGTCCGGCTATGGCCGCGACGGCACAGGACGGCCTCAACCAGCCCCCGGACAAGCTACACGCCCTGGCCAACCGGCAGCTTTGGGAGGAAACCCCGCTGGCGGTGGCGTACGAGAAGGACAAGGACGCGGCGGACAAGGAGTTGGACGCCATCCATGCCCGCCGCGAAGGGTGGCAGAAACCTCTCGATGGGCTGGAGACTCCGGGCGGCTTCACCGTCGCCGACTTCCACTGGCCTCCGGGGTCGCCGGGTGACGGGAAGAAGGACTTCTACTCTCAGACCGGTCTGACCAAGTGGATCGCCGACCGGTTCTGGAAGAGCGAGTTCGACTTTTACGAGGACCCCACACCCGAGGCTGACGAGAAGACCCTCAAGGCTGTAGACGACCTGGGCATCCCCCTCTACGGCAAGGACCCGGACCCCACCGGGCTGTCGCAGGACGAGTGGAATCGTGCGCTTGCCGAGCACTCCGCGTTCGAGTGGCTGCACGGGTTCGCCCTGGAGCCCGCAGGCGCGGACAACGCCCGCATCTTCCTCGCCGCCGGAGGCTTCCCGCGCACCGCCCCCCAGCCGGGCACGGCAGAGTTCCGCATAGCGGTCGAGGATCTGAAGTCCCGGTTTGCGTCGTGCGCGTGGCGTGACCCGGTCGACCCCAACAAGGCGCTGGGCCGCATCACCGGCACCGCGGCAGACGAGTGGCAGCAGGAGATCGCCTCGCAGGCCAAGCAGCGCAACCAGCTCCTGGACCTCAACGAGGTCGCCACCAGCTCCCTCGCCGACGGAGCGGAGGCCCTTGGAGCGATGCTGGGCCACTCGTGGGTGGCCGACCACCTGGCCAGGTGGCAGGACTACTGGTCGCCTGGCGGGGTCGGCTGGATCGGCGACAGCTCGGCGGTGATTCAGGTGCAGGCCGCCAAGGGCAAGTGCCTCGATGTTCAGGGCGGCAAGAAGACCAATGGCACGCCGGTCCAGGTGTACAAGTGCAATGGCTCGGCGGCGCAGAGGTGGACACTCGAAGGTGACAGCCTGGGGCTTCACCTGCGGAACGTGAACTCTGCGAAGTGCCTGGACGTGTCGAGCAACAATTCGGCGAACGGCACGAAGATCCAGATCTGGACGTGCAACAACTCCCCGGCACAGACGTGGGAGGCCAACCTCCGCGCCACCACAAGCCTGAAGAACACCGGCACGGGCAAGTGCCTGGACCTGAACAAGTTCACCAATGGGCACAACGCGTGGCTGTGGGCGTGCAACGGCACCAACCCGCAGAAGTTCAAGATCGTCCCAAACGGCCACAAGGGTGCCGACTCCCAGTTCTACCCGGACAAGGCCCAGTTCGCCAAGGCGAAGAAGGGCATCGCGGACGCGCGGGCGGCGGCGAAGGCCCAGCTCGCCGACCTCAAGCAGGAAGCCAAGTACGCGAGGATTCTCGCCGACACTAGCGACGACGTGCAGGAGACCGCCTACACCATCGCTGATGCAGGCGGCACGCCGCGCGGCCGCGGCCTGCTCGTCGGCCAGCAGAAGGCGCAGGTCACCAAGGGCGCGGCCGCCGCGCTGGAGGCGATGGTGAAGGCCGGCGAGACCGCCGAAGCCGCCACCCGCGCATCCGCCGGCGACAGTCAGACCATCATGCAGCGGGCGCTGGCCCAGGCCGCCCAGGCCAAGGCCGAGTTCCGCAAGGAGGCGGCACACACCGCCGAGTTGCAGGCGAAGGCCGCGGCGGATGCCGCCAAGGTGCATCGCGACAACGCCAAGAAGGACAAGGAGACCGCGGAGGCCAAGCTCGCCGTGGCCCTGAAGGCCGAGGGCGAGGCCAAGGCGGCCGCCGCCGAGGCCCACGCCAAGCGGCTGGCGGCGGAAGCCGAGGAGAAGACGGCGAAGGCGGAGAAGGCGACCGCCGCAGCCAAGCAGGCCGAGGCAGCCCGGCACAGGAAGACCGCCGAGACCGAGGCGACCAACGCGCAGAACGCCCGGGACAAGGCCGAGGCCGCAGAGAAGACCGCGGTCGACCGAAAGAACGACGCGGAGAAGGCCCGCGACAAGGCCCGCGACCTGCGCGACGACGCCTGGGACGCCGAGCAGAAGGCGGATGCCGCCCGCGCCAAGGCCGACGCCAAGGAGGCGTACGCCCAGGCCCACGAGTCCGACAGCAACGCGAAGGAAGCCAGGGCGGCGGCGGACGCGGCGGATGGGCACGCCGACGACGCCGAGGCAGCGGCCGGCAGATCCCGCGCCGCGGCCAACGCCGCGACCAAGGCGGCGGCCGACGCCGACGCGGCAGCCACGCGCGCCGAGGCAGCCGCCAAGCGGGCCCGCTCGCACGCGGACGCCGCTCAGGCCGCGAAGCTGAAGGCCGACGCCGCGGTGAGGACGGCGACCAGCGCCGCAGCGGACGCCATCAGCGCCTCGCAGCACGCCGCCTCCGAAGCCAAGGCGGCGGTCAAGCTGGCCGACGAGGCGGAGAAGGACGCCAAGACCGCCAAGGGGCACGCCGACGAGGCGAACAAGGAAGCCGCCAAGGCCCTGGCCGCCTCCGCGAAGGCCGCGGGCTTCGCCCATGTCACCGCCCAGGCCGCCGTGGACGCCGGCAACGCCGCCGCCCAGGTCGCCAAGCCGGCCAACGACGCGATCCAGCTCGGCTCCCCGTACGTCGACACCGACTCGGCCGCCGGCCTGGTGGTCCTGACTGGCCAGGCGTCGAAGTCGATCGCCGAGCAGCAGAAGGCCGTCGCCGACGCCCACGCCAAGAACGCGAAGGCGGAGGCCGACGCGGCCAAGTCGATCGCCGACCAGGCCAAGGGCGACGCCAAGGCCGCCTACCAGCACGCCGCCAAGGCCGCCGGCTACGCGGCGAACGCCCGCACCTACGCCAAGGAAGCCCTCGGCTACGCGGCCGACGCCGCCACGGCAGCCTCCAAGGCGCAGGCCTCCCTGGCCCGCACGATCGAATACGACCGCAAGGCCACCCAGGACGCAGCCGCGGCGGACAAGGCGGCCGGGCGGGCCGAGGGCCACGCCAAGCAGGCTCGCGAATCCGCCGACCAGGCAGCCCTCGACGCGTCCGCCGCCCGAACGGCGGCAGCACAGGCCGAGCGGGCGGCGAAGGACGCCCGCGCCGCAGCGCAGCGCGCCGACGCCGCCGCCACCGCGGCCGAGGAAGCGGCCAAGGACGCCCAGAAGTACGCCGAAGAAGCACAGGCGGCCGCGGAGTCCGCGGAGCGCAAGGAGGCCAACAAGCAGGTCTCGTCGGGCGCCGGAATCGGCATCGACCGCGTCTTCTACGTCGTCGACAAGGTCACCGAGGCGGGACCGGCCAAGCAGCTCAACGAGTGTGTCTACACGCTCGACGGCTGCACGGTGACGTATGAGCTGCACCTCGATGTCACGGTCAGTTACTACTACTGTGCCAACCCGGACGTGCCCGCCACCGAGGCCGGCTGCCCGAAGCCGGACATGCTGTTCCTCGGCACGGAGACGTTGAAGGACCAGACCAACAACTGGACCCACCACTTCACCTTCGGGCAGATCACCAGGATCGGCTGGCAGAACCTCTTCGGAGAGAAGGCCGGCGCAGTCCTGTACGAGATCGTGCTGGGCGATGCCGCCCGGTGTTACCACGGCGACAAGTCCAGTTGTGCCTGGGCCGCCGCGATCCTTGTGCCGCCGTCGATCGCTACGAAGCTCGCCGAGGCGGCCAAGATCGCCGCGAGGGCTGAACGTGCCATCAAGACCGGTGAGGACGCTGCGCAGATACTCGCGGACCTGAAGAAGATCTACGGGGAGAAGGGTGCCGCCAAGGTCGGCGACGCCACGAGCGCGGCGGGCCTGGGACTGCGCATCGCGGCCGCCGTGGCGGAACGTGCCAAGATCCACCGTGGCACCCTCGACCCGAAGCTGCTGGACCGGCTCAAGGACGCCGGCGTGAAGTTCAACAGACCGGACACGATCTGGGTGATCGAGTACGCCAAGCCCGGTGTGCCCCTCGCCTGGCTCGAAAAGGGCAACGTCAACGCGGGCCTCACCCACATTGCCTTCCGGCATGCGGGAGAGTTCGCGAACGCGGGGGTCCGGGTGGAGGACATTCCCGCCCTCGTGAAGACGGCCCTCACTCAGGGCACGCGGGTCGGCACCCAGGGAGCCGGAAGGCCGATCTTCGAGGTCGCCTTCCAGGGAAAGACCCAGCGGGTGGCCGTTAGCGTGGGCGACAACGGCTATGTGATCGGAGCGAACATCGCATGACCTTCGAGGAACCGCGGCACGTGCTCGTGCACGCCAGGGGCGAGCCATCTCCCCTGTACGAGCCGCAGGATGCCGAGGCTCACGACGACCTCGGCGCCTTCACCCGTAACGTCCCGCTGGACGGAGCCGGGCTCGGCCTGCCCGAGGAACTGGTTGACGCGCTGCGCTCCTGGTCGCTGTCCCGCCCCCCGGAGGGCTTCGTCTCCCGCCCGGATCTGCGGGGGCATGCCAACCAGGGCCTGGCGACCGCCCAGCGACTGGCCCGGTATCTGGGGCCGTCATGGGTGGTGCGCTACTGGGACGAGCGCCACAGGTCGGCGAAGTGGGTGTGCTGGGGCTGCGATCGCCTGCACTGGGAACGCGACAGTCACGGCACGCCACCACACCCCGTTCACCTCACCGTCGAAGGCGAGTACAAATTCGGACCGTTGCGCTCCGAGGGGTTCGGGGACTTCTTCCCGGACGATCCCGCCGCCGCCCTGGACTTGTCCGACGGGCTGGTCTCCTCCCTCTACGCATGGGCGGAGGGGGTCGACACCACCCTGGATCTGGACCTGCGTGACCGGGAGGACGGGAAGTACGACGCCGATTGGGAACGGTTGTTCCGCGAAGGGATGGAGCTGGCGAGGCGGGTCGCGCACGAGCTCGGTCCCGCGCGGACGGTGACCTATAAAGGCTTGGCCCATGGTGGTCTCGCCGCGCTGACGTCGGTCACCTGGCAGGGAGATCGTCAGCTGTAGTCCCGAGCCGAACACCGACGGTGGAGCGGGGAAAATCCCCCGCTCCACCGTCCGGCCTCGCTGCGTGAACGGCGATCGACGTCAGGCCGTCCCGGCCGCCGCCAGGCCCTCCAGCAGAAGTGCTGTGAAACCCCGGGCCCACGCCGCGTCCACAGGCTCCGCGCTCACCAGGGCCCGGTGCACCACCGCGCCCGCGATCACGTCGAAGATCAGGTCCACCGTGCGCGCCGACTCCGACGCGTCCGGCTCCGGCGGCAGTTCGCCGCGGGCCTGGGCTCTGGCCCGGCCCTCCAGGACCAGGCGCTTCTGGCGGTCCACGATCGACTCGCGGATACGGTCGCGCAGGGCGTCGTCCCTCGTCGACTCCGCCACCACCGCCATCAGCCCGCTCCGCGCCTCGGGGCGGGCCAGGATCGCCGCGAACTGGAGCACGACGCCCTCGATGTCGGCGGCGAGGGTGCCCCGGTCGGGCAGTCGGAGTTCGTCGAAGAGCTCGGCCACCGCGTCGACGACCAGCTCGTTCTTGCCGGACCAGCGGCGATAGAGCGTCGTCTTCGCAACCCCGGCGCGGGTGGCCACGTCTCCCAGGGTGAGCTTGGACCACCCCAGTTCGACCAGCGCCTCCCGCGTCGCCGCCAGGATCGCGGCGTCCGCGGCGGCGCTGCGCGGGCGTCCGGGGCGGGACGCGGCGGTGCGGCTCTGCATCCCCTGACCATATCCGGGTGGTTCGTGGGTGGTCGTGAGGGAGATCACGGGTAGGTGGTGTTCCAGGGGGTCGGCCTGCCATTACGCTACGACTCGTAGCGAAAGCGATGACCACAGGTGTCGGGTGGGGACCCGGCGCCGGGCGCCACCGAGCCGGGACCGGGTTTCGGGGCACTTTTCACACACGCGCGCCGAACGGGGGAGGATAGACGCATGCAGCCACGGAACATGTCCATGAGCGGAGTCGTCGACCTCGCCGCGGTGAAGGCGGCCCAGGAGGCCAAGGCGAAGGCGGAGCAGGCGCGCGCCGAGGCCGCCCGGCAGGGCGGGGGCGCCGGCGCCGTCTCGCCCGCCGATCTCGTCATCGATGTCGACGAGGCCGGATTCGAGCGTGAAGTCCTTCAGCGCTCCGCCGAGGTACCCGTCGTCATCGACTTCTGGGCCGAGTGGTGCGAGCCCTGCAAGCAGCTCAGCCCGGTCCTCGAACGCCTCGCCGTCGAGTACGACGGCCGCTTCCTCCTCGCCAAGATCGACGTCGACGCCAACCAGATGCTGATGCAGCAGTTCGGCGTGCAGGGCATCCCCGCCGTGTTCGCCGTCGTCGCCGGGCAGGCGCTGCCGCTCTTCCAGGGGGCGGCGAGCGAGGCGCAGATCCGCCAGACGCTCGACCAGCTCGTCACCGTAGCCGAGCAGCGGTTCGGCCTGACCGGTCTGACGGTCGACGCCGACGCCGACGCCGAGCCGGGCGGCGCCGCCCAGGCGGCTCCCACCGCGCCGGCCGGTCCCTACGACGCCCTGCTCGAGGCCGCCGTACAGGCCCTGGACGCGGGCGATTTGGGCGGTGCTGTGCAGGCGTACAAGAACGTATTGAACGAGGACCCCGCGAACTCGGAGGCCAAACTCGGGCTCGCCCAGGCCGAGTTGCTCCAGCGGGTGCAGGGCGCCGATCCGCAGCAGGTGCGCAAGGACGCCGCCGAGAAGCCCGCGGACGCGCAGGCGCAGATCGCCGCGGCCGACCTGGATCTGGTGGGCGGGCATGTCGAGGACGCCTTCGGGCGGCTCATCGACACCGTGCAGCGCACGGTGGGTGAGGAGCGGAACACCGTACGGCTTCGGCTGCTGGAGCTGTTCGAGGTCGTGGGCGCCGAGGATCCGCGGGTGGCGGCGGCGCGCAGGGCGCTGGCGCGCGCCTTGTTCTGACGTGTTCGCGAGCGGGGCGCCGGCCCCGTTCTGACCAGTCGCTAAACGCGCGGGCGCGTGTTGCCCGAGTGAAAGATCTGGCGGGAGACGACCACTGCGGCCGTGCTTTACCAAAACTTGGTAATCACGGCCGTAGTTACTGCGGGTAAGTCGTGGGCATCTTTCTGTCAGATCCTGTCCGGTGATTCCCGGATTTGTCCGGTGACCCGAGGCCACCCTGAGTCGCTGTCCGAGACCGACGGGTCGTTGTTCGGTTATCCGGCCGTTACTACTGAGTAACGAAGCCCCTTGTGCGGGCGGCGAGAATGCACCACGATCGGCCACGCTCGGTCCTTTCCCGTACCCCGACAGCCGGTTGGGTCGCGGGAGTTCCTGGGTCCCCACCGAGCAGAGTCGGCGGCAGTGGCGCCGGCTCTTGGACAGGGGGGTCTTCGCCCACCCGGCGAAGCCTGTCCGGCAAGGTTGTGCGTGATGCGTGTCAGGCGCGACCAGTGGTTGTCGCTCGGGGGTGATCGCCGGTGTTTCGGGCGCGGGTTCGCGCCTTTCGAGTACGGGCGCTCTCCTTCCCGAGGACGTAGCACTTCTCCCATCCCTGCCTGGTTGAGCGGCCTTTGGGCGCTGGGCCGGGGCAGTGATGTACGTCCGAGAAGGAGGAAATATGGAGTCCCAGGTGCGTGGCGGGACCAGATGGAAGCGGTTCGCTGTGGTCATGGTGCCCAGCGTGGCCGCCACGGCTGCGATAGGTGTCGCCCTCGCGCAGGGCGCTCTTGCCGCGTCGTTCAGTGTGTCGGGGCAGTCGTTCAAGGTCACGGCCAAGGAGCTCAACGGAACGGGCTTCTCCCAGTACGGGGCCGTCGACCCGGGGACCACCCTCTCCGGCGAGAAGACCGCTCACGCGGTGGCGGTCTCGGCGTTCAAGTCGGCGCGCATCGAGAAGATGTGCCAGTCCGTCGTCACTCCGAACGTGCCGTTCGTCGGGGACATCACCCTGAAGCTGACGGCCGGTGACAGCAGCGACAAGGCCAAGCAGGTCCACGCCAAGAACCTGTACATCGACGTCGAGGAACTCGACGCGGACGCAGAGTTCAAGGACATCAACATCGGTGTCGCGGCCGGGTCCATGAAGGGCGGCCCCGGCCCCGGCATGAAGGGTGGCAAGGAGCAGGCCAACCCGAATGGCTTCGGCCAGGAGGCAGGGTCGGTCAAGCTGACCGGCGTGGAGCAGACGGCGTGGGCGACCACCGCCGGAACCTTCAAGCTGAGCGGTCTGCACATGTCGCTGCACAAGGGCAAGGGCCCCGGCATCGAGTGCTACTGAGCACTCCGTGACGGGCGGGGGAGCCGACGGCGCCCCCGCCCGTCCGCCATCCATCCGGCTCTTCACCCACCCCCCACATCTCCATCGCAGTACCACCCTCACTACAGCAACGCCGCACCAGGGAGCTGTTTTCCATGAGCGCCGAGACCTCTGCCGCGCCCGGCCTTGTCACCCGCCGGAGGCTGCAGTTCCGCGCCTGGCGGGGCACCAGGCCGTTCTGGGCCGGCCTGTTCATCATGATCGGCGGCTTTCCGATCATGTACTTCCCGTACGCGAACATCACGATCGGCCACCTGACCCTGGCGATGTCCACCACCGCGGGGGCCGGCTCCCTGATCATCGGTGTGCTGCTCGTCGTGCTGGGCATCAGCCTCTGGTTCCAGAAGCACATCCGGACCTTCGCGGGTGTCGCGGCGATTCTGCTGGGCCTGGTGTCCATCCCGGTGTCCAACTTCGGCGGCTTCATCGTCGGTTTCCTGTTCGCCCTCGTGGGCGGCGCGATGGCCGTGGCGTGGGCGCCGGGCGAGCCCGAGGCGGAGCCCGCCGCGGGCGGCACCCCGGCAACGGACGACGCGCCTCAGGCCGCGGACCCGGACACGACGATCCTCAAGCCCGTGGGGGACGGGATGAGCGGGCCGAACGATCTGTCAGGAACGAGCCCGGCGAACGGGGCGAACGGGAGGCACAGTGCCGGCTGACGAGGTGACCCACGGGGCTGATGTGGAAGCGTCCCGTGTGAGAACCGGGCCGCGCCACGCGGCACCCAAGAAGCCGCTGTTCACCAGGTTCCACATGCCTGCCGGCAAGGCGATAGCCATGGCCGCGATGCCCACGGCGGTCCTCATGGGCATGGGGTTCACGGCGAGCCTTGCCATCGCCGACAGCGACAGCTCCTCCAAGCCGACGGCGAACAGCCTGACGGCGGACGAGTACAAGGAGTGTGTCGCGGCCCTGGAGGACTCCGAGGACGAGGCGTCCTCTCCCTCGCCGTCGGCGAGCGCCGACAGCGACAAGGACGACGAGGCGAAGCCGACCCCGTCGGCGTCGGCCGGTGACCAGGACTCCGCGGACTCCTCCGACTCCTCGGGTTCCTCCGGCTCGGGCGAGGCCGCTGCGTCGGATTCAGGTTCCGACGACGAGGCCGAGCCCACGCCGTCCCCGTCCGAGAGCGAGTCGGGCGAGGACAAGGCCGGCGACGACGCCGCCACGCCGAGCCCTTCGCCGTCCGAGAGCGGGGGCAACCTGCTGGAGGAGATAGGCGACGCGATCAGCGGCATCTTCACGGGTGGTGCCGGCTCTTCGGACACCGCGAGCCCGACGCCGTCCGCGTCACCGAGCACGAGCGAGGACGCGTCGTCCGACGCGTCGGCCAAGGACACGTCCGACACCGTCAGGGAGACCACCGACAAGGTCACCGACTCGGTCAAGGACACCGTCGAGGACACGACCGACACGGTGAAGGACACCGTCAAGGACACGACCGACACGGCGTCCAAGGCGGCCGAGGACACCACCGAGACCGCCGAGAAGGCGGCCGAGGACGCCGCGGACAAGGCCACCGCCTCGCCCAGCCCGTCCGCGAGCCCCACCGTGGACCCGGACGCGTGCCCGGCCGCCACCGACGACGAGGGCGGCGTCGACAACAAGCAGTTCGTGGCGGACGACCCCTGGTACCTGGAGGCCAGCTCGCTGACCCTCAAGGGCGCGGACTACCAGGGCATCGTCGAGGTGAAGACCGCCAACGGCACCAAGAAGAAGGTCCTGAAGTACGTCATATCCGACGGCACGGACATCGGCGACCTGCACCAGATCGTCAAGGACAAGCAGGCCGGCAAGACCTACCATGTGCAGGCGGCCAAGGGCTCGACGTCGACGATCACCGGCGGCAAGACGGTGATGTACACCGAGAGCATTTCGGGCAACCTGCTCGGTCTGATCCCGATCACGTTCGACCCGGAGCACCCGCCGCCGCTGAACATCCCCTGGATCTACTTCACCAACGTGAAGGTCACCCAGGCCGGCCAGTTCGGCGGAACGCTGACCGTGCCCGGACTGCACCAATACACCACCGACTGAGCCCTCAAAGCCCGTTCGGGAGCCGCACCCGGCTGTGGCCCGGCCCTCCACACACGAGGTCCGGGCCACAGCTCTGTCGTAGTAGCCGAAAGGGTGCCCCCTGCTGAACAAGGCAGGGGGCACCCTCAGTGCCGTACAAGAGCCTTTGGGCGGTCAGTCCCGCGCCCCGCCCCCAAGATGGTGCACCCGCACCATGTTCGTCGTCCCCGGCACCCCAGGCGGCGACCCCGCCGTGATCACCACGATGTCGCCCTCGTTGAACAGCCCCAGCTTGACGATCTCCTGGTCCACCAGGTCGACCATCTCGTCGGTGCTGTTGACGAACGGGACCACGTGCGGCTCGACGCCCCAGCTGAGGGTCATCTGGTTGCGGGTGGACTCGTCCGTGGTGAACGCGACGATCGGCTGGGCGGCGCGATAGCGGCACAGGCGGCGGGCGGTGTCGCCGGACTGGGTGAAGGCGACCAGGCCCTTGCCGCCGAGGAAGTCGGCGATCTCGCAGGCGGCGCGGGCGACCGAACCACCCTGGGTGCGCGGCTTCTTGCCGGGGACGAGGGGCTGCAGGCCCTTCGCCAGGAGTTCCTGCTCGGCGGCGGCGACGATCTTCGACATCGTCCTGACCGTCTCGATCGGGTACGCGCCCACGCTGGACTCCGCCGACAGCATGACCGCGTCCGCGCCGTCCAGGATGGCGTTGGCCACGTCGGAGGCCTCGGCGCGGGTCGGGCGGGAGTTGGTGATCATCGACTCCATCATCTGGGTCGCCACGATCACCGGCTTGGCGTTGCGGCGGCACAGCTCGATGAGCCGCTTCTGCACCATGGGGACCTTCTCGAGCGGGTACTCGACGGCCAGGTCGCCACGCGCGACCATCACGGCGTCGAACGCCAGCACGACGTCCTCCATGTTGGCGACCGCCTGCGGCTTCTCCACCTTGGCGATGACCGGCACGCGGCGGCCGACCTCGTCCATGACCTTGTGCACGTCCTGCACGTCGTTGGCGTCCCGGACGAAGGACAGCGCGACCAGGTCGCAGCCCATGCGGAGGGCGAAGCGGAGGTCCTCCACGTCCTTCTCGCTCAGGGCCGGCACGTTCACCGCCGCGCCGGGCAGGTTGATGCCCTTGTGGTCGGAGACGACGCCGCCCTCGATCACGATCGTCTTGACCCGGGGGCTGTCGACCTCGGTGACCTTCAGCTCGACGTTGCCGTCGTTGATGAGGATCTGGTCGCCCTTGTCGACGTCGCCGGGCAGACCCTTGTAGGTCGTCCCGCAGATGTGCTTGTCACCCGGGACGTCCTCGGTCGTGATGACGAACTCGTCACCGCGCTCCAGCTCGACCGGGCCCTCGGCGAAGGTCTCCAGGCGGATCTTCGGCCCCTGGAGGTCGGCGAGCACGCCGATGGCGCGGCCGGTCTCCTCGGCGGCGGCCCGGAGGCGTTCGTACCGCCCCTGGTGGTCTTCGTGCGTGCCATGGCTGAAGTTGAAGCGGGCCACATTCATGCCCGCCTCGATCAGCGCGACAAGCTGCTCGTGGGAGTCGACCGCGGGGCCGAGAGTACAGACGATTTTCGAACGGCGCATGGGACGATCCTATCGGTTTGTTTCGCTACGGAATATTCCGTCTGGCGGAAGATACAAATGAGCTGCGTATTGCTCAGCCGTGTTACTCAGGCGTTGCCCACCAGCGCGTAGGTCTGTGTGGCAATCTCCAGTTCTTCATCCGTCGGAACCACGGCGACCGCCACCCTCGCGCCGGCGGGGGAGATCAGCCGCGGCTCGTCACCGCGCAGGGCGTTCAGTTCGGCGTCCACCACGAGGCCCAGTTGTTCCAGGCCGGCCAGGGCGGCCTCCCGCACCGGCGCCGCGTTCTCGCCGACCCCGGCCGTGAACGCGATCGCGTCCACCGTGCCGAGCACCGCGTAATAGGCGCCGATGTACTTCTTCAGTCGGTGAATGTAGATGTCGAAGGCCAATTGGGCCGTCTCGTCACCTTCGTCGATACGTCGGCGGATCTCCCGCATGTCGTTGTCGCCGCACAGGCCGATCAATCCGCTCTTCTTGTTGAGAAGAGTGTCGATTTCCGCGATGGACATTTCCCCAACCCGCGCCAAATGGAAGATGACGGCGGGATCCAGGTCACCGGAGCGCGTACCCATCACGAGCCCCTCCAAAGGCGTCAGCCCCATGGAGGTGTCCACGCAACGACCGGCCCGCACGGCGGACGCGGAGGCTCCGTTGCCGAGGTGCAGCACGATCACATTGACCTCGGAAGGGTCCTTGCCCAGCAGCTTCGCCGTCGCCCGGGAGACGTACGCGTGCGAGGTGCCGTGGAAGCCGTAGCGGCGGATCCGGTGCCGGTCGGCGGTCTCCACGTCGATGGCGTAGCGGGCGGCCGACTCCGGCATCGTGGTGTGGAACGCGGTGTCGAAGACGGCGACCTGGGGCAGGTCGGGGCGCAGGTGCTGGGCGGTGCGGATGCCGGTGAGGTTGGCCGGGTTGTGCAGCGGGGCCACCGGTATCAGGCGCTCGATCTCGGCGAGCACGGCGTCGTCGATGACGGTCGGCTCGGTGAAGTGCTTGCCGCCGTGCACCACCCGGTGGCCGATCGCGGCCAGCTCCGGCGAGTCGAGCCCGAGGCCGTCCTTGGCGAGCTCCGCCGACACGGCCTTGAGCGCCGCCTCGTGGTCGGCGATCGGGCCCGTCCACTCACGGGTCTCGCCGCCGTTCCCCAACGGGGTGTGCCTGAGCCGCGAGCCCTCCTCGCCGATGCGCTCGACGAGGCCCACGGCCAGCCGGCTGCTGTCGCGCATGTCGAGCAGCTGGTACTTCACCGACGAGGAGCCGGAGTTCAGGACGAGGATGCGGGACGCGGTCACTGCTGGGAAACCTTCTGGCTGGGGGACTGGGCCTGGATGGCGGTGATGGCGACGGTGGTGACGATGTCCTGGACGAGGGCGCCCCGGGACAGGTCGTTGACCGGCTTGCGCAGACCCTGCAGCACCGGTCCGACGGCGATCGCGCCGGCCGAGCGCTGCACGGCCTTGTAGGTGTTGTTACCCGTATTGAGGTCGGGGAAGATCAGAACCGTTGCCTGCCCCGCCACTTCCGACTCCGGCAGCTTGGTCGCGGCCACCGACGGCTCGACGGCGGCGTCGTACTGGATGGGCCCCTCGATCTTCAGATCGGGCCGCCGCGCGCGCACCAGTTCGGTCGCCTCGCGCACCTTGTCGACGTCGGCGCCCGTCCCGGACGTACCCGTCGAGTACGACAGCATCGCGATGCGCGGCTCCACGCCGAACCCCTGGGCGGTGGCCGCCGACTGAATGGCGATGTCGGCCAGCTGCTCGGCGTTCGGGTCCGGGTTCACCGCGCAGTCGCCGTAGACCAGGACCCGGTCGGCGAGGCACATGAAGAAGACGGACGAGACGATGTCGGCGTCCGGCTTGGTCTTGATGATCTCGAAGGCCGGGCGGATGGTCGCCGCCGTCGAGTGCACGGACCCCGACACCATGCCGTCGGCCAGCCCCTCCTGCACCATCAGCGTCCCGAAGTAGTTCACGTCGGAGACGACGTCGTACGCCAGCTCCACCGTGACCCCCTTGTGGGCGCGGAACCGGGCGTACTGCTCGGCGAAGGCGTCGCGCAGCTCGCTGGTCGCCGGGTCGATGAGCTGGGCGTCGCCCAGGTCGATACCGAGGTCGGCGGCCTTCTTGCGGATCCGGTCGGCGGGGCCCAGGAGCGTGAGGGCGCAGACGTTGCGCCGCAGCAGCACCTCCGCCGCGTGCAGGACGCGCGGCTCGGTGCCCTCGGGCAGCACGATGCGGCGCATGTCCGAGCGGGCCTGCTCCAGCAGTTTGTGCTCGAACATCATCGGCGTGACCCGGTCGGTGCTCGGCGCCGAGACCCGCTTCAGCAGCTCGCCGGTGTCGACGTACCGCTCGAACAGGCCGAGCGCCGTCTCCGCCTTGCGCGGGGTGGCCGCGTTCAACTTCCCCTCCAGGGCGAACAGCTGCTCGGCGGTGGGGAAGCTGTAGCCCGGCACCGACAGCACCGGGGTGCCCGGGGCGAGACGGCCGGCGAGGGTGAGGATCTCGTCGCCGGGGCGCTCGTCCAGGGTGAGCAGCACACCGGCGATCGGCGGGGTGCCGGCGCTGTGCGCGGCCAGCGAGCCGACGACCAGGTCGGCGCGGTCGCCCGGGGTGACGACCAGGCAGCCCGGGGTCAGGGCGCTCAGGAAGTTCGGCAGCATCGCGCCGCCGAACACGAAGTCCAGCGCGTCGCGCGCGAGCCCGGAGTCGTCGCCGAGCAGGACCTTCGCGTCCAGGGACTGGGCGATCTGCGAGACCGTCGGCGCGGACAGGGCGAGCTCGTCCGGGACGACGTAACAGGGCACCGGCAGCCGTGAGTCGAGCCGCTCGGCGATCTCGTCCCGGTCGGCCCGGGCGACCCGGTTGGTGACCATGGCGAGCACGTCGCAGCCCAGGGTCTCGTACGCCCGGTAGGCGTTGCGCGTCTCGGCGAGCACCGACTCGGTGTTCTGCTTGCGCCCGCCCACGACGGGTATCACGGACGCGCCGAACTCGTTGGCGAGCCGGGCGTTGAGCGACAGCTCGTCCGGGAGCTGGGTGTCGGCGTAGTCGGTGCCGAGGACGAGGACGACGTCGTAGTCGCGGGTGACGGCGTGGAAGCGGTCGACGAGGGTGGACACCAGCTCGTCCGTGCCACGCTCGGCCTGGAGGGCGGACGCCTCGTGGTAGTCCATGCCGTAGACCGTCGCCGGGTCCTGGGAGAGGCGATAGCGGGCGCGCAGCAGCTCGAACAGGCGGTCGGGCGAGTGATGGACCAGCGGCCGGAACACCCCCACCCGGTCGACCTGCCGGGTCAGAAGCTCCATGACCCCCAGTTCGACGACCTGGCGGCCGTCGCCGCGGTCGATGCCGGTCACGTACACGCTGCGCGTCACGCGTGCTCTCCCTCTCATCTCGTCTTCTGCAGTCCGTCGGCGGGGTCGCAAAATCGCCCAGTGAGGTGAGCGAAACCCTCTTGACAATACCCTTGGCGGTGGATAAGGCGCCCGTCAGTACGGCTGCGACACCACTCTCGGCGACATGAAACAATCGGACTTGCTCACCGGTATCAACAGCGACCAGGAGACACAGCACGATGCGCATCGGAGTTCTCACCGCAGGCGGCGACTGCCCCGGCCTGAACGCAGTGATCCGGTCGGTCGTGCACCGGGCCGTCGCCCACTACGGCGACGAGGTGATCGGCTTCGAGGACGGATACGCGGGCCTGCTGGACGGCCACTACCGCAGCCTCGACCTGGAGGCGGTCAGCGGCATCCTGGCCCGCGGCGGCACCATACTGGGCTCGTCCCGGCTGGAGCGCGACCGGTTGCGCGAGGCCTGCGAGAGCGCCCCCGACATCGCCCGCGACTTCGGCATCGACGCGCTGATCCCGATCGGCGGCGAGGGCACGCTGACCGCGGCCCGCATGCTGTCCGACGCCGGTCTGCCGGTCGTCGGGGTGCCGAAGACGATCGACAACGACATCTCCTCGACGGACCGGACCTTCGGCTTCGACACGGCCGTCGGCGTCGCCACCGAGGCCATGGACCGCCTGAAGACGACGGCGGAGTCCCATCAGCGCGTGATGGTGGTCGAGGTCATGGGCCGCCACGCGGGCTGGATCGCGCTGGAGTCCGGTATGGCGGCGGGCGCACACGGCATCTGCCTCCCGGAGCGCCCGTTCGACCCCGCCGACCTCGTGAAGATGGTCGAGGAGCGCTTCTCGCGCGGCAAGAAGTTCGCCGTGATCTGCGTGGCCGAGGGCGCCCACCCCGCCGACGGCACCATGGACTACGGCAAGGGCGAGATCGACCAGTACGGCCACGAGCGCTTCCAGGGCATCGGCACCGCCCTCGCCTTCGAGCTGGAGCGCCGCCTCGGCAAGGAGGCCAAGCCGGTCATTCTCGGCCACGTCCAGCGCGGCGGCACCCCGACCGCGTACGACAGGGTGCTCGCCACCCGCTTCGGCTGGCACGCGGTGGAGGCCGC
Source organism: Streptomyces ferrugineus (assembly GCF_015160855.1). NCBI lineage: Bacteria > Bacillati > Actinomycetota > Actinomycetes > Kitasatosporales > Streptomycetaceae > Streptomyces > Streptomyces ferrugineus. The sequence continues at coordinate 8,134,850 of NZ_CP063373.1, read as the reverse complement.
GCACCGGGGCGAGTTCGGCAGGATGACCGCGCTGCGCGGCACGGACATCGTGCTGGTGCCGCTGGCGGAGGCGGTCACCGAGCTGAAGACGGTGCCCAAGGACCGGATGGACGAGGCGGAGTCGGTCTTCTAGGGGGTCTAGGGGGACTTTCAAGACACCCCTGGCCTCGGCTCCACCGTCTTCCGGGCCTCAGGGCCCGTTCCCCTGGACCGCCGTCCAGAAGTGCTCCACGATCCGGTCCATGAACTCGAGGCCGGCCGCCCCGGCCTCGCCGCTGCCGCCGCCCCAGCTCAGCGTGGCGGTCATCTGCCCCTGGTAGACCTGGTGCAGCTGCTGGAGGCTGGTCTCCAGCAGGCGCCGGTCCAGGGGCACCACCTTGCCGACCGGGCGCACATACGCCTGCCAGCGCGTCGTCACGGCACTGCGCAGCAGCTCTGCGAGCCTGGGCTCGCGGCCCGTGACGGTGATGAAGTCGGGCAGCGTCAGGGCGAGCACATCGGCGAGGGCGGCGCACTGGCGGTCGGTGCCGTGCCAGGCGTCGTCCTCCTCCATGCGGAGATAGGCGAGGACCTCGTGCCCGACGGCACGGGCCACGTCCTCGGGCGCGAGGCCCCGGGCGATCCGGTGCTCGCGCAGCGTCCGCGGCCTGCCGAGCAGCTCGCCCGGCGAGCACCACAGCACACCCGCGAGGGCGGTGAGCTCGTGGTTGGTGGGGGAGGCGAGCTCGCGCTCCCAGGCGATGACGAGGTCCTCGGTGACGTAGGGGAGTCCGTACGAGGTCCGCAGGCCGTGGGCGACGTGCTCGGGGCCCATGTTGAGGCCGGCGCGCAGTCTTCGGGCTGCGGGGGCGTTGAACGGGGGAGTGGGCGGGTTACGGCGGCTGGAGCGGCTGGGGGGCTGGTTCGGTTGGGCTGGGGGTCGGCGCACGGCCCTCAACGTAGGGCGGGCGGGGTGGGGTGACTACGGTCTGTTCGGCCAGGATCACGGATTGTAGGAAAGTACGGCTACTCGTGGGTTCGCGGCTGGCCGAAGATCGTCTGTCGACCGGGTGGGGTGACGGCCAGGATGGCGCCGGGGTGTCACGGCGGCACCCCGCGGAAGGCGGTGACCGTCGGTGAACGGCAAGCTCAACGGGCATATTCGCGAGCGTCTCCTCGCGCCGAACTTCTGGCACCTCGCGACGGTGGGCCCGGACGGGATGCCGCAGGTGTCGCCCATGTGGGCGGACATCGAAGATGAGTACGTCATGGTCAACACGTCCATCGGGCGCGTCAAGGTGGACAACCTGCGGCTCAATCCCAACGTTTCGCTGTCCCACCACGACGCCGAGAACCCGTACGACCGGGCCGAGATCCGGGGCCGGGTCGCTCGGTTCGTGGAGGGGGAGGAGGCGCTGCGGGCCATGGACCGGCTGACGCGGAAGTACATCGGGGAGGAGCGGTATCCGTGGCTGCTGCCCGGAGAGCGTCGGGTGATGCTGTTGATCGAGCCGGTGCGGGTGCGCAGGGTCGTGGGGGTGGAGGCGTTCCGGGCCGGGGTGCTGCCCGAGTGACGTTCGCCGCGCCCACCCCTTGACCGCCACCCTCACCCCTTGACCGCCCCGCTCAGCGCGAAGCCGCCGCCCAGCCGCCGGGCGACCAGTACGTACAGCAGGATCACCGGCGTCGAGTACACGATCGAGAACGCCGCGAGCTGGCCGTACGCCACCATCCCGCGGTTGCCGAAGAAGTCGTTGATGCTCACGGACGCCGGCATCTGGTCGGGGCTGAGCAGGAGCATGAACGGGACGAAGAAGTTGCCCCACATCATCACGAAGGAGAAGACCGTCACCACGGCGACTCCGGGCCCCATGAGCGGCAGTACGACCCTGAGGAGCGACTGCAGTGAGGACGCCCCGTCCGTCCAGGCGGCCTCCTCCAGCTCCTTCGGCACCCCGTCCATGAAGTTCTTCATCAGCCAGATGGCGAACGGCAGTTGGGAGGCGGCGAAGAAGAAGATCGTCCCCTGCATGGTGTCGATCAGGTTCACCCGCACGAACAGGGCGTACACCGGCACCATGATCGCCGTGATCGGCAGGCTCGTCGCGAACAGGATCGTGAGCAGGAACGGTCGGTTGAAGCGCGAGCGGAACCGGGAGAGCGGGTAGGCGGCCAGCGCCGCGCACCCGACGGTCAGGGCCGTGCCGCCGCCGCACAGCAGCAGGCTGTTCAGCAGCGGTGTGAAGGTGATCTCCGGGGTCAGGACCGCGTCGAAGTTGTCCAGGGTCAGGCCGTCCGGGACCTTCACCCGGAGGTTCGCGCCGGTGTCGAGGGAGGACAGGACCACCCAGGCCAGCGGGAGCACGAACGCCCCGGCCAGCACCAGCAGCCCGGCGTCGGCGGCCAGGCGGTGCGTGGTCCTGCGGGACGCGGGAGAGCGCGGCATGGGCGTCAGACCTCCGTGCGCAGCAGACGCAGATAGACCACCGAGAACAGCGAGCCCACCACCAGCAGCAGGAGAGCGACCGCGGTGCCATAGCCGATCATGCTCTTCTGGAACGCCTCCTCGTACATGAACAGCGGCAGCGTCTGGCTCCTGCCGCCCGGGCCGCCCCGCGTCATCACCCAGATCAGTCCGAAGACGGACAGGGTCTGGAGGGTGATGAGCATGAGGTTGGTGCCGATGGAGCGGCGGATCATCGGGAGGGTGATGTGCCACATACGGCGCCAGCCGCCGGCGCCGTCGACCTCCGCGGCCTCGGTGATCTCCTTGGGGATCTCGCCGAGTGCCGCCGTGTAGACCAGCATCGAGAAGGCCGTGCCCCGCCAGACGTTGGCGAAGGACACCGCCAGGATGGGCAGGGTGAACAGCCAGTTCTGGGTGGGCAGGTGCAGCCACTCCAGCAGGGTGTTCAGGGTGCCTTCGCGGCGGAAGAAGGCGTAGAGGAGAAACCCGGCGACGACCTCCGGCAGCACCCAGGCCGTGACGACGATGCCGCCCACCAGGGTCCGTACGGGCTTCGACGCGCGCTGCATCAGGGCGGCCAGGGCCAGGCCCAGGGTGTTCTGGCCGACCAGGGCCGAGACGACGGTGAAGACGAGGGTGAGCCAGACCGCGTTGAGGAACGCCTCGTCACCGAACGCCGTACGGAAGTTGTCGAAGCCGACGAACGACTCCTCGGCCTGGCCGGTGAGCTGGAGGTCGGTGAAGGCGATCCAGGCGCAGTAGGCGATGGGGCCGCCGAGGAAGAGGACCAGCAGGACGACGGCGGGGGAGACGGGGAGGGCACGGATGAGGGAGCGGGCGTTCCTCATGGGCGTGCGGTCATTTCTCGATCACCTGGTCGTCGGCCGCCGACCTCAGCTCCTCGTCGTACGCCTTCGCCGCGTCGTCGACCGACAGGTCACCCGTCGTCACACCCTCCATCGCCTCCTGCACGGCGGTGGAGACCATCGGGTACGCCGGGTAGGCGGGCCGGTAGTGGGTGCTGGCCACGAGGTCCGTGAAGAACTTGATGCCGGGCTGGGCGTCGATGTACGCGGGGTCGTTCGCGACGTCCTGCCGTACGGCGATGCCGGAGTTGGCGACGTACCACTTCTGGGCGTTCGCCTTCGTCTGCATCGTCTTGATGAACTCGAAGGCGAGGTCGGGGTTGCCCGCCTTCGCCGGGATGGACCAGGTCCAGCCGCCGGACATGCTCACCTTGCCGGGGGCCTGGCCGTTCTGGGTGGGCATGGCGGCGAGGCCGAGCTCCTCGGACCACTCGGGCCATTCGTGGCCGCTGCCGGCCAGCCAGTCCTGCGGGAGCCAGGAGCCGTCGAGGGCGATGGCGAGCTTGCCCTGCGGGAGCCACTCGCCGCGGACACGGGTCATCACGTTGGGGTCGAGGGCGTCGGAGACGTCCGGACCCAGCTTCTCCTTGTAGACGGTCTCGACGAACTCGAGCGAGTCCTTGAAGCCCTGGCTGCCGGCGACCCACTTCTTGGCGGACTTGTCGTACAGCGGATCCGCCTTGCCGTCGTTCGTGCCGTAGAGCAGCATCTCGAAGGTCTGCATGGTCGCGGCCTCACCGACGGGCTTGCCCGTGTACACGTTGAGGGGGATGACGCCGGGCACCTTGGTCTTGATGGTCCGCGCCGCGTCCAGGACGTCGTCCCAGGTCTTCGGCTGCCAGTCGGCGGGCAGACCGGCCTTGTCGAAGATGTCCTTGCTGAACCACAGCCCTCGCGTGTCCGTCCCGTCCGGGACGCCGTACGTCTTGCCGTCCTCGCCCTTGGCCGCGGCCTTCGCCGTGTCGATGAACTGGTCCCAGTCCTTCCACTGGGCGAGATAGGGGTCGAGGGGCTTCAAGTACCCGCTGGTGATGTCCGAGTTGATGAGGAAGGTGTCCTCGTAGACCAGGTCCGGGGCGGTCTTGGGGGAGCGGAGCATCTGCTGGAGCTTGGTGTAGTACTCCGAGTCCGGGGCCTTGATGGGCACGAACTCGACCTTCTTGCCGGGGTTGGCCTTCTCGAACTGCTTCTTGATGTCCGCGAGGTAGGTGTCCATCACCTTGATGGAGTTGTCCGTGGACTGTTTGAAGGAGACCTTGACGGTGTCCGGATCGCTGCCGGAGCCACCGCCGCATGCGGTGAGGCCGCCGGCGGCGACGACGGTGACGGCGAGGAGTGTGGGGAGGGAGGCGGTGGGGCGCACGGGCATGACCTCCTGCGAACGCACTTCGTTGTGGCGCGGGGATGGCTGCCCGGTGAACGTAGGTTGAGTGGTCTAGTCAGGTCAATGCCCCTGCGGCGGATTGGGCACGGTGGCTTCGGCAGGCCGCGGACGAAAGGGGACCAGCGTCATGGCCGGGACAGAACGCGACGTCACCGTCGGGCAGTTGCTGCTCGCCGAGTACCAGAGCCTCAAGGACGAGCAGAAGGCACGGATCGGCTTCCGGGACAACCTTCTCTACGTCACCCTCGCAGTGGTCGCCGCCGTGGTCGCCGCGGCGGCCCAGACCGGGCGGACGGCCATGCTGCTCGCGCTGCCGCCGGTGTGTGTCGTGCTCGGCTGGACGTATCTGGTGAACGACGAGAAGATCTCGGCGATCGGGAGGTATGTGCGCCGCGAACTCGGTCCGCGCCTCGCCCGACTCGCCGGTGCCGACGCCGCCTTCGGCTGGGAGGGCTTCCATCGCGGGGACGCCCGGCGCCGGCAGCGCAAGGTCGTGCAGCTCGCCGTCGACCTGCTCGCCTTCTGTGCCGTACCGCTGAGCGCGCTCGTCGTGTACTGGGCCGGGGACGGCGTCTCGGCGGGCCTCGTGGTCCTCTCCGTGGCCGAGGCGCTGGCGGTGGCGGGGCTGGCGACGTACATCGTGCGGTACGCGGTGCCGTTCGGGTCGGCGGACGGCAGCGCGGGATGAACGGCCGCGGTGGCCCTCCGGCCTACCGGCCACTTCCCGACGCAAGGCGCGGCCCGGCAGCCGCCGGAGACGCGGGGCGAGGACCGGGCGGAGGCGGTGCGGGACGCGAGGCGGAGCCCGGCGTCCGGCGACGGCGGAGACCACAAGACCGGGGGCGCAACGGGGATCCGAGACTGAGCCGAGACGGAGCCCAGCGTTCAACGACGGCGGCAAACACAACAGGCACGCCGGGCGCGCGCACCCTCGGAGCAGACGCGGCCGGCCTACCGGCCCATCCCCGCCCCCGGGACCCACCGGTACACCAGCTCCGGCCTCCCCACCTGCCCATAGACCGGGGCCCGCTCCGCCCTCCCCGCCTCCACCAGATGCTCCAGATACCGCCGGGCCGTGATGCGGGAGATCCCCACGGCCTCGGCCACCCCGGCCGCCGTGAGCCCCTCCACGGCGTCCCGCACCGCCCCCGTCACCCGCTCCAGCGTCGGCCCGCTCAACCCCTTCGGCAGCGCCGCCGGCCCCGGCGCCCGCAACGCCGCCAGCGCCCGGTCCACCTCGTCCTGGCCGCTCGCCTCCCCCACCGCCGCGTGGAACTCGGCGTACCGCACCAGCCGGTCCCGGAGCGTGGCGAACGTGAAGGGCTTCAGTACGTACTGCACGACCCCCAGCGACACCCCCTCCCGCACCACGGCCAGGTCCCGCGCCGACGTCACCGCGATCACGTCGGCGTGATGGCCCGCCGCACGCAGCGACCGCGCCAGTTGCAGCCCGTGCACATCGGGCAGGTGCAGATCCAGCAGCAGCAGATCCACCGGCGTCCGCTCCAGCGCGCGCCGCGCCTGAGCGCCCGTGTGCGCCTTGCCGACGGCGACGAAGCCCGGCACCCGGCCGACGTACATCATGTGCGCGTCCGCGGCCACCGGGTCGTCCTCCACGACCAGGACGCGAATCGCCTGCTCGGCCGCCGCCGTCATACGTCACCTCTCGACATCACCGCGTCCTCGCCGGCGGTCCTCTGCGGCGAGGACGACAGAGAGCCGTTCGGCGCCGCCGCCCCCTCCGCCAACGGCAGCCGCACCTCGAACGCCGCCCCGCCCCCGTCGGCGTCCGCCACCGACCACACTCCCTGGTGCCGGATCACGGCCTGCCGCACCAGCGCCAGCCCCAGCCCCCGGCCCCCCGGCCCGGCCGGCTTCGTGGAGAACCCGCGCTGGAAGACCGTCTCGGCGAGCGCGGGGTCCACCCCGGCTCCGGTGTCCGACACCCGTAGCACCAGCTCGCCCTCCTCGGCGTACGCCGTCACCGTCACCCGCGCCCCTGTGCTGCCCTGTGCCGCGTCCACGGCGTTGTCGATCAGGTTGCCCAGTATCGTCACCAGGTCCCGGGCGGGCAGGGTGTCCGGCAGCAGGCCGTCGTCCAGCCGGCTGTCCTCCGACACGACCAGCTCCACGCCACGCTCGTTGGCCTGTGCCGTCTTGCCCAGCAGCAGGGCCGCGAGCACCGGCTCGCTCACCGCCGCGACGACCTGGTCCGTCAGCGCCTGGGCCAGCTCCAGCTCGGCGGTGGCGAACTCCACCGCCTCCTCCGCCCGGCCCAGCTCGATCAGCGAGACCACCGTGTGCAGCCGGTTCGCCGCCTCGTGGGCCTGCGAGCGCAGCGCCTGCGTGAAGCCCCGCTCCGAGTCCAACTCACCCATCAGGGACTGCAGTTCGGTGACATCGCGCAGGGTGACCACCGTGCCGCGGCGCTCGCCGCCCGACACCGGGGAGGTGTTTACCACCAGAACCCGCTCCGCCGCCAGATGCACCTCGTCGACCCTCGGCTCGGACGCCAGCAGCGCCCCGGTGAGGGGGGCCGGCAGCCCGAGCTCCGCCACCGACCGCCCCACCACGTCGTCGCCGACCCCGAGCAGCTCCCGCCCGCCGTCGTTGATCAGCGCCACCCGGTACTGCCCGTCCAGCATCAGCAGCCCCTCGCGCACCGCGTGCAACGCGGCCTGGTGATAGTCGTGCATCCGGCTCAGCTCGGCCGCGTTCATGCCGTGCGTGTGCCGACGCAGTCGGGCATTGACGACGTACGTGCCGATCGCGCCCAGTGTGAGCGCGCCCGCCGCCACCCCGATCAGGGCCGTGAGCTGGTCCTGCACCCGCTTGCTGATCTCCTCGACCCGGATCCCCGCGCTGACCAGCCCGACGATGTGCGCCGTGTCCCGACCGCCGTCGTAGATCGGCACGACCGCGCGGACGGACGGGCCGAGCGTGCCGGTGTAGGTCTCGGTGAAGGGCTGCCCGCGCAGGGCGAGCTCGGTGTTGCCGCGGAAGTGCCGGCCGATCTGGGCCGGGTCCGGGTGCGTCCAGCGGATGCCCTCGGGGTTCATGATCGTGACGAAGTCGACCTCGGCGTCGCGCTGGACACGCAGCGCGTACGGCTGGAGCTCGGCCGTGGGGTCGGCGGTGCGGATCGCCTCCCGTACCGACGGGGCGTCGGCGATCGACTGGGCCACCGCCTTGGCCTGGCGCCCCGCGGCGTCCTCGGCCTGGCCGCGGTCGCTGACGTAGCTGAACACCGCGTACCCGGCGACGAGCACCGCTATCAGCACGGCCTGCATGGCGAAGAGCTGCCCGGCCAGGCTGCGGGGTCTCGGGAGGGGGATGCGCATGTCGTCAGTCTGCCTCCATGGCTGATTGTGAACTAAATGAACGGAAGGGTGACCGCCCTCACACGGCGGGAGATAGTCACCGCATCGCTGAAGTACGACCCCGTCCCCCCGGGGCTCGCCAGCCGAACCCCCCACCCCGGACGTGAGCCGCACGCCGGTGATACCGACGAAGACGTCAAGGAGGGCAGCCGTGGCCGCCGCCAGTTCCCCCGATACGGCACCTGCCGCACCCGTCGCCAAGCGGGATCGCACGCACTACCTCTACATCGCGGTGATCATCGCCGTGGCCCTCGGGATCACCGTGGGCCTGGCCGCGCCCGACTTCGCGGTCGAGCTGAAGCCCATCGGCAAGGGCTTCGTGAGCCTGATCAAGATGATGATCTCGCCGATCATCTTCTGCACGATCGTGCTCGGCATCGGATCGGTACGGAAGGCGGCCAAGGTCGGCGCCGTCGGCGGTATCGCCCTGGCCTACTTCCTCGCGATGTCGCTGGTGGCCCTCGCCATCGGTCTCGTCGTCGGCAACATCGTGGAGCCGGGCACCGGTCTCGCGGTGACCGACGCCGTCAAGGACGCCGGGCATGCGCAGGTCGACGCCGAGGCCAAGGACACCACCGAGTTCCTGCTCGGCATCATCCCGACCACGATCGTCTCCGCCTTCACCTCGGAATCGGTCCTGCAGACCCTGCTCGTCGCGCTGCTCGCCGGTTTCGCGCTGCAGGCCATGGGCTCGGCCGGGGAGCCCATCCTGCGCGGTGTGCAGCACATCCAGCGGCTCGTCTTCCGCATCCTCGGCATGGTGATGTGGGCCGCGCCGATCGGTGCCTTCGGCGCCATCGCCGCCGTCACCGGCTCCGCCGGACTGGACGCGCTCAAGAGCCTCGCCGTGCTGATGCTGGGCTTCTACGTCACCTGCGTGCTGTTCATCTTCGTCGTGCTCGGCACGCTGCTGCGGATCGTCGCCGGCCTCAACGTCTTCTCGCTCTTCAAGTACCTGGGCCGTGAGTTCCTGCTGATCCTGTCGACCTCGTCCTCCGAGTCGGCGCTGCCGCGCCTGATCGCGAAGATGGAGCACCTCGGCGTCAGCAAGCCGGTGGTCGGCATCACCGTCCCGACCGGCTACTCCTTCAACCTCGACGGCACCATGATCTACATGACCATGGCGTCCCTGTTCATCGCCGACGCCATGGGCACGCCGATGTCGGTCGGCGAGCAGATCCCGCTGCTGCTGTTCCTGCTGGTCGCCTCGAAGGGCGCGGCCGGTGTGACGGGCGCGGGCCTGGCCACCCTCGCGGGCGGACTCCAGTCGCACAAGCCCGCCCTGGTGGACGGCATCGGCCTCATCGTCGGCATCGACCGCTTCATGAGCGAGGCCCGTGCGCTGACGAACTTCGCGGGCAACGCCGTGGCCACGGTGCTGATCGGTACCTGGACGAAGGAGATCGACAAGGGCCAGGTCGACCGGGTGCTCTCCGGGCAGCTCCCGTTCGACGAGACGACCCTCCTGGACGACAGCCACGGCGCACCGGCCGAGGCGGCCGAGCAGGACGGCGACAAGGAGCTCGCCAAGGCCTGACCCGGCTGACCGGCCCGACCCCTGCAGTCCGGCCCGGTCCCTCACTCCGGACGCCCGGCCCCGCCTGAACCGGGGCCGGGCGTCCGGCCGTCGCGCCGAAATCCCTTTGACCCGCCATCCGCCGGGCCGCCCGCTGGGGGGCCGGATGCAGGCCGTCCGGCGGGAGGCGCCCTCGACGAACTTCTCTCCGACCACGACCACCTCACCCGCCGCCTGCTCGGAGTCCGCGGGGACCGGGATGGGGAGGCCGAGGTCAACCGACCGTGACGGCCGCACCGCCCAGCCGCCCCAGCTCCTCCAGCTCCTCCGCACTCAGAACCAGGTCCGCCGCAGCCGCCGAGTCCCGTACCGTCTCCGGACGGCTCGCCCCCGGAATCGGGATCACCGCCGGGGACCGCGTCAGCAGCCAGGCCAGACACACCCGCTGAGGGCTGACACCACGCGCCTTAGCCACAGCATGGAAGGCGCCGAAGCGCGCCCCGCCGTCCATCCGCGACGGCCCATCCAGCGAACTGCGCGAGACACCGCCCAGCGGGCTCCACGGCAGGAACGCCAGCCCCAGCTCCGCGCACAGCCGCAGTTCGGCCTCGCTGTCGCGTACGGCCGGCGAGTACTGGTTCTGCACCGACACCAGCCGGTCGCCGAGGATGCGACGGGCCGCGCGGATCTGGTCCACGTCCGTGTTGGAGACACCGGCCAGACGGATCTTGCCCTCGTCGAGGAGCTCGCGCAGGGCGCCGACGGACTCCTCGAACGGGACGGCCGGGTCAGGCTTGTGCAGCTGGTAGAGCCCGATCGCCTCGACGCCGAGCCGTCGCAGCGAGGCCTCGGCGGCGGCCTTGAGACGGCGGGGGTCGCCGTTCACGGTCCAGCTGCCGTCGGCCGGTCTGCCGCGGCCGCCCTTGGTGGCCACCAGGACGCCGTCGGTTTCGCCGCCGTAGGCGGCCAGTGCGCGGGCCACGAGCAGTTCGTTGTGACCGGGCTCGGCGCCCGGCAGATGGTACGAGTCCGCCGTGTCCAGCAGCGTCACCCCCGAGTCCAGGGCGGCGTGCACGGTGGCCAGGGCGCGCCGCTGGTCAGGGTGGCCCTCGATGGACAAGGGCATCACACCGAGGCCGATCGCGCTCACACGGTGGGGGCCGAGCATGCGGTGCCGCATGTCACTTGTCCTTTCCGAGGGTCTCGGCGACGGCCTTCGGGAGCCAGTGCCGGGCGTGTGTGAAGCGGAAACCGAGCCGTGCGGCACGGGAGTTGTCCATGCCGTAGGCGCGGGTGAAGGAGAACGGGGAGACCTCGCCGACCTCGACCTGCCGGAAGACGGTCCGCCCGTCCGGCAGGTGCGCGGCGATCGCGTCGCACAGCTCCTCGGTGGTCAGCAGGCCATGGGACGCCGCGTTGACCGGGCCCGTGAAGTCCTGGCCCACCGCCCAGTACAGGAAGTCGGCGATCTCCTCGACATGGATGTAGGTCGCCGGGTGGTTCACCACCGGCACGGCAATCGGCTCGCCGGTGCGGATGCGGCTCGCGTAGTGGGCCATACGGCCCGTGAAGTCGTCGTCCCCGCCCAGCACATGGGCGGCACGCACCGCCGTGTACGGGAAGGCCGAGTCGGCGGCGAGGACTGCCTCCGCCTGCCGCTTGCCCTCGCCGTAGTGGGTGCCGAGGAACTCCCGGTCGTCCCAGGGGAGTTCGAGGTCCACGGGCACGCCCAGCGGGTCCACGGCCGACTCGCGCACGGGGGCGATCGAGTCCTCGTACTCGTACACCTCCACCGTCGACGTCAGTACGTAGCGACGCGCGCGGTCGGCGAACGCTCTGCGGGCGATCTCCGCCTGGCGGGGGGTGTAGCAGACCTGGTCGACCACGGCGTCGAACATCCGCGAACCCAGCGCCGCCGTCAGGGACTTCTCGTCGTCCCGGTCGGCGACGAGGTGAACCACGCCCGGCGGTGGCGGCGACGAGCCGCGATTGAGCACCGTCACCCGGTCCCCGGCGGCGAGCAGCCGCGCGGTCAGCCGCTTGCCGAAGTAGCGGTTGCCGCCGATGACCAATACCTCTCGTGCCTTTCCCATGACCATAATTCTCCGGGCCATACACCGCGTTCTGAAGGGGAAGACATGGGAGATCCGGCCGACGCGCCGAAAGAACCACGGCACCTGCGCCCGTACGCCAACGAAACAGCGGTGACCTTCGACGCCCTGGACCGGCAGATCCTGGAGCTGCTCCAGACCGACGGCCGCATCAAACTGAGCGAGCTGGGCCGCCGGGTGCGGCTCAGCCCGGCGGCCGTCACCGAGCGGGTACGGCGGCTGGAGGCGGCGGGCGTCATCACGGGGTACGGCGCCCAGGTCGCCCCCGCCCGGCTCGGCTACGGCATCCAGGCCTTCATCCGGGTCAGCCCGCACGGCGGCTACAACCTCCGGCACCCCCGCACCCTGGAGCTGATCGACCGCCCGGAGATCGTCGAGGTGCACCACGTCGTCGGCGAGGACTGCTGGATCCTCAAGGTCGCCGTCGAGGACACGGCCCACTTGGAGGAGATCCTCGAACAGACCTCGGCGCTGGGCCGTACGACGACGTCCATCGTGCTGTCCTCGCCGGTGCGCACGAAGCCCCTGCTGCCGCGCCTGCCCTGACTGCCGAGGTTGCCCTGACGTCGGCGTCAAGGATTACGTTCGTAGGCATGCGAATCGGCGAGCTGGCCGCGCGGGCCGGAACCACGACGCGCACCTTGCGCTACTACGAGTCGCGGGGGCTGCTGCCCGCGCGGCGCAGCGGCAACGGCTATCGGAGCTACGACGAGAACGACCTGAAGCTGCTGCGGCAGATCAGGACGCTGCAGGACTTCGGGTTCGACCTGGAGGAGACCCGGCCGTTCGTGGAGTGCCTGCGGGCCGGGCACCCGGAGGGCGACGCGTGTCCCGCCTCGCTCGCGGTCTACCGGCGCAAGCTGGACGAACTCGACGCGCTGATCGGGGAGTTGCAGGCAGTGCGGGCCAAGATCGGCCTGCGCCTTGCGATGGCCGAAGGGGAACCACCGTTGTGCGAACTGGGAGGGCGGAAGCTGTGATCAAGGCGGCGGGCGTGGCCGAGGTGACGGACGCGGACTTCGAGGCGGAGGTGATCGGATCGGAGCTGCCGGTGCTGGTGGAGTTCACGGCCGACTGGTGTCCGCCGTGCCGGCAGATGGGGCCGGTGCTGCGCGCGCTGGCGGCGGAGGAGGGGGAACGGCTGAAGGTGGTGCAGCTCGACGTGGACACCAACCCGCTGACCACGAACGCCTACAAGGTGCTATCCATGCCGACGTTCATGGTGTTCCGAGCCGGTGAGCCGGTGAGGTCGATGGTGGGGGCGCGGCCCAAGCGGCGGCTGCTGGAGGAGCTGTCAGACGTGCTCTGACCCCACTCCTCGCCCGAATGCAGAAAAATCCCTCGAGTAATTGCGCTCGGGGGATTTCATTGCGTATATTCAATGGTTCGCGACTTCCAATGGCATTGGATCGCGAAGAAGTTCACTGAGCGCAGTATATCCGGGCGGGAGCGGAATTGTCAAACACCGAATTTCAAGACGGTGAATTGCGTCGCGAGCAGGAATTCATCGACGGCCTGTACGCACGCGTGGACGCGCTGCGCGGTGACACCGAGACCTCGGTCGGGGACGCGCTCGCCCAGGGCGACACGCCCATGCAGGCCCGGCTGGAGCGGGACATCCTCGTCGCCGAGCGCTCGGGGCTGCTCGCCGCGCTGAACGCCGTGGACGGCTCCCTGTGCTTCGGCCGGATCGACCTCTCCTCCGGCGTCACCCACCACATCGGCCGGATCGGCCTGCGCACCGACGACGCCGAGCGCACCCCGATCCTCATCGACTGGCGCGCCGACGTCGCCCGCCCTTTCTACTTGGCCACCGGCCACACCCCGATGGGGCTCAGGCGCCGGCGGCACATCACCACCAGCGGCCGTACCGTCACCGCCCTGCACGACGAGATCCTCGACCTGGGCGACCAGGAGCGCACCGGCCACGAGGACCCGACCGGCGACGCGGTGCTGCTCGCCGCCCTCGACGCCGCCCGCACCGGCCGTATGCACGACATCGTGCAGACCATCCAGGCCGAGCAGGACGAGATCATCCGGGCGCCGCACCGCGGGGTGCTGGTGGTGGAGGGCGGCCCGGGCACCGGCAAGACGGCCGTCGCCCTGCACCGCGCCGCGTATCTCCTCTACGAACACCGCGAACTGCTCGCCAAGCGCGCGGTCCTGATCGTCGGCCCCAACCCCGCCTTCCTCGGCTACATCGGCGAGGTGCTGCCCTCGCTGGGCGAGACGGGCGTGCTGCTGGCCACGGTCGGCGAGCTGTTCCCCGGCGTACGGGCGACGGCGACCGACAGCCGGGAGGCGGCCGCGGTGAAGGGGCGCGCCGACATGGCGGACGTGCTCGCCGAGGTCGTACGCGACTGGCAGGCGCTGCCCGACCCGGTGATCGCGATCGAGCACGACCGCGAGGTCCTGATGCTCGACGACGGCCTGGTGCAGGTGGCGCGCGAGAAGGCCCGTGCCGCGCGGCTGCCGCACAACGCGGCGCGGGAGCACTTCGAGGGGCACATCCTCAACACCCTCACCGAGCTGTACGCCGAGCGGGTCGGCACCGACCCGTACGACGGCGGCAGCCTCCTCGACGCGAGCGACATCACCCAGATCCGCGACGAGCTCGCCGAGAACCCCGAGGTGTGGGCGGCGATCGACCAGCTGTGGCCCCGGCTGACCCCGCAGCGCCTGCTCGCGGACTTCCTCGCCGACCCCGTCGGCTACCTCCCCGACGAGGACGCGGCCGCGATCCGCCGGCCGGTGACGCGTGCGTGGACGGTGGCGGACGTACCCCTGCTCGACGAGGCGGCGGAACTGCTGGGCGAGGACGACCGGTTGGCGCGGGCGCGCGCGGAACGCGAGCGGGAGACCCAGGTCGCGTACGCGCAGGGTGTGCTGGACGTGTCGTACGCGTCCCGGACGTACGAGTTCGAGGACAAGCAGGACAGTGATCCCGATGCCTCGGAGGTGCTCTCCGCGCACGACATCATCGACGCCGAGCGCTTCGCCGAGCGCCAGGAGGAGGACGACCACCGCAGCGCCGCCGAGCGCGCGGCGGCCGACCGCACCTGGGCGTTCGGGCACATCATCGTCGACGAGGCGCAGGAGCTGTCGCCGATGGCCTGGCGGCTGCTGATGCGGCGCAGCCCGACCCGCTCGATGACGCTGGTGGGCGACCCGGCGCAGACGGCGGAGGCGGCGGGTGTCGGCTCCTGGTCGGGCATCCTGCACCCGTACGTCGAGGACCGCTGGGAGCACACCCGCCTCGGCGTCAACTACCGCACCCCGGCCGAGATCATGGACCTCGCGGCGGCGGTCGTGCGCGCCGAGAACCCCGGCTTCGAGCCGCCGAGTTCAGTGCGCTCGACAGGGGTACGGCCCTGGATCCGCGCCACCGACGACCTCCCGGAGGCCGTCGCCAAGGCGGTCGCCGAACTGACCCCCGCGGAGGGCCGGCTCGCGGTCATCGCCCCACGGCATCTGCACCGCAGGCTCGCGGCGCGGCTGGACGGGGTGACGGCGGACACCGAGCCCGACCTCACCCACACCGTCGTCCTCCTCGACCCACGCCAGTCGAAGGGCCTGGAGTTCGACTCGGTACTGGTGGTGGAGCCCGGGCTGTACGGCACGAGCGACCTGTACGTGGCGCTGACGCGGGCGACACAGCGGCTGGGGGTGCTGCACACGGGCCGACTGCCGGGGGCGTTGGCCGCCACCTGAACGGGCCTCGTCCTCAAACGCCGGACGGGCTGAAAGATCAGCCCCTCCGGCGTTTGAGGAGCGGGGGTCCGGGGGGCGGAGCCCCCTGGCGGGGTCGAAGGGGCGGAGCCCCTTCAGGATGGGACGGGTAGGGGCGGCGGGGGTGAGAAGACTACGCCGGGCGCAACCACACCGTCGCCAACGGCGGCAGCGTCAGCCGGACGCTGGCCGGGCGGCCGTGCCACGGCTGCGGCTCGGGCTTGAGAGGATCGGGGTTCGTCACGTCGCCGCCGCCGTACCTCGCCGCGTCCGTGTTCACCGCCTCGTGCCACGCCGGGACGTCGTCCGGCACCCCGAGGCGGTACTCGTGCCGCACGACCGGCGACAGGTTCGACACCGCCAGCAGCGGGGCACCCTCCGCGTCGTAGCGGAGGAACGCGAGGACGTTGTCGTCCGCGGCGTCACCCACCACCCATTCGAACCCGGCCGGGTCGGTGTCCCGCTGCCAGAGGGCCGGGGTGTGGCGGTAGACGGTGTTGAGGTCGCGGACCAGGTCTCGGACCCCCCGGTGGTCGGGCTCCGCCCCGTACGCCGGGTCCAGCAGCCACCAGTCGGGCCCGTGCGCCTCCGACCACTCGGCGCCCTGTGCGAACTCCTGGCCCATGAAGAGCAGTTGCTTGCCCGGGTGCGCCCACATGAAGCCCAGGTACGCACGGTGGTTGGCCCGCTGCTGCCACCAGTCGCCCGGCATCTTCGACACCAGCGACCGCTTGCCGTGCACCACCTCGTCGTGCGAGATGGGCAGGACATAGTTCTCGCTGTAGGCGTACACCATCGAGAACGTCATCTCGTTGTGGTGGTACTTGCGGTGCACCGGCTCCTTGGCCATGTACTGGAGCGAGTCGTGCATCCAGCCCATGTTCCACTTCAGCCCGAACCCGAGGCCGCCGAAGCCGCCCGGTCCCGCCACATGCGTCGGACGCGTCACTCCGTCCCAGGCCGTGGACTCCTCCGCGATCGTCACGACCCCCGGCACCCGCCGGTACACCGTCGCGTTCATCTCCTGCAGGAACGCCACCGCGTCCAGGTTCTCCCGCCCACCGTGCTCGTTCGGCACCCACTGGCCCGGCTCACGCGAGTAGTCGAGATAGAGCATGGAGGCGACCGCGTCCACCCGCAGGCCGTCGATGTGGAACTCCTCGCACCAGTACAGGGCGTTGGCGACCAGGAAGTTGCGCACCTCCTTCCGGCCGAAGTCGAACTCCAGCGTGCCCCAGTCGGGGTGCGCGGAGCGCAGGGGGTCCTCGTGCTCGTACAGCGGGCGGCCGTCGAACTCCGCCAGCGCCCAGTCGTCGCGCGGGAAGTGCGCCGGCACCCAGTCCATCAGTACGCCGATGCCGGCCTGGTGGAGGGAGTCCACCAGGTGCTTGAAGTCGTCCGGGGTGCCGAGGCGGGCCGTGGGCGCGTAGAAGCCGGTGACCTGGTAGCCCCACGAGCCGCCGAAGGGGTGCTCGGCGACCGGCATCAGCTCGACGTGGGTGAAGCCCAGGTCCTTGACGTAGGCGGGGAGCTGTTCGGCCAGTTGACGGTAGGTCAGTCCAGGGCGCCAGGACGGCAGATGGACCTCGTAGACCGAGAAGGGCGCCTCGTGCGTCGGGGTCGTACCGCGCCGCTCCAGCCATGCCGCGTCACCCCACTCGTGCCGCGAG
Organism: Streptomyces ferrugineus; assembly: GCF_015160855.1. Taxonomy (NCBI): domain Bacteria; kingdom Bacillati; phylum Actinomycetota; class Actinomycetes; order Kitasatosporales; family Streptomycetaceae; genus Streptomyces; species Streptomyces ferrugineus. The sequence goes on along the minus strand of NZ_CP063373.1, from coordinate 8,117,748 downwards.
GCGTGCACGATCGACGACGTGTTGGGCGGGGCCTCCGTCCGGCGGGCCAGCGGGTCCGCGCGCAGTGTCTTCGAACCGTCGGGACGGGTGATCTCGAACTTGTACAGCTCGCCCTCGCCGATCTCGGGCACGAACAGCTCCCAGACGCCGGTGCCGCCCAGCGAGCGCATCGGATACCCCGTGCCGTCCCAGAAGTTGAAGGTGCCGGCCAGGGAGACGCCGCGTGCGTTCGGGGCCCACACCGTGAACCGGGTGCCGGTCACGCCCTGGTGCGTCATCGGCTCGGCGCCGAGCGCCCGCCACAGCTCCTCGTGCCGTCCCTCGCCGATCAGATGCAGATCGAGGTCGCCCAGCGCGGGAAGGAAGCGGTACGCGTCCTCGGTCTCCTGCACCGTCCCCTCGTACGCCACGAGCAGCTGGTAACTCTCCGGCACCTCCCGCAGCGGCAGCAGCCCCGAGAAGAACCCCTCCGTGTCGTCGTGCAGTTCCGCCCGCAGGTTCCCGGCCACGACCGTCACCGACAGGGCGTACGGCCGGAAGGCGCGGAAGGCCACACCTCCGGGGACCGGGTGCGCGCCGAGGACGGAGTGCGGGTCGTGGTGGGTGCCGGTGAGGAGACGGTCGCGGTCGGCGGCGTCGAGGGCGGGCGAGACGGCGACGGGTGCCTCCGGCGGCGGAGCGGCGTTCGGCGAGGGGATCCCGTCGGGGCCGAGCTTCTTCGCCGGGGCCTTCCTGGTGGCCGCTTTCTGTGCCGGGATCTTCTTGGGGGCCGTCTTCTGGGCTGGGACCTTTTTGGCGGCGGTCTTCGATGCCGTGGTCGTCTTCGCAGTGGCCTTCTTGGCCACCGCCTTCTTGGTCACTGCCTTCTTGGCCACCGCCTTCTTCGCGGCGGCCTTCTTCGCCGGGGCCTTCTTCGCGGCCGTCTTCTTCGCGGCCGTCTTCTTCTGCCCGGCGGTCTTCGCCGTCGTCTTCTTCGCCGTCGCCTTCTTCACGGCCTCCGCGGCCTCCGCGGCCTTGGTCGTCGCCCTTTTGGCGACGCTCTTCTTCGCGGCCGACTGCTCGGCCGTGTTCTCGGGTTCCGAACCGCTGGAGGGAGTGGTGCGGGGGGTCACGGGCGGGGCCTCCTAGGCGAGGGTGGGGATGAGGGGGTGGAGGGAGCGGGGGTGCCGGCGTCCGCCGCCAGGCGGTGTATCGCGGACATCGGCACCGGCAGCCAGTCCGGGCGGTGGCGGGCCTCGTAGACGACCTCGTAGATCGCCTTGTCGGTCTCGTACGCGCGCAGCAGCACCGGATCGGTCCGCGGATCGACCCCGCTGACCTGCGCGTATCCGGAGCAGTACGCCGCCCGGCAGGTGTCGGCCCAGCCGGGTGCCGGCAGGTCGGCCGAGTGGGCGGCGTAGTCGAAGGAGCGCAGCATGCCCGCGACGTCCCGCACCACCGGCTGCGGCATCCGCCGCTCGGCCAGCGGCTTCGACGGCTCGCCCTCGAAGTCGATCAGCCACCACTGTCCGCCGGGCGAGCGCAGGCACTGCCCGAGGTGCAGATCGCCGTGGATGCGCTGGGCGGTCCAGGTGCGGCCCTCGGCGGCGAGGGTGGCCAGCGCCTCGAAGGCGGAGCGCAGACCGGGCGCGTACGGCCGCAGCGCGGGCACCGCCTGCGCGGCTGTCTCCAGCCGCTCGACCATGCCGTCGACGAGCTGCTGCACCTGGGTGTGCCCCAGGGTCACGGTCGGCAGCGTGCGGGCCAGCGCCATGTGCACCTCGGCGGTCGCGCGCCCCAGCGCCCGCGCCTCGGCGGCGAAGTCCTCGCCCTTGGCCAGCTCGCGCAACGCCAGCTCCCAGCCGTCCGCCGCGCCCTGCACGAACGGCTGGAGCACACCCAGGACATACGACTCGCCCGCCAGGTCGGCATGGAACCACGCCGTCGGCGCCGGCACCCGGTCGCAGCCCTCGCGGGCCAGCGCGAGCGGCAGCTCCAGGTCGGGGTTGACGCCGGGCACGACCCGGCGCAACAGCTTGAGGATGAACGTATCGCCGTAGACGACCGACGAGTTGGACTGCTCGGAGGTGACCAGACGCGGCACCAGGGCGGAACGGATCCGCCGGCTCCCGTCCCGTTCGAAGCGCAGCGCGCCGACGCGGGCCCCGGTGCGCAGCGCCTCCAGGAGCAGTTCGTCGGGGCGGGGGTCGTACAGGGCGTCGTACACCGTGCGGCCGGCGAGCGGGCCGTCGGCCACATGTCCGATCAGCGCCGGTGCGAGCCGCGGCGGCAGCGCCTCGCGATCCCCTATGAGGAGCTGGTAGCAGTCCGCGGGCTGCTCGGGCGCGCCCGGCACGGGGGTGACCGGCTGATGGGCGCGCACCAGCAGGTGGTACAGGCCCAGCTTGCCGCCGGGGGGCAGCAGTTCGGTGGCCGCGACCTGCGAGAACCCGGTGACGGGACGCCCCTTGCCCGCGAACCAGCGCTGCCGCGGCAGCCACTCCCGCAGCAGTGGATCCAGTGACGCAAGGAGGCCGGGCGAGGTGGTGACGGTACGGGTGACGGCTTCCGACATGGCGTCGCGTCCTTTCCCCGGGCGGTCGGGGTGTTACTTCTGCGTGCCCCGGGCGGGACGGCGGAAACCGCCCCGCCCGGGCTCTCAGGCGGCGTCCTTGCGCAGCCGGAACCAGTAGAAGCCGTGGCCCCCGAGGGTCAGCAAGTACGGGAGGTCACCGATGGCCGGGAATCGCACCCCGCCGGACAGCTCGACGGGATGTCGACCATTGAACCTCCGCAGATCGAGTTCCGTCGGCTGGGCGAAACGGGAGAAGTTGTTCACGCACAGGACGAGATCGTCCTCGTATTCGCGCAGGAAGGCGATCACGGCCGGATTCGACGACTGGAGCTCGGTGTACGTGCCGAGTCCGAACGCCGGGTTCTGCTTGCGGACCTCGATCATGCGCCGGGTCCAGTGCAGCAGGGAGGACGGCGAGGACATCGACGCCTCGACGTTCGTCACCTGATAGCCGTAGACCGGGTCCATGATGGTCGGCAGATACAGCCGTCCCGGGTCGCACGACGAGAATCCCGCATTGCGGTCCGGGGTCCACTGCATCGGCGTGCGGACGGCGTCCCGGTCACCGAGCCAGATGTTGTCGCCCATGCCGATCTCGTCGCCGTAGTACAGGATCGGCGAGCCCGGCAGCGACAGCAGCAGGGCGGTGAACAGTTCGATCTGGTTGCGGTCGTTGTCCAGCAGCGGCGCCAGCCTGCGCCGGATGCCGATGTTGGCGCGCATGCGGGGGTCCTTGGCGTATTCCGCCCACATGTAGTCGCGTTCCTCGTCGGTGACCATTTCCAGGGTCAGCTCGTCGTGGTTGCGCAGGAAGATGCCCCACTGGCAGCGGGAGGGAATGGACGGGGTCTTGGCGAGGATTTCCGAGACCGGATACCTCGACTCCCTGCGCACCGCCATGAAGATCCGCGGCATCACGGGGAAGTGGAACGCCATGTGGCACTCGTCGCCGCCGCTCTGGTAGTCGCCGAAGTAGTCGACGACGTCCTCCGGCCACTGGTTCGCCTCCGCCAGCAGCACCGTGTCCGGGTAGTGGGCGTCGATCTCCTTCCGCACCCGCTTGAGGAATTCATGCGTCGCGGGAAGGTTCTCGCAGTTCGTGCCTTCCTCGGCGTACAGGTACGGCACCGCGTCCAGCCGGAAGCCGTCGATGCCCAGATCCAGCCAGAACCTCAGCGCCGAGAGGATCTCCTCCTGGACGGTCGGGTTCTCGTAGTTCAGATCCGGCTGGTGGGAGAAGAAGCGATGGAAGTAGTACTGCTTGCGGACCGGGTCGAAGGTCCAGTTGGACGCCTCCGTGTCGACGAAGATGATCCGGGCGTCGGCGTAGGCCTTGTCGTCGTCGGCCCATACGTAGTAGTCGCCGTAGGGCCCTTCGGGATCTCTTCTCGACTCCTGGAACCACGGGTGCTGGTCGCTGGTGTGGTTCATGACGAAGTCGATGATGACGCGCATGCCGCGCTGATGGGCGGAGTCGACGAATTCCACGAAGTCGGCGAGGTCGCCGAATTCGGGCAGGACCGAGGTGTAGTCGGAGACGTCGTAGCCGCCGTCGCGCAGGGGGGATTTGAAGAAGGGCGGCAGCCACAGGCAGTCGACGCCGAGCCATTGCAGGTAGTCGAGTTTGGCGGTCAGGCCTTTGAGGTCGCCGACGCCGTCGCCGTTGCTGTCCTGGAAGGAGCGGACCAGGACCTCGTAGAAGACGGCACGTTTGAACCAGTCGGGGTCACGATCCTTGGCAGGGGTGTCCTCGAAGGTGTCCTGAACGGGCTCGTTGACGATCATTTTGTGGGTGACCCTCCGATCTGCGGGGTGGACGGTCGCAGAACACGAAAGATGTGCGCGGGCGCGTGGCCCGGCTCGAGGCGCACATAGTTGGCCCTGCCCCAGTGATAGGTCTCGCCGGTGAGCTCGTCGCGCACCGGCACCGACTCGTGCCAGTCCAGGCCGAGTTGCGGCATGTCCAACGAGACCGTCGCCTCCTGGGTGTGGTGGGGATCGAGGTTGGCGACCACCAGAACCGTGTTCGAGCCGTGCCGCTTCGAGTACGCGATCACCGGTTCCTTGTCCGCGTGGTGGAAGTGGAGGTCGCGGAGCTGGCGCAGGGCCGGATTCTCGCGCCGGATGGCGTTGAGGCGGGTGAGCAGGGGGGTGATGGTGCGGCCCTCGCGTTCGGCGGTGTCCCAGTCGCGGGGGCGCAGCTGGTACTTCTCGGAGTCGAGGGATTCCTCGCTGCCGGGGCGCAGGGGGGTGTTCTCGCACAGTTCGTAGCCGCTGTAGATGCCCCAGGTGGGGGAGAGGGTGGCGGCCAGGACGGCGCGGACCTCGAAGGCGGGCCGGCCGCCGGTCTGCAGGAACTCGTGCAGGATGTCGGGGGTGTTGGCGAAGAAGTTCGGCCGCATGTAGGCCGCCGCCTCCCCCGACAGCTCGGTCAGGTACTCGGTCAGTTCCTGTTTGGTGTTGCGCCAGGTGAAGTAGGTGTAGGACTGCTGGAAGCCGGTCTGGGCCAGGGTGTGCATCATCGCGGGGCGGGTGAACGCCTCGGCCAGGAAGATCACGTCCGGGTCGGTGCGGTTGATGTCCGCGATCACCCGCTGCCAGAACAGCACCGGTTTGGTGTGCGGGTTGTCGACGCGGAAGATGCGCACCCCGTGGGCCATCCAGTGCCGCAGCACCCGCAGGGTCTCGGCGATCAGGCCGTCCAGGTCCGCGTCGAAGGCGATGGGATAGATGTCCTGGTACTTCTTCGGCGGGTTCTCCGCGTAGGCGATGGTGCCGTCGGGGCGGTGGTGGAACCACTCGGGGTGCTTGTCCACCCAGGGGTGATCCGGCGAGCACTGCAGGGCGAAGTCCAGGGCCACCTCCAGGCCCAGCTCACCCGCCCGCGCCACGAACCGGTCGAAGTCCTCGATCGTGCCGAGACCGGGGTGGATCGCGTCGTGGCCGCCCTCGGGGGAGCCGATCGCCCAGGGCACGCCGACGTCGTCGGGGCCGGCGGAGAGGGTGTTGTTGGGGCCCTTGCGGAAGGTGGTACCGATCGGGTGGATCGGCGGCAGGTAGACGACGTCGAAGCCCATGGCGGCGATGGCGGGCAGTCGGCGGGCGGCGGTGGTGAAGGTGCCGTGGGGGTGTTCGGAGGTGCCCTCGGAGCGGGGGAAGAACTCGTACCAGGAGCCGTACAGGGCCCGTTCGCGTTCCACCAGCAGCGGCAGCGGATCCGACGCGGTGACCAGATCCCGCAGCGGATACCGCCCCAACACCGCGTCGACCTCAGGCGTCAGCGCCGCCGCCAACCGCCAGGCGGCCGGGCGGTCCTCGTCCCGCAGGGCCTCGACGGCCGTGAGGATCACCGGCCGACCCTCGCCCTCGGGCACATCGGCGGCGGCGCGCTCGTACAGCCGCGCGCCCTCCTCCAGCACCAGGTCCGTGTCCATCCCGGCCGGGATCTTGATCTGGGCGTGGCGCCGCCAGGTCGCGACCGGGTCGCCCCAGGCCTCCACATGGTAGGTCCAGTGACCGGGTGCACCGGCGGTGACGTCGGCGCCCCAGCGGTCGGTGCCGGGGGCCAGTTCACGCATCGGTGTCCACGGGCCGGGACGGCCGTCCGGGTCGGTCAGCACGACATTGGCGGCCACGGCGTCGTGGCCCTCGCGGAACACGGTCGCCGAGATCTCGAAGGTCTCGCCGGTCACCGCCTTCGCGGGCCTGCGCCCGTGCTGGACGATCGGACGGACGTCGAGAACCGGTATGCGCCCGACGCCGCCGGCCAGGTCGGTCATGGAGGATCGCTCCGGGGCCGGCGGTCCGGGGTCGGCGGTGACGGTGCGGGGCGCCGGTGGCGCTTCGGCGCGAGGCGTCGGGGGTGAGGACGACTGGTGGTGCATGGCGGGCATGACCGCTCCTGTCCGCGTCAACGTGGGTGGGCGGATGGCTGTGGGGAGGTGGGTCCTGCGTGGTGGTGCGCAGTGCGCCCGGGGGCGCACGGGTGGGGTGTACCGAAGGAGCCTTCCCACCCTATTCGGGTGGGCAATCCGGCACTTTGTTAACTACTCACGCGTATGTCTACGCACAAGACCGGCCCCGTTCCAGCAGAACGGGGCCGGTGTCCGCACTTCGGCGTGAAGAGGGCGCTACGAGCCCGGTACCTGCAGCAGTTTGTTCGGCGAGCCGAGCCCGCGGCCGGACACCTTGCCGGACGCGGCCTGCGCCACGAGCGCCCTGGACACCTGTGCGGGCGGTGCCTTGGGATGGTCGGCCAGATAGAGCGCGGCGGCGCCCGCCGCGTGCGGCGACGCCATCGACGTACCGGAGAAGGTCGCCCGGCCGGTGTCGCTCCGGTACGACGCGGAGGTGATCGACACGCCCGGGGCGAACAGGTCCAGCGCCGGGCCGGTGTTGGAGAAGCCCGTCCGTGCGTCCTTGCGGTCGGTGGCGCCGACCGTGATGGCCTCCCGTACCGCCGCGGGGGAGTACAGGCCGGCCGGCAGCCCGTCGTTGCCCGCCGCGACCGTGTAGGTGACGCCGGAGGCGATGGAGTTGCGTACGGCGGCGTCCAGCTGTGTGTTGCGGTAGCCGCCGAGGCTGACGTTGGCGACCGCCGGCTTCTTGGCGTGCCTGGTCACCCAGTCGATGCCCGCGATGACGTCGGACGTGGTGCCGCCGCCGGCGTTGTCGAGGACGCGTACGGCGACGACCTTGGCCTTCTTGGCGACGCCGTACTTCTTGCCCGCGATGGTGCCGGCGACATGGGTGCCGTGACCGTTGCCGTCACTCGCGACGCGGTCATTGCCGACGAAGTCCCAGCCGTGGCTCGCCCGGCCGCCGAAGTCCTTGTGCGAGACGCGGATGCCGGTGTCGATCACGTACACCGTCACTCCCGCCCCCGCGGACTCGGGCCAGGTGTAGCTCCGGTCCAGGGGCAGGTTGCGCTGGTCGATGCGGTCGAGCCCCCAGGACGGCGGGTTCTTCTGGGTGTGGGCCGGCGTCACACGGGTGTCCTGGACGACCGAGGCGACCCGGGGGTCCGCCGCGAGGCGCCTGGCCTGTCTCTCGCCCGCCTGGATGGCATAGCCGTTGAGAACCGTGCCGTAGGTGTGGCTGATTTTCGCCCCGTACTTCTCGGCGAGGCTCTTTCCGGCCGACGACGGAGCCTTCGTTCCCCCCTTGAGTGTCACCAGGTAACTGCCGCTGACGGTGCCGGGTTTCCCGGCGCCGAGTATCTGCCCCTCCGGTGCGGCGTGCGCGGGCATGGTGGTGGCCGAAAGTGCGGCGACACAGGTCACCGCGGTCAGGCCACCCGCCCGGCGCAGACGCCGCGAAAGCGTCCGTGCCATGGTGTGAGTTCCCCTCCTCGACTCGGCGCACCGCGGCCCTGGAACGCCAGGTGCACCCGGCCCGGCCGATGCGCCGACTGTCACCCTCTCGTGAGGTGAGAAGTCGCCACAAGGACGCCTACGGGGGCGGAATCGGCCATACCGGCCATGGGGGATGTGTAAAGGTTGCGGCCGATTTCAGCCGGAGGCACGGCTTCTGCCGACCTGCGGACGGGCGCCCTCTTGGCTGGAGAGTCGCAAAACGCGCTGTGGTTACGAAGCCCCGCATACCGATACCGTCGGGGGCGATGACGGGACCCACACCGCCGTGGGCCCCCTGCCACGCGCTGCCCGAGGTGAACCGTGAAGGCGATCCGTCGATTCACCGTCCGACCTGTCCTCCCCGAACCCCTCCGGCCCCTGAGCGACCTGGCGCGCAATCTGCGCTGGTCCTGGCATGCCGAGACCCGCGACCTCTTCCAGTCCGTCGACCCCGAGCGCTGGGCCGCCTCGGGCAACGACCCCGTCCGGCTGCTGGGCAGCGTGTCGTCCGAGCGGCTGGCCGAGCTCGCCGAGGACCGCCGGTTCCTGCGCCGCCTGACCGCGGTCGCCGGCGACCTCGACGACTACGTCACCGGTGCGCGCTGGTACCAGGACCAGTCCGCCGAACTGCCCGCCGCCATCGCCTACTTCTCGCCCGAGTTCGGCATCACCGCCGCCCTGCCGCAGTACTCCGGCGGCCTCGGCATCCTGGCCGGCGACCACCTCAAGGCGGCCAGCGACCTCGGTGTGCCGCTGATCGGCGTGGGGCTGCTGTACCGGCACGGCTACTTCCGCCAGACCCTGTCCCGGGACGGCTGGCAGCAGGAGCACTACCCCGTCCTGGACCCCAACGAGCTGCCGCTCACCCTCCTGAAGGAGCCCGACGGCACCCCCGCCCAGGTCTCCCTGGCCCTGCCCGGCGGCAGGTCGCTGCACGCCCGCGTCTGGCTGGCGCAGGTCGGCCGGGTGCCGCTGCTGATGCTCGACTCGGACGTCGAGGACAACGACCTCGGCGAACGCGGCGTGACCGACCGGCTCTACGGCGGCGGCAGCGAGCACCGGCTGCTCCAGGAGATGCTGCTGGGCATAGGAGGGGTCCGGGCGGTCCGTACGTACTGCCGCCTGACCGGCCACCCCGCCCCCGAGGTCTTCCACACCAACGAGGGGCACGCCGGCTTCCTGGGCCTGGAGCGCATCGCCGAACTGGCCGCCAGGGGCCTGGACTTCGACTCCGCCCTGGAGGCGGTCCGCGCCGGTACCGTCTTCACCACCCACACCCCCGTCCCGGCCGGCATCGACCGCTTCGACCGCGAGCTGGTCGCCCACCACTTCGGTTCCGACGCCGAACTCCCGGGCATCGAGGTCGAGCACATCCTCCGGCTCGGCATGGAGACCTACCCCGGCGGCGAGCCCAACCTCTTCAACATGGCCGTGATGGGCCTGCGCCTTGGTCAGCGGGCGAACGGCGTCTCGCTGCTGCACGGCAACGTCAGCCGCGAGATGTTCTCGGGACTGTGGCCGGGGTTCGACCCCGAAGAGGTCCCGATCACCTCCGTCACCAACGGCGTGCACGCCCCCACCTGGGTCGCCCCCGAGGTCTTCCGCCTCGGCGCCCGCCAGATCGGCGCCCGGCGCACCGAGGACGCGATGACCGTCGGCGGCTCGGACCGCTGGGACGCGGTCGGGGAGATCCCCGACCAGGACGTCTGGGAACTGCGGCGGGCGCTGCGCGAGCAGCTCGTGCTGGAGGTGCGCGAGCGCCTGCGTGTCTCCTGGCGGCAACGCGGCGCCGGAACGGCCGAGTTGGGCTGGATCGACGGGGTGCTGGACCCCGACGTCCTCACGATCGGATTCGCGCGCCGGGTCCCGTCGTACAAGCGGCTGACGCTGATGCTGCGCGACCGCGACCGCCTGATGGACCTGCTGCTGCACCCGGAGCGGCCGATCCAGATCGTGGTGGCGGGCAAGGCGCACCCGGCGGACGACGGCGGCAAGCGCCTGGTCCAGGAGCTGGTGAGGTTCGCGGACGACCCGCGCGTGCGCCACCGCATCGTCTTCCTGCCGGACTACGGCATGGCGATGGCCCAGAAGCTCTACCCGGGCTGCGACATCTGGCTGAACAACCCGCTGCGGCCCTTGGAGGCGTGTGGCACTTCGGGCATGAAGGCGGCCCTGAACGGCTGCCTGAACCTGTCGGTCCTTGACGGCTGGTGGGACGAATGGTTCCAGCCCGACTTCGGCTGGGCGATCCCCACGGCGGACGGCACCGCCACGGACCCGGACCGGCGCGACGACATAGAGGCGGCGGCGCTGTACGACCTGCTGGAACAGCGCGTCACGCCCCGCTTCTACGAGCGCGGCCCGGCCGGCCTGCCGGACCGCTGGATCGAGATGGTCCGCCAGACCCTCACCCTGCTGGGCCCGAAGGTCCTGGCGGGCCGGATGGTCCGCGAGTACGTGGAACGCCTCTACACCCCCGCCGCGCACGCCCACCGCGCGATGACGCCGGACGCGGCGCGTGAGCTGGCCACCTGGAAGGCACGGGTCCGTTCGGCGTGGCACGACGTGAGCGTCGACCACGTGGAGACGTCCGCGGCCATGGCCACGGCGGAACTGGGCTCGACGCTCGGTCTGCGGGTGCGGGTCGGGCTGGGCGGGCTGGGACCGGACGACGTGGAGGTCCAGGTCGTCTCGGGCCGCGTCGACTCGGAGGACCGCATCGCGGACGCGTCGACGGTGCCGCTGAAACCGGAGGGCAGCCCGGACGCGGAGGGTCGCTGGGTGTACGAGGGGCCCCTGTCCCTGGACCGCACGGGACCGTACGGCTACACGGTCCGCATCCTCCCGGCGCACCGCCTGCTGGCGTCGAGCACGGAGCTGGGACTGGTGGCCGTGCCTTCCGAGGAGGTGGGGGAGGGGGCCGGGGTGTTGATGCGGTGACAGGGGTACCGGGGGACCGGTACCGGTGGCCCGGCTGAGCAGGCGATCTATGCTCGATGGCAGTACTGTCCGCCTCTCCTGGGGAAGTCCCGTTGAACTTCTGGTCGATCTACCAGCACGGCTTCGCGCGGGTCGCCGCGTGTACGGGCCACACAGTCATCGCCGACCCGCGCGCCAACGCGGAGGCCGTGCTGCGGCAGGCGCGCCGGTGTGCGCGGGAGGGGGTCGCCGTCGCCGTCTTTCCCGAGCTGGGGCTGACGGGGTACTCGATCGAGGACCTGCTGCTGCAGGACGCGGTGCTCGACGAGGTCGAGGAGGCGGTCCGGGCCGTGGTCGCCGGGTCGGCGGAGCTGCTGCCCGTGCTGGTCGTCGGGGCGCCGCTGCGCCATCGCCACCGGATCTACAACTGCGCGGTGATCGTGCATCGCGGCCGGATCCTGGGCGTGGCGCCGAAGTCGTACCCGCCGAACTACCGGGAGTTCTACGAGCGCCGGCAGATCGCCTCCGGTGAGGACGAGCGCGGCGGGACCATCCGGGTCGGCGGCGAGGAGGTGCCGTTCGGCATCGACCTGCTGTTCGAGGCGGAGGACGTCCCGGGGCTGGTCCTGCACGCCGAGATCTGTGAGGACATGTGGGTGCCGGTGCCGCCGAGCGCGGAGGCCGCGCTGGCCGGGGCGACCGTGCTCGCCAACCTCTCCGGCTCCCCGATCACGGTGGGCCGGGCCGAGGACCGGCGGCTGCTGTGCCGGGCGGCGTCCGCGCGCTGTCTCGCGGCGTACGTCTACTCGGCGGCCGGTCTGGGGGAGTCGACCACCGATCTGTCCTGGGACGGGCAGACCATGATCTACGAGAACGGCGCGCTGCTGGCCGAGACGGGCCGGTTCCCGCTCGACGACCAGTACGCCGTCGCCGACGTCGACCTCGACCTGCTGCGGCAGGAGCGGCACCGGATGGGCACGTTCGACGACAACCGGCGCGCGCACGCCGGGCGGACCGGAGACTTCCGGAGAATCGGCTTCCGGCTCGACCCGCCCACGGCGGACCTCGGGCTCGAACGCCGTGTCGAGCGGTTCCCGTTCGTGCCCGCCGACGCCGACCGGCTCGCCCTGGACTGCTACGAGGCGTACAACATCCAGGTCGCGGGCCTCCAGCAGCGGCTGGGCGCGATCGGCGGCCCGAAGGTCGTCATCGGGGTGTCCGGCGGGCTCGACTCCACGCACGCGCTGATCGTCGCCGCCCGGGCGATGGACCGCGCGGGCCGCCCGCGCAGCGACATCCTCGCCTTCACCCTGCCCGGCTTCGCCACCAGCGACCACACCAAGGACAACGCCCACAAGCTGATGAACTCGCTCGGCGTCACCGCGGCCGAGCTGGACATCACGCCGACCGCCCGCCTGATGCTCAAGGAGATGGGCCACCCCTTCGCGGCCGGCGAGCCGGTGTACGACGTCACCTTCGAGAACGTCCAGGCCGGCCTGCGCACCGACTACCTGTTCCGCCTCGCCAACCAGCGCGGCGGCATCGTGCTCGGCACCGGCGACCTGTCGGAGCTGGCGCTGGGCTGGTCCACGTACGGCGTGGGCGACCAGATGAGCCACTACAACGTCAACTCCGGTGTGCCGAAGACGCTGATCCAGCATCTGATCCGCTGGGTGATCGGCAGCGAGCAGTTCGACGAGGAGACCGGCAGGACGCTGGCCGCGATCCTCGACACCGAGATCAGCCCGGAGCTGGTGCCGGGCGAGGAGATGCAGTCGACGGAGTCGAAGATCGGGCCGTACGCGCTGCACGACTTCACGCTCTTCCACGTCCTGCGGTACGGCTTCCGGCCGTCGAAGATCGCCTTCCTGGCGTGGCACGCCTGGCACGAGGCGGACGCGGGCGCCTGGCCGCCGGGGTTCCCCGAGGCGAAGCGGGTGGCGTACGACCTGGCCGAGATCCGGCGCTGGCTCGAGGTGTTCTGCCGTCGCTTCTTCGCGTTCGCACAGTTCAAGCGGTCCGCCATGCCGAACGGCCCGAAGGTCTCGGCCGGCGGCTCGCTCTCGCCGCGCGGTGACTGGCGCGCGCCGTCGGACGGCAACGCGGCCGCCTGGCTGCGGGATCTCGCCCGCATCGACGACTGAGCCCGAAGGACACGGCCCAAGCCGTCCGGTTCGTTTATCGAACGTGAACTCCCGGACAACGGACGATTTCCGGCCAACTTTCTGACGCGGCCCTGACAGGAACTGCGGTCACCTGACACGCTTCCCACGGCCGCGACACAGCAACCCCACAACACCGTCACACGGTCGCCCGACGGTGCCCGCGGCCGAGCTCCCGCACCCGCACGTCGTTCTGCGTACCACCACGTTCCGCCCGGACGGCCCACCCGCCGGCCGGTCTCCCCTGGCCGCGTGATCCGCGGCCGCGCAGAAGGAGTCAGTGTTGAGAGACAGTTCCTCCCACAGACGCACCCCCCACACAGCACAACGCCACACGACGCACCGCCGGGCCGCCGCCGTCGCCCTCGTCGGCGTCTCCGCCCTGATCGCCGCGGCCGTCCAGACGGGCGCCGCCACCGCAGCCCCGGAGAAGGCACCGTCGGCCGCGGGCAAGGTCATACCGGGCGCCGAGTCCGTCAAGCTCTCCCCCGCCCAGCGCGCCGCGCTGATACGCGAGGCCAACGCCACCAAGGCGGACACCGCCAAGGACCTGGGCCTGGGCGCCAAGGAGAAGCTGGTCGTCCGTGACGTCCTCAAGGACGGCGACGGCACGCTCCACACCCGCTACGAGCGCACCTACGACGGCCTGCCCGTCCTCGGCGGCGACCTGGTCGTCGAGACCGCCGAGTCCGGCGCGACCGAGGCCGTCGTCAAGGCGACCCGCACCGCCATCGAGCCGGCCACCACCGCGGCCGCCGTACCCGCCGCCAAGGCCGAGAAGCAGGCGCTGGCCGCCGCGAAGGCCGAGGACGCCAAGAGCCCCGACGTCAACCGGGCGCCCCGCAAGGTGATCTGGGCCGCGAACGGCAAGCCGACCGTGGCCTACGAGACGGTCGTCGGCGGCTTCCAGCACGACGGCACCCCGCAGGAGCTGCACGTCGTCACCGACGCCACCACCGGCGCGAAGCTGTACGAGTGGGAGGCCATCGAGACCGGCACCGGCAACACGGTGTACTCCGGCACGGTCGACCTCACCACCACCCAGTCGGGTTCGACGTACAACCTCACCGACGGCGCGCGCGGCAACCACAAGACGTACAACCTGGGCCGCGGCACCTCCGGCACCGGCACCCTCTTCTCCGGCTCCGACGACGTCTGGGGCAACGGCAGCCCGTCCAACCTCGAGTCCGCGGGCGCCGACGCGCACTACGGTGCCGCGCTGACCTGGGACTACTACAAGAACGTGCACGGGCGCAGCGGCATCCGCGGCGACGGTGTGGGCGCGTACTCCCGGGTCCACTACGGCAACAACTACGTCAACGCGTTCTGGTCCGACAGCTGCTTCTGCATGACGTACGGCGACGGCTCGGGCAACGCCAACCCGCTGACGTCCATCGACGTGGCCGCGCACGAGATGACCCACGGGCTCACCTCCAACACCGCGGGCCTCAACTACAGCGGCGAATCCGGCGGTCTGAACGAGGCCACCTCCGACATCTTCGGCTCGACCGTCGAGTTCTTCGCCAACAACTCCTCCGACGTCGGTGACTACCTCATCGGCGAGGAGATCAACATCAACGGCGACGGCACCCCGCTGCGCTACATGGACAAGCCCAGCAAGGACGGCGCGTCCAAGGACGCCTGGTACTCCGGCATCGGCTCCATCGACGTGCACTACTCGTCCGGGCCCGCGAACCACTTCTTCTACCTGCTGAGCGAGGGCAGCGGCACCAAGACCATCAACGGTGTCACCTACGACTCGCCCACCTCGGACGGCCTTCCGGTCACCGGCATCGGCCGCGCCAAGGCGGAGAAGATCTGGTTCCGCGCGCTGACCACCAAGTTCACCTCGACCACCAACTACTCGGGCGCCCGCACCGGCACCCTCGCGGCGGCCGGCGAGCTGTACGGCACCACGAGCGCCGAGTACAAGGCGGTGCAGGACGCCTGGGCCGGCGTCAACGTGGGCACGCGCTCCGACGGGGGCGGCGGCGGTGGCGGCACGACCTTCGAGAGCGGCACCGACGTGTCGATCCCGGACAACGGGGCGGCCGTGACCTCCGCGATCACCGTCTCCGGCCGGACCGGCAACGCGCCGTCCAACCTCCAGGTCGGCGTGGACATCGTGCACACCTACGTCGGTGACCTCAAGGTGGACCTGCTCGCCCCCGACGGCACGGCGTACACGCTGAAGGCGTACGGCGCGGGCGGGAGTTCGGACAACCTGAACACCACGTACACGGTGAACGCCTCCTCGGAGACCGCCAACGGCACCTGGACGCTGCGGGTCCAGGACAACGCGGCCATCGACACCGGCTACATCAACGGCTGGAAGCTCACCTTCCCGTAAGCCGTTCGCGACGCGGCCAGGACAGGGCGCCGTCTCGGTGGGTTCAACTCCCGCCGGGGCGGCGCCCGTTCGCCTTTCTGAAACGTTCACCCGACGGTCAAGTTTTGGCCAACATCATCGATCACTCCTGACATGTACGCGCCTTGGGTGTCACGCTTCCACCACCCGCCGCACAGCACCAATGCAGTTCCCCCCACAAAGGAGCTTGTGTGACCTCCCTCTACGCGCGTCGCAAGCGCACAACCCTGGCCATAGCCACCTCCGTGGCGGCCGGGGCCCTCCTCACCACCGCCCTGACCACCGGTGGTTCGGCCGCCGCGGCCCCCGCGGCCGCCGGCACCGAGGCCACCCCGCTCGCCGTCCCGGTGGCGCTCGCCCCCGCGGCCCGAACCGCCCTCATCAAGGACCAGCAGGCCCAGGCGGCCGACACCGCCGACCGGATCGGCCTCGGCGCCCAGGAGAAGCTGGTCGTCAAGGACGTCGTCAAGGACGCCGACGGCACCGTCCACACCCGCTACGAGCGCACCTACGCAGGCCTGCCCGTCCTCGGCGGCGACCTCGTCGTCCACGAGTCGGCGGCCGGCGAGACCAAGGGCGTCACCAAGGCGACGAAGGCCACCATCGAGGTCGCCTCGCTGAAGCCGGCGATCACCGCGGACAGGGCCGAGGGCCAGGCCCTCTCGCTCGCCAAGTCGGCCGGCTCGAAGAAGACCGAGGCGGACGAGGCGCCCCGCAAGGTGATCTGGGCGGCCGACGGCAAGCCGACCCTCGCCTACGAGACGGTCGTCGGCGGCCTCCAGGACGACGGCACCCCGAACGAGCTGCACGTCATCACCGACGCCGCCACCGGCAAGAAGCTCTACGAGTACCAGGGCATCGAGACCGGCTCCGGCAAGAGCCTGTACTCCGGCACCGTCACCCTCGGCACCACCAAGTCGGGCTCGACGTACCAGCTCCACGACACCACACGCGGCGGCCACAAGACGTACGACCTGGCCCGCGGCACCTCCGGCACCGGCACCCTGTTCACCGACGCGGACGACACCTGGGGCACCGGCAACGCCTCCGACGCCCAGACCGCCGCCGTCGACGCCGCCTACGGAGCACAGGAGACCTGGGACTTCTACAAGGACACCTTCGGCCGCAGCGGCATCAAGAACGACGGCAAGGCCGCCTACTCCCGCGTCCACTACGGCAACGCGTACGTCAACGCGTTCTGGGACGACAGCTGCTTCTGCATGACGTACGGCGACGGCGAGGGCAACACCAACCCGCTGACCTCGCTGGACGTGGCCGGTCACGAGATGACCCACGGCGTCACCTCGAACACGGCGGGCCTGAACTACACCGGTGAGTCGGGCGGCCTGAACGAGGCCACCTCCGACATCTTCGGCACGGCCGTGGAGTTCTACGCCAAGAACTCCTCCGACGTCGGCGACTACCTCATCGGCGAGAAGATCGACATCAACGGCGACGGCACCCCGCTGCGCTACATGGACAAGCCCAGCAAGGACGGCAATTCGGCCGACTACTGGTCCTCCTCGCTGGGCGGCCTGGACGTCCACTACTCCTCCGGCCCCGCGAACCACTTCTTCTACCTCCTGTCGGAGGGCAGCGGAGCGAAGACGATCAACGGGGTGAGCTACGACTCCCCGACGTCCGACGGCTCGACGGTCACCGGGATCGGCCGCGACAAGGCGGTGCGGATCTGGTACAAGGCGCTGACCGAGTACATGACGTCGACGACCAAGTACAAGGCCGCCCGCACGGCCACCCTGAGCGCGGCGTCCGACCTGTACGGCGCCGACAGCACCGAGTACAAGGCGGTGGCGGCGGCCTGGTCCGCCGTCAACGTGAGCTGAGCACGGACCTGTTGACACAGGGCTGACGGACGGCACCCGGGACGAAGGCATTCCCGGGTGCCGTCCTACTCTTGGGAACCATGTCTTTGGGGCCTTTCACGTACGACGACGTCGGCGCGACCCGGGAGAACGGCTTCTGCCCGCCCGGCTTTCGCCCCCTGCACGTGCGCACCCGCATCGGCGAGGGCGAAAAGGTCTTCCACAGAGCCGCCGAGGCGGTCATGACCTGGGAGATGCACCGCGCGATGGGCGTCGGCATCGACGCCACGGCCGAACGCGCGGCCCCCGACGTCGACGTCACGGTCACCCTCGCCGGTGTCATCAAGGCCCCGTGCCGGGTGGTCTGGACGGTGGACGAGCACCGCAGGATCGGCTGGGCGTACGGCACGCTCTCCGGCCATCCGGAGTGCGGCGAGGAGGCGTTCCTGGTGGAGCGCACGGGGGACGGCACGGTGTGGCTGACCGTCCGCGCCTTCAGCCGCCCGGCCAAGTGGTACGCCCGAGCGGGCGGCCCGGCCACCCGTGGTCTGCAGCACGCGTATGCGAGGCGGTGCGGGGTGGTGCTCAGGCGGATGTGCGGTGGTGATGACGAGTGACGCCGTTGGGTGTCAGGCGCCGCCGGCGGCGGGCCGCTCCCCGTGCCAGGACCGCCACAGCGCCGCGTACGCCCCGTCGGCCGCGACCAGCTCGTCGTGGGTGCCCAGCTCGGTGAGGCGGCCGCTCTCCATCACGGCCACGCGGTCCGCGTCGTGCGCGGTGTGCAGACGGTGCGCGATGGCGATGACGGTACGGCCCTTCAGAACGGCGGCCAGGGCGCGCTCGGTGTGCCGGGCGGTCGTCGGGTCCAGCAGGGCCGTCGCCTCGTCCAGGATCAGGGTGTGCGGGTCGGCCAGCACCACGCGCGCGAGGGCGAGCTGCTGGGCCTGCGAGCCGTCCGTGCCGTGCCCCCCGTCGCCCAGCGCCGTGTCCAGGCCGTCGGGCAGCCGCCGTACCCAGGTGTCGGCGCCGACCGCGGTGAGGGCGGCCCACAGGTCCTGGTCCGTGGCGGACGGCTCGGCGATACGGAGGTTGTCGCGGACCGTGCCGAGGAAGACATGGTGCTCCTGGGTGACCAGCACGACCTGGCGGCGCAACTGCTCCGGGCCCAGCGCGACCACCGGCACCCCGCCGACCGTCACCGATCCGGCGGTCGGCGCGTCCACGCCCGCCAGCAGCCGGCTCAGGGTCGTCTTGCCGGCGCCGGACGGGCCGACCACCGCGAGGCGTTCCCCGGGGCGGACCGTCAGGTCGACGTCGCTGAGCACCTCGCCGCCGCGGTCGTAGGCGTAGCGCACGGCGGTCACGTCGATGCGGTCGTCCGCGGGGACGGGGGACTCGGTGTCCGTGGCGCGCGGGGCCTGGGCCAGGCCCTCCACACGGGCGAACGAGGCGCCGCTGGACTGCAGTTGCTCGACCCGCATCAGGATCTCGTCCAGCGGTTCGCTCAGCCGCTGCAGATACAGGGCCGCCGCCACGACCGAGCCCAGACTCATCGTGCCCCGGTCGAGCAGGACGGCGCCGAGCAGCAGGACCGTGGCGACGGGGAAGAGGTACGACACCTCGACGGCCGGGAAGAACACGGTGCGCAGGAAGAGGGTGTAGAAGCGGGTCCGCCGGGAGGTCTCCAGGGCGTCCCGGCTCGCCGCCACCCGCCGCCGCTGAAGCCGCAGCGCCTCCACCGTGCGGGAGCCGGTCGCGGTCGCCGCGAGGATCTCCGCGACGTCCGAGGTGGCCGCGCCCTCGGCGAGATAGCCGTCCCGGGCCCGGCGCAGATACCAGCGCAGCGCCCACCAGATGCCGGCGAAGCCGAGCAGGCCGCACGCGCCGAGCAGCGGATTCAGCGCGATCACCGCGCCCAGCAGGAACAGCGCCTGTACCGAACTGATGAGCAGTTGGGGCCCGACGTCGCGCAGGGTGGTGCCGACCAGGGCGACGTCGGCGGTGCCGCGCGCGGTCAGATCGCCGGTGCCGGCCCGTTCCACGACCGACGCGGGCAGCGCGAGGGCGCGGTCCACGAACGTCTCGCGCACGCGGGCCAGTGTGCGCTCGCCGAACCGGTGCCCCACGTAGCTTGCCCAGCGGGCGAGGAACAGCTGCGCCGCCGAGCAGATCAGGATGGCCAGGGCCAGGCGGTCCACGGTGCCTACGCCGGTGCCGGCGCGTACCTCGTCGATGATGCGGCCCACCAGCCAGGGGCCGGCGAGTCCGGCGATGGCGGCGAGGGAGTTCAGGGCGAGTACGGCGGTGAAGGCGCGGGCGTCCGCGCGGAGCAGGTGGAGGGCGGCGCGGCGGACTTCGGCGCGTTCTGCGATGGGGAGGCGGGCGGGGGAGAGCTCGGGGGCTTGGGTGCGCTGCCGGGTGCGGGTGCGTTGTGGCTTGTCGCGCCCCGCGGCGGAGCCGCATGATGTCACTGCCCCGCGCCCCTGGGTGGGCTGTACTTCCGTCACCTGACAGCCTCCTCGGCGTCTTCGTCACGGGCCACCAGAGCCCGGTATCCCGGCTCTCCCTCCAGCAGTTCGTGGTGGGTGCCCGTCGCCGCCACCTTGCCGTCGACCAGGTAGTGCACGACGTCCGCGCGGTCCAGGACCAGGGGGGACGTGGAGGTCACCAGCGTCGTACGGCCCTGTCGGGCCTCGTGCAGGCGTTCGGCGACCCGGGCCTCCGTGTGGGCGTCGAGCGCTGACGTGGGCTCGATGGCCAGCAGGATCTCGGGGTCGGCCAGCAGGGCGCGGATCAGACGGACGCGTTGGCGCTGGCCGCCCGAGAGGTTGCGGCCCTGGGCGTCGATCGGGGTGTCCAGGCCGTCGGGCAGGCCACGGACGATGTCGTCGGCGACGGCCGTGCGGACCGCCTGCGCGATCGCCGCCTCGTCGCGGCCGCCGACCAGTTCGCGCAGTGTGCTCGCGAACAGGTCCGCCTCGTGGTCGGCGACCAGGATGCGCTCCCGGAGCTTCGGTAACGCGATCTCGTCCAGGGGTACGCCGCCCCACGTGGCCGTCGACGGGACGTACCGGCCGAGTCGGTCGACCACGGCCGCGGCGTCGGCGGGCAGCGAACCGGCCAGCGCGGTCAGCCGTCCCGGCAGCACCCGCACCCCCGACTCGGGGTCGTGCAGCACCGCCGGTTCGGCGGGCGCGTCCCGGGTGCCGGTGTCCGCCATCGGCTCCAGCCGCAGGAACCGTACGACCCGCCGCGCCGCCACCAGACCGCGAGCGACCTGGTACCCCCACTCGACGAAGAACGCCACCGGACGGACCAGGACCGCCACATAGCCGTACACGGAGACCAACTCGCCCACGGTGATGGCGCCTTGGGCCGCCAGGCGCGCCGCCAGCCACGTCACCACGGCGAGGAACAGCGTCGGCAGCCCCATCCCGAGTGCCTGCACCCAGCTGGTCACCGCCCCGACCCGGTACCCCTGCGCCCGCAGCCGCTGCGAGTCCCGGTGGAAGGCGTCGGCGACCAGGCCCTTGCCGCCGAGGCCGTTGAGGACGCGCAGTCCGCCCGCGAGGTCGGCGATCCGCGCGGTCAGCACGCTCTGCCGCTCCCGGTACTCCGTCTCGGTGCCCTGGAGCCGTCCGAGCAGTGGTCCGACCAGTACGCCGATCGCGGGCATGCCGAGCAGCACCACGACGGCGATCGGCACCGAGATCGACACCAGCAGCAGGGCCACGGCCAGATAGGCGACGACCGCGCCGAACCCGGGGCCGATGACGGTCAGGGAGCCGGCGATCGTCTGGACGTCGCCCACGCCGATCGTGACGACCTCGCCGGCCCCGATCCGGCGCGGCAGGGCGGCACCCAGCCGGACCGACTGCCCGACCAGGAGCTTGATGGTGCGGAACAGGGCGTCCATCCGCACCCGCGTCATCGTGCGGTGCCGCATGATGCTCAGCCAGGCGTTGAAGACGCCCACCCCGACCAGCGCGCCGGTCCACCCGCCCAGCGCCGCGTGGTCACCCGTCGCCAGCCCCTCGTCCACGGCACGCGAGAGCAGGTACGGCGTCGCCGCCAGCAGCACCATCCACACGGCGGAGATCAGCGACCCGGCGGCGGACCGTCCGGCCTGCTGGGTGACCAGCCACCACAGATACCGTCCGCCGCCACGACAGTCGGGCTCGCCCGGATCCTCGTACGCGTCGATCATCGTTCCCCGTGCCCCGTCTCTCACTCGTGCCGTCGACCTACGCCAGACTGTCCCGCCACGCCCGATGCAGATCCGCGAACCTGCCCGTCCCGGCGACGAGTTCGGCCGGTGTGCCGTCCTCGACGATCTCCCCGTGCTCCATGACCAGCACCCGGTCGGCGATCTCGACCGTGGACAGGCGGTGCGCGATGACGACGGCCGTGCGCCCGTGCAGCACCGTCGACATCGCGCGCTGCACGGCCCGCTCGCCGGGGATGTCGAGGGAGCTGGTCGCCTCGTCGAGGATCAGCACCGCCGGGTCGGCGAGCAACGCCCTCGCGAACGCGACGAGTTGACGCTGGCCCGCGGAGATACGGCCGCCGCGCTTGCGTACGTCGGTGTCGTAGCCCTCGGGCAGGGAGCTGATGAAGTCGTGCGCGCCGATGGCCTTCGCGGCCTGCTCGATGTCCTCGTGGGTGGCGTCCGGGCGGCCGATGGCGATGTTCTCGGCGACCGTGCCGGAGAACAGGAACGCCTCCTGCGTCACCATCACCACCCCGCGCCGCAGTTCGGGCACGGCCAGCTCGCGCAGGTCCACGCCGTCCAGCAGGACCCGGCCCTCGGAGGGGTCGTAGAACCGGGCGAGCAGCTTGGCCAGCGTCGACTTGCCCGCGCCGGTGGAGCCGACGACGGCGACGGTCTGCCCGGCCGGGATCGTGAGGTCGAAACGGGGCAGCACCTCGCCGCCGGTGCGGTAGCCGAACCGGACGCCGTCGAAGACGACCTCGCGGCCGGGGTGCTCCGACCGGAGCGCCGGAAGCCGCCCGGGCTCCCGCGGCTCGGGCACGGACGGCGTCTGGGCCAGCAGTCCGGCGATCTTCTCCAGGGAGGCCGCCGCCGACTGGTACGAGTTCAGGAACATGCCGAGCCGGTCGATCGGGTCGTACAGCCGGCGCAGGTACAGCACCGCCGCCGCCAGCACACCGAGGGCCAGTGTGCCGCCCGCGACCCGGTAGGCGCCCCACAGCACGATCCCCGCGACGGCGGTGTTGGCGACGAGCCGGGAGCCGACGACGTAACGCGCCATCTCCAGCAGCGCGTCGCCGTTGGTCCGCTCATGCCGGGTGTTGAGGACCCGGAAGTCGGCGTCGTTGGCGGCCTCGCGGCGGAAGGCGCGCACCGGGCGGATGCCGTTCATCGTCTCGACGAACTTGACGATCACGGCGGCGATCGCGGTGGACCGCAGGGTGTACACCCGCGCGGCGCGCCGCCGGTAGAGCCGTACGAGGAGGTATAGCGGCACGAAGGACGCCACGGCGACCGCGCCCAGGCCGAGGTCCAGCCACAGCAGCATCGCCGAGATGTAGACGAAGGACAGGATGACGGTGACGAGTTCCTGGAGGCCCTCGTTCAGCAGCTCGCGCAGGGACTCCACGTCCGTGGTGGAGCGGGAGATGAGCCGGCCCGAGGTGTAGCGCTCGTGGAAGTCGATGCTCAGGGCCTGGGCGTGGCGGAAGATCCGGCCGCGCAGATCGAGCAGGACGTCCTGGTTGACGCGGGCGGCGACCAGGATGAACGCGTACTGGAGCGCGCCGGAGACCAGCGCGCACAGCAGATAGCCGACGCCGACCGCGACCAGCGGCCCGAGGTCGTCGCGCCGGAACGCCGGTACGGCCGTGTCGATGGCGTACGCCACCAGCAGGGGGCCCGCCTGCACGGCCGCCTGCTGGAGCAGCAGCAGGAGTGTGGTGAGGGCGACGCGGGCCTTCATCGGGGTGAGCAGGGAGCGCAGGAGGGCGGCGGTGGCGCCCGGGGGAGTGGGCAGGACGTCCCGGTCGAAGGGGTCCTGGCTCGCGTCGCCGGGCCGGCCGCCGCCCTTGGCCGGGGTGGCGGTCGTGGCGGGCGCGCTCATCGGTGGGCCTCCTCGTGTGCTCCGTCCGCCGGGTGCCCGTCGCCTGTTGGGCCGGTCCGGCGCGCCTGCCTTTCTGGGCCGACTCGACTGTCCCGGTGCGGCTGGTCGCTTCGGCTGGCTCGGTTGGTTTCGCCGGTCCGGTCTTCTCGGCCGGTTCGGGTGGTTCGGTGCGGCTGGTCGTCCTGGCCGGTTCGGTGCCGCTGGTCCTCCTGGCCTGCTACGTCCGCCCGGTCCACTTCGTTCGTCCGGGTGACCCGGTCCGCCTGGCTCTCCTCGTTCGTCCGGCTGGCTTCGTTCGCCTGGCTCTCTTCGTCCGCCCGGGTGACCCGGTCCGCCTGGCTGCCTTCGTCCGTCCGGCTGCCTTCGTCCGTCCGGCTGCCTTCGCCCGCTCGGCTGCCTTCGTCCGTCCGGCTGCCTTCGCCCGCTCGGCTGCCTTCGCCCGCTCGGCCGACTTCGTCCATCCGGCCACCTCCCTCCGCCCAGCTCCCTCCCTCCGCCCAGCTCCCTCCCTCCGCCCGGCTCCCTTCCTCCACCCGGCCCCCTCCCTCCGCCCGGTCCGCCCCGGCAACCGTTCCGTTCACCGCGTCCTCGTCGTCCGCTGCCTCCGCTCCGGCCATCAGATGGGCGTACTCGGCGTTGCCGCGCAGCAGTTCGTGGTGGGTGCCGACGGCGGTGATGCGGCCGTTGGAGAGCAGGGCGACGCGGTCCGCGAGGAGCACCGTGGACGGGCGGTGGGCGACGATGAGGGCGGTGGTCTCGGCGAGCACGTCCCGCAGGGCGGCCTCGACGGCGGCCTCGGTGTGCACGTCGAGGGCGGACAGGGGGTCGTCGAGGACGAGGAAGCGGGGTCGGCCCACGACCGCCCGCGCGAGCGCCAGCCGCTGCCGCTGACCGCCGGAGAGGCTGAGCCCCTGCTCGCCGACCTGTGTCTCGGTGCCGTGGGGAAGGGAGTGCGCGAAGCCGGCCTGCGCGACGCCGAGCGCCCGCTCCAACTCGGGCTCGCCCGCCCCGTCCGTCGCCCCCATGAGAACGTTGTCCGCGACGCTGGCCGAGAAGAGCGTGGGCTCCTCGAAGGCGACGGCGACGAGGGTGCGCAGCTCCTCGCGGCTCATCGCCGTGATGTCCCGCCCGTCGAGGGTGATCCGGCCGGACGTCACCTCGTGGAGGCGGGGCACGAGGGCCGTCAGCGTCGTCTTGCCGCTGCCCGTCGCGCCGACGAGCGCCATGGACTCGCCGGGGCGGATGTGCAGGTCGACGCGGTCGAGGACGGGTGGGGAGTCGGCGGGCGCGTCCGGGTAGCGGAACCGCACGTCGTGGAACCGGAGTCCGAGGTCCGCACGGTCCTGCTCCGCCGAGGTGAGCGCGTGCCCCTCCGGCTGCGCGTCCATCGCCTCGAAGTACCGCTCCGTCGCCGTCGCCGCCTCCTGGCTCATCGCCAGCAGGAACCCGATCGAGTCCACCGGCCACCTGAGCGCGAGCGCGGTCGACAGGAACGCCACCAGCGTGCCCGCCGACAGCTCCCCGTCCGCCACCCGCACCGCGCCCAGCACCAGCGCCGCCCCGATGGCCACCTCCGGCAGCGTCACGATGACGCCCCAGATCGTCGCCAGCAGCCGCGCCTTGCGCAGCTCCGTGCCGCGCAGCGTCCGCGACAGGTCCCTGAACGCCCGTGCCTGACTGCGATGCCGCCCGAACCCCTTGATGATCCGGATGCCGAGGACGCTCTCCTCGACGACCGTCGTCAGATCGCCGACCTGGTCCTGCGCGCGGCGCGCGACATCGGCGTACCGCTTCTCGAAGACCACGCAGGTGACCATCACGGGCACCGCCGGGATGAGGATCACCAGCCCCAGCGTCCAGTCCTGGAGCAGCATGATGATCACGCCGACGAGGATCGTCACACTGTTGACCAGCAGAAACGTCAGCGGGAAGGCGAGGAACATGCGCAGCAGCATCAGATCGGTCGTGCCCCGCGACAGCAGCTGACCCGACGCCCACCGGTCGTGGAAGGCCACCGGCAGCCGCTGCAGATGCCGGTACAGATCCGCCCGCATCGCCGCCTCGACGCCCGCCAGCGGCCGCGCCACCAGCCATCGCCGCAGGCCGAACAGCAGCGCCTCCGCGAACCCGAGCAGCAGCAGACCCAGCGCCCCGAGCCACACCCCGGCCGGATCGCGGTCGGCGACGGGCCCGTCCACCATCCACTTCAGGACGAGGGGGATGACCAGCGCCAGACACGAGGCGAGGACCGCGACGCCCGCGGCGGTGAACAGCCGCACCCGCACCGGCCGGACGTACGGCCACAGGCGCAGAAGCGTACGTACGGCGGATCGTTCGGACCTGTCCTCGGCGGTTGCACGTGTCGTCACCATCAGCAGCGAGCCTACGGATCGCCACTGACACTGCCCACCGAGTTTTGGCCGGTCCGCAATCGGCCGCTGGTCCTACGACCTGCGCGTTCGAGGGGGCGTACAGGCGCGGCCGTGAAGTCGTACCCGCTTCATCAGCCGATCGGGTGATGCTCTTTCGAGCGCGACGGCCGATGTGCCGGGCCCCGCCGTCCCGCGACCCTGATGCCATGTCCGTCATAGAAGTCACCGATCTGCGCAAGTCCTACGGCGACCGCACCGTCGTCGACGGCGTCTCCTTCGCCGTCGAGGAGGGCGAGATCTTCGGCATCCTCGGCCCGAACGGCGCCGGCAAGACCACCACCGTCGAGTGCGTCGAGGGACTGCGCGTCCCGGACGCGGGCCGCGTCCGGGTCACCGGCCTCGACCCCGTCGCCGACCACGCGCGCGTGGCCCGCGTCCTCGGCGCCCAGCTCCAGGAGAGCGAGCTGCAGGCCAAGCTCACCGTGCGCGAGGCGCTGGAGCTGTACGCCGCGTTCTATCCGCGCCCGCTCGACTGGCGGCCGCTCGCCGAACGCCTCGGCCTGACCGCCAAGCTGACCACCCGGTTCGCGAAGCTGTCCGGCGGCCAGAAGCAGCGCCTGTTCATCGCCCTCGCCCTCATCGGCAACCCCCGGGCCGTCGTCCTGGACGAGCTCACCACCGGCCTGGACCCGCGCGCCCGCCGCGACACCTGGCAGCTCATCGAGGACGTCCGCGCCAGCGGCGTCACCGTCCTGCTCGTCACGCACTTCATGGAGGAGGCGCAGCGGCTGTGCGACCGGATCGCCGTGATCGACAAGGGGCGGATCGCCGCCCTGGACACCCCGGCCGGACTGATCCGCCGCTCCGCCGGCGCCACCGTCATCAGCTTCACGCCGTCCGCCGCGCTCGACGACAGTGACCTGAACGCGCTGCCCGGGCTCGCCTCGGTCGAGCACAAGGACGGCCGCGTCACGCTCGCCGGCACCGACGAGACCGTCAACGCCGTCATCACCCTCCTCGCCCGCAGCCATGTCACCGCCCACCAGCTCCGCGTCACCGACGCCACCCTCGATGACGCGTTCCTCGACCTGACCAAGGAGACCTCGGCATGAACCCCGCCGTCCTGAGGACCGAGATCCGCCTCCTGGGCCGCGAACCGGGCGCCCTCTTCTGGATGCTGCTGTTCCCGAACCTGCTCCTGGTGATCCTCGGCTCCATCCCGGCCTTCCGCGACGCCGAGGCCGGCCTCGGCGGGCTGCGGACCATCGACGTCTACGTCCCCGTGGCCGTGCTGCTCGGCCTGATCGTCGGCGGGCTCCAGGCCATGCCCCAGACCCTCACCGGCTACCGGGAACGCGGCATCCTGCGCCGGATGTCCACCACCCCGGTACGGCCGTCCACCCTGCTGTCCGCGCAGATGCTGGTCTACGGCGGCGCGGCCCTGCTGTCCGCGCTGCTGGCCCTCGCGGTCGGCCGGATCGGCTTCGACGTACGGCTGCCGGGCCAGCCCTTCGGATACGCCCTCGCGCTCGTCCTGGCCGTCCTGGTCGCGCTCGCGCTCGGCGCGGTGGTCTCCGCGCTGTCGCCGACGACGAAGATCGCCGGGGCCGTCGGGTCCGTCGTGTTCTTCCCGGCGATGTTCTGCGCGGGGGTGTGGCTGCCGGTGCAGACCATGCCGGACGTGCTGGCCGACATCGTCGGCTTCACCCCGTTCGGAGCGGCCTCCGAAGCGCTGAACCAGGCGGCGGTGGGCGACTGGCCCGGCTGGGCCCACCTGGGTGTCATGGCCGGCTGGGCGGTGCTGCTGTCGGCCACGGCGGCGCGCTGGTTCCGCTGGGAGTAGGGGGCCGACCGTGCAGACTGGGGGGATGACCGCGGGGGACACCCAACTCGAGCAGCGCTGGGAGCAGTTGCACAGGCTGGGGCCGTACGGGCTGCTCGGCGTCAGCGTCCTCCTCTCGGCCGCCGCCGCTGACCTGATGGACGGCCCCGCCGAGTGGTATGCCGCCGGGGTCCTGCTCGTCGCCGCGATCGCGCTCCAGCTGTGGTGGAACGGCACCCGCCACCGGCGGGCCGACCGGGGCCGCGCGCCGTCCCCGGCCGGGATCGCGTACTACGTCGTCCGCTGGGCGATCGCCTTCGCGCTCACCTGGATCAACCCGCTCTTCGGCTTCTACGCGGCCACCGGGCTGATGGACGCCGACGAACTGCTCCCGGGCGGGTGGCGGCGGCTCGGTGTGTTCGCCGCCGCCGTCACCATGGCCGGCTCACAGTCCGGCGGGCTGCCGCCAAAGAGCACGGGCCAGGGGGTGGCGTTCGCCGGGCTCGTCGTCGTCAACGCCGCCTTGCATCTGTTCGTCGCTCACTTCACCGCGCAGGAGAAGCAGCGCTCCCGCGAACGCGTCGCCACCATCGCCGAACTCGAACGCACCAACACCGCGTTGCAGCAGGCGCTCGACGAGAACGCCGCCCTCCACACCCAACTCCTCGTCCAGGCCCGCGAGGCCGGCGTCGCCGACGAGCGCCGTCGGCTGGCCGCCGAGATCCACGACACCATCGCCCAGGGCCTGACCGGCATCATCGCCCAGCTCCAGGTCGTCGCGAACGCCCCCGACCTGCCCACCGCCCGCGTCCACCTCGACCGCGCCAGCGCCCTCGCCCGCCACAGCCTCGGCGAGGCCCGCCGCTCGGTGCACAACCTCGCCCCCGTGGCGCTGGAGCACGACGGGCTTCCGCAGGCGCTGCGGAGCACGGTCACCGAATGGGCGCAACGCACCGGCGTACGCGCCGACTTCACCGTCACCGGCACCGCGGAACAGCTCCACGACGAGCTGTCGGCGACCCTGCTCAGGATCGCCCAGGAAGCCCTGTCCAACGCCTCCCGGCACGCCCGCGCGACCCGCGTCGGCGTCACCCTCTCCTTCCTCGGCGACGAGGTGATCCTCGACATCCGCGACGACGGCCGGGGCTTCGACCCGCTCAGCCTCCCCGAGCGCGGCAGCGACGGCGGCTTCGGACTGCCCGGCATGCGCGCCCGCGCCGAGCGCATGGCCGGCTGCCTGACCGTCGAGTCCGAACCGGGGCGCGGCACCGCGCTGTCGGCTCGCGTACCGTTGGTGCGCCATGAGTAGCGACGAGGCGGCCATCTCCCTGTTGATCGTCGACGACCATCCCGTCGTACGGGACGGTCTGCGCGGCATGTTCGAGTCCGCACCCGGATTCAAGGTGCTCGGCGAGGCGTCGAACGGCGAGGAGGCCCTGGAACGGGCCGCCGCCCTCGACCCCGACGTGATCCTGATGGACCTGCGCATGCCGGGCGGCGGCGGGGTCGCGGCCATCGCCCACCTCACCCGCGTCGGCGCCCGCGCCAAGATCCTCGTACTGACCACGTACGATACCGACTCCGACACCCTCCCCGCCATCGAGGCGGGAGCCACGGGCTACCTGCTCAAGGACGCCCCGCGCGACGAGCTGTGCACCGCGGTCCGGGCCGCCGCCGAGGGCCGCACGGTACTCTCCCCGGCCGTCGCCTCCCGCCTGGTCTCCGCCGTCCGCGCGCCGAAGGCCCCCGCGGGCGAGCCCCTCTCCGCCCGTGAGCGCGAGGTCCTGGCCCTGGTCGCCAAGGGCACCTCCAACCGCGAGATCGCCCGTGAGCTCTTCATCAGCGAGGCGACCGTGAAGACCCACCTCACCCACCTGTACGCCAAGCTGGGCGTCAACGACCGCGCGGCGGCGGTCGCGACGGCTTACCAGCGGGGGATCCTGGGCTGAAGGGGGGTCTGGGGGCGCAGCCCCCAGAAAGGGTCCGGGGTCGAAGGGGCGGGGCCCCTGGGGATGGGACGGGTAGGGGCGGCGGGGGCGAAAACCCCTCACCCCACCACCCGCAGCAACAACACCGCCCGCGCCGGCACCGTGATCGCCGCCCCCGCCCGGTGCTCCACCCCCGGCGCCTCCTGTTGCTCCTCCCGCGAGGTGTCGACGACCACCTCGTACCGCTGCGCCCACGGCGGCCCCGGCAGTACGAAGCTCACCGGCCGCTCCCCGGCGTGCAGCACGGCCAGGAAGCTGTCGTCGACTATCGGCGCGCCCCGCTCGTCCCGGCCCGGGATGTCCCGCCCGGACAGATACATGCCCAGCGTCGCGGCGGGCGCGTACCAGTCCCGTTCCGTCATCTCCGAGCCGCGCGCGGTGAACCAGGCCAGATCCCGCAGCCCGTCCGCCGAGTGCGCCCGCCCGGAGAAGAACGCCCGGCGGCGGAGCACCGGATGCCGGTGCCGCAGCTCGATCAGCCGGGAGGTCAGGTCGAACAGCGCCCTCCAGCCCGGCTCCTCCAACAGCCCCCAGTCCAGCCAGCTGATCTCGTTGTCCTGGCAGTAGGCGTTGTTGTTGCCCCGCTGGGTCCGCCCCAGCTCGTCCCCGGCGACCAGCATCGGCACGCCCGTCGACAGCAGCAGCGTCGTCAGCAGGTTCCGCAACTGTCGCCGCCTGAGCGCCCGTACCCGCTCGTCGTCCGTCTCCCCCTCGGCCCCGCAGTTCCAGGCCCGGTTGTCGTCGGAGCCGTCCCGGTTGCCCTCGCCGTTCGCCTCGTTGTGCTTGCGCTCGTAGGACACCAGGTCCCGCAGCGTGAAACCGTCGTGCGCGGTCACGAAGTTGACGGAGGCGTACGGCCGCCGCCCGCCCCACGCGTACAGGTCGCTGGAGCCCGACAGGCGATACCCCAGATCCCGCACGTCGGGCAGCGCGCCCCGCCAGAAGTCCCGTACGGCGTTGCGGTACCGGTCGTTCCACTCCGTCCACAGCGGCGGGAAGGAACCCACCTGGTACCCGCCCGACCCCACGTCCCACGGCTCGGCGATCAGCTTCACCCGGCGCAGCACGGGGTCCTGGGCGATCACCGCCAGGAACGGCGAGAGCATGTCGACGTCGTGCATGGAGCGGGCCAGCGCCGCCGCCAGGTCGAAGCGGAAGCCGTCCACGCCCATCTCCGTCACCCAGTAGCGCAGTGAGTCCGTGATGAGCCGCAGGACGTGCGGCTGGACGACGTGCAGTGTGTTCCCGCAGCCGGTGTAGTCGGCGTACCTGCGCGCGTCCGACTGCAGCCGGTAGTACCCCCGGTTGTCGATGCCCTTCAGCGACAGCGTCGGGCCCAGCTCGCCCGCCTCCGCGGTGTGGTTGTAGACGACGTCGAGGATGACCTCGATGCCGGCCGCGTGCAGGGCGCGCACCATGTGCTTGAACTCGCCGACCTGCTGACCCGTGGTGCCGGAGGCGGCGTAGGCGGCGTGCGGGGCGAAGTAGCCGACGGAGTTGTAGCCCCAGTAGTTGCGCAGGCCCTTGCGCAGCAGGTGGTCCTCGTGCGCGAACTGGTGGACGGGGAGCAGTTCGACGGCCGTCACGCCCAGCTTGACGAGGTGCTCGACCGCCGCCGGATGCGCGAGACCGGCGTACGTGCCCCGCAGCTCGCGCGGTATCCCCGGGTGCAGTTTGGTGAACCCGCGTACGTGCACCTCGTAGATCACCGAGTCGGCCCATGGCGTCTTCGGCCGGCGGTCGTCCCTCCACTCGTCGTCGGGGGAGTCGTCGTGGACGACCACGCCCTTCGGGACGTACGGCGCCGAGTCCCGGTCGTCGCGCACGGTGTCCGCGACATGCTGCTGGGGCCAGTCGCGGACATGGCCGTACACCTCCGGCGGCAGGCTGAAGTCGCCGTCCACCGCGCGCGCGTACGGGTCCAGGAGCAGCTTCGCCGGGTTCCAGCGGCCGCCGGTCCAGGGGTCCCAGCGGCCGTGGACCCGGTAGCCGTAGCGCTGACCGGGCATCACACCCGGCACGAACCCGTGCCAGATCTCGTGCGTCAGCTCGGTCAGCCGGGCCCGTGTCTCCTTCCCCTCCTCGTCGAAGAGACACAGGTCCACGGCCTCCGCACCGCCCGCCCACAGCGCGAAGTTGGTGCCCGCCACCCCGTCCGGACCGACCCGGAAGCGGGCGCCGAGCGGCACGGGAGTGCCCGGCCACACGGGCACCCCGGGGGCCTTGTGCCGCGCGCCGTTCACGACGGCGGCCGGGCGCCCCTCCTCAGCGGCGACCGCCCCGGCCACCGCCTCCTGCTCGGCTGCGCTCGACACCTGTCGGCCTCCCACGGCTCACGGACCACACGATGTGGAAAGGGGGCACGCGGTCGTCCAGCCGCGGCTCCCCTTCGCGTCGTCCTCCCACATGTTCTGCCCACCGCATGGCTCGCACTCACGTTTCCCCAGGGCCGCCCCGGTCGTTGGGGTCTTCGTGAGGCATGCACAAGGGCGCGCGCGGCGCGCGGGGGCCGCGTTGGCCGCCGTACTGACATGGGCAGGACTGCTGGCCGGGGCGGCCGGCTGTACTTCGGACGGCGGCATCGGCGAGATGCTGGGCAAGGCGCCGGCACCCGAGGACGTCATCCGGGTCACCCCAGACGACGGCTCCAAGGGCGCACGCCCCGACGACCGGCTGCTCGTCCGCGTGCCCAGCGGGCGCCTGGAGTCGGTCAGGGTCGTCAAGTCCCAGGACGCCCAGGAGACCCCCGTCCCCGGGCACATCTCCAAGGACGGCCTGCGCTGGGAGCCCGAGGACGACAGGCTCGCGCTGGCCGCCAAGTACACGATCGACGCGGTGGCCCTCGACGGCCACGGGCGCCGCAGCGCACGGCACACGACCTTCACCACGTACGTCCCCGACGAGCGGTTCATCGGCTACGTCGCCCCGGAGAACCGCTCCACCGTCGGCACCGGGATGATCGTCTCCCTGGAGTTCAACCGGGAGATCCGCGACCGGGCGGCCGTCGAACGCGCCGTCCAGGTCACCGCCGAGCCGGCCGTGGAGGTCAGCCCGCACTGGTTCGGCAGGGCCCGCCTCGACTTCCGCCCCCGGACCTACTGGAAGCCCGGCACCAGGGTCACCGTCGCCCTGCGCCTGCGGGACGTCGAGGGGGCACCCGGGGTCTACGGCCTCCAGTACAAGACGTTCTCCTTCACCGTCGGCCGCCATCAGGCCTCGCTCGTCGACGCCGCCAAGCACACCATGGAGGTCCGGCGCGACGACGAACTGCTCGCCACCGTCCCCGTGACCGCGGGCGCCCCGAAGACCACCACCTACAACGGCAAGATGGTGGTCACCGAGATGCTCGAACTGACCCGCATGAACGGCGCCACCGTCGGCTTCAAGAAGAAGAACGGCAAGGGCGAGTACGACATCCCCGACGTCCCGCACGCCATGCGCCTGACCGACTCCGGCACCTTCCTGCACGGCAACTACTGGGCCGACGCCTCGATCTTCGGCCGGACCAATGTCAGCCACGGCTGCGTCGGCCTCATGGACGTCAAGGGCGGCGGCTCCGACACGCCCGCGGGCTGGTTCTTCGACCGCAGCCTGGTCGGGGACGTCGTCGAAGTCGTCCGCAGCAAAGACAAAAAGGTCGCTCCCGACAATGGCCTCGGAGGATGGAATATGGGCTGGAAGGAGTGGAAGGCAGGTAGTGCGGTGAAGTAATCCGACAGGGGGGTGAGTTGCGGTGCGCCGCCCGAACAGCCGGCCAACTGCCGATGTTGGAACGGAACGGTGACAAACAGACGGCGCCGACGCCCCTGGCCTGGAGGTTAATATGCGCCGATGCGCGCGGCGGGCGCGCGGGGGGACGGGGCCTTGGTGCCCGGGGAGGGGAGTAGGACTTGAACGTGCGGCCGATATCGGGGGCGTCGGTGGGGGCGCGAGGACGGAGCCGCAAGGGGCTCTCCGTGGTGGCGGGGGCGCTGCTGCTCGCCGTCACCGCGTGCGGCGGGGGCGGTGGATCGGACTCGGGCGCCGGGAACGGGAAGGGCGGGGACGCCGGCACGGCCAAGGCCGAGAAGTCCCAGGCGGTCGTGACCATAGCGCCGGGCGACGGCGCGAAGTCCGTCGACACCAGCGGGGCGCTGAAGGTGACCGCGGCCAAGGGCAAGCTGACGAGCGTCGAGGTCAAGGACGCCAAGGGCAACGCGATAGACGGCGAGATATCCGGTGACGGTGCGACCTGGACGCCGTCCACGCACCTCGCCGCGGCCACCACGTACTCGGTGCACGCGGTCGCCAAGGACTCCGCGGGCCTGGAGGCCGCCAAGGAGGCCGACTTCACCACTCTGACTCCGAAGAACACCTTCATCGGACGCTTCACTCCCGAGGACGGCTCCAAGGTCGGCGTCGGAATGCCGTTCTCCCTCCGCTTCACCCGGGGCATCACCAACCCGGAGGACGTCGAGAAGGCGATCACCATCAAGACCGAGCCGGCCGTCGAGGTCGCGGGCCACTGGTTCGGCAACGACCGCCTGGACTTCCGTCCCGAGAAGTACTGGAAGACCGGCACGAAGGTCACGGTCGAGCTCAACCTCGACGGCGTGGAGGGCCGCCCCGGCGTCTACGGCGAGCAGGACAAGAAGGTCACCTTCACCATCGGCCGCAACCAGGTCTCGGTCGTCGACGTGAAGACCAGGCAGATGAAGGTCACCCAGGACGGCAAGGTCGTCAAGACCATCCCCGTCACCACCGGCAAGCCCGGGTACGACACCTGGAACGGCCAGATGGTGATGACCGAGAAGTTCGTCCAGACCCGGATGAACGGCGACACGGTCGGCTACGAGGGCGAGTACGACATCAAGGACGTCCCGCACGCCACCCGCCTGACCGACTCCGGCACCTTCATCCACGGCAACTACTGGGGCGGCGGCGCCTTCGGCAACTACAACGCCAGCCACGGCTGCATCGGCCTGCGCGACGTCAAGGGCGCCTACGACAGCGGGACACCGGCCGCGTGGTTCTTCAACCACTCGATGATCGGCGACGTGGTGGTGGTGAAGAACTCCAACGACGCGACGGTCGCCCCCGACAACGGCCTGAACGGCTGGAACATGTCGTGGGAGAAGTGGAAGGCCTAGGGCCCCCTTTCGGACGTACGGCCCCGGCGCCCGCCTCGATGTGAGGTACGGCACCGGGGCCGTAGCCGTTAGCCCCCGTTAACCTGCTCGCATGACCGTGAATCTCGAAGTCGCCGAAGGCGTCGGCACCCTCCGTCTCGACCGCCCGCCCATGAACGCGCTGGACGTCGCCACCCAGGACCGGCTCAAGGAACTCGCCGAGGAGGCGACCCGGCGGGACGACGTACGCGCCGTGGTGATCTACGGCGGGGACAAGGTGTTCGCGGCGGGCGCGGACATCAAGGAGATGCAGGCCATGGACCACACCGCGATGGTCCTGCGCTCCCGGGCGTTGCAGGAGTCGTTCACGGCGGTCGCCCGGATCCCGAAGCCGGTGGTGGCGGCGGTGACGGGCTACGCGCTCGGCGGCGGCTGCGAGTTGGCGCTGTGCGCGGACTACCGGATCGCCGGGGACAACGCCAAGCTGGGCCAGCCGGAGATCCTGCTCGGCCTGATCCCGGGCGCGGGCGGCACCCAGCGGCTGGCCCGGCTGATCGGCCCGTCCAAGGCGAAGGACCTGATCTTCACGGGTCGCATGGTCAAGGCCGACGAGGCGCGGGAGTTGGGCCTGGTGGACCGTGTCGTGGCGCCGGACCAGGTCTACGCGGAGGCGCACGCCTGGGCGGCGAAGCTGGCTCAGGGCCCGGCCATCGCGCTGCGCGCGGCCAAGGAGTCGATCGACACGGGCCTGGAGACGGACATCGAGACCGGCCTGGCGGTGGAACGGAGCTGGTTCGCGGGGCTGTTCGCGACGGAGGACCGGGAGCGGGGGATGCGGAGCTTCGTGGAGGAGGGCCCGGGCAAGGCGAAGTTCCGCTGACGGCTGCCCGCCTCCAAAGTCGTCCGCGTCCCTTGTAATTGACGGGATGTCTGATCCGGGGTCCCTCGATGGGGCGGTTTATGGCAGCCTTAAGGCAACCTTAAGCCTGTCTTGTCGAGGGAGCCCGTCGATTGCCGCCAGTGGACCCTTCGTCGCAGGCCAGACGGGCTGTGAAGGCCTCCGAACTGCCGGTGTCATATGCCAGTCGGATGATCCGGAATGAGGTCTTCCGGGGGGTGTATTCCTCCGGAACGGCCCCGGGGGGCGCCACGGGCGGCCATGATGGGGGCATGGCGGGGCTGGAGGGTGTCGAACACCCGCGGGGAAACGGCCGTGCGACTGCGGCACGCTGGTCGCCGGCGGTCGAGGACGAAGCTGCATCAAAGGCGCTGGAACTGTTCGGCAATCCCACGGAGGCCGAGGTTCCGCTCCCGTCCCGCCCCGAGTCCGCCGCTACGGCGCGCCGACTGGCCCAGGTGGTCGTTCTGCGCCAGTGGGGCCTCACCCCCAAGATGGCGGAGGACGCGGTCCTGCTCGTCTCGGAACTGGT
This sequence comes from Streptomyces ferrugineus, assembly GCF_015160855.1. Classification (NCBI taxonomy): domain Bacteria; kingdom Bacillati; phylum Actinomycetota; class Actinomycetes; order Kitasatosporales; family Streptomycetaceae; genus Streptomyces; species Streptomyces ferrugineus. The sequence continues at coordinate 8,081,750 of NZ_CP063373.1, read as the reverse complement.
CGGCAACGCCGTCCGCCACACCGGCGCCCGCGTCTTCGGCCTCCGCATGCGCCGCCGCCGGGGCTGGATCCGCATCGAGGTCCGCGACCCGTCCCGCGGCCTGCCCTGCCTGATGCCGGTCCAGGAGATGGACGTCAGCGGCCGGGGCCTGTTCCTCGTCGACAAACTCTCCGACCGCTGGGGCGTGGATCTGCTGCCGCGTGGCAAGACGACCTGGTTCGAGATGAGGGTGGCGGACCGCTAGGGGTTGTGGTGGGCGATCGTCTCCTGCTCGACGTACTCGGAGAGACCGGCCATGCCGTACTCGCGCCCCGTCGAAGCCGATGGGCGAACCATTGAGGGTGACCGTTCCGGTGCGGAGCCGACGGGCAACGGCCATGGCCCTGTCGGTGCTTGACGACCAGACACCTCCGGACAGGCCGTACGACGAGTCGTAGGCGATCACGGCCAGGACGGGAGTGACGCAGAGGCGGGCTCCCCGGCGCGGACGGGTCGCCGACCTTCAGGGACTCCACCATCTCCTTCGGCGCCGCGACGACCTCGTCGTAACGGCTTCATCAACGGGCTCGGCGATTCCCAGGCCGGCGACGGCGACCCGTAGTCGCCGCTTATCGGGTAAATAGCGTGATTTTCGGCGTAATGCTCATTAAATGGTGCGGTGATCTTTGGTGACCGCCGCGCCCCCACCCGCGCCGTACCGGAAGAACTGCCGATGAATCGCCCCCACCGCACGCACCGCACCCTCCTCGCCGCCCTCCCTCTCCTCGCCCTCGCCGCCTGCGGCACCGAGTCCGCCAAGGGCAGGGACCGCCACCACCCCGAATCACCCCACGGCACCCAGGCCGCCGTGCCCGCCCCGGCGAAGGAGCAGACCGTCCGGGGCCTCCCCGGCATGCCCCCCGTCCTGGACCCGAAGGACGTCTACGCCGCCGACCGCCCCAACAAGCTCTCCCCGGTCGTCAAGGACTTCCCCTCCCGCGTCTACGTCCCCAACACCGAGTCGGACACCGTCTCCGTCATCGACCCCAAGACCTACAAGATCATCGACACCATCGCCGTCGGCCGCCAGCCCCAGCACGTCGTCCCGTCCTGGGATCTGAAGACCCTCTGGGTCAACAACAACCGCGGCCACACCCTCACCCCCATCGACCCCAGGACCGGCAAGGCGGGCAAGGAGGTGAAGGTCCACGACCCCTACAACCTCTACTTCACCCCCAACGGCAAGTACGCCGTCGTCATGGCCTCCCTCGACCGCGAACTCGTCTTCCGCGACCCCCACACCATGAAGCGCCTCAAGACCGAGCCGGTCACCTGCTACGGCGTCAACCACGCCGACTTCTCGCTCGACGGCCGCTACTTCATCGTCTCCTGCGAGTTCAGCGGTGAACTCCTCAAGGTCGACACCGAGAAGATGAAGGTCGTCGGCCAGCAGAAACTCCCCTTCGACGGCGCCATGCCGCAGGACGTCAAGGTCTCCCCGGACGGCAAGAAGTTCTACATCGCCGACATGATGGCCGACGGCATGTGGGTGCTGGACGGCGACAAGTTCGACACCCCGAAGCTGCTGCCCACCGGCAAGGGCTGCCACGGCCTCTACGTCAGCCGCGACTCCCGCGAGATGTACGTCTCCAACCGCGGCGAAGGCAGCGTCTCCGTCTTCGACTTCACCCGCGACAAGCTCACCAAGAAGTGGCACCTCCCCGACGGCGGCAGCCCCGACATGGGCGGCGTCTCCGCCGACGGCAAGGTCCTGTGGCTCTCGGGACGCTATGACTCCGAGGTGTACGCCATCGACACCCGCACCGGTGAGGAACTCGCCCGCATCGAGGTCGGCGAGGGCCCGCACGGTCTCGCCGTCTACCCGCAGCCGGGCCGCTACTCCCTCGGCCACACCGGCATCTTCCGCTAGCCGACGAAAGGTTGCCCCCGGTCATCGGACACGCCGCCGAACGGGTGAAGATGCCCGGCGCACGTCTACGTGCCGTGCAGCAGCATTTCCGCGCCCACCGGCCGATAGCCGGCCGCCAGGAACGCCCGCACACTGCGGGCGTTCCCCGGCGCCACCTGCGCCCACAGCGGCTCGGTCACGAGATGCCGGGCCGTGGTCACCAGCAGCCGCCCCAGCCCCCGCCGCCGTACGGACTCGTCCACCTCCACCGACACCTCCAGCCGCCCGGCGACCCCGCGCCCCATCACCAGCACACCGCCCTCCACCGCCCAGGCGCGCACCTCGTCGCGCCGCCCTTGGGCGTAGCCGATCCGGGGATGGCATGCGTCCGCGATCTCCTTCAGGGCGAGCGGCGGCTCACCCGGGAGCGGGGTGCCGACCAGGACCGAGTCGATGGTCTCGGTCGTACGTCCCGTCCGCTCCATCAAGGCCGCCAGGAACCGTGGGTTCATCGTCGCGGCGAGGGCGTCGCAGTCCGCCGCGCGCAGGGTGTCGTACACCCACCGCGGATCCTCGTCCGTGAAGACGACCGAGTGCGCGGTGAAGGCGACGACGCCCGCGCTCCGGGGAGACGGCTGGGGCACGACCGTCGTACGGCCGTCCGGCGGTGGGAAGACACCCCGTGCCGCCGCGTCCAGGATGTCCCGCAAGGTCTCCGTCACGGCCGCCACCCCGCCATCCTCGCGCTCCTTGAGTCTCCACCCACTGGAAGGCCCACACTCGCAGACATGATCGAAGACGGCACCGGACTTCTCACCATCGGCGAGCTGGCCCGGGTCACCGGACTCACCGTCCGGACCATCCGCTACTGGTCCGACGAGGGCGTCCTGCACCCGGTGACCCGCTCGTCGGGCGGCTATCGCCTCTACGACGCCGAGTCCGTCGCCCGCCTGGAGCTGATCCGCACCCTGCGCGAGCTGGGTCTGGGCCTGGCCGACGTACGCGAGGTGATCAGCGGCGAGAAGGACGTGGCGTCGGTCGCGGCCGCGCACGTCGCCGCGCTGGACGCCCAGATCCGTTCCTTGAAGGTGACCCGTGCGGTGCTGTCGACCGTGGCGCGACGCGGCTCGACCGCTGAGGAGATGACGCTGATGAACAGACTCGCCCGACTGTCGGCAGCCGAACGGCGACGGATCCTGGAGGAATTCGTGGACGAGATGTTCCACGGCCTGGACACGGCGGATCCCGTGATCCGCGACCGGATGCGGGAGATGGCCGTGGATCTGCCCGACGAGGCGACGGCCGAGCAGGTGGACGCCTGGGTGGAGCTGGCCGAGCTGCTCCAGGACCCCCGGTTCCGGGCGCGGATGCGGCAGGTGGCCGAGTTCAACGCGGCCGACCGAGGAGCCGGGACGCCTGCCGGGGCGTCGATGTGGTTCTCCCGCAAGCTGGTGCAGCTGGCCGCCGAGGCACGAGGACAGGGCATCGCGCCGGAGTCGCCCGAGGCCGGGCGGATCCTGCGGGACCTGCTCGGCGACGCCGACCCGGCCGCCGTACTCGCACGCCTGAAGTCCACGGTGAGCGACGAGGTCGCCCGCTATCGGGAGTTGGTGTCGGTCGTGAAGGGCCGCGGGCCCGAGGCGACCTACCGTGCGGAGTTCGCGTGGGTGGTCGCCGCGTTGGAGGCACGCGTGGCCGGTTAATCTGACCGTCGTCAGCAAAAACGTCAAGGCACGACATCAACGTGCGACGAAGAGTACGACGAAAAGGGGCGGATCGGTGGCGCAGATCGACATCGAGGAAGCACGCAAGCAGTTCGAGCGCATCGATGCGGACGGTGACGGCACCATCACCGCAGCCGAGTTCAAGTCCGCCCTGGCTCAGGGCGGCGACTGGAACGTGACCGAGTCCGTCGCCGAGGCGATCATCAAGAGCCGTGACCTCAACGGCGACAAGCTGCTGTCGTTCGACGAGTTCTGGGCCTTCCTGAGCAAGTGACGCCCCTGGAAGGGGCGCCCTCCCCAGCGGGAAGGGCGCCCCTTCGTCATGCGTTCTCGGCCCATTCCCGCAGGGCGGCCTTGCTGGAGAAATCCGCCACGTTCTTGTCCAGCGGGTTGTCCGTGTACTGGTGGAAGCGCCACTTGGCCTGGATGCGGGGCTTGCCCGCCGTGACGTAGTCGGCGATCCAGAGGCCGTCGCCGGCGTAGGACGTGGTGTCCACGTTCAGCCAGTAGTTCCGGTTGCAGTAGAGGATGACCGGGTTGTTCGGCCGCTTCTCCTTCACCTTCCGGATGAACAGGTCCTTCTGCGCGTTGCTCGCGTGCGTCCCCTCGCTCGTTGTCTCCCAGTCGACGGCGAGGATGTCGCCCGCCTTCTCGGGGGCCTTGCTGACGAAGTACTCGGCCTGGGCGGAGATGTTGCCTGGCCACAGGAAGTGGTAGAAGCCGACGACCAGGCCGGCGTCGCGGGCGCGTTTCGTCTGGGCGGCGAGTTTGGGGTTGATGTAGGAGCGGCCCTCCGTCGCCTTGATGAAGACGAAGGACAGGCCATCGGTGCCGTAGGACGACGACTGGTACGCGCTGACATCGATGCCGCGGATCATGGGGGGACTCCCTGAAGTGCCGGTGGGGGGAGAGGAGTTGGATTGGGTGTATGCCCCACCGTGCCACTGCTGACGCGTACCTGATGCGGAATTGTCAGCACTCGATGATGTTGACCGCCAGCCCGCCCCGCGCCGTCTCCTTGTACTTGACCTACCTGTGGACAGCTGTTGATCATGGGGTTGACTGACCTGCAGTTTTGGCATGCTTGGTCGCTTGCGGGATTGGCAGTTGATGCTCGGGCGGCATGCGATGGCTTCGGTGAACCCCGCACTCGCACTACGTAGGTTCCGGGTTCGCCCCGAAGGCCTGGTCGGTCGGCCAGGTCTGGTTCATGACCACGTGAGGGTCGCCGCACTCCAAGTGAGGGTGACGGCGTCGCCGTTGAGAAGTGTGTCTGCGAAGGCAGTGACCTGCCGGACGACGTCCGTGAAGCGTTCGGGGTAGCTCGTTGCGGCGGTGCCTTGTCGGTGGCGCCAGGCGGCGTACGAGGTCTGGCGCCGCTCACCGAGGTCGGTGATGGTGGTGCTGAGGGGTTTCAGGGCGATGCCGCGGTGTGTGGCGGTGGCGGTCAGCGCTGTGGTGAGTTCCTGGCCATCCAGGTCGTTGAGGGTGAGCAGGCGGTAGAGGTCGCCGTAATCGCGGTCGCGGGTGTTGAGGTCGCCGAGTGACATGGCGGTGGAGAGTTTTTCGGCCATGACGGTGGCGAGTGGGTAGCCGAGGATCTGGAAGCTGCCCGTCGTGAGTTGCTGCGGGTAGTCGATGATCCTGGGGCCGGGGGTGACGGGGTCGCCGAAGCTGATATCGAGTTGGAGCTTGAGTCGTGCTCGGGCGATGGAGGCGGCCATGGACAGGCGCAGACCGTGGTATTCGTCCTCCTCACGAATGGGGACGGTCTTGAGCGTCGCGGGATCGAATGCGACGCCGTCGTCGATCTCTGTGGCGGCGATGGCCGCGACCCTGCGGATGATCTCGGTTTCGGTGCCTGGGAACGAGCGGCCGAGGATGTCGATGTCGCGAGTCATTCGACGTGCGCCGAACTGGGCGAGCAGCAGGCCACCCTTGAGGACGAAGTGTTCCCGGCCGAGGGGCGATGTCGCCAGGCGGTAGAGGAACCGTTCGAGGACGTACTCGACCATGACCTCGTCCGTGGACCGGCTGTTGCGGCGGGCCAGCTTGCGCAGGTCGTTGTAGACGCGGCCGGTGGTGGTGTCGCGGGTGGGGTTGGCCATCAGGCGAGCACTGCTTCTACGGCGGGGCGGATGACGGAGAGAGCGTCCAACTCGCGTGCGATGTGCTGTAGTTCGCCGACCCCGCCGCGTCCGCTTCGGCGCAGGTAGCGGCCGAGCGCGGAGAGGGCGAGGGTCTCGCCGATGCGGCTGCGGTGGCGCATTGCGTCGACGACGCTGCGGGCCGCGTTGTACACGGGGATGCTCTCTCCCGGGGCCGCTTCGAACCGTTCGACGCCGAGGCCGAAGGTCTTTGCGGCGTACTGCGCCACCACGGTCGGCGGGTAGGAAATCGTCGGGCGGCGTGTACCGCGCGGCACGGCGATGTGTACTGCTGCGGGGATGTCGTCGATCAGCTCATGCAGGGCCAGGGCGGATTCACCGCATACGACGGCGCGAGGGGCCCGTGCGCACACGGCTAGCAGATCCGCGTGCGCGGTCTCCGGGGCGTCTGCCCGCCGGTACACCCCACGGGACAGTTCGTCTATCTCCGATTCCGTGACCAAGTGCGCCAGATCGCGAGGGGAGAGCAGGGCCTGACGTGCCTGCGCCGTCGTGAATGTGGGGGAGAGGCGGGCCAGCCGCTGTTCCAGGCGCGAGTTCTCCGCAGCGTCCATGTATCGAATGATACCCCTCGCGTCAGCTCAGGGGATCGATTTAATACATCCAGCGATGGGTGATCGGTGTATCCGGCGTTGATCACGTACCGCGAACCCGCAGGTCAAGAACCCCTTCCGAGTAAGAAGGGAAGGCCCCGACAGCACTGAAAGACACGAACGTGCTGGTCAGGGCCTGTTCTCTCAGCACTCGATGATGTTGACCGCCAGCCCGCCCCGCGCCGTCTCCTTGTACTTGACCGACATGTCGGCGCCGGTGTCCTTCATGGTCTTGATGACCTTGTCCAGGGACACCTTGTGCGAGCCGTCGCCGCGCATCGCCATCCGGGCCGCCGTGACCGCCTTCACCGCGGCCATGCCGTTGCGTTCGATGCAGGGGATCTGGACGAGGCCGCCGACCGGGTCGCAGGTCAGGCCGAGGTTGTGCTCCATGCCGATCTCCGCGGCGTTCTCGACCTGCTCCGGGGAGCCGCCGAGCACCTCTGCCAGCGCGCCCGCCGCCATCGAGCAGGCCGAGCCGACCTCGCCCTGGCAGCCGACCTCGGCGCCGGAGATGGACGCGTTCTCCTTGAAGAGCATGCCGATGGCGCCGGCGGCGAGGAGGAAGCGGACGACGCCGTCCTCGTCGGCGCCCGGTACGAAGTTGATGTAGTAGTGCAGGACGGCGGGGATGATGCCGGCCGCGCCGTTCGTGGGGGCGGTGACGACCCGGCCGCCCGCCGCGTTCTCCTCGTTCACCGCCATCGCGTAGAGCGTGATCCACTCCATGGCGAGCGCCTTAGGGTCGCCCTCGGAGCGCAGCTTGCGGGCCGTGTTCGAGGCCCGGCGGCGGACCTTGAGGCCGCCCGGCAGGATGCCCTCGCGCGACATGCCCCGGGTCACGCACTCCCGCATCACCCGCCAGATCTCCAGCAGGCCCGTGCGGATCTCGTCCTCGGTGCGCCAGGCCCGCTCGTTCTCCAGCATCAGCGCGGAGATCGACAGGCCGGTCTCCCGCGTGAGGCGCAGCAGCTCGTCGCCGGTGCGGAAGGGGTACTTCAGGACCGTGTCGTCGAGCTTGATGCGGTCCGCGCCGACCGCGTCCTCGTCGACGACGAAGCCGCCGCCCACCGAGTAGTACGTCTTGGACGTCAGCTCGGCGCCGGAGGCGTCGTACGCCCACAGCGTCATGCCGTTCGCGTGGTACGGCAGTGCCTTACGACGGTGCAGCACGAGGTCCTTGTCGAAATCGAAGGGGATCTCGTGGTCGCCGAGGAGCCTGAGCCGGCCCTCCGACCTGATCCTCTCCACCCGCTCGTCGGCGGTCTCCACGTCCACCGTGCGCGGGGAATCGCCCTCCAGGCCGAGCAGCACCGCCTTGGGGGTGCCGTGGCCATGGCCGGTCGCGCCGAGCGAGCCGTACAGCTCGGAGCGTATCGACGCGACGGAGGGCAGCACGCCCTCGTTGCGCAGCCGGCGGGCGAACATGCCCGCCGCGCGCATCGGGCCCACCGTGTGGGAGCTTGACGGGCCGATGCCGATCGAGAACAGGTCGAAGACCGAGATGGCCACGGGGACTCCTCAATACGGGGTGGTGCGAAAGGTTTCCGCGGGGTGCCCCGCCGCTCACCGACCAGTGTGCGGGACACCCCACAAAAAGGAACTACTTGTTCAGACCGGGGTACAGCGGGTGCTTGTCGGCCAGTGCCTTGACCCGGGCCCTGAGCGCGTCCGCGTCGTAGGACGGCTTCAGCGTCTCGGCGATGACGTCCGCGACCTCGGCGAAGTCCTCGGCCGTGAAGCCGCGGGTGGCCAGGGCGGGGGTGCCGATGCGCAGGCCCGACGTCACCATCGGCGGACGCGGGTCGTTGGGGACGGCGTTGCGGTTGACCGTGATGCCGACCTCGTGCAGCCGGTCCTCGGCCTGCTGTCCGTCCAGCTCGGAGGCGCGCAGGTCGACCAGGATCAGATGCACGTCCGTGCCGCCGGACAGCACGTTCACCCCGGCCGCACGGGCATCGGCCGCCGTCAGCCGCTCGGCGAGGATCCTGGCGCCCTCGACCGTACGGCGCTGGCGCTCCTTGAACTCCTGCGACGCGGCGACCTTGAAGGACACCGCCTTGGCCGCGATCACATGCTCCAGCGGGCCGCCCTGGAAACCGGGGAAGACCGAGGAGTTCAGCTTCTTCGCGAAGTCCTTCCTCGCGAGGATGATGCCGCCGCGCGGCCCGCCCAGGGTCTTGTGGGTGGTGGAGGTGACGACGTCCGCGTACTCGACCGGGTTCGGGTGCAGCCCCGCCGCGACCAGCCCCGCGAAGTGCGCCATGTCCACCCACAGATACGCCCCGACCTCGTCGGCGATCCGCCGGAACGCGGCGAAGTCGAGCTGCCGCGGGTACGCCGACCACCCGGCGATGATCACCTTCGGCCGGTGCTCCTTGGCCAGACGCTCGACCTCGGCCATGTCCACGAGACCGGAGTCGTCCACGTGGTACGGGACGACCTTGAACTGCTTGCCGGAGAAGTTCAGCCGCATCCCGTGGGTGAGGTGGCCGCCGTGCGCCAGGTCCAGGCCGAGGATGGTGTCGCCGGGCTGGGCGAGGGCGAACAGGGCGGCCTGGTTGGCGGAGGCGCCGGAGTGCGGTTGCACATTCGCGTACTCCGCGCCGAACAGCTCCTTGGCCCGGTCGATGGCGATCTGCTCGGCGACGTCGACGTGCTCGCAGCCACCGTAGTAACGGCGGCCGGGGTAGCCCTCGGCGTACTTGTTGGTGGCGACCGAGCCCTGCGCCTCCATGACCGCGACCGGCGCGAAGTTCTCGGAGGCGATCATCTCCAGGGTCGACTGCTGACGCTCCAGCTCGGCGTCGAGCGCGGCGGCCACCGCCGGATCGAGCTCGTGCAGGGGCGTGTTCAGAAGGGACTTGTCGGACATGGGAGAAGACATGGGGGAAGACATGCGGATACGACTCCTCAGCCGGCGGTGTGGGCCACGTACTCGTCGGCGGAGAGCAGGTCGGCCGGCTCCTCCGCGACGCGCACCTTGAACAGCCAGCCACCCTCGAAGGGGGCGGAGTTCACCAGCGCCGGGTCGTTCACCACGTCCTCGTTGATCTCGGTGACCTCGCCGGTGACCGGGGAGTACAGGTCGGACACCGACTTCGTCGACTCCAGCTCGCCGCAGGTCTCACCCGCGGTCACGGTCGAGCCGACCTCGGGGAGCTGGGCGTAGACGACATCGCCGAGCGCGTTCGCCGCGAACTCCGTGATGCCGACCGTCGAGACGCCGTCCTCGGCGGTCGACAGCCACTCGTGCTCCTTGCTGTAGCGAAGCTGCTGGGGGTTGCTCATGGCCTGAATTCTCCTGTACGCGCGGGAGTGGTGGGAAAGGGGGACTGCTCGATATGTATCGATATGTATCGATGCAGGTGGGAACGATGCAGGTGTGATCGGCGCGTGTGTGATCGGCGGGGGATGTGCGCGGGGCCACGCACGCACCGCTGTCAGTCTCTTCTTCTGGCGCTACTTCTGCCGCTTGTAGAACGGCAGCGCCACGACCTCGTACGGCTCGTGGCTGCCGCGGATGTCCACACCGACGCCCGCCGTGCCCGGCGCCGAGTGCGCGGCGTCGACGTACGCCATGGCGATGGGCTTGCCCAGGGTGGGGGAGGGGGCGCCGGAGGTGACCTCGCCGACGACCTCGCCGCCGGCGACGACCGGGTACCCGGCGCGCGGGACGCGACGCCCCTCGGCGATCAGGCCGACCAGGACGCGCGGCGGGTTCCGATCGGCGCGGTCGGCGGCCTCGGCCAGCGCCTCGCGCCCGACGAAGTCGCCCTCCTTCTCGAACTTCACCACCCGGCCGAGCCCGGCGTCGAAGGGGGTCAGGGAGGTCGACAGCTCATGGCCGTACAGCGGCATGCCCGCCTCCAGGCGCAGCGTGTCCCGGCAGGACAGCCCGCAGGGGACCAGGCCGACGCCCTCGCCCGCCTTGGTCAGCGCCTGCCACAGCTCGACGGCGTGCTCCGGCTTCACGAACAGCTCGAAGCCGTCCTCGCCGGTGTAGCCCGTGCGGGCGATGAGCGCGGGGACTCCGGCGACGGTGCCGGGCAGGCCGGCGTAGTACTTCAGGCCGTCGAGGTCGGCGTCGGTGAGGGACTTCAGGATGCCGGGGGACTCGGGGCCCTGGACGGCGAGCAGCGCGTACGCGTTCCGGTCGTCACGCACCTCGGCGTCGAAGCCGGCGGAACGGTCCACCAGCGCGTCCAGCACCACCTGGGCGTTGGAGGCGTTGGCCACGACCATGTACTCGGTCTCGGCCAGCCGGTAGACGATCAGGTCGTCCAGGATGCCGCCGTCGGCCTGGCAGATCATGGTGTAGCGGGCGCGGCCGACGCCGACGGAGGCGATGTTGCCGACCAGGGCGTGGTTCAGCAGGGCCGCGGCCTGCGGGCCGGTGACGGTGATCTCGCCCATGTGGGAGAGATCGAAGAGCCCGGCCTTCGTCCGCACGGCGTTGTGCTCGTCGCGCTCGGAGCCGTAGCGCAGGGGCATGTCCCAGCCGGCGAAGTCGGTCATCGTCGCGCCGAGCGAGCGATGCAGGGCATCGAGCGCGGTGTGACGGAGTGGGGTACTGCTCATCGGACGGTCGTCTCCCAAGGCAGGACGGGCGAGGTCGTTCCTCCCCATCTGTCATCGGAACCTGAGAGGTTCGCCACGACCGCCACAGGGACGATCACGGCTTGCACCTTGGGTGGGGCCACGCCTCGCCTGTCGTCCAGGGCGAGGGGGCGGCCCGCTTTTCAGATGTGCCTCGCCCGCGCGGTAACGGGGCCTGAGAGATTCAAGGGAGGGACTTGCTCCTTCGGCGTCCCAGCGCTGCACTGCACTGCTGGGAACTCTCCCGCGCGGATTCAAACGGCCGGTATGCAGTTGGCGCGGACATCATTGCATGCCTGGACCGCCCCGCGGCAGGGCATGTCTGTAACCGGCTTGTGGCAGGAAGCGAACGAAAAAGCGAGAGATCCTCTATTACCTTCTCTTTACGCTCAGTGGGGATGGGGAATCCTGACCCCGGAGGAGGACGATGACGGTGAACCGCACCACGGCGTACGCCACGACCTCGGGCATCGCGCTGCCCAAGCAGCCCGCGGCCCCCGGTGTCGAAGCCCGCGCCCAGTGCCCCGCGCCCGTGGTCCGCGATCTGCGCGAGCGCTCCGGCCACAGTCCGCACGCGCTGCTCTTCGCCCCCGAGGACCTCGTCGTGATCACCGGCCTGCCCGGCAGCGGCAAGTCCACCCTGATGAGGCGGGCGGTGAAGGGCATCCGCATCGACTCCCAGGACACCCGGGACCGCTGGGACGCCCGTATGTCCGGCTTCCTGCCCTACGCGATCTACCGTCCCCTGGTCCGCCTCGCCCACTACGCCGGGCTGCGCCGCGCGCTGCGCTCCGGCGAGGGCGTCGTCGTGCACGACTGCGGCACCCAGGCCTGGGTACGCGCCTGGCTGGCCCGCGAGGCCCGCCGCCGCGGCGGCACGCTGCATCTGCTGCTGCTCGACGTGACCCCGGACACGGCCCTGGAGGGCCAGCGCGAGCGCGGCCGGGGCGTCTCGCGCTACGCCTTCCTGCGCCACCGCAGGGCCGCCGGCCACCTGCTGCGCTCGGTGGAGAAGGGCCATCTGCCCCGGGGCTGCGACTCCGCGGTGCTGCTGGACCGGGAGGCGGCGAACGTCCTGCGCCGGATCGGCTTCGCAGGCTGACCGCCCGCGGCCCGTGCGCTCCCGACCTCCCGTGCCGACGCCATGCGGCGCTGCCGGACGATACGGCGCCCAGCCCACCACATGCCGTGATCGACCGGCCGCGGGGACGCGCCGACTGGCCGCGGGGACGCGCTGATCGGTCGCAGGGACGCGCCGACCGGCCGCAGGGACGCGCCGACCGACCGCAGGCACGTGCCGACTGGCCGCAGGCACGTGCCTTCCGGCCGCACGCGCGGTCGGACTGTCGTTGTGCGCGGTGCGACCGCCGCAGGCAAGCGCTGACCGCCGTAGGTAGGCGCCGACTGGCCGCAGGGACGTGCCGACCGGCCGCAGGGACGCGCCGACTGGTCGCAGGCACGCGGCGACCGGCTGCATGCGCGGTCGGACTGTCGTTGTGCGCGGTGCGACCGCCGCATGCACGCGCCGACCGGCGTAGGCACGTGCCGACCGCCGCAGGCAAGCGCTGACCGCCGACGGCACCTGCCGACTGGTCGCGGGGACGGGCTGACCGGCCGCGGGGACGCGCCGACTGGTCGCAGGCACGCGGCGACCGGCTGCATGCGTGGTCGGACTGTCGTTGTGCGCGGTGCGACCGCCGCAGGCAAGCGCTGACCGCCGTAGGTAGGCGCCGACTGGCCGCAGGGACGCTGACCGGCCGCAGGCACGTGCCGACCGGCCGCAGGCACGTGCCGACCGACCGCAGGCACGCGCCGACCGACCGCAGGCACGCGCCGACCGACCGCAGGCACGTGCCGGCGGCCGCACGCACGCGCCGACCGCCGCACGCACGTTCCGACCAGCCGCACGCACGCGGCCACGCGCGCGGTCGGACTGTCGTCGCGTGCGCGGTGTGACCGTCCCTGGTCCGGACCGGCCGGACACCCGATAGCCTTCTGAGCCTCAGACGTGGTTCACAGCAGGCGGTCAGACACAGATGGACTTCCCAGCGGATCTCCCCGCGGACTTCCCGGCCCCGGCCCACCTCCATCCGCACGGCGGTTGGCCCGGCAACGAACTGGAGGAGGTGCTCTCGGCCTCCCTCGGCATGCCCTCGGCGGGCGGCCGGATCCTCGAGGTGCTGGGCCGCAGCTTCGTCTGGGTGCCCCTGCCGGGCGGCGGCGGTCCGCACAGCGGCCCGCTGGACCTGCCGACGGTGGAGATCGAGGGCCAGGGATACGTCCCGGTGTTCAGCTCCGAGGAACAGTTCCGCCAGGTCGTCGGCTCCCACATGGCGTACACCGTCGCCCCGGCCGTGGAGTTCGCCCGCGGACTGCCCCCGCAGGTCGGCATCGCCCTGAACCCGGACGGCGTGGTCGGCGTCCCCCTCCCGCCGGCGGCGGTCGCCGAACTGTGCCGGGTGGGCCGTACGCCGCTGGACGGCCTCACCTCCGGGGGCCGCGTCAAGCTCTACGAGCCCGACTGGCAGGAGGACCCGGTCGACTTCCTCGCGGCGGCGTCGGCCGAGTTCGCGGGGACCGGCGTGGTGGCGACGGCCCGCCGCTGCCTCGCGGCGATCGAGACGGCCACCCCGGTGATGTTCATAGGCGTGGAACTCTCCCACTGGGACGGCGACCTGCGAGCGGCCCCCATGGAGGCCCTCGCCCGGGCCCTCGGCCGTGCCCCGGTCCAGTGGCCGGTCAACCTGGTCCTGCTCGACGTGGCCCAGGATCCGGTGATCGACTGGATGCGGCAGCGGGTACGCCCTTTCTACCAGCGGGACTTCTGACGTCGCACGACCCGCGGCCCGCAGACCACATCAGGTCCCGAGCTCTCAACGCTTAAGCTTGTTGCGAAAACGGACTTCGCGAAGGGGCGGTTAAAAGGTGAGCGCGAGCGGCACCACCTCGACCGGACAGGTCGAGCACATGCTGCGCCAGGTGACGCCCGGGCGCTACGACGCCTACGAGGCCCTCCTGCGCGCCCTCGCCACCCCGAACAACGGCCAGGTCTGGATGCTGCTGTGGCACGGCCAGTCCGGCTCCCCGGACGCCCAGTACGGAAACATGGAGGTCGAGGGATACGGCTACGCGCCGTGCGTCACCTCCGCCCAGGAGCTGTCGGCCAGCGGCTGGAACCGCAGTTACGAGGTGGTCGACGGAGTCGACGTGGCCCGCACCCTCTACCCGGACCACTACGGCCTGTGGCTCAACCCGCACGCCCCGGGCGGCGGCGTCGGCATCCCCTGGCTCGACCTGCGCCGCATCGCCACCGGCCTGGACCGCCAGCCCGCCGGCCCGCTGCGGCTGTCGGAACCCGGCATCGAGATCCCGCAGTTCTACGCCCTGCTCGCACAGAACGCCCACCGCACCCCCGCCGTCCGCTCCCTGCGCCGCGCCTGGGTGCAGCCGGCCCTCGGCGCGCCGTATCTCGCGATCGGGCTCGACGTGTACGACACCAGCCCGCCGGCCGTGGACGCGGTGCGCTCGATGATGCTCCAGTCGATCGGCGCGGTCCCGGACGGGCTGCCGGTGTCGACCGTGGCGATGTCCGACGACGACGATCCGGTCGCGATGTGGATGCGTGCCGCCGCCCGTCCGTTCTACGACCGCGAGGCGCACGCCGTCGCCCCGGCACAGGCGCCGGCGGCCGGCTACGGCTACCCACCGCCACAGGGCCGTTACTGATCATTCATGGGCTGGCCTTCCGACCGGTCGCAGACCCGGCTGTCGTCAGCGCAAAGGGCCGTCAACTTCGGTTTCCCAGGCGAATCTCCGCGCGTAGATACGATCGGAAGGTCCCGGTCCGCCCTCATACGCCCCAACTGACGTCCGTCCGGCGGCCGTTATCCACTGTTCGGATAACGGAACCTCGCAGCCAGCATCACGGTTGCGCATACTTTCCTCGCCAGCTCTGGTAACAGATCGCCAAAGCGTTGAAGACTCCCGGCAAGACACGGACCGGTAGGTTCTGTGTGCGAGTTGGAGCAACCGCTACAGCGGCAGCCAGGGGGGCCGACAACCGTCGGCCGAGAGGGGTCAGACGCACCGTGACGGCACCGATCGAGACCACCGGATCGCAGGCCGACGCCCAGCCGGAGGTCGTGCTGAAGGGGGTCGAGTCCGAGAAGATCGAGGGCCGGTCACTCGGGCAGATCGCCTGGACCCGTTTCAAGCGCGACAGGGTCGCGGTGGCGGGCGGCATCGTTGTCGTGCTGCTCATCCTCGTGGCGGTCCTGTCCCGCCCGCTCCAGGCAGTGCTGGGGCTCGACCCCAACGCCTTTCACCAGGACCTGATCGACCCCAACACCTCTCTGCCCAAGGGTGACTTCGGTGGGATGAGCTGGGACCATCCGCTGGGTGTCGAGCCGAAGTTCGGCCGGGACATCCTCGCGCGCATCCTGGAGGGTTCCTGGGTCTCCCTGGTCGTCGCCTTCGGCGCGACGCTGCTGTCCGTCGCCATCGGCACGGTGATGGGCCTGGTCGCCGGCTACTACGGAGGACGGGTCGACACCGTCGTCAGCCGCCTCATGGACACCTTCCTCGCGTTCCCGCTGCTCCTCTTCGCCATCGCCATCTCCGCGACGCTCCAGGGCGGTGCCTTCGGCCTCGAAGGGCTGCCCCTGCACATCTCCGTGCTGATCTTCGTCATCGGCTTCTTCAACTGGCCGTACATGGGGCGCATCGTGCGCGGTCAGACCCTGGCGCTGCGGGAGCGCGAGTTCGTCGACGCCTCCCGGGGGATGGGCGCCGGCGGCCCGTACATCCTCTTCAAGGAACTCCTGCCCAACCTCGTCGCGCCGATCATCGTCTACGCGACGCTGCTCATCCCGACGAACATCCTCTTCGAAGCCTCGCTGAGCTTCCTCGGCGTGGGTATCCAGCCGCCCCAGGCGTCGTGGGGCGGAATGCTCAACCAGGCCGTCGACTTCTTCGAGGTCGACCCGCAGTACATGATCGTTCCCGGCCTCGCGATCTTCGTCACGGTGCTGGCCTTCAACCTGCTCGGTGACGGCCTCCGGGACGCACTCGACCCCCGCAGCCGCTGACGTCCGCGGTCGCCGCGCCCGGCCGCGACCCGACGTCCCACCCAAATGTCCACCTACGAAGGGGAATCCGACCATCATGCGAAGGTCAGCAATGGCCGCAGTGGCGGCCGCCAGCTGCGCCGGTCTGCTTCTGGCGGGCTGCAGCAAAGCCGACGACGGCAAAGAGACGTCCAAGGGCGCCGGCGCCAACGCCGCGACCAAGGGAGTCGTGAACGAGTCCACGCACAAGGGGGGCACGGTCACCTACGCGAGCTCCGATGCTCCCGAGTCCCTGGACCCGGGCAACATGTACTACGCCTACGGCTACAACTTCAGCCGCCTCTACGCGCGTCCGTTGATGACGTTCAAGCCCGGCCCCGGTGAGGCGGGCAACGAGCTCGTCCCGGACCTCGCCGAGAGCAAGGGCACGCCCAGCGACGGCGGCAAGACCTGGACGTACAAGATTCGCCAGGGCGTCAAGTACGAGGACGGGACCCCGGTCACCGCCAAGGACGTCAAGTACGCCGTGGAGCGCTCGAACTTCGCCCGTGACGTGCTCTCCCTCGGCCCCAACTACTTCCAGCAGCTGCTGGACGACCCGGACAAGTACCAGGGCCCCTACAAGGACAAGAGCGAAAAGGGCATCTCGTCCATCGAGACCCCGGACGACCACACGATCGTCTTCCACCTGAACAAGTCGTTCTCCGAGTTCGACTACCTGGTCAGCGCCCCGCAGACGGCCCCCGTGCCGCGGGCCAAGGACACGGGTGTGGACTACACCAAGAAGGTCGTCTCCTCCGGCTCGTACAAGTTCCAGAAGTACGAGGAGGGCAAGCAGATCGTCCTGGTGCGCAACCCCGAGTGGGACGCCAAGACGGACCCGCTGCGCAAGCAGTACCCGGACAAGATCGTGGTGAACCTCAAGGTCAACAAGGCCACGATCGACAAGGACGTGATGTCCGGGGCCACCATGATCGACATCCAGGGAACCGGTGTCGACGCGCAGACCCAGGCGCAGATCCTGAACGACAAGGCCGAGATGGCCAACACGGACAACGCGCTGGGCGGTCGCCTCATCTACACGGCGATCAACACCAAGGTGGCGCCGTTCGACAACGTCGAGTGCCGCAAGGCCGTCGAGTACGCGATCGACAAGACCGCCGTGCAGACGGCGATGGGCGGCCCGGTCCGCGGTGACATCGCCACCACCGTCCTGCCCACCGACGTCACGGGCTACGAGAAGTCCGACCTGTACGCCACCAAGGACAGCAAGGGCGACGTGGCCAAGGCCAAGGAGCACCTGAAGGCCTGTGGCAAGGAGGGCGGCTTCAAGACCTCGATCTCGGCCCGCAGCGACCGGCAGGGCGAGGTCGACGCGGCCACCGCGATCGTCGGCGCGCTGAAGAAGGTCGGCATCGACGCGAGCATCAAGCAGTACCCGTCCGGCAAGTACTTCTCCGACTACGCGGGCGTGCCCAAGTTCAACCAGAAGAACAACATCGGCCTGATCATGATGCAGTGGGGCGCCGACTGGCCCACCGGCTACGGCTTCCTGCAGCAGATCGCGCACGGCAAGGCCATCAGCCAGTCCGGCAACACCAACCTGTCCGAGCTGGACAACCCCGAGATCAACAAGCTGCTGGACGACGCGATCGGCAACACCGACGAGGCCGCTCGCACCAAGGCGTACACCGAGGTCGACCAGAAGATGATGGAACAGGCCGTCATCGTTCCGCTGACCTACTTCAAGGTCCTGCTGTACCGCTCGCCGCACGCCACCAACCTGGTGTCGTCGTCCGCCTGGAGCGGTCAGTACGACTACCTCAACGTCGGTACCGCCGAGAAGTAGCCCCGGAAGGCAGGTGAAGGCATTGGCGCCCGCGGACTGAAGTCATCCGCGGGCGCCGGCGCCGGTCCTCGTGATCTCGTACATCATCCGCCGGACGATCGCGGCACTGGTCCTGCTGCTCGTCGTCACCGCGGTCACCTTCGGCATCTTCTTCATCCTGCCGAAACTCGCAGGGCAGACCGCCGACCAGCTGGCGCAGCAGTACATCGGCAAGAACCCCACCCCCGAGGACATCGCGGCGGTCAAGCGGAACCTCGGTCTCGACCAGCCGGTCTACGTCCAGTACTGGGAATTCATCAAGGGGATCGTCTCCGGCGCCACGTACGACCTCGGCCCCACCACGGTCCGCTGTGACGCCCCCTGCTTCGGGTACTCCTTCAAGGACCACATCGAGGTCTGGCCGCAGCTGACCGAACGGCTGCCCGTCACCCTCTCGTTGGCCCTCGGCGCCGCCGTGATCTGGCTGGTCGGCGGCATCACGGCAGGTGTCATCTCCGCGCTCAGGCCGGGCTCGGTCTTCGACCGGTCCGCCATGGGTGTGGCCCTGGCGGGCGTCTCCCTGCCCATGTTCTTCACCGGGCAGCTGGCCCTGCTGCTGTTCAGCTACAAGCTGGAGATCTTCGGCAGAACGTACGTCCCCTTCACCGAGAACCCCTCCCAGTGGGCCAACACCCTGTTCCTGCCCTGGTGTTCACTGGCGCTGCTGTACTCGGCCATCTACGCCCGGCTGACCCGCTCGGGGATGCTGGAGACCATGAACGAGGACTACATCCGAACCGCCCGGGCCAAGGGACTGCGCGAGCGCAAGGTCGTCGTCCGACACGGCCTGCGGGCCGCGCTGACCCCGCTGGTGACGGTCTTCGGCATGGACATCGGCCTGCTGCTCGGCGGTGCCGTCATCACCGAGACGGTGTTCTCCCTGCACGGCATCGGTGAGTACGCGGTACAGGCGATCACCGCCAACGACCTGCCCCCGATCCTCGGGGTGACCCTGCTTGCGGCGTTCTTCGTCGTTTTCATGAACCTTGTGGTGGACCTGCTGTATGCCACGATCGACCCGCGGGTGAGGCTCTCGTGACCGACCTGACCAAGACCGGGGCCGCTGTGGGCGAGCCCGTACGCGCCGGCGAGCCGCCCCGGGCGTTCCTCGAAGTGCGCGACCTCAAGGTGCACTTCCCGACCGACGACGGCCTGGTCAAGTCCGTGGACGGGCTCTCCTTCCAGCTGGAGAAGGGCAGCACCCTCGGCATCGTGGGCGAGTCCGGCTCCGGCAAGTCCGTGACCTCGCTGGCCGTCATGGGCCTGCACCGTCTGGGCAACCGTGGCAAGAACGTGCGGATGTCCGGCGAGATCTGGCTCGACGGCAAGGAACTCGTCTCGGCGAGCCCCGACGAGGTGCGCCGGCTGCGCGGCCGCGAGATGGCGATGATCTTCCAGGACCCGCTGTCCGCCATGCATCCGTACTACACGGT
Organism: Streptomyces ferrugineus; assembly: GCF_015160855.1. Lineage (NCBI taxonomy): Bacteria > Bacillati > Actinomycetota > Actinomycetes > Kitasatosporales > Streptomycetaceae > Streptomyces > Streptomyces ferrugineus. The sequence continues at coordinate 8,062,391 of NZ_CP063373.1, read as the reverse complement.
CGGCAGCCAGATCGTGGAGGCGTACCGAGTCCACAACAAGGTGGACAAGAAGACCGCCCGCCGCCGTGCCGTCGAACTCCTCGACCGCGTCGGCATCCCGGAGCCGAACAAGCGCGTGGACATGTACCCGCACGAGTTCTCCGGCGGTATGCGGCAGCGCGCCATGATCGCCATGGCGCTGGTGAACAACCCCGAGCTGCTGATCGCGGACGAGCCGACCACCGCGCTCGACGTGACCGTTCAGGCGCAGATCCTCGACCTCATCCGGGACCTGCAGAAGGAGTTCGGCTCCGCCGTCATCATCATCACGCACGACCTCGGCGTGGTCGCCGAGATCGCCGACGACATCCTCGTGATGTACGGCGGACGCTGCGTGGAGCGCGGCCCGGTCGACAAGATCTTCTACGAGCCGTCGCACCCCTACACCTGGGGCCTGCTCGGCTCGATGCCGCGCATCGACCGAGAGCAGACCGACCGGCTCATCCCGGTCAAGGGGCAGCCGCCGAGCCTCATCAACGTCCCCTCGGGCTGCGCGTTCAACCCGCGCTGCCCCTACGCGGACGTCCCCAAGGACGGGATCACGCGCACCGAGCGTCCCGAACTGCGCGAGGTCGGCAGCAGGCACTTCACCGCCTGCCACCTGTCGCCGGAGGACCGTACCCGGATCTGGACCGAAGAGATTGCGCCGAAACTGTGAGTGAGACTGAGACCGGGGCCGGGGCAGCGGCCGTGAAAGCCGGGCCGGCCGACGACGCCGAACCCCTGCTCAGGGTCGAGGGCCTGGTCAAGCACTTCCCCATCAAGAAGGGCCTGCTGCAGCGGCAGGTCGGCGCGGTCAAGGCCGTGGACGGGATCGACTTCGAGGTGCGCCGGGGGGAGACCCTCGGCGTCGTGGGCGAGTCCGGCTGCGGCAAGTCGACCATGGGCCGGCTCATCACCCGGCTGCTGGAGCCGACCGGCGGCAAGATCGAGTTCGACGGTACGGACATCACGCACCTGAACACCGGCGGCATGCGCCCGCTGCGCCGCGACGTGCAGATGATCTTCCAGGACCCGTACGGCTCGCTGAACCCCCGGCACACCATCGGCAGCATCGTCTCGGCACCGTTCCGGCTGCAGGGCGTCGAACCCGAGGGTGGCGTCAAGAAGGAGGTCCAACGGCTGCTGGAGCTGGTGGGCCTGAGCCCCGAGCACTACAACCGCTACCCGCACGAGTTCTCCGGCGGTCAGCGCCAGCGCATCGGCATCGCCCGCGCACTGGCCCTGAAGCCCCGGATGGTCGTGGCCGACGAGCCGGTCTCCGCGCTCGACGTGTCGATCCAGGCGCAGGTCGTGAACCTGATGGACGACCTCCAGGACGAGCTCGGGCTGACGTATGTGATCATCGCGCACGACCTGTCCGTGGTACGCCATGTCTCGGACCGCATCGCGGTGATGTACCTCGGCAAGATCGTGGAGCTCGCCGACCGGGACTCGCTGTACGCGTCGCCGATGCACCCGTACACCAAGGCCCTGCTGTCGGCGGTGCCGATCCCGGACCCGAAGCGGCGTACGGCCAAGAGCGAGCGCATCCTGCTGCGCGGTGACGTGCCCTCGCCGATCGCGCCGCCGAGCGGCTGCCGGTTCCACACCCGGTGCTGGAAGGCGACGGAGGTCTGCCGCACGACGGAGCCGCCGCTGACGGAGCTGCGGCCCGGCCAGCGCGTGGCGTGCCACCACCCGGAGAACTTCGAGGACCAGCAGCCGCAGGACACGGTGCTGCTGTCGGTGGCCAAGGAGGCGGCGGAGCTGGTGCCGGACGAGGTGCCCGCCACGTCGTCCACGGAGCCGTCCGAAGAGCCGTCCACGGACGAAGGTAAGTAACCGTGCTCAGGCCCTCACCTTGTTTTGCAAGGTGGGGGCCTTTTGTTGCGTAAGAATGTACGGGTGCTCCAGCAATTGTTCAGCCCGTCCGTCCAGCACACGCTCGACCTGATCGGCATCTTCGTCTTCGCGATCTCCGGCGCCCTGCTGGCCGTCCGCAAGAACTTCGACGTCTTCGGCATCGCCGTGCTCGCCGAGGTCACCGCCCTGGGCGGCGGGCTGTTCCGGGACGTGGTCATCGGCGCCGTGCCCCCGGCCGCCTTCACGGACCTGGGGTACTTCCTCACCCCGCTGTTCGCCGCGGTCCTCGTCTTCTTCCTGCACCCGCAGGTGGAGCGCATCCAGACCGGGGTGAACGTCTTCGACGCGGCGGGCCTCGGCCTGTTCTGCGTCGCCGGCACGACGAAGGCGTACGACTACGGACTCGGCCTCACCGCCTCCGCCTGCCTCGGCATGGCGACCGCCGTGGGCGGCGGTGTGCTGCGCGACATCCTCGCCAACGAGGTGCCGTCACTGCTGCGCTGGGACCGCGACCTGTACGCGGCCCCGGCGATCGTCGGGGCCACCATGGTCGTGCTGTGCATCCGCTACGACGCCCTGACCCCGCTCACCAGCGCTCTCGCGGCCGTCACGGCCTTCGCGCTGCGCCTGCTGGCGATACGTTTCCACTGGCGAGCTCCGCGTGCCTGGAACCGGCGGTCGACGGTGCGAGAGGAGTAGTGCCCGGCGCCGTACGGGTCCGGTGCTCGCTCCCCATCACCTCGGTCAGCCAGCGGAACGCCGGTACGACCTGCGGCTTCCACAGCGCCATGGTGTGCCCGCCGGCGTCGGTCGGGATGAACACGACACGCACGGTCGTGGGTGCCTTCGCGACCCGCTTGAGAGCCATCGCCGCCTCGTACCCGTCGTTCGGCTGACCGGACAGGTACAGCGCGACACGCGGCGCGACACGGGCGTCCTTGAGCAGCACGTACGGGTTGTTCGCGGCCCGCAGCGCCGGGGACTTCCCGGCGAGCGACTGGGGTACGGCGCCGGGGTCGTTGTAGCCGGACAGGCTGACCGCGGCCCGGTAGCGGTCGGGGTGGGCGACCGCCAGCTTCGCCGCGCAGTGCGCGCCCGCCGAGTAGCCGGCGACCGCCCAGCCGTCCGGCGCCGCCTTGGCCCGGAAGTTGTCCATGACCATCTTCGGCACGTCGACGCTGAGCCAGCTGTCGGCGTTCACCTTGCCCGGGATGTTCGCGCAGCCGGTGTCCTTGCCGGGCAGCAGCGTGGTGCGCGGCGAGACCAGGATGAACGGCTCGATCTGTCCCCGGCGCATCAGCGGCGCCAGCTGCTGGGACGCGTCCATCGTGCCGTACCAGGCCTTCGACGAGCCCGGATAGCCCGGCAGCACCTCGACGACCGGGAACCTGTGGTTGCGGTAGGCGGGCTCGTGGTACTGCGGCGGCAGCCAGACGTTGACCTCGGCCTGCACCCCGGACACCCGGCCCCTGAGCTCGGTGGTGAGCACCCCGCCCTCCGCGCGCATGCCCGGCCCCTTGGCCGGCTTGAAGGCCTGCCGGACCCTGGGCAGCTTCTCCAGGGCGATCCCACCGGTGCCGCTCGCCCCGAGGTCCGCGGCCCGGTGCACATGGTCGCTGGTGCCGAGCAGGTCGCCCCAGTTGTCGTAGAGCTGGTTGGAGTTGTTGACCATCGTGAAGACCAGCGCGACGGCCGTGCCCTGGGCGAACACCACCATCAGCACCCGAGCGGCGGCCCGCACGACCCTGGGGCCGCGCACCCGTGACCAGAGGACGAGCGGCAGCACCACGGCGACGACGCACAGCACGACGAGCGTGTAGAGAAACGGGGTCCCGGTGAGACTCATGTCCTGATAGAGGGGGAGATCGGGCTTCGGGTTTCGGAACGAGCCGGACACTTACCGAAAAGCTGACCGCATCTCGCCGATCTCGCGGATGTGGTCACACGCAAAAGCTACCGCTTAGTAGTTTCTTGTTGTACCGTTCATCCATGCCAGAAGCAGCCTCCGCCCCGACGGCCCCGCGGGGCACGATCGGCGACAGCGAGTTCGACCGCGACACCGCGCTCAGCCTGCGCGAACCCGGCGTCTACGACATCGACCTCTCCGCCGGCTGGACCATCATCAGCGCCGTCAACGGCGGCTATCTGCTGGCCGTCCTCGGCCGGGCCCTCGCGGACGCCCTGCCGCACGGCGACCCGTTCACCATCTCCGCGCACTACCTGACCGCGTCCCAGCCCGGCCCCGCGGTCGTCCGCACGGACGTCGTGCGCACCGGCCGCACCCTGTCGACCGGCCAGGCCTCGCTCTTGCAGTACGACGACCAGGGCAAGGAGATCGAGCGCATCCGCGTCCTCGCCTCCTACGGCGACCTCGGCACCCTCCCCGACGACGTCCGTACGACGGCCAAGCCGCCCGCGATCCCGCCGATGGACCACTGCTTCGGCCCCGAGACCGCATCCGATATCCGACTACCGTCGGGTGGTCCGGCGCCGGTCGACGGCAGCTCGGCCATCGCCGACCGCCTGATGCTCAGGCTCGACCCGTCGACCCTGGGCTGGGCGCTCGGGCAGCCCTCCGGCAAGGGGGAGATGCGGGCGTGGTTCGGTCTCGCGGACGGCCGCGACCCCGACCCGCTCTCGCTGCTCCTCGCGGTGGACGCGCTGCCGCCCACCGCCTTCGAGATCGGCATATCCGGCTGGGTCCCGACGGTCGAACTCACCGTGCATGTACGGTGCCGCCCGGCACCGGGCCCGCTGCGGGTGTCGATCACCACGCGCAACCTCGCCGGCGGCTTCCTGGAGGAGGACGCGGAGGTCTGGGACAGCGCGGACAGGCTGGTGGCACAGTCGAGGCAACTGGCGCGGGTGCGGCTGGGTTGATTAGACGCGCAGGTCAGAGGGTTCCTTGAAGTGGCCTTTGCCCTGTGCACAGGCCCTCGACAGCAAGCCCTCAAGGGAGCCCTGAGCGGCGCTGGTTGAGTTCCCGGCTCCAGGACCTGGCGCTCTCGCCCCTGGCCCTGGCGGCCTGCGGTTCCGGCGACTCGTCGTCGACCTCGGACAACGGTGACTCCGGGCAGCAGCAGTCGTCGTGCCGGCAGCCGTCGGGTGTGCCGAGCGGTGCGCCGTCGGACGGGGCGTCCGGGGCTCCTTCGGGGGTGCCGAGCGGTGTGCCCAGGGGCGGTCCCGGTGGTGGGCAGGGCGGCGGTCAGGGTGGTGGCTGCGGTGGTCCGGGCGGGGGCCAGGGCGGCGCGGTACCCAGCGGTGCGCCGAGCGGTGCACCCAGCGCGGAGGCGTCGGCGACCAAGAGCTGACGCAGGACGCCGTACGGCACGGGCGGTACTCCCGGAGAGGGGGTGCCGCCCCTGCCGTGCCGCCGCCGGTGCTCAGCCCTTCAGCCAGTGCTCCCGGCCGATGCTGATCAGCCGCATCCGGCGGGTCGCGGCCTGGACGGCGCGCCGTCGCTCCTCCTCCGAGGCCTCCAGGGCGTCCAGGAACGCCGATGCCGTGATCAGCATCTGGTCGACGTAGAGGTTGGCCAGCATGAGGAGGTCCTCGTCGTCCCAGCCCGCGGAGACCGGGTCCTTGGCGAGCGCGTCCTTCACCTCCTCGGCGAAACGGGCCAGTTGGTCCTGGATCGCCTCCCGCACCGACTGCACCCCGCCGTGCCGCTCCCGGGCGATGAAGCGGACGTGGGCCGGATGCGTCTCGACATGCCCGGCGATCAACCCGACGGCGCGCTCTATGCGTTGGTCGCTGTCGCCGGCCGAGGAGACGATCGTGCGGATCATCGGGTGCAGACTGCCCAGCGCCTCCTCGACCAGGGCGACGCCGAGGTCGGCGGTGGACCGGAAGTGCCGGTAGAACGCGGTCGGGGCGACGCCGACGGCGCGGGTGACCTCGCGCAGACCCAGGCTGCTCAGGCTCTGCTCCTCCAGCAATCCCAACGCCGCGTCCAGGAGCGCCTGTCGGGTCTTCTGTTTCTGTGCCTGCCGAAGGCCGAGGGTGTGACTCATGCCATGCAGTTAACAACTGTTCTCTGGAATTGAAAAGCCGTACGGCGCGCTAGACTTAGGAGTCAGTGAACAACTGTAACTACAACTGTTCACCGAAACGTAACGACAGAGAACGAGTAGAGAACGAGAGAGATCGTCGCGAGAGATCTCGGAGGGGGATCCGACCCATGCTGTTCCTCGTCGCCGCGCTCCTGCTGCTGGGCGTGCTGCTGGGCACCGTGGCCCACGCGCCGCTCGCCTTCACCGCCGTCGCCGCCGGAGTGATCGCCGTATGGCTCGGCGTCTTCGCCGCCCGCGAGCGTCACGCCCGCCGCAACTGACCCCGCCGCCCGGACCGACCCGACTCCTCAGGAGCTGACACCCGTGCAACTCACCGCGCCGGCCACCGCCCGCCCCGGCACCCGCACCCGCGACGCCGACGGCATGGCCGTGGCGTCCTTCATCCTCGGCCTCATCGGCCTCCTGGTCTTCAACGTCTTCCTCGGCCCGACCGCCATCGTCCTGGCGGCGGTGTCCCTGTGGCGCGGCACCAGGCGCAAGGGCCGGGCGTACCTGGGCATGGGGCTGGGCGTCGCCGACCTGCTGGTCCTGCTGGCGTTCGTTGCGATGGACAACACGCTGTCCTGGAGCTTCTAGGGCACGGCCCGCGGCACTGCCCCACCTTGCAGCGAGGTCGGCCGACACACCCCCGTAGAATCGTCGCCACCATGGCTTACCTCGACCACGCCGCGACGACCCCCATGCTCCCGGAGGCGGCAGAGGCGCTGACCGCCCGGCTGAGCGTCACCGGCAACGCGTCCTCCCTCCACGCATCCGGCCGCCGAGCCAGGCGCACCGTCGAGGAGGCCCGCGAGACCCTCGCGGAAGCGCTCGGCGCCCGCCCCAGCGAGGTCGTCTTCACCTCGGGCGGCACCGAGGCCGACAACCTCGCGGTCAAGGGCCTGTACTGGTCCCGCCGCGACGCCGCCCCGGCCGGCAACCGCACCCGGGTCCTGGCCAGCCCCGTCGAACACCACGCCGTCCTGGACGCCGTCCACTGGCTCGGCGAGCACGAGGGCGCCACCATCGAGTACCTCCCGGTCGACCGGCACGGCCGGGTCCACCCGGACGCCCTGCGCGAGGCCATCGCCCGCAACCCCGACGACGTCGCCCTGGCCACCGTGATGTGGGCCAACAACGAGATCGGCACCGTCATGCCGGTCCGGGAACTGGCCGACGTGGCAAGGGAGTTCGACGTCCCCCTGCACGCCGACGCCGTCCAGGCGCTCGGCCAGGTCCCCGTCGACTTCGCCGCCTCCGGCCTCGCCGCGATGACCGTCTCCGGACACAAGATCGGCGGGCCGTACGGCATCGGCGCCCTGATCCTCGGCCGCGACCAGACCCCCGTCCCCGTCCTGCACGGCGGCGGCCAGGAGCGCCACGTCCGCTCCGGCACCCTCGACGTCCCCGCCATCGCCTCCTTCGCGGTCGCCGGCCGCCTCGCCGCCGAGCAGCGCGAATGGTTCGCGAACGAGATCGGCGCCCTGCGCGACGCCCTGGTCGAGGCGGTGCGTACGGCGGTCCCGGACGCGATCCTCGGCGGCGACCCGGCACCCGGCGGGCGCCTCCCGGCCAACGCCCACTTCACGTTCCCCGGCTGCGAGGGCGACTCGCTGCTGCTGCTCCTGGACGCCCAGGGCATCGAGTGCTCCACCGGCTCCGCCTGCACCGCGGGCGTCGCCCAGCCCAGCCACGTCCTGCTGGCCACCGGCACCGACCCCGACCTGGCCCGCGGCACCCTCCGCTTCTCCCTCGGCCACACCTCCACGGAGGCCGACGTGGAGGCGGTCGCCAAGGCGATCGGCCCGGCGGTGGAGCGGGCACGGGCGGCGGGGCTGACATAGGGGCGCGGCAGCGGGACACTCCGGGCGTGAACGTCGTATCCCAGGTCTTCGCCCTGCTCGCGGCCGTGACGCACATCGTGGTGGGCACGCTGGAGCGCTTCTTCTACGACCGTCCCGCCGTACGCGTCTTCCTCACCACCTCCGAGGCGGACGCCCCCGAAGTCACCCTCTGGCGCTCGGGCGTGGCCGTCTACAACATCCTTCTCGGCCTGGGCCTCGTCGTCGGAATCGTCGCCCTGCACACCGACGCCACCACGGTCGGCCGCACACTGATCGGCTACCTGTGCGCCTTCCTGATCGCCTCCGCCGTCGTCTTCGCGGTGTCCTTCCCGAAACTGTGGCGGGGCGCGCTGGGCCAGGGGCTGGCGCCCGCGGTGGCCCTCGTCGCCACGCTGTTCTGACCGCTCAGGCCGGCGCCGCCGTACGCGCCTGGCGCACCAGCTTCATGTACCGGTCCCAGTCCCAGTGCTCCCCGGGATCCGTGTGGTCGGTCCCCGGCACCTCCACATGACCGATGATGTGCTCGCGGTCGACGGGGATGTCGTAGCGGGCGCATATTCGGGCCGTGAGCCGCGCCGAGGCCTCGTACATCTCGTCCGTGAGGTCCTGCGGCCGGTCCACGAAGCCCTCGTGCTCGATGCCGACACTGCGCTCGTTGTAGTCGCGGTTGCCCGCGTGGTACGCCACGTCCAGCTCGCGGATCATCTGCGTGATGTGCCCGTCCTTGCGCACGATGTAGTGCGCGGCCGCCCCGTGCTCCGGGTCCTGGAACACCTTCACCGCGCTGTCGTAGCTGCCCTGCGTGACATGGATGACCACCATGTCGACGCCGTAGTCGTCGGGACGGTCCGCCCGTCTCCAGTTCGCGTCCGACGCCGCCACCCAGCGCGCCCCGGCGAAGTCGACCTCGCCCGCCTTGCGCGGCTTCTCCACGCCCGGCACCCGCCACCACAGACGCGCCAGCTCGTCCCGGGCCAGCACGGCCGAGCCCACCGCGGCCGCCGTCCCGCCGATGAGCAACGCACGACGCCCGACCTTCCGGTCGCCGTCCTTCGGAGCCTTCCGCTGTCCCATGTGATCGTCAACGGATACTCGCGGGCCCTGGTTCCCGCGCCCCGTACCCTGGAAGGGTTATGACTGACACCGCGCAGCCCTCCCGCCCCCTCCGCGTCCTCGCCGCCATGTCCGGCGGGGTCGACTCCGCCGTCGCCGCCGCCCGCGCGGCCGAAGCGGGCCACGACGTGACCGGCGTCCACCTCGCGCTCTCCGCGAACCCGCAATCCTTCCGCACGGGCGCGCGGGGCTGTTGCACCATCGAGGACTCGCGCGACGCCCGCCGCGCCGCGGACGTCATCGGCATCCCGTTCTACGTGTGGGACCTCGCCGACCGCTTCCGCGAGGACGTGGTCGAGGACTTCATCGCCGAGTACGAGGCCGGCCGCACCCCGAACCCGTGCCTGCGCTGCAACGAGAAGATCAAGTTCGCGGCCCTGCTCGACAAGGCGCTCGCCCTCGGCTTCGACGCGGTCTGCACCGGCCACTACGCCACGGTCGTACGGAACGAGGACGGCACACGCGAGCTGCACCGCGCCTCCGACATGGCCAAGGACCAGTCGTACGTCCTCGGCGTCCTCGACGAGAAGCAGCTCGCCCACGCGATGTTCCCGCTCGGCGACACGCTCACGACCAAGGACGAGATCCGCGCGGAGGCCGAGCGCCGCGGCCTCGCGGTCGCCAAGAAGCCCGACTCGCACGACATCTGCTTCATCGCCGACGGCGACACCCAGGGCTTCCTCGCGAACCGCCTCGGCAAGGCCGAGGGCGACATCGTCGACGAGTCGGGCGCCAGGCTCGGCAGCCACGAGGGCGCGTACGGCTTCACCATCGGCCAGCGCAAGGGCCTGCGCATCGGCACCCCGGCCGCCGACGGCAAGCCGCGCTACGTCCTCGACATCTCCCCGGTGGACAACACCGTCACGGTCGGCCCGGCGTCCGCCCTGGACGTCAGCGCCCTCACCGCCATCAAGCCCCGCTGGTGCGGCGCCGCCCCGACCGGCCCCGGCACCTACACGGCCCAGCTGCGCGCCCACGGCGGCGAGACCGAGGTGACCGCGGAACTGATCGACGGCTCCCTCGAGGTCACCTTCACCGAGCCCGTCCGCGGCGTCGCCCCGGGCCAGGCGATCGTCCTGTACGACGGCACGCGCGTGGTGGGCTCGGCGACGATCGCGTCGACGGTGCGGGCGACGCCGTCGACCGTCTGAACTCCGTTCACCGCCCGAAGAACTCCACCAGCACCGGCCCGAGCACCTCCGGCTCCACCATGTGGGTCTGCCCCTCCAGACTCCGGTACGTCCCGCCCGGCACGGTCCGAGCGACGGCCCGCGCGGCCTCGTGCATCCACGCGGGGCTCGCGCTGCCCGCGACGGCCAGCACCGGGACGGCGATCGACGCCAATCGGTCCCGGGGCACCAGGCCGTCGCCCATCACGGCGTTGTCGTAGGCCAGGCTCGGCGCGATCGACTCCATGCCGGGCCACATGGGGGAGTGGCGGGCGCCCTGGATCATCTGCTCGGCCATCCCGGCCAGCCGCAGGAACAGCTCGACTGCGTCGCCGCGACGGCCCTGCTCGAGGGCTTCCGTCAGCCGCTCGGTGTACTCCGCGCGCTCCTTGGCGCCGCCCTCGTAGACGGCGAACGGCACCTCGTACACGGCGACCTGACGCACCGGCAGCCCGCTCGCCGCCGCCTCCAGCGCCAGGGCGCCCCCCGACGAGATGCCGCACAGCGCCGCCTCCCCGCCGGCCGCCTCGATCAGCGCGGCGAGGTCCTCGACCTCGCGCTCCACCGCGTACGGCGGCGTGTCACGGCTCTCACCGCGCCCCCGCCTGTCGTACACGACGACCTTGAAGTGCTCCGCCAGGGGCACGGCCAGCGGCGCCACGGTGCCCCCGGTGGACATCGCGCCGCTGACAAGGATCACCACCGGTCCCTCGCCGGTGCTCTCGTAGGCGATGGAGGTGCCGTCGGCCGAATTGGTCTTCTTGTCCATGCCTGTGGAGATTGCCGTACGGCACGGAACTAATCGCTCACGACACTTCGACTTCGTAGAAGCAGAGGTGGTCCTTGATCTCCGCCACGTCCGGTTCGGGGTCCGGATACGACCAGACGAGGTCCGCCGCGTCCGGCAGCGACCAGTAGGAGGCCGTTCCCTTGAAAGGGCAGTACGTGTGCGTGTCGGAGGGCGTCAGCAGGTCCAGCCGCACGTCCTCGGCGGGGAGGTAGTACCGCACGGGACAGCCGGTCTCGCGCAGCACGAGGGGCCGGTCGCTCTCCGCCAGGACCTGGCCGCCGTGAACGGCCCGTACGCGTCGCGCGCCCTGCTCGATCGTGATCGTGTGTCCATCAGCCATACCCGAAGAGCGCTCACGGGCGCCGGGTTCTTCCCGCGTACGGTGGCCCCATGCGAATCTGCGTCTTCCTCTCCGCCGCCGACCTCGACGACCGTTACACGCGCCCCGCGCGCGAGTTCGCGAAACTGCTGGGCAAGGGCGGGCACACTCCCCCACTGCCTTAAGGGCGTGGGGGCACCCCCACGTGTGGGGCGGTTCGGACGTCGGGCTGATGAAAGTGGTCGCCGACGGAGTGCAGGACGCCGGCGGGCGGCTGTGCGGGGTCTCGGTGGGCTTCCTCGCGGCGAAGGCCCGTCCGGGCGCCGACGAGATGGTCATCGCCAGGGATCTCGCCGAACGAAAGAAGCTGCTCCTGGACAAGGCCGACGCGGTGGTGATCATGGTCGGCGGCACGGGCACGCTCGACGAGGCGACGGAGATCCTGGAGCTGAAGAAGCACGGCCACACGGACAAGCCGGTGGTCCTGCTCAACACCGCGGGCTTCTACGACGGCCTCAAGCAGCAGTTCCGCCGCATGGAGGAGGAGGGCTTCCTGCCCCGTCCGCTGAGCGACCTGGTGTTCTTCGCGGAGGAGCCGGTGGGGGCGCTGGCGTACCTGGAGGAGAGCGCGGGCGCCCGGTAGTGCGAGCATGGCCGGCATGGCTACTCATGTGATCACCGGAGCCGGTTCCGGCATCGGCGCGGCCGTCGCCCGCCGTCTGCACGCGCGCGGGGACGACCTCGTCCTGCACGCGCGCGACGCGGGCCGCGCGAAGGAGTTGGCGGCGGAGTTCCCCGGCGCCAGGACGCTGGTCGGCGACCTGGCCGACCCCGACAAGCTGTCCTGGGCCTTCTCCCACCAGTCGCTTCCGGACCGGGTGGACTCCCTGCTCCACATCGCCGGGGTCGTGGACCTGGGCCCGGTGGGCGACCTGACCCCGAAGTCCTGGCGCCACCAGCTCAACGTCAACCTGATCGCCCCCGCGGAGCTGACCCGCCACTTCCTCCCCCAGCTCCGCGCCACCCGAGGCCACGTGATCTTCGTCAACTCGGGCGCCGGCCTCAACGCGCACGCCGACTGGTCCGCCTACGCCGCCTCCAAACACGGCCTCAAGGCCCTGGCCGACTCGCTGCGCCACGAGGAGCACGGCAACGGCGTCCGCGTCACCACGGTCTACCCCGGCCGCACGGCCAGCCCCATGCAGGCCAAGGTCCACCAGCAGGAGGGCAAGGAGTACGACGCCTCGAAGTGGATCGACCCCGAGTCGGTCGCGACGACGATCCTGATGGCCCTGGACCTGCCGCGGGACGCGGAGGTGAACGACCTGACGGTGCGGCCGGGACGCTGACCGAGCCGGACGCCTCGAGCGTGGCCCTGGGCGGGTTGCATAGGCTTCCCGGGTGAGTGAAAACAGCCCGTTCAGGTTCGCCCCCGCCACCGGCATCGGATCGATGCCCGGCGGCGACGCCCGTGAGGCCGCCAAGACCGTCACCGGGTCCCTCGAGGACTTCCCGTTCCTCGCCGAACTGCCCGCCCGCGGGCCCGGCGCGGACATGATCGGCCGGACCGCCGGGATGCTCGTCGAGCTGTACGCGCGCGTGGAGCCCAGCGGGTGGCGGATCGGGGACCGGCCGGGGCGGGACACCCGGCGGGCGAGGTCGTGGCTGGGGGAGGACCTCGACGCGCTGGAGGAGTTCACCCAGGACTACGACGGGCCGCTGAAGGTGCAGGCCGTGGGCCCCTGGACGCTCGCCGCCGCGCTGGAGCTGAAGAACGGCGAGGCCGCCCTCTCCGACCCCGGCGCCTGCCGCGACCTCGCCGCCTCCCTCGCCGAGGGCCTGCGGCTGCACATCGAGGAACTCCGCCGCCGCGTCCCCGGCGCCCAGGTCGTCCTCCAGCTCGACGAGCCCTCCCTCATCGCCGTGCTCCGCGGCCGGGTGAAGACCGCCAGCGGCTACCGGACCCACCGGGCCGTCGACCGGCAGACCGTCGAGGCCACCCTCCGCGACGTCGTCGGGGTTCACGGCGACGGCCCCGTCGTGGTCCACTCGTGCGCACCGGACGTCCCGTTCGCCCTGCTGCGCCGGGCGGGCGCGGCGGCGATCTCCTTCGACCTCTCTCTGCTCACCGAACGTGACGACGACGCGATCGGTGAGGCGGTGGAAGGCGGCACCCGGCTCTTCGCCGGTGTCGTCCCGGGCACGGACGGCCCATTGTCAGACCCTGCCGGTAGCGTCATGGGTGTCAGGACGCTGTGGCGCAGGCTGGGGCTGTCACCGGGGCTTCTCGCGGAGGCGGTCACTCTCACGCCGTCGTGCGGACTCGCGGGGGCCTCTCCCGAGTACGCGCGCAAGGCCCTCGCCCACTGCGTCCGGGCGGCGAGATCCCTCGCGGACAACCCAGAGTAACGGGAGGACAACACGGTGGCCGGCGACAAGCAAGCGGAGACGACGGTGCCCGCCGAGGCACGGGAGAAGCACGCGCAGCTCGCTGAGCAGATCGAGGAGCACCGCTTCCGGTACTACGTGAAGGACGCTCCGGTCATCAGCGACGCGGAGTTCGACAGGCTGCTGCGCTCGCTGGAGGCGGTCGAGGACGAGTACCCCGAGCTGCGCACGCCCGACTCACCGACCCAGAAGGTCGCGGTCGAGTACGAGACCGACCTTGCCGAGGTGGAGCACCGCGAGCGCATGCTCTCCCTCGACAACGTCTTCGACGACGCGGGGCTCGCCGCCTGGGCAGAGAGAGTGGCCAAGGACGTCGGCAGTTCCGACTATCACCTCCTGTGCGAGCTCAAGGTCGACGGGCTCGCGGTGAACCTGACGTACGAGGACGGCCGACTCACCCGCGCGGCCACCCGGGGTACCGGACGGATCGGCGAGGACATCACGCCCAATGTCATGACGATCGCGGAGATCCCACATCGGCTGAAGGGCGACCGTGTCCCGCGACTCGTCGAGATCCGTGGCGAGGTCTACTTCCCGATGGAGGCCTTCGCGGACCTCAACGCCCGGCGGGTGGCGGCCGGGGAGAAGCCGTACGCCAACCCGCGCAACTCCGCCTCGGGTTCGCTGCGGCAGAAGGACCCGAAGGTCACGGCGACCCTTCCCCTGCACATGGTCGTCCACGGCATCGGCGCCCTGGAGGGCTTCGACGGCATGACCCGCCTCTCGGAGGCGTACGACCTGCTCAAGACGTGGGGTCTGCCCACCTCGACCCACAACAAGGTGGTCGACGACCTCGACGGCGTACGGGAGTTCATCGCCTACTACGGCGAGAACCGGCACTCCGTGGAGCACGAGATCGACGGAGTCGTCGTCAAGCTCGACGAGATCCGCCTCCAGGGCCGCCTCGGGTCCACCGCGCGCGCCCCGCGCTGGGCCATCGCGTACAAGTACGCGCCGGAGGAGGTCAACACCAAGCTCGTCAACATCCGTGTGGGCGTCGGCCGCACCGGCCGGGTCACGCCGTACGCCCAGGTCGAGCCGGTCACGGTCGCGGGCTCGGAGGTCGAGTTCGCCACCCTGCACAACCAGGACGTCGTCAAGGCCAAGGGCGTCCTCATCGGCGACACGGTGGTGCTGCGCAAGGCCGGTGACGTCATCCCGGAGATCCTCGGTCCGGTCGTCGACCTGCGCGACGGCAGCGAGCGCGAGTTCGTGATGCCGGCCGAGTGCCCGGAGTGCGGTACGGCGCTCAGGCCCATGAAGGAAGGCGACGTCGACCTGCGCTGCCCGAACGCCCGTACCTGCCCGGCCCAGTTGCGCGAGCGGCTGTTCTACCTCGCGGGCCGCAAGGCGCTGGACATCGAGCACTTCGGCTACGTCGCCGCCGCCGCGCTCACCAAGCCGCTGGAGCCGGCCGATCCGCCACTGGCCGACGAGGGCGACCTGTTCGACCTGTCGCCCGAGCAGCTCCTGCCCATCAAGGCCTACGTCCTCGACCAGGACAGCGGCCTGCCCAAGCGCGACCCGAAGACCGGCGAGGAGAAGATCGCCACGGTCTTCGCCAACCAGCAGGGCGAGCTCAAGAAGAACGCGGTCGCGATGCTGGAGTTCATCGCCGCCGCCAAGGAGCGCCCGCTGGCCCGCGTCCTGACCGGACTGTCGATCCGTCACGTCGGCCCGGTCGCCGCGGAGGCGCTGGCCCGGGAGTTCCGCTCCATCGACCGTATCGAGCAGGCGAGCGAGGAGGAGCTGGCGAACACCGAGGGCGTCGGCTCGATCATCGCCGCCTCGCTCAAGGAGTGGTTCGCCGAGGAGTGGCACCAGGAGATCCTCCGCAAGTGGAAGGCGGCCGGCGTCCGCATGGAGGAGGAGGGCTCCGGGGCGGATGAGGGGCCGCGTCCGCTGGAGGGGCTCACGGTGGTGGTGACCGGCACACTGGAGCACTTCACGCGCGACGGCGCCAAGGACGCGCTCCAGAGCCGCGGGGCGAAAGTGACCGGTTCCGTTTCGAAGAAGACATCTTTTGTTGTCGTAGGTGACAGCCCCGGGTCCAAATATGACAAGGCCATGCAGCTGAAGGTGCCTGTTCTGAACGAGGATGGCTTCAATGTCCTGTTGGAACAGGGCCCCGACGCGGCGGCCGAAGTTGCCCTCCCCGCGGAGGAGTAGCGGTTGAAGGTCACCCGATCGGCGCATACCAGATGCATACGGGTGGCTGGGGCGCATTCGGGCAACCGTCGACGACCGCTGCCCGTGGAAGCCTTCTGCGGCCTACTGTTGAGATGTGCGCCTGCCGTGCCCAGCTGCGGTTGGGGCATCCCTTTGCTCTTGAGGAGCTGTGAAGGGCGAGGGGAAGGGCTTTCCAACGCGGTGCCGTTGAAGGTCGTTGTCGGGCATCGGGCCGCGTGGCGTGGGCACCGCCGGCTGTGAGAGGGACGGGAATGGAACCGACCGAGAGCGCCGCCCCGCACTCACGGCTGCGCCGGATGGCCGGTGCGTGGCGGGCATGGGCGGCGCGGACAGCGGCGCGTCCGGGTGCGGACGGCGGCGCCGGGCGCGCCACCGGACAGCGCACCGCGGTGGACGGCCGCACCACCGCGCCGCTCGGCGCGGACCGCGCCGCCGGGCTGCACCACTCCGACCACCACTCCGACCACGAACGGCACCTGTCCTGGCCCGCCCTGCCCGCGGCGGTCGTCGCGGCGGCCGGGTTCGTCCTCGGCGCCGGGTTCTACCGGGCGTTCACCGACAACCACGCCCTCTTCCCGGCCGGCACGGTCGGCTGGTCGCTGGCCGTGCTGACCGGCGTCATCGTCGGCCACCTGGTCGCGCTCGGCCGCGCCCGCTGGTGGGGCGGCACCGGCTCCGGCGCCGCCCTCACCCTCGCCGTGCTGATGCTGTACGGCTGGGTGCCCGCCGGCATGGTCAGCCTCACCGTCGTCGTCCTGGTCGGGGTCGCCCGCCGGGGCCGCTGGCGCCAGGGCGTGCTGCACGGCGCGGTGGACATCCTCGGTATCGCGGCGGGGGCCCTCGTGCTGGCCGCCTTCGGGCGGGTGCCGACCGTCGAGAGCCCCTGGAATCCGGACAGCTGGACCCTCTACACCGCCCCCGGCGTGGTGCTCGTCGCCGCCGCCTACCTCGCGGTCACCCGGGTCCTGCTGTGGTACCTGCACGCCCCGCGCGGCGGACTGCCCACCGTCGAGCGCACCGCCCTGGTCAGACACGGCCTGGTCGCGGTCGCCCTGCTCGGCATCGCGCCGCTGGTGTGCGTCGTCGCCATCGCCAAGCCCCTTCTGCTGCCGCTGTTCGCGATCCCCCTCATCGCGCTGGACTCCACCCTGTGGATAGCCCGGGCCCGGGCGGAGGAGCAGCTGCGCGATCCGCTGACCGGGCTGCCCAACCGGCAGTGGCTGCTGGAGCGCATCTGGACCGCGCTCGACGACGCCGAGCGCATCGGCGCCCGGTCCGCCCTGATGCTGATCGACCTCGACCGGTTCCGGTCGGTCAATGACACGCTCGGTCATCTGGCCGGTGACCGGCTGCTGTTGCAGATAGCGGACCGGCTGCGCCTGGCCCTGCCGCGCGGAGCGGAGGCCGCGCGGCTCGGCGGCGACGAGTTCGCCGTCTTACTGCCGGTCGCCGACTCCACGACGTCCGCGACCCGGGTCGCCCGCGGTCTGGTCACCGCCCTCAGCTCCCCACTCGACCTCGACGGCCTCACCCTGGTCCTGGAGGCCAGCGCGGGCGTCGCCGTCTTCCCCGACCACGCCCTGGACGCCGAGGGGCTGCTGCGGCGCGCGGACGTCGCGATGTACCAGGCGAAGCGGGACCGCACGGGCGTGGAGGTCTACGAGTCCAAGCGCGACTCGAACACCCCGGACCGGCTGGGCCTGCTGGGCGATCTGCGCCGCGCCCTCGACGCGCACGAGGTCGAGCTGCACTACCAGCCGAAGGTCCGCTTCGACGGACAGGTCTCGGGCCTCGAGGCCCTGGTCCGCTGGGTGCACCCGGAGCGCGGGAGGGTGCCGCCGGACGAGTTCATAGCGATCGCCGAGTCCTCGGGGCTGATGCCGCATCTGACGGAGTACGTGCTGGAGACGGCGCTCGGGCAGGTGGCCCAGTGGCGCTCCCAGGGGCTGTTCGTGCCGGTCGCGGTCAACGTCTCCCCGCGCGACGTCCACACCCCCGGCTTCGCGGGCTCCGTCGCCGCCCGGCTCGCCCGGCACGGCGTCCCGGCGGGGGCGCTCCAGCTGGAGATCACGGAACACGTCCTGCTGGAGGACCCGCAGCGTGCCGCGGACACGCTGGCCGGGCTGACCGGGCACGGCGTGAAGATGTCGCTGGACGACTTCGGCACGGGCTACTCCTCGCTGGTCCACCTCAGACGGCTGCCGGTGAGCGAGCTGAAGATCGACCGTTCGTTCGTGGCCCGGCTCGCGGTGGACACCGAGGACGCGGAGATCGTGCGCTGCACCGTGGATCTGGCGCATTCGCTGGGCCTGTTGGTGGTCGCCGAGGGCGTCGAGGACGACGAGACCTGGGAGCGGCTGCGGGACCTGGGCTGCGACGCCGTACAGGGATGGCTGGTGGCCGCCGCGATGCCGGCGGAGGAGACGACGGCGTGGCTGCGGGCGCGCGGGTCGCGGGGATGGCAGCGGCCGCGAGCGGCCCTGCCGGCCGCGGCGACCGACGAATGACCTGACCTCGAGGCGCTCGGCCCGGTCAGCCGGAGGCGGCCGTGAAGTGCCCGATCAGCAGCGCCAGCCGCTGTTCGTGCCCCCACTCCGGCAGCCGCCCGCTCCGCATCAGCGTCACCAGGCCGTGCAGGCCCGCCCAGTACGTCTCCGTCAGCAGACCCGGATCGTCGCCCTCGGCCGCGATGGGCAGGACCGCCTGCAGGATTTCGCCGAACGCCGCCTTCAGCGGCTCCGGAGCCTCCTCGGTGGCGAACGGGAGCGGCACGGCGAGCGTGAACATGGCGTCGTAGAGGGCGGGGCGCCGCCGCGCGAAGGCCGTGTACGCCTCGCCGACGGCCGCCAGCGCCGCCCGCTCGCCCGTCACCGCCGTACGGGCCGTGCGCAACTCGGCCGCCAGATCCGCGCAGCCCTGCACCGCGACCGCGGCCATGATCGCGTCCTTGCCCTTGAAGTGGCTGTAGAGGACCGGCTGGCTGTACTCGATCTCCGCCGCCAGCCGACGGGTCGTCACCGCGTCCCAGCCCTCCGACTCCGCGAGTTCCCTGGCCGCCGTGACGATCAGCCGCTCGCGTTCCGCTCGTTCGCGCTCCCTGCGCGTCTGGATCGACATACCAGGAATTCTAGCAGCGCTAGCGAAGCGGTCGATGCTCTGCTAGCTTCGCTCCTGTCCCTAGCGCTGCTAGCAAGGAGTGACGACATGACCGTGACCGCCTATGCCCTGGCCGTCGTACTCAACCTGTTCTGCCTGTTCCTCGGATACCAGTTCCTGTTCCGGCCCGCCTCCGCCGCCACCGGCTACGGCGTCCCCGCCCGGCCCGACGGTGACGCCGGCGCGTATCTCTCGATCAAGGGCCTGCGGGACGGCACCTTCGGCCTGGTGGGCCTGGCGCTGCTGCTCTTCGTCGGTGCCCGCGCCGAGGCCTGGTTCATGCTCGCCGTGGCGATCGTCCCGCTCTGCGACACCCTGATAGTGCTGCGGCACGGCGGCGCGAAGGCGGTGGCCTTCGGGATCCACTTCGCCACGGCGGTCGTCGTGCTCATCAGCGCCGGACTGCTGTTCGCCGTCTGACGCCCGTGTGCCGGCGGTGCCTCGCCCCGAGGCGCGGCGAAACCGTTTCACGGGCATCGGCCCCCGCCCCATAGGATTGGGACGACTAGCCCCAGCCCCAAACCACACACTCACCCCAGAGGATCGCTGCATGCCTGGCATTACGCGCGAGGAGGTCGCCCACCTCGCCCGGCTGGCGCGTCTGGAGCTGAAGCCCGAAGAGCTTGATCACTTCGCCGGCCAGCTGGACGACATCATCGGCGCGGTCGCCCGCGTCAGCGAGGTCGCCGACCAAGACGTACCGCCGACCTCGCACCCGCTCCCGCTGACGAACGTCATGCGCGTGGACGAGGTCCGTCCGTCGCTCACCCCCGAGCAGGCGCTCTCCGGCGCCCCGGCCCAGGAGCAGCAGCGTTTCAAGGTGCCGCAGATCCTGGGGGAGGACTAAGAAGCCATGACGGACATCATCAAGCTCACCGCCGCCGAGACCGCCGCGAAGATCGCCTCCGGCGAGCTGACGGCCGTCGAGGTCGCCGAGGCCCACCTGGCCCGCATCGAGGCCGTCGACGAGAAGGTGCACGCCTTCCTGCACGTCGACCGCGAGGGCGCCCTCGCCCAGGCCCGTGCCGTCGACGAGAAGCGGGCGAAGGGCGAGAAGCTCGGCCCGCTGGCCGGCGTCCCCCTCGCGCTGAAGGACATCTTCACCACCGAGGGCGTTCCGACGACCGTCGGTTCGAAGATCCTCGAGGGCTGGATCCCGCCGTACGACGCGACGCTCACCAAGCGGCTCAAGGCCGCCGACGTGGTCATCCTCGGCAAGACCAACATGGACGAGTTCGCCATGGGGTCCTCCACCGAGAACAGCGCCTACGGCCCGACCGGCAACCCCTGGGACCTCACCAAGATCCCCGGCGGTTCCGGCGGCGGTTCCTCCGCCGCGCTCGCCTCCTTCCAGGCGCCGCTGGCCATCGGTACCGACACCGGCGGCTCCATCCGCCAGCCGGCCGCCGTCACCGGCACGGTCGGCGTGAAGCCGACGTACGGCGCGGTGTCCCGCTTCGGCATGGTCGCCTTCTCCTCCTCCCTCGACCAGGGCGGGCCCTGCGCCCGTACGGTCCTGGACGCGGCCCTGCTGCACGAGGTCATCGCCGGGCACGACCCGCTGGACTCCACGTCCATCGACGCCCCGGTCCCGCCGGTCGTCGAGGCCGCTCGCAACGGCAGCGTCGCCGGCATGCGCGTCGGCGTCGTCAAGCAGTTCCGAGGCGAGGGCTACCAGGCCGGCGTCATCCAGCGCTTCGACGAGTCCGTGGCCCTCCTCAAGGAGCTGGGCGCCGAGATCGTCGAGCTGGACTGCCGGTCCTTCGACCTCGCGCTGTCGGCGTACTACCTGATCGCGCCCTCCGAGTGCTCCTCCAACCTCGCCCGCTTCGACGGCCTGCGCTACGGCCTGCGGACCGGCGACGACGGCACGCACTCTGCCGAGGAGGTCACCTCCCTCACCCGTGAGGCGGGCTTCGGCCCCGAGGTCAAGCGCCGCATCATGCTCGGCACGTACGCGCTCAGCTCCGGCTACTACGACGCGTACTACGGCAGCGCCCAGAAGGTCCGCACGCTCATCACGCGCGACTTCGAGAAGGCCTTCGAGCAGGTGGACGTCATCGTCTCGCCGACGACGCCGACCACCGCCTTCGCGATCGGCGAGCGCGCCGACGACCCGATGGCGATGTACCTCGCCGACCTGTGCACCATCCCGACCAACCTCGCGGGCAACGCGGCCATGTCGCTGCCGTGCGGTCTGGCGCCGGAGGACAACCTCCCGGTCGGCCTGCAGATCATCGCCCCGGCGATGCGGGACGACCGTCTGTACAAGGTCGGCGCGGCCGTCGAGGCGGCCTTCGTGGAAAAGTGGGGGCACCCGCTCCTGGAGGAGGCACCGTCGCTGTGAGCAAGCTGTCCAAGGCCAAGGACTTCAAGAAGTCCAAGTCCGGTACGTACCTGTCCATCGCCACCACGGCGTTCGGCGCCGTCGGCGTCGCCAAGCGGTTCAAGAAGGCCCGTGCCGAAAGCGACACGCTGGTCCTGATCGACGCCGCCGTGTCCGCCGCCGCCATCGTCACCGGCCTCGCCATCCTCTACCGCGAGCTGAAGCGGCTGGGCGACGACGACGTCCTGCTGGGCTGAGAGGGAAGTTTCACCGTGACCACCACGACCGACCTGGTGTCGTACGAGGACGCGCTGGCGTCGTACGACCCCGTCATGGGCCTCGAGGTCCATGTCGAACTCGGCACCAAGACCAAGATGTTCTGCGGCTGTTCGACCGCCCTCGGTCAGGACGCCAACACGCAGACCTGCCCCACCTGCCTCGGCCTGCCCGGCGCGCTCCCGGTCGTCAACGCGACCGGCGTCGAGTCCGCGATCAAGATCGGTCTCGCGCTGAACTGCGAGATCGCCGAGTGGTGCCGCTTCGCCCGGAAGAACTACTTCTATCCGGACATGCCGAAGAACTTCCAGACCTCCCAGTACGACGAGCCGATCGCCTTCAACGGCTATCTCGACGTCCAGCTGGAGGACGGCGAGACCTTCCGGGTGGAGATCGAGCGCGCCCACATGGAGGAGGACACCGGCAAGTCGACGCACGTCGGCGGCGCGACGGGCCGTATCCACGGCGCCCAGCACTCACTCCTGGACTACAACCGCGCCGGCATCCCGCTCATCGAGATCGTCACCAAGCCGATCGTCGGCGCGGGCGAGCGCGCTCCCGAGGTGGCGAAGGCGTACGTCCGTGAGCTGCGCGAGCTCATCAAGGCGCTCGGTGTGTCGGAAGCCCGCATGGAGATGGGCCAGATGCGCTGCGACGTGAACCTCTCGCTGATGCCCAAGGGCAGCGAGAAGTTCGGCACGCGCAGCGAGACCAAGAACGTCAACTCGCTGCGGTCCGTGGAGCGCGCGGCCCGCTACGAGATCCAGCGGCACGCCGCCGTACTGGGCGGCGGCGGGACGGTCATCCAGGAGACCCGCCACTTCCACGAGGACACCGGGTCCACGACCTCGGGCCGAGTGAAGGAGGAGGCCGAGGACTACCGGTACTTCCCTGAGCCGGACCTCGTCCCGGTCGCCCCGTCCCGCGAGTGGGTCGAGGAGATCCAGGCGGCCCTGCCCGAACTGCCGCTGGCCCGCCGTACCCGGCTGCTCGCGGAGTGGGGCATCTCGGCCACCGACATGCAGGCGATCCTCAACGCCGGCGCGCTGGAGCCGATCGTCGCCACGATCGACGCCGGTGCCGACGCGGCCTCCGCCCGCAAGTGGTGGATGGGCGAACTGGCGCGCAGCGCCAACGAGTCGGGCACGTCGCTGGACGAGCTGGCCATCACCCCGGCGCAGGTCGCGCGGGTCACCGAGCTGGTCTCGAAGGGCGATCTGAACGACAAGCTGGCCCGCCAGGTCATCGAGGGCGTCCTCGCGGGCGAAGGCACCCCGGACGAGGTCGTCGACAAGCGCGGTCTGAAGGTCGTCTCCGACGAGGGCGCCCTGACCACCGCCGTCGAGGAGGCCATCGCCGGCAACCCGGCCATCGCGGACAAGATCCGCGGCGGCAAGGTGGCCGCGGCCGGCGCTCTGGTCGGCGCGGTCATGAAGGCGACCCGGGGTCAGGCCGACGCGGCGCGCGTCAAGGAGCTGATCCTGGAGAAGCTGGGCGTCAGCGAGGGCTGAGCGCCGAGACCCGTACGGCCCCGGAGGCGCTGCCTCCGGGGCCGTTGCCGTGCTCAGGGGGTTCAGTAAGTCACTTGCGGCGTCCTACGAGCCGTACGAAGCCCAGCGCGCGCCCCTCGTCGAGCCGCACCATCTCGCCCACCCGGCGGGCCATCGTGCGATGGAACTCCTCCGGGCTCTCCTCGGCGATCACCTCGCACCACAGCAGCCAGTCCCGCCAGCCGTCCTCCAGCCAGTCGGCCGTCTCGACCTCGACGGCGCCGCTGCGAGTCCAGTGGCGCCGCCACCACTCGGCGGAGTGGAAGCACCAGAAGTCGGGCTCCCACCAGGGTTCGAGATGCTCCGGCGGTTCGAAGCCGGCCGGCTCCTCCCGCAGGGCGGGCACGACGACACCGATCCGCCCGCCGGGCTTCAGCAGCCGGGTCAGGGTGGGCAGATAGAGATCGTCCGTGCCGAAGTACTGGTACGCGTCGATGCTCACGATCGCGTCGAAGCCGCCCTCGGCGAACGGCAGGTCGTGCGCCTCGGCGTGCACCGGCAGCACCCGGTCGGCGAAGCCGGCCTCGGCGACGCGCCGGGCGTTGTCGTCGGGTTTGATCCACAGGTCGGCGGCGGTGACCTGGGCGTCGTACTCCCTGGCCAGGAAGACGGAGGTCATCGCCCGGCCGCAGCCCAGGTCGAGGACGCGGGCGCAGGGGCGCAGGGCGTCCAGGCCGAGGGCGGGGGACAGCCACTCCAGCAGCCAGAGGGCGTTCGGGCCCATCTGGTTCTCGATGACCCAGCGGGGGTCGTAGCTGTTGCTGCGCGGGTAGCGGGTGTGCGTCAGCCGCTTGGCGAGGTCCTCATCCGAGGGTTCCATCGTCGGCGGGGGGATGTCCGGCATCGGTGAGACGGCTCCTTGAGTCCGGGGAAGCGGAAAGGGATACGGAGGAGCTCGGTCGGACGCTCAAACAATGCACCTGCCCAGGTCGGCGGCGGTGTGCCGCACAGGGGTCGACCTTCGGAAGCTAGCAGCCGGCCGTTCGGTCCCGCACCCGGTTTCCCAGCGCGACGCGCTACGCTCGCCCGCCATGAGCTTGGTGTTTAACCTCGGCCGTTCACCTGACCCGCTGATCTTGGTTCGTTCCAGGGACAACAGGGCGGCCGTTCTTCACGCTTCGAGGTGTCGAGCAACGTCGCGTGAAGGAACGGCCGCTGGTGAAGAGTCTCGCCGCTGAACAGTCCGCTGACGCCGCGGTGGGCGTCCTGTCCCACTTTCGTGTCGAGTTCTACGACTGCCTCTACACCCGGGCGGATGCGCTCTTCGAGCTCACCGACGCGGTGCTGTGCTCGGACGGCCCGGTGACGTCGCTGGTCGAGTTGACGCTCACCGCCGAGCACCGGCGCGGGCACGGAGCGATGTACGACGCGGTCAACCACGGCTGGCTGGAACCGCGCCGCCTGCGCAGGCTGCTGGCCGCCACGCCGCTGCCACGCGCCGCCGACGGGCGGATCGTGCTCGCGGTGGACGTGAGCAACTGGCTGCGACCCGACGCCCCCACCAGCCCGGAGTTGCTGTTCTGCCACGTCTACGGGCGGGGCCGCAGCGCGGATCAGTTCATCCCCGGCTGGCCCTACTCCTTCGTCGCCGCCCTGGCGACGGGACGCACGTCATGGACGGCCGTGCTGGACGCGATCCGGCTGGGGCCGTGCGACGATGCCACCGCGGTGACCGCCGCCCAGCTGCGCGAGGTGGTCACCCGGCTGGTGCACGCCGGGCAGTGGCAGCCGGGCGACGCAGACATCCTCGTCGTGATGGACACCGGCTACGACGTCACCCGCCTCGCCTACGTCCTGGCCGACCTGCCCGTCGAACTGGTCGGCCGCCTACGCTCGGACCGCGTCATGCTCCGGGACGCCGGCCCACGCCGCTCCTCCCCGCGTGGCGGGCAGCCCCGCAAGCACGGCGGCGTCCTCACCTTCTCCAAGCCGGAGACCTGGCACACCCCCGACCAAGCCACGACCTGCGACACCACCCGCTACGGCACGGCCGAAGCCCTCGCCTGGGACCGGATGCACCCCCGATTGCAGGCCCGCGGCCCCTGGCTCGACCACTGCGGCGAACTCCCTCTGATCCACGGCACGTTGATCCGGCTGAAGGTCGAGCACCTACCTGGTGACCGCGACCCCAAGCCGGTATGGATGTGGTCCTCGCGCACCGGCATGACCGGCCAGGACGTCGACCTGCGCTGGCAGGCGTTCCTCCGCAGATTCGATCTTGAACATACCTTCCGGCTGTTCAAGCAGACCCTGGGCTGGACCGTCCCCAAGGTCCGCGATCCGCACACGGCCGACCTGTGGACCTGGCTGATCATCGCCGCCCACACCCAACTCCGCCTCGCCCGGCCCCTCGCCGAGGACCTCCGCCGCCCCTGGGAACGGCCCTCCGAGCCGCGCCGGCTCACCCCCGCCCGAGTCCGCCGAGGGTTCCGCCACCTCCGCGTGAAGACCGCCCGTCCCGCCGACGTGCCCAGACCCTCCAAGCCCGGACCCGGACGCCCACCCGGCTCGAAGAACCGCAGGCCAGCCCCACGTCACGAGCCTGGGAAGACCGTGAAACGAATCGAAACCCTCACCGAACACGTCCGCCTGAAACAGCAGCGAGGTTAATGATCAAGATGAGTGGACGCGGTGATTCCGAGATATCCGAGACGGGGGAGGAGCGGTCCGAGACGCCGGAGGACGTGGGCGACGAAGAGCTGGAAGAGGCCGAGGATCCGGCGCGGGTGGCGCGGCGGGCCCGCTGGTCGGCGGCCGTGACCGGGGCGCTCCTCGCCCTCGCCGGGCTGGCCGCGTCGGCGCTGCGGGCCACCGGATCCGCCCCGGCCCTCGTCCCGGCCGCCTATGCCTTCGGCGCGGCCGTCTGCGCGCTCGCCGCCTTCCTCGGTTCGCGGGGGCGCACCCGCCGGGCGCTGTGGCTGCTCGTCACCGGGGTGATGGTGATGGCACTGGGGGACAAGTTCGACTGAGAAGTTCCCGGTGCGGGCGGGCAATTCTGTGAGAGGTGCCACGTGCGACGACAGAGTGACCGTTACTGTCCTGTGATCTGGCTCCCACTCCTGTGAATAAAGCCACGAACGCGGCAAACGATCTCTCCCGCCTGTAAGAGTTTGCTTCACATCGCTCATGCGTTCTTTGCGGGCTGTTCACTTCATGAACGACTGATCCCGGTCAAAGATCCATAAATCGTCCCCGGGAGCACGTTCGTGGCAGCTCTTGCACGCTGGTGTGTCCAACGCCGCCTCGTCGCCGTATTGCTCTGGCTGCTCGCCTTCGGCGGGGTGAGCGCGGCCGCCGTCGTCACGGGCACCGCGTACTCGAACGACTACCACGTCCCCGGCACCGAGTCGGGCCGCGCCACCCAGCTCCTTCAGGAGGGCTTCCCCGGCCTCGGCGGCGACAGCGACACCGTTGTCTGGCACACCGGGTCCGGCACCGTCCACGCCGCCGACGTCGAGCAGACCATGACGCGCGCCCTGGACGAGATCGCCGAACTGCCCGGCGTCGCGGCCGTCGGCAGCCCGTACGACAAGCAGGGCGCCGCCCAGATCAGCGGGGACGGGCACACGGCGTACGCCACCGTCACCTTCGACGACCGCGCCGAGAACCTCGTCAGCGGCGAGGCGCAGGCCGTCGTGGACGCGGCCAAGGACGCCGAGACCGACGGGCTCCAGGTGGAGCTGGGCGGCAGCGCCGTCGCGCTCACCGAGTCCGCCGACGGGCATGTCGCCGAGATCGTCGGGGTGGCCGTCGCCGCGGTCGTCCTGTTCCTGGCCTTCGGCTCGCTCGCCGCGTCGCTGCTGCCCATCGCCACCGCGCTGGTCAGCGTCGGCACCGCGTACGCCGGGATCGTGCTCCTCGGGCACGCCATGACCGTCGCCGACTTCGCGCCCATGCTCGGCATGCTCATCGGGCTGGGTGTCGGCATCGACTACGCCCTGTTCATCGTCACCCGGCACCGGCGCGGGCTGAAACGCGGGCTGCCCGTCGCCGAGTCCATCACGAACGCCGTGGCGACCACCGGACGGGCCGTGGTGTTCGCGGGCGCGACGGTGTGCATAGCCCTGCTCGGGATGCTGATCCTGCAGCTCGGCTTCCTCAACGGCGTGGCGATAGCAGCCTCGCTGACCGTGGTCCTCACGGTCGCCGCCTCCGTGACCCTGCTGCCCGCCCTGCTGTCGTTCATCGGCATGCGCGCCCTCAGCCGCCGCGAGCGGCGCCGCCTCACCGAGCACGGCCCCGAGCCCGAGCTGCCGACCGGGTTCGCCGCCCGCTGGTCGGCGTTCGTCGAGCGCCACCCCAAGGCGCTCGGCGCCCTCGCCCTGGCCGTCATCACGCTCCTCGCACTGCCCACCCTCGGCCTGCGCCTGGGCACCTCCGACCAGGGCAACGGCCCGGAGACCTCCACCACCCGCCAGGCCTACGACCTCATAGCCGACGGCTTCGGCCCCGGCGTGAACGGCCCGCTCACCCTCGTCACCAAGGTCGACGGCGGCGACGACACGCTCGCCCTCGACAACCTCGACGCCACCCTGCGCGCCACTGAGGGCGTCGCGTCCGTGACCCCGGTGACGTACAACGCCGGCGGCGACACCGCGTACCTCACCGTCGTACCGGAGTCCTCGCCGCAGTCACGGCAGACCAGCGACCTCGTCGACCGGCTGCGCGACGACATCCTTCCGCGCGCCGAGACCGGCACGTCCCTCGACGTGCACGTCGGCGGCATGACGGCCGGCTACGACGACTTCGCCGAGGTGATCGTCGGCAAGCTGCCGCTGTTCGTCGGGGTCGTCATCGGCCTGGGCTGTCTGCTGCTCCTGCTCGCCTTCCGGTCCGTCGGCATACCGCTGAAGGCCGCCGCGATGAACGTGGCCGCCGTCGCCGCCGCCTTCGGTGTCGTCGTCGCGATCTTCCAGTGGGGCTGGGGCAGCGAGCTGCTGGGACTGGGCCGGGCGGGCCCGATCGAGCCGTTCCTCCCGGTCATCATGGTGTCCGTCCTCTTCGGCCTCTCCATGGACTACCAGGTCTTCCTGGTCAGCCGGATGTACGAGGAGTGGCTGGAGACCGGCGACAACCGGCGGGCCGTCCGGGTCGGCCTCGCCGAGACCAGCCGGGTGATCAACTCCGCCGCGGTCATCATGATCTCCGTCTTCCTCGCCTTCGTCCTCAGCGGCGACCGCGTGATCGCCATGTTCGGCATCGCCCTCGCCGCCGCCGTCGCCCTGGACGCCTTCGTCCTGCGCACCCTCCTCGTCCCCGCCCTGATGCATCTGCTCGGCGGCGCCAACTGGTGGCTGCCCCGCTGGCTCGACAAGCGCATGCCCCGCATCAGCATCGAGCCGCCCGAGTCCCGCGTCGCCCATGAGAGGCTCACCGACGTCGTGGCGGAACTTGAGAAGGAGCAGCAGGGCGATGTACGCGATACCGCTGGGTGACGACGGAGCCGAGCTCAGGCCCCTGGAACCGTGGCACGCCGAGGAGTTCCTGGCGCACCTGGAGCGGGGGCGGGAGTTCATCAACCAGTACGTCCCCTTCGGGTCGAAGGCCGTCGACCTGGACACCGCGCGCGAGACGCTCCAGCGGTACGCCGACATGCGCGCCGCCGACACCGGCTCCCTGCACGGCCTGTGGCTGGAGGGGAAGCTGGTCGGCGGGGTGCTCTTCCTGAACTTCGACGCCGAGAACGCCAACTGCGAGGTCGGCTGCTGGCTGGAGCCCGCCGGCACCGGGCGCGGGCTCGTCACGCGCGCGATGCGGGTGCTCATCGACTTCGCCGTGGAGCAGCGCGGTGTCCACCGGGTCGAGTGGATCGCCTCCGCCGGGAACACGCCCAGCCTGAACGTCGCCCGGCGCCTCGGCATGACCCGCGACGGCGTACGGCGTGAGAGCTACCCCTATCGTGGGGTGCGGCACGACCTCGAGATGTGGTCGATCCTGGCCCCCGAGTGGCGTGAAGCACGCGCGCGTGCCGCTCACGGGGATCATTAAGAGAGCTCTCAGACAGCGTCCGTACGGTGCGAGGCATGGGAACGAAGACAGTGGACGAGACCGGGTCCGAGACGGGCACCGAGGCCAAGACCGACGAGGAGAAGGTGGACGTCGGCAAGGCGACCGACACCACCGTCTCCGACGAGGTGACCGAGAACGACGAGGCCGCGGCCGGGGACGAGGTGACCGCCGAGGCCACGGAAGCCGGTCCCTCCGTCGTCGGCCAGGGCGCGGGCGCGGTCGTCTCCGCGGCGCTCGGTCTCGTCTCCCTGACCGGTGGCTGGATCGGTACGGTCGCCGCCGCGCGCGAGACCCTCATCGGCCAGCTGGAGACCGCGTCCAACGCGGGTGTCGCCCAGCAGATCAAGGAGGTCTACGGCGACGCCTGGCAGACCTCCGCGCTGTGGGCCGGCCTCTTCGCGCTGACCGCGCTGATCGTCGGCGTCGTGGTGCTCGCCCGCCCCGCGTTCGGGGCGCCCGGCAGCAGCCCGCAGCCCGCGTGGATCAAGTCGGTCGCCTGGGGCGGTGTCGCGCTCGGCGTCATCGGCCTGCTGCTCGCCGTCCTCAAGTACACCGACGCACTGCTCGGCCTGCCCTCGGCGGGCTGACTTACCGCAGGCGCTGAGGGGCCTTAGGGATTCCTGAGGCCCCTCACGCATGTCTAAGGCCCGGCGCCCCGCTGAAGATGCGGAACTCTCCCGATGTGGCGGACCCGCCTGGGAGAGGAAGGTTGAGGCATCGCGAAAAGCGAGCACAAAACCGCCTCTCACCAGGGAAAACGAGGGACCAGCCATGTACGACTACGCGTTTCACCACATCCGTTCCGCCGACCTGATCCGGCAGGCCGAACACGAGCGCCTGGTCCGCGAGGCCGTCCGAGTCCGCCGCGCGGCCCGCCGCGAACGCTCCGCCGAGGGCACGGAGGACGCGCCGGCGCAGAGGTCGCGCCTGCGCCGGAATCGGCATCCGCGTGCCGCATGAGGGCGGGGGACGGCAGCCCTCAGAAAACCGGTGCACGGCTGTCGACGCCGCGTGACATGCTCACCCCCGTGGAAAGCAGGTCCGTCAGCCCCGTGTTCGTCGGTCGCGCAGCCGAATTGGAGACACTGCACGACGCCCTCGCCGGAGCCGCCGCGGGCGAGCCGCAGGCGCTGGTGATCGGCGGTGAGGCAGGGGTCGGCAAGACCCGCCTCGTCGAGGAGTTCGCCGGCGCCGCCGCCCGCGAGGGCGCCGTCGTCGTGCTCGGCGGCTGCGTCGAGATCGGCGCCGACGGCCTGCCCTTCGCCCCGTTCTCCACCGCCCTGCGCGCCCTGCGCCGGGAACTGCCCGACGAACTGGCCGCCGCTGCCGCCGGCCAGGAGGAGGAACTGGCCCGGCTGCTGCCCGAGTTGGGCGAGACGGCTGCCGCCCGCGGCCCGGACCGCTCCGACGAGGAGGGCATGGCCCGCCTCTTCGAACTCACCGCCCGCCTCCTGGAGCGCGTCGCCGCCGGCCGCACGGTCGTCGTCGCCCTGGAGGACCTGCACTGGGCCGACGCCTCCACCCGCCACCTGCTCGCCTATCTCTTCCGCACCCTGCGCACCGGCCGCCTGGCCGTCCTCGCCACCTACCGCTCCGACGACATCCACCGCCGCCACCCGCTGCGCCCGCTCCTCGCCGAACTCGACCGGCTGCGCACCGTCCGCCGAATCGAACTCGGCCGTTTCAACCGCGCCGAGGTCGGCCGCCAGATCGCCGGCATCCTCGCCTGCGAACCCGACCCGGCCCAGGTCGACGCGATCTTCGAACGCTCCGACGGCAACGCCTTCTTCGTCGAGGAACTCGCCGTCGCCACCCACGAGGGCAGCTGCACCGGCCTCACCGACTCCCTGCGCGACCTGCTCCTGGTCCGCGTCGAGCGACTGCCCGAGAGCGCCCAGCGGGTCGCCAGGATCGTCGCCGAGGGCGGCTCCACCGTCGAGTACCGGCTGCTCGCCGCCGTCGCCCAGCTCGCCGAGGACGACCTCATCGAGGCGCTGCGGGCCGCCGTGAACGCCAACATCCTCAGCGCCGCGCCCTCCGGCGACGGCTACCGCTTCCGGCACTCCCTGGTCCGCGAGGCCGTCGGCGACGACCTGCTGCCCGGCGAGCGCTCCCGCCTCAACCGCCGCTACGCCGAGGCCCTGGAGGCCGACCCGACGCTCGTCCCGGCCGGCGAACGCGTCATGCGGCTGGCCAGCTACTGGTACCACGCCCACGACCCGGCCAAGGCCCTGCCCGCCGTCCTGGACGCCTCCGTCACCGCCCGCCGCAGGCACGCCCACGCCGAGCAACTGCGGCTGCTGGAACGTGCGATGGAACTGTGGGACTCCGCCCCCGAGGAGACCCGGGCCACGCTGCGCCCCGTCGACTACACCGAGGTCTATCCGCCCTGCGGCTGTGACCCCGCGACCACACCCCTGCGCTACCTCGACCTGATGGCCGAGGCCGCCGTCGCCGGACGGCTCTGCGGGGAACGCGAACGCGCCCTGAAGATCACCAAGCGGGCCCTGCACCTGCTGGAGGACGAGGGCGCACCCCTGCGCGCCGCCTGGTTCTGGGTCCAGCGCGCCCGTCTCGTCCAGGCACAGGCCCGCGGTGACGGCTGGAAGGAGCTGGGCACCGCACAGGACCTGGTCCGCGGTCTGCCGCCCTCCGAGGTGCACGCCGAGGTGCTGGCCGCCGCGGCCAACTGGTCGATGCTGCGCGCCCCCGGCCCCGACGCCATGTCGGCCGCCGAACGGGCCGTCGAGTACGCCCGCATGGTGGGCGCCGAGGACATCGAACTCAACGCCCGCCTCACCCTCGGCGTCCTCATGGTCGACGCCGGCCACATCGAGGCCGGACTCGACCAGATGTACGAGGTCAAGGACCAGGTACTGGCCCGGGGCCTCACGGCCGTGGTGGGCCGCAGCCATGTCAACCTCCCTTCCGTCCTCGAAGGCATCGGCCGCTCCGAGGACTCCGTCCGCATCCTGCGCGAGGGGCTGCGGCTCACCCAGGAGTGGGGCCTGCGCGACTCCGAGGCCTGGATCTGGGCGAACCTCGCCGAGTCACTGATCTCCCTGGGCCGCTGGGACGAGGCCGCCGAAGCCGCGCTGAACGCCCAGCGCACCGGCCAGTCCGTCAAGCCGCGCGGCGGCGCCTCCAACCGCCTCGCCCATCTCGCCCTGGCCCGCGGCGAGGTCGCCGAGGCCGCCCGCCACCTCGCCGCCGCCCGCGCCTCCTACGGCACCCACGACCCCATGCCGCAGAACAACCTGCCGATGTCCTACCTCGCCCTCGGCATAGCCGCCGCCGAGGGCCGCCTCCTCGACGCCCGGGCGGAGGCCGAGCGAGCCCTGAGCGCCGGCTTCCCGCCCGGCACCCAGCGCTACGCCTGGCCGCTTCTGCTGGCCGCCGCCGTCGCCGAGTCCGACGCCCGCGCCCAAGCCCTGCCCGCCGCCCGGGAGGGCCGCGCCGCCTTCCTGGAACGGCTCTTCGACACCGTCCGTCGGCTCACCACCGGCGCACCCCTGTGGCTGGCGTACGAGAAGTGGACCCGCGCCGAGCTCGACCGCGCTCAGGGCCGCGCCGCCCCCGACACCTGGTCGGACGTGGTCACCGCCTTCGAAGCCCTGGAGCGCCCCTATGACCTCGCCCAGGTCCGCCACCGCCTCGCCGAGGCCCTGCTCACGATCGGCGGCGACGACGAGCGCGCCCGCGCCACCGAACTGCTCCGCCTGACCCGGGCCACCGCCGTCCACCTCGGCGCCCGCCCACTCGCCGACGCCACGACCCAGCTCGCCCAGCGCGCCCGCCTCACCCTCACAACGGCCCCGCCCCCGGCCGACCCGGCCGACTCCCTCGGTCTCACCACCCGAGAACGCGACGTGCTGCGCCTGGTCTCCGACGGTCGCACCAACCGCCAGATCGCCGAGGAACTCTTCATCTCCCCGAAGACGGCCAGCGTCCATGTGTCGAACATCCTCGGGAAGCTCGGCGTCTCGGGGAGGGGCGAGGCGGCGGCGGTGGCGCATCGGCTGGGACTGTTTCCGGCCGAAATGCTCACGTCCGGGATGGAAGGCTGAGGTTTACGCTGTAAGGGACGTCGGTCCAGGGAGGCTCCGTGTTCAACGCGTTCGAGGAACTCTTCGCCCCCGGCCGCAAGCACACCCGCGACGAGCAGAACCGCCTGGAACTGACCCGCGAGGACGTCGGCGACAACGACCCCGGGCGCGGGCCGATAGATCTCGCGTCCGGGAAGGTCGTCGTCAGACCGCCCGAGGAGTCGGGTGAGGAGGGCGACGAGGACGACGGCAAGGGGTGAGGCCGCTCAGGTCACCCGCAGCTCCAGTATCCGGTCGTCCCCGTCCTTGGGGTCGCCGCGTCCGTCCGTGTTGCTGGTCATCAGCCACAGCTTGTCGCCGCCCGCCGGGACGACCGTGCGCAGCCGGCCGTACTCGCCCTCCAGGAAGGCCTGCGGGTCCGCCGACGCCTCCGTGCCGTTCAGCGGAATGCGCCACAGGCGCTGGCCCTTCAGGCCGGCCATCCATATGGAGCCCTCGGCGTAGGCGGCGCCGCTGGGGGAGGCGTCGTCGGTGCCCCACTGGGCCAGCGGGTTGTGGTACTCGGAGTCGTCCGACTTGCCCTCGGCCTCCGGCCAGCCGTAGTTGTCGCCCGGCTTGATCGCGTTCAGCTCGTCCCAGGTGTCCTGGCCGAACTCGGAGGCGAACAGGCGCTGTTGGGAGTCCCAGGCCAGGCCCTGCACATTGCGGTGGCCGTAGGAGTACACGGGCGAGTCCGGGAAGGGGTTGCCGGGAGCCGGTTCGCCCTCCGGGGTCAGGCGCAGGATCTTGCCGCCCAGGGACTTCCTGTCCTGGGACAGGCCCGTGTCACCGCTCTCTCCCGTGCCCGCGTAGAGCATCTTGTCCGGGCCGAAGGCGATCCGGCCGCCGTTGTGGATGAAGCCCTTGGGGATGCCCTTGAAGATCGTGTCGGGCGCGCCGAGCTGGTCGCCGGACGGGCGCTGCTCGTCGTACAGCATGCGGACGATGCGGTTGTCCGAGGCCGAGGTGAAGTAGGCGTAGACCATGTGGTCCGAGGCGTAGTCCGGCGACAGTGCCAGGCCCATCAGTCCGCCCTCGCCCGCCGGCGACACCCCGGGCACCTCGCCCAGCTCGGCCTTCTTGCCGCTCTCCCCGTCGACCCGGGTGATCGTGGCGTCGTCGCGGGAGGAGACCAGCAGGTCCCCGTCAGGGAGCGGGGCCAGGCCCCACGGGGAGTTCAGGCCCTCGGCGACCGTGCGCACCACCTTCACCGAGCCCTGTGCCGGCGGGGTCTCCTCGGCCGCCCGGCCGGTGGGCGAGGCGTCCGCTCCCGAGGTGGTGCTCGATTCCGCGCTCCCGTTCTTGCCCGGCGATTCCCCGTCGTCGGAGGAACAGCCGGCCGCCAGCAGGAGTGCGGCAGCGGCCAATACGGCCGTCACAGCTCGACGTTGCACGATCACGGTCCCTTCGACGCGGCGGGTTCTACTTTTCTTACACCGCTCGGGCCTCACAGGTTCCCGATCCATGAACACTGAACCAATGCCGCCGGGCGCACGGCCCGACTCGGCCGGATTCCGCCCCCGGCTCGGCGGCCGTCAGTCCCAGGATCCCTGCGCGCCCGGCAGCTCCGCCACCTCGACCAGGTCCTCCGGGGTCAGCCGCAACCCCTGAGCCCCCGCGTTCTGCGCCACCCAGCGCTCCCGCTTGGCCCCCGGCACCGCGACGACGTGCCGTCCCTGAGCCACCACCCAGGCCAGCGCCACCTGCGCCGGCGTGACCGCGTCCCCGTGCCGGGCCGCGATGCGGCGCAGTCCGGCCACTATCGGCTGGTTCGCCGCCATCATCTCGGCGGTGAAGCGCGGGTGCCGGGCCCGCACGTCGTCCGGCTCGAAACCCTCGCCCGGGGTCAGTGTGCCGGTGAGGAAGCCGTTGCCCAGCGGCATCGCGGCCAGGAAGCCGATGCCACGCGCCTCGCACCACGGCAGCAGCGCCTCCAGCGCCTCCGGCGACCACACCGACAGCTCGGCCTCCACCGCGCTGACCGGGAAGACCTGCTGCACCCGCTGCAACTGCCGGATCGTGGCGTCGTGCAGACGCGTCCCAAGGCGGCGGCCACCCCGCGCGCCCACCGCGCACAGCCCCAACGCCCGTACCTTTCCGGCCCGGACGAGTTCCGCCATCGCGCCCCACGTCTCCTCCACCGGCACCTCGGGGTCCGCGCGGTGCAGCTGGTAGAGGTCGATGACGTCCGTCTGGAGACGGCGCAGAGAGGCGTCGCAGGCCCGCTTCACATAGCCGGGGCGGCCGTTGGCCACGATGTGCTGCTCGCCGACCAGCAGCCCGACCTTGGTCGACACGAACGCGTCCTGGCGGCGCTCCTTCAACACCCGCCCCACCAGCAGCTCGTTGGTGAAGGGGCCGTACATGTCGGCCGTGTCCAGCAGCGTCGAGCCCAGATCGAGCGCCCGGTGCACCGCCCTGACCGACTCCTCGCCCCGCTGCCGCGACGAGCTGTACGCCCAGCTCATCGGCATGCACCCGAGCCCTATGGCCCCCACCGCGAGCGCCGCCGCGCCGATCGTCCTGCGCTCCACCTGGCCGTAACCCTCCCTCTTCCGGCACCCCAACCTAACCTCTGGACTCCTGTTCGCCTGACATAGCCTCCAGAGCATGACTGCTGACGTGTGGCTCCCCATCCCGCCGGACGAGATCGAGGGCCTCCCCGAGGGCCCCGACTACCGCTTCTGGGACGGTGCCGAGGACTTCCCCGCCGACCCGGCCGACTGTGTCTTCTACGTCGTCCCGTACATGAAGCCCGCCGGGCTCGGGCAGCGTCCCCTGCCGGAGATGAGCGGCGTGGAGGTGGTGCAGACGCTCTCCGCCGGTATCGATCACGTGGAGGCGGGCCTGAAGCACCTGCGGCCCGGCGTGCGGCTGTGCAACGCGCGCGGGGTGCACGAGGCGAGCACGGGCGAGCTCACGCTCACGCTGATCCTCGCCTCGCTGCGCGGCGTCCCCGACTTCGTGCGGGCGCAGGACAGGGGGGAGTGGCTCGGCGGGTTCCGGCCCGCGCTGGCGGACAAGAACGTCCTCATCGTGGGATACGGCTCGATCGGCGCCGCCATCGAGGACCGGCTCGTACCCTTTGAACTCGCGCGGGTGGCGCGCGTCGCGCGCTCTGAGCGCACCACGGCGCGCGGAGATGTGCATCCGCTCACCGAACTGCCCGCCCTGCTCCCGGAAGCGGACGTCGTCATCCTGTCCACGCCCCTGACGGAGGCCACCCGGCACCTGGTCGACGCCGACTTCCTCGCCCGCATGAAGGACGGCGCGCTGCTGGTCAACGTCGCCCGCGGACCCGTCGTGGACACAAAGGCGCTGCTGGCCGAGCTGGAGACCGGGCGCATCACCGCCGCCCTGGACGTCACCGACCCCGAACCGCTGCCCCGGGAGCACCCCCTGTGGCGGGCGCCGGGCGTGCTCATCAGCCCGCACGTGGGCGGGCCGACATCCGCGTTCCTGCCGCGCGCGAAGCGGCTGCTGGTGGACCAGTTGAGTCGTTACGTGAACCGGGAGCCGCTGCGCAACGTGATCCTTACGACAGGCACGTAACAGGCCCATAATCCGTTTCGAGTACCGTCCGCAACCTCACGGAAGCGGTCAGTACTCGCATATGCGCTGGTCGTCACGGAGCGTAGAGGCACTATGTCCCTGAGTGACGAGACTGGTGTATCGTCCCGACAGGGGCAGCGCCAGCACCGATCGGCGCCGGGGATGGACATTTCAGATTTGTGAGGGGGGCGACGGGCGATGCACGGCCTATGGACGAGCGATCCGACGCGACGGGGCCGTCGGCGGCGACCCTGGCGACCGACCACGCGCAGACGCGGCCATCACGGCACCCACGGCTGCCGTCACAGCCATCACCACCGCCGGCACAGCAGCCGCAGGCGGCAGGCACACGCAGCGCACCGGGACCCTCGGGACCCGCGAGCGGCGCGGACCGGGAGGACCCGGTGAGCTCGCCACCGCCCCCCACGACCACGCTCGACGGAGCGCTGCGGGCCAAGCCCTCACCGGCGGCGACGCTGCCTCGTCTCTCGTCCCGGGGCACCGGCTCGGGACTGTATCCGCAACTCGTTCTGGCCCTGGTGTGCGCGGGATACGCCGTCGGTTCCGCGGTCGGCTGGGGTTCGGTCCAAGTCGCGCTGATCATGGGCGACTTCGGGCTGGCCGCCGCGGCCGGCGCGGCCTCCGTGTCCTGCTTCCGCTACGCCCGCAGCCGCCGTATCCGCTTTCGACCCGCCTGGCTGCTGTTCGCGCTCTCCTCGGCCATGGCGGCCCTCGGCAACCTCGTCTGGGGGTGGTACGAGGTCGTCCTGGAGCGGCCCGTGCCCAGCCCCTCCTACGCCGACGGGTTCTTCCTGTGCTTCGCGCCGCCCGCCATCGTGGGACTCCTGGTGCTCGCCAAACGGCCGGTGACCAAGGCCGGCTGGGTCTGCCTCGGGCTGGACGCCTGGCTGATCGGCGGCTCGCTGCTGACCCTGGCATGGAGCCTCGCCCTGGCCCAGGCGGCCAAGCTCGACTCCGGCGGCACGAGCGTGGCGCACACCGCGCTCTCGCTGGCCTACCCGCTGCTCGACATCGCCCTGGTCAGCATGGTGCTCGCGCTGCACTTCCGGCGCTCCTCGGCCAACCGCACCGCGGTCAACACCGCGATCGGCGCGCTCGCCCTGACCGTGATGTGCGACGCCCTGTTCACCTCGCCGCTGCTGCACAACAGCTACCGCTCCGGCCAGCTCCTCGACGCGGGCTGGTTCGCCGGCTCGCTGCTCCTGGCGTACGCCCCGTGGGCCGCGCCCCGGCGCGGGCACGAGGACGCCGACCGGCACGACAGGGCGGGGCACACGCGCGTGGTGCACGAGCACGTGCCCGGACAGCGCGGCGGGGGCCACCACCACACGCCGCCCGCGCAGGGAGGTGATCACACCCGGTACCCGGTCACCCGTCCGATCGCCGGCTCCCTGGCCGCGCTCACGCCGTACCTCGCCGCCGCCGTCTGCACCCTGGGGATCCTCTACAACGTCCTCAACGGCCGCAGCGTCGACCGCGTGGTGCTCATCACCGGCGGCACCGTGGTGCTGGCCCTCGTGGTGCGCCAGGGCATCATGCTCCTCGACAACATCACCCTCACCCAGGAACTGGCGCAGAAGGAGAACCACTTCCGCTCCCTGGTGCAGGGCTCCAGCGACGTCATCATGATCGCCGCGCCCAACGGAATCCTCCGGTACGTCTCCCCGGCCGCCGCCGGGGTCTACGGACGCTCCGCCGAGGAGCTGGTGGGTACCGAACTGGCCAATCTCATCCACCCGGAGGACCTGGGCTGCGTGGTGCACGAAGTGCGCCGCTTCCTCGCCGCCAGCCCAGTTGAGGAACCCACTACGCGCATCGAGTGCCGCTTCCGCTCGGGCGACGACGGCTGGCTCAATGTCGAGTCGACCGTCAACCGGCACCACGGCGGCCTCATCTTCAACAGCCGGGACGTGACCGAAAGAGTGCGCCTGCAGGCGCAGCTCCAGCACAACGCCGAGCACGACCCGCTCACCGACCTGCCCAACCGCGCGCTGTTCACCAAGCGCGTGCAGCAGGCCCTGTCCGGCCGCCGCGCCACCGACCGGGGTCTCGCCCTGCGCAACACGGCCGTCCTCTTCATCGACCTCGACGGCTTCAAGGGCGTCAACGACACGATCGGACACCAGGCCGGCGACGAACTGCTCGTCCAGGCCGCCCGCAGACTCCAGGAGGCGGTCCGGCACGGCGACACCGCGTCCCGGCTGGGCGGCGACGAGTTCGCGGCCCTGATCGCCGGGGACAACACCCGTGACCGCACCGCCCGTGAACGCCACATCCTGGAGCTCGCCGACCGCCTCAGGGTCACGCTGTCGCAGCCGTACCTCATCGACGGCAACGATGTCCGTGTCAACGCCTCCATCGGCGTCGCCTTCGCCGAGCCGGGCCTCGGCGCGGGGGAGCTGCTGCGCAACGCCGACCTCGCCATGTACCGCGCCAAGGCGGGCGGCAAGGGCCGCGTCGAGCTGTACAAGCCGCAGATGCAGCAGGACGTCGTACGCAAGGCGGAGCTGGCCACGCGGCTGCGTGCCGCGCTGCACGACGGCGAGTTCGCACTGCTGCACCAGCCGGTGGTGTGCCTGGCGGACGGCCGGATCACGTCGGTCGCCGCCCAGGCGCGCTGGCGGTCCTCGCAAGGGGTGCTGTTCACGCCCGCCGAGTTCCTGCGGGTGTCCGAGGACAGCGACAAGACCGCCGAGCTGGGCCGCTGGATGCTGGAGGAGGCCGCCGAGCAGGCCGCCGAGCGCACCGCGACCGGGCTCGCCGTACCGGTTGCCGTACGGATGGGTGCGCGCCGGCTGCTGGACCGCTCGATGCCGCTGGGCTCGATCGAGGCGCTGCTGACCCGGCACGGGCTGCCGTCCGGGTCGCTGATCATCGAGCTGTCCGACCTCGACCCGAGGATCTCGCTGGACGACCTGGAGCGCCGCCTGAGCGGCCTGCGCAGACTCGGCGTCCGGGTCGCCCTGGACGGCTTCGGCAGCGGGTACGCGGCGATCACCGCGCTGCGCAGGCTCCCCGTCGACGTGCTCAAGCTCGACCGCGGTCTGGTCGAGGGCGTCGTCGAGTCCACACGGCTGCACAAGATCACCAGCGGGCTGCTGCGGATCGCCGGGGACCTCGGGCTGCAGTCCGTGGCCGACGGCGTGGACCTGCCGGAGCAGGTCGTGGCGCTGCGCGCTATGGGGTGCACGCACGGGCAGGGCATGGCGTTCTCCGGGCCGCTGGACGAGTACCGGCTGCGCCGGGCGCTCAGTTCCGGCCACTATCCGGTTCCGCACGCCCCGGTGGAGCCCGCGTTCGCGGGGGGTGGTTCGGGGGTGTACACCAGTGGTGTCCCCGTCGTTCTCGGAGGCGGCAGTGCCCTTCGCTCACATAATGAGACTCCCGTCCCACCCACTTGACAGTGGGTGTGTGCCGGGGGGAGGGTCAGTGCCATGCGCACCCGAATCCTCGTACTTGGAAAGCGCGTCGGCTGAAGCTGGTGACGTCCGGACAGATCCGGAACTCCCAGCGTCCACACCCGACGCGCTCCCCTCGCTTGCCTTATGGCACGAGGGGTTTTTTGTTGCACAGGCGCCAGTCGTGCAGCATCGAAACTCCGCTCAAACTTCGCAAAAACCCTCAGCATCGAGAAGAGAATGCCGATGACCGAGCAGGCCACCGGGGCCCATCACCCGCAGCCGCGGCCCCGATCCGGAGGACACCAGTCCGCCCCCGAACACGTCACGGGTGCGCAGTCCCTCATCCGTTCGCTCGAGGAGGTCGGCGCCGACACGGTATTCGGCATTCCCGGTGGTGCGATCCTTCCGGCGTACGACCCGCTGATGGACTCCACCCGAGTGCGTCATGTCCTGGTCCGCCATGAGCAGGGGGCCGGCCACGCGGCCACGGGTTACGCGCAGGCCACCGGCAAGGTCGGTGTCTGTATGGCGACCTCCGGCCCCGGCGCCACCAACCTGGT
This sequence comes from Streptomyces ferrugineus, assembly GCF_015160855.1. Classification (NCBI taxonomy): domain Bacteria; kingdom Bacillati; phylum Actinomycetota; class Actinomycetes; order Kitasatosporales; family Streptomycetaceae; genus Streptomyces; species Streptomyces ferrugineus. Next base: position 8,021,646 of record NZ_CP063373.1, on the reverse strand, counting down.
CACGCCGATCGCGGACGCGCACATGGACTCGGTGCCGCTGGTGGCGATCACCGGGCAGGTCGCCTCCAAGGCGATCGGCACGGACGCCTTCCAGGAGGCGGACATCGTGGGCATCACGATGCCGGTCACCAAGCACAACTTCCTGGTCACCCGGGCCGAGGACATTCCGCGGGTGATCGCGCAGGCGTTCCACATCGCCGCCACCGGCCGCCCCGGCCCGGTTCTCGTCGACATCGCCAAGGACGCCCTCCAGGCGAAGACCACCTTCTCCTGGCCGCCCGCCATGGACCTGCCCGGCTACCGGCCCGTCACCAAGCCGCACGCCAAGCAGATCCGTGAGGCCGCCAAGCTGATCACCGCCGCCAAGCGGCCCGTCCTCTACGTCGGCGGCGGTGTCATCAAGTCCGGCGCCACCGCCGAGCTGAAGGTCCTGGCGGAACTGACCGGAGCGCCCGTCACCACCACCCTGATGGCGCTCGGCGCATTCCCCGACGGCCACCCGCTGCACGTGGGAATGCCGGGCATGCACGGTGCGGTCACCGCCGTCACCGCGCTGCAGAAGGCCGACCTGATCGTCGCCCTCGGAGCCCGCTTCGACGACCGTGTCACCGGCAAGCTGGACAGCTTCGCCCCGTACGCCAAGATCGTGCACGCCGACATCGACCCGGCCGAGATCGGCAAGAACCGTGCCGCCGACGTGCCGATCGTGGGGGATGCCCGGGAGGTCATCGCCGATCTGGTCCAGGCGGTGCAGAAGGAGCACGCCGAGGGCCATCAGGGCGACTACAGCGCCTGGTGGAAGGACCTGTCGCGGTGGCGGGAGACCTATCCGCTGGGCTACGACCAGCCCGAGGACGGCTCGCTGTCCCCGCAGCAGGTCATCGAGAGGATCGGCCAGCTCGCCCCGGAGGGCACGATCTTCGCGGCGGGCGTCGGCCAGCACCAGATGTGGGCCGCGCACTTCATCCAGTACGACAAGCCCGCCACCTGGCTGAACTCCGGCGGCGCCGGGACGATGGGCTACGCGGTGCCGGCCGCGATGGGCGCCAAGGCCGGAGCGCCGCAGCAGACGGTGTGGGCGATCGACGGCGACGGCTGCTTCCAGATGACCAATCAGGAGCTGACCACCTGCGCCCTGAACAACATCCCGATCAAGGTCGCCATCATCAACAACGGTGCCCTCGGGATGGTCCGCCAGTGGCAGACGCTGTTCTACAACCAGCGCTACTCCAACACCGTGCTGCACAGCGGCCCGGAGGCCGACGGCAAGCAGCCGAGCGCCGGCACCCGCGTCCCCGACTTCGTGAAGCTGTCCGAGGCCATGGGCTGCTACGCGATCCGCTGCGAGTCGCCGGCCGACCTCGACAAGGTCATCGAGGAGGCGAACTCCATCAACGACCGCCCGGTCGTCGTGGACTTCATCGTCCACGAGGACGCGATGGTGTGGCCGATGGTCGCCGCCGGCACTTCCAACGACGAGATCATGGCCGCCCGGGACGTCCGCCCCGACTTCGGCGACAACGAAGACGACTGAGCGAGAGACGTAAGAGAGAGACGTAAAGACCATGTCCAAGCACACGCTCTCCGTCCTGGTGGAGAACACCCCGGGCATCCTGGCCCGGATCGCCGCCCTGTTCTCGCGCCGCGGCTTCAACATCGACTCCCTCGCGGTCGGTGTCACCGAGCACCCCGACATCTCCCGCATCACCATCGTGGTGAACGTCGAGGACCTGCCGCTGGAGCAGGTGACCAAGCAGCTCAACAAGCTCGTCAACGTGCTGAAGATCGTCGAGCTGGAGCCGGGACAGGCCGTTCAGCGCGAACTCGTCCTGGTGAAGGTGCGCGCCGACAACGAGACGCGCTCCCAGATCGTCGAGATCGTCCAGCTGTTCCGCGCCAAGACCGTCGACGTCTCCCCGGAGGCCGTCACCATCGAGGCCACCGGCTCCAGCGACAAGCTGTCCGCCATGCTGAAGATGCTGGAGCCGTACGGCATCAAGGAGCTCGTCCAGTCCGGCACCATCGCGATCGGCCGCGGCGCGCGCTCGATCACGGACCGCTCGCTGCGGGCGCTGGACCGGTCGGCATAGGGCCGTGTTCGGGCGGTCGGGTGACTCCGACCGCCCGGATTCCGCCCGTATGGCGAGACCCCCGAACTTCCCTTCCCCCCGCCGTCATACGGTGGGACGCAACACCTGCACACAAGGAGAGAACCCAAAGTGGCCGAGCTGTTCTACGACGCCGACGCCGACCTGTCCATCATCCAGGGCCGCAAGGTCGCGGTCATCGGCTACGGCAGCCAGGGCCACGCCCACGCGCTGTCGCTGCGCGACTCGGGTGTCGACGTGCGGGTCGGTCTGCACGAGGGCTCCAAGTCCAAGGCGAAGGCCGAGGAGCAGGGCCTGCGCGTGGTGACCCCCTCCGAGGCCGCCGCCGAGGCCGACGTCATCATGATCCTGGTGCCGGACCCGATCCAGGCCCAGGTCTACGAGGAGCACATCGCCCCGAACCTCAACGACGGCGACGCCCTGTTCTTCGGCCACGGCTTCAACATCCGCTTCGGCTTCATCAAGCCCCCGGCCGGCGTGGACGTCTGCATGGTCGCCCCCAAGGGCCCGGGCCACCTGGTGCGCCGCCAGTACGAGGAGGGCCGCGGCGTTCCCTGCATCGCCGCCGTCGAGCAGGACGCGAGCGGCAACGCCTTCGCGCTGGCCCTGTCGTACGCCAAGGGCATCGGCGGCACCCGCGCCGGCGTCATCAAGACGACCTTCACCGAGGAGACCGAGACCGACCTGTTCGGTGAGCAGGCCGTCCTGTGCGGTGGCACCGCCGCCCTGGTGAAGGCCGGTTTCGAGACGCTCACCGAGGCCGGCTACCAGCCGGAGATCGCCTACTTCGAGTGCCTGCACGAGCTGAAGCTGATCGTGGACCTCATGTACGAGGGCGGCCTGGAGAAGATGCGCTGGTCGATCTCCGAGACCGCCGAGTGGGGCGACTACGTCACCGGCCCGCGGATCATCACCGACGCCACCAAGGCCGAGATGAAGAAGGTCCTCGCCGAGATCCAGGACGGCACCTTCGCCCAGGCCTGGATGGACGAGTACCACGGCGGTCTGAAGAAGTACAACGAGTACAAGACGGCCGACTCCGAGCACCTGCTGGAGACCACCGGCAAGGAGCTGCGCAAGCTCATGAGCTGGGTGAACGAGGAGGCGTAAGCCTCGCCCGACGGGGCCGGAGCGCGCTGCTCCGGCCCCTTTGTCCAACCCGTCGGATCTCGGACGGGTGATCCTTCCGCTGAGGCGCAAGACGGCCTCCGCCGCGCCACTACACTGGCGCACAACATACGCGTCAGGCCCACAGCGTCGTGCGTCTTCCACGCGGCCCAGCGACACCGAAGAAGTGCGGGCACGTCCCCACGCCGCCCTTCTCCGGCGCCGCTTCCCTCCACCGCCTGCGGCCGTCGGGACGGCCGTCCGCATTGGACATGTGAGGACTCACGTGAGCTCGAAACCCGTCGTACTCATCGCTGAAGAGCTTTCGCCCGCAACCGTGGACGCGCTCGGTCCGGACTTCGAGATCCGGCACTGCAACGGCGCCGACCGGGCCGCCCTGCTGCCCGCCATCGCCGACGTGGACGCGATCCTGATCCGCTCCGCCACCAAGGTCGACGCCGAGGCGATCGCCGCCGCGAACAAGCTCAAGGTCGTCGCACGAGCCGGCGTCGGCCTGGACAACGTCGACGTCTCCGCCGCCACCAAGGCCGGCGTGATGGTCGTCAACGCCCCCACCTCGAACATCGTGACCGCCGCCGAGCTGGCCTGTGGTCTGCTGCTCGCCACCGCCCGCAACATCCCGCAGGCCAACGCCGCGCTGAAGAACGGCGAGTGGAAGCGCAGCAAGTACACCGGAGTGGAGCTCGCCGAGAAGACCCTCGGCGTGGTCGGCCTCGGCCGCATCGGCGCGCTCGTCGCGCAGCGCATGTCCGCCTTCGGCATGAAGGTCGTCGCCTACGACCCCTATGTGCAGCCCGCGCGCGCCGCGCAGATGGGCGTCAAGGTGCTGTCGCTGGACGAGCTGCTCGAGGTCTCCGACTTCATCACCGTCCACCTGCCCAAGACCCCCGAGACCCTCGGCCTCATCGGCGACGAGGCGCTGCGCAAGGTCAAGCCGAGCGTGCGCATCGTCAACGCCGCGCGCGGCGGCATCGTCGACGAGGAGGCGCTGTACTCGGCGCTGAAGGAGGGCCGGGTCGCCGGTGCCGGCCTCGACGTGTACGCGAAGGAGCCCTGCACGGACTCCCCGCTGTTCGAGTTCGACCAGGTCGTGTCCACCCCGCACCTCGGTGCCTCCACCGACGAGGCGCAGGAAAAGGCCGGCATCGCCGTCGCCCGCTCGGTGCGCCTCGCCCTCGCCGGTGAGCTCGTGCCCGACGCGGTGAACGTCCAGGGCGGTGTCATCGCCGAGGACGTCAAGCCGGGTCTGCCGCTCGCCGAGCGCCTCGGCCGCATCTTCACGGCGCTCGCCGGTGAGGTCGCGGTCCGCCTCGACGTCGAGGTGTACGGCGAGATCACCCAGCACGATGTGAAGGTGCTGGAGCTCAGCGCCCTCAAGGGTGTCTTCGAGGACGTCGTCGACGAGACGGTGTCGTACGTCAACGCCCCGCTGTTCGCGCAGGAGCGCGGTGTCGAGGTGCGGCTGACGACCAGCTCGGAGGCCACCGACCACCGCAACGTCGTGACCGTGCGCGGCACGCTCGCGGGCGGCGAGGAGGTGTCGGTGTCCGGCACGCTGGCCGGGCCCAAGCACCTGCAGAAGATCGTCGCGGTCGGCGAGTACGACGTGGACCTCGCGCTGGCCGACCACATGGTCGTCCTCAAGTACGAGGACCGTCCCGGTGTCGTCGGCACGGTCGGCCGGATCTTCGGTGAGGCCGGGATCAACATCGCCGGTATGCAGGTGTCGCGGTCGGTGGCCGGCGGCGAGGCGCTGGCGGTCCTGACGGTCGACGACACGGTGACCCAGGCGGTGCTGACCGAGGTGGCCGAGGAGATCGGGGCGACGTCGGCTCGCTCGGTGAACCTGGTCTGAGAGACCGACTCACACGCCGGACGGGCTGAGGCGACTCGGCTCGTCCGGCGTTTCGCACGCGGGCTCCCACACCTCGACCCACCGCAGCGCGACCGCCGCCAGCGCTCCGCCCAGCGTCTCGCGTGCCACGTCCGGCGCTGATGCCGGGATCTCGTGGCGGTGCCCATCGCCAGGTCCACGATCTGGGACATCACCACGACACTCCCGACGGCGATGACCGCGCACGCGACCAGCACCATCGAGTCCGTACCGCGAGGGCCAGCAGCCCGGGGCCCGAGGCCGCCAGGTGTGGGCGGACGTCATCGGCACCATGAAGGGGCCGGGGTCGATGTGGCGCCTCAGCATCGAGATCGTGGCCATGGGGGACCAGCTGCCCGCGGTGCGTGATCGCCTGGTGCGGCAGCAGCGGGACGCCGAGCGCGCTCTCGTCGCGCTGTCATGGTGGGTGTTCCGGAGGAGGAGGTCTCGGACCGGGCCCTGGACACCCTCGGCAGGTTCTAAACGACCCTCATGACGGTCTCGAGGCCGCTACCCGGAAATGACCCGCCCGTCCCGCATCTCCATCACCCGGTCCGCGAAACGTCGTACGACCGCCCGGTCGTGGCAGATGAACAGGTAGCCGAGGCCGAGGTCGTCCTGGAGGTCGGCGAGCAGGTTCAGCACGCCGGCCCGGATGGAGGGGTCGAGGGACGAGACCGGTTCGTCGAGGACCAGCAGGTGGGGTTCGCAGGCCAGCGCGCGGGCGATTCCGGCGCGTTGGCACTGGCCGCCGGAGAGCTCGTGCGGCCGGCGGTCGCCGTACGCCGGGTCCAGGCCCACCCGGTCCAGGAGCTCGGCCACCTGGTCGGGGGTGGGCCGGCGGCCCTGGATCCGCAGTGGTTCCGCCACCGCGTCGCGGATCCTGTGGCGAGGGCTGAGCGAACCGTACGGGTCCTGGAAGACCGGCTGCATCCGCGGGCGGATCGGGCGGAGTTCGGGTTCGGACAGGGTCGTCAACTCCTGTCCCTCGAAGCGGACTTCACCGGAGGCCGGGCGGCGCAGCTGGAGGACCGCCAGGGCCGTGGAGGACTTGCCGCAGCCGGAGGGGCCGTTCAGGGCGAGGGTCTCGCCGGGGGCCAGGGTGAAGGAGACGTGGTCGACGGCGGTGGCGTCGCCGTAGCGGACCACGAGGTCGCGGACGTCGAGCAGGGCGTCACTCATACGGGCTGCCGCTCCTCTTCCTGGAACAACCGGGTGGCCGGGTGGGGGAGTTCCGCCCAGCGGTCGCAGGCCACCAGCCGCCCCTCCACCTCCTGCGGCTCCGGTTCCGCCGTACGGCAGGCGTCCGTCGCCAGCGGGCAGCGGGGGGCGAAGGCGCAGCCCGGAGGGAGGGTGCCGGGGGCGGGAGGGGTGCCGTGCAGCGCGGGCAGGCGGCGGCCCGGGGGCGCGTGCTGAGGGAGGGAGGCCAGCAGGCCCGCCGTGTAGGGGGCGCGGGGGCGGCCCAGGACCTCGTCCGCCGGGCCGAGTTCGGTGAGGCGGCCGGCGTACATGACCAGCACGCGGTCCGCGTGGTCCCGTACGACGTCCATGTCGTGGGTGACCAGCACGAGCGCGGCGCCCACCGCCTCCCGCCGCTCGGCCAGCACCCGCAGCACCTGGTCGCGGTGGGCCTCGTCCAGGGCGGTGGTGGGCTCGTCGGCGACGACGATGTCGGGCTCGTTGATCGTCGCCATGGCGATGACCGCGCGCTGCCGCATGCCGCCGGAGTACTCGTGCGGATACGCCCGTGCCCTGCGTACGGCATCCGGGATGCCGACCCGTTCGAGGGCGGCGACCGCGCGGGCCCGGGCCTCCTTGCGCGGGACGCGGGCCACCGAGCGTACGGCGGCGGCCAGTTGGTCCCCGACCGGGTGCACGGGGGAGAGGGCGGACAGGGCATCTTGCGGAACGAGGGAGATGCGGCGGCCGCGGTGGGGTACGAGGTCCGGCCGGATCGTGCCGCTCGTCGTCGCGCCGCGCGGCAGCATGCCCAGCAGCGCCCGGGCCGTGAGGGACTTGCCCGCGCCCGATTCGCCGACGAGGGCGAGGACTTCGCGCGGGCGGACGTCGAAGGTCAGGCCGCGTACGGCCGCGACTCCGTCGAAGGCGATGCGCAGGTCGTGCACCGACAGCAGTGCGTCAGACGGCAACGGAGGTCTCCTTCTGCTCCACCGGAGCGGGGCGATCCACTGGAGCGGGTCGCTTCACCCTCCGGCCCTGCACGGACGCCGCTCCCGACACCGCCAGCCCCGCCAGCAGGGCCAGCGCCACGGCCGGGGCGAGGGCCGCCCAGGGGGCCCGTTCGACGTAGGCGCGGGACTCGTCCAGCAGCAGGCCCCACTCGGGCGTCGGCGGCTGGGCGCCCAGGCCCAGGAAGCCCAGGGAGGCCAGGGCGAGGGCGATACCGGGCAGCCGGAGGATGGCGTGCCGGGCGACCGGGCCGGCGACGGACGGCAGGACGTGCCGGGTGAGGATCCACAACGGGGTCGCGCCCATGGCCCGTTGGGCGGTCAGGAACGCCGATGCCCTCACCTCCTGCACCAGAGCCGCCGCGTGTGCGGACAGCGCCGGCCAGGAGATCAGCGCGACCGCGAGGGCCGCGCCCCCGGTGCCGGGGCCGGTCGCCGCGGCGACCAGGATGCCGACGATCACCGGGGGCAGGGCGTTGGCGATGTCGGCCGCGCCCGTCGCGACGCCGGGCAGGAAGCCCAGCGCGAGCGCGACCAGCAGGCTCAGCGCACAGATGGCGGCGGCCGTGCCGACCGTCGCGGCGGCGCCGTGGCCGAGCCGGGCGAGGACGTCGCGGCCGAGGGCGTCGGTGCCGAGCGGGTGCGCCCAGGAGGGGGCGGCCAGGCGGGCGGCCGTGTTCACCGTGTACGGGTCGCGCAGCAGACCCCAGCCGATGGTCAGGCCCAGCACGGCGGCGAGCGTCAGCGGGATCGACGGGTGGGCGCGGACCGGGCGGACCGGCGGCAGCGTCAGCCCCGCGTCGCGCAGGGCCGGGCCCAGCAGCCGGCGCCGTACCGCCACCGCCACCGCGCCCGCGACCAGGCCGAGCAGCAGCAGGGCCAGCACCGAGCCCTGGAGCAGCGGCAGGTCCTGCGACTTGGCCGCGCCGAGCGCGGTACGGCCGATGCCGGGCACCGCGAACACCATCTCCACCGCGACCGCGCCACCGGTCAGGCCGACGGCGACCATCCCGAACTGCGGGACCAGCGGCGGCAGTACGCGCCGCAGCGCCGCCCCGGCGACCCGGGCCCGGCTCACCCCGGCGCCCCGCCACAGCTCCACCCACCGTTCGTCGAGTACGGCGGGCAGCGCGTCCGCGGCCAGCCGGCCCAGCAGACCGCCCGCCGGTACGCCGAGGGCGAGCGCCGGGAGCACCAGGTACTCGGGGCCCGCCCAGCCGGCCGTCGGCAGCCACCCCAGCCACACCCCGCACACCAGCAGCGCGACCGTGGCCAGCAGGAACTCGGGAACGGCGGCCAGCATCGCGGCGAACGCCCCGGCCGACCCCCGCCCCCGCACCAGCACCGGCGCCACCAGCGCGGCGGCCAGCACGACCGCCACGCCGAGGGCCGCGCCCATCAGGCCCAGCGACACCTGGAGCCCGGCGACGACGGACGGCAGCACGTCGGTCCCCGACACCCAGGAGGTGCCGAAGTCGCCGCGCAGCAGGTCGGCGGCCCAACTCCCCAGCAGGGACAGGGGACCGGCGTCCAGCCCGAGGTCCTCGCGGATCGCGGAGAGGGCCTCCTCGGTCGCCTCCTGCTCGGCCGAACGGGCACGCAGAACCGTGAGCGCCGGGTCCCGGCGGGAGAGCCAGGGGAGCAGGCCCACCGTGGCCAGGACGGCGATGAGACAGACGATCCGGGTCAGCGCGGCCGTGCTGACCGACTTCCGTACGGCGGACTTCACTTGACGTGGGTGTCCACCGTGACGAGCGCACGCTCACGCGGGTCGTGCGCGGCGTCCACGACCCCGGCCGCGTCGCCCTGGATCACCCGCTCGTGGAGCATCGGCACGGCCGCGTCAGCGGCGAGCACGGCGCCCTCGGCCGCGATGACCGCCGCGCGGCGGGCGTCGCCGACCTCGGTGTCGGAGGCCTTCTTCAGGGCCTCGTCGACGCCCTTGTCCGTGAACTGCGACAGGTTGAAGGTGCCGCCCGAGGCGAAGTCGCTGTAGAGGTAGGCCGCCGGGTCGCCGGAGTCGAGGACGGTGGCGCGGGACAGGACGAACGCGTCGAACCGGCCCGCGAGGGCGTCGGACTCGATGTTGGTGTACTCGCGGACGTCGAGCTTCACCTTGAACCCGGCCTTCTGGAGCTGCTGCTGCAGCGTGGCCGCGACCTCGGGCATCTCGGAGCGGTCGGTGTACGTCCCGATGGTGATCGCGGCGCCGTTCGGCCGGCCGGCCTCGGCGCCCCGGGTGACCGGCTTCCGCAGCTCGGCCGCCCACGGCAGCGCCGGGCCGAGCAGGCCCTCGGCGACATCGGCGCGCCCCTCGTACACGCCCTTCACGATCGCCTCGGCGTCGATCGCCTCGCGGGCCGCCGCGCGCAGTGAGGCGTCCTTGAAGGCGCCCTTCCCGGTGTTCAGGTAGAGGGTGTTGGTGCGCGGCATCGGGACCTCGGTGATCAGGTCCTGGTCGAGGACCGCGGCCTGGGAGACCGGGATCGCCTCGACGATGTCGGCCTCGCCGCTGCGCAGCGCCGCCGCGCGGGCGGTGCCGTCGGGAACGAACTTCACGTCGATGCCGGGGGCCTTGGCCTTGCCGCCCCAGTAGGCGTCGTAGCGGTCGAGGGTGGCGGAGGCGGTGCCGCCCACCTTCGTGAGCTCGAAGGGGCCGGTGCCGGCGCCGACGGGGTCGACCGCCCTGCCGCGGTACGCCTTCGCCGCCAGGATCGACAGCTGGGGGGAGCTGAGGCGCTGCGGGACCAGGGGGTCCTCGGTGGCGGTCGTGACGGTGACCTTGTTCCCGGCGGCCTTCGCGGTCAGTTCGACGCCGTCGAGGATGCGGGGCTTCGGGGACGCGGTGGCGGCCTCGGTGAGGGAGCGCACCACGGCGTCCGCGTCCAGCTTCGTGCCGTCGTGGAAGGTGACGCCGTCGCGTATCTCGAAGGTCCAGGTGCGGCCGGACTGCTGCCACGTGGTGGCGAGCGCGGGCTGGGCGTCCCCGTCCGCGTCCAGTTTCACCAGGGTCTCGGCCGTCGACCAGCGGGACAGCTTGAACGCGTCGTCCGAGAGCGGGGACAGCCCGGAGCGCGGGGGCTGCATCATCGCGACACGGATGCGCTTGCCGCCCGCCGCGTCCGCAGTGGACTCCGCCCCGGCGAAGCAGCCGGTGAGCAGTGCGGAGGCCGCGGCGACGGCGGTGACGGGGAGCAGACGGCGGGCGGGCAGGCGCACGGGACACTCCGGGTAAAGGTGCGGTCAAGAGAGCGTTTGCAGTGACCGTAGCATGATGACAATCATTTCCAATATTCCGGGTGTCCTGATCGTCGGCTACAGCCGCGCCCCCTTCAACGCCATGTGCAGCAGCAGCCGGTCCTCCCCGTCGTCCAGGTCAAGGCCGGTGAGTTGCTCGACCCGGGAGAGGCGGTAGTACAAGGTCTGGCGGTGGATGCCGAGTGCGGCGGCCGTGCGGCCGGCCTGGCCCGCGCAGTCGAGATAGACCTCGGCGGTGCGGGCGAGTTCGTGGTGGGCGGGGGAGAGGAGCGGGGCGACCGCGGGGTCGTGGACCGTGCCCGGGGCGAGGGAGGTCAGCAGGCGGTACGGGCCGATGCGCGACCACTCGGCCACCGGGCCGAGCCGCGGTTCCGCCAGCGCCGCGCGGGCCGCGGCCGACGCCTCCTGCCAGACGGTGCCCAGCTCGGTGAGGCCGGTGCGCGGTTCGCCGAAACCGGCCGCAACTCGGGCGGGCGGCCCCGCCGCCGGGGTCTCCTTCAGCAGCCGGGACGCCGCCGCCAGCGCCGCCGTGTGCACCTCGGGCGAGCGCAGCCGTACCAGGACCGCGAGGCTCTGGCCCGTCAGCCCCCATGGGATGGTGCACAGCGCGGTCGCGTGCGGCACCGTCCGCACCGACGGGGCGTCGTCGGGGTCGGCCGAGGGCCAGGGGGCCACGCAGAGCACCGTATGGACGCCGTCCGCGCGCGAGCCCAGGGCCGTGCGCAGCTCGGCCACCGCCATGTCGCCCTGCCAGCCCCGCTCCGCGGTCAGCACCGCCCGCAGCTCCCGGCTGAGGTCCGCGCCGTGCTGCGCCTCGTCCGCGAGCAGCGAGCCGATCCTCGCGGTCACCTCCATCGCGGCGGCGAGCTGCCGCTCGGTCGGGCCCGGATCGGTGTCCAGGAGCCAGACGTAACCGCGGACGACACCCCTGTGGCGTACCGGCAGACAGATGCGTCCGCGGTACACCCCGGCCTCCGGAGTGCGCGGGATCCGCACCGGGCCGGTCGCCCGTGTGATGCCGAAGCCCTCGAACCAGGTCCGTACGGCCGCCGTCGAGCGGCGCGTGAGGATCGAGCGGGTGCGCACGGGGTCCAGGGCCGACGCGTCGAGCTCGTCCTCGGTGTCGTAGGCGCCGAAGGCGATCAGCTCGAAGTCCCGGTTCTCCAGTGTCGCGGGGGCGCCCAGGAGCTCCGAGATCTCGTCGACGAGCTCCTGGTAGTCACCCTTGTAATCGGCTGCCACTTGGGCATTCTCCCGCATAACCGCAGGGCCGTCATACATCTGTCTGAGATCTGCGGCACGGATGCGTGACAGCTGTCGATGGCCGACGATCGGAGGGATCCTTAGTTTTCACGGTGGTTCTATCTGCTGTTTGTGGAGGTGCCCCGTGCTGGGTCCCGTGATTCTTGCCGCGTCGCGCAGCGACCGGATGCGACGCCTGATCTCGGCGGCCCCGGTGACCAAGCAGGTCGTCGACCGCTTCATCCCGGGCGAGACGGTCGACGAGATCGTGCCGATCATCCGCGACCTCAGCGACCGGGGCCTGGAGCTGACGATGGACGTCGTCGGCGAGGACATCACCCGACCCGAGCAGGCCGCCGCCGCGCGCGACGCCTACCTGGCGCTCATCGACCGGCTCAAGGAGCTGGAGCTGGGCGACCGGGCCGAGATGTCCGTGAAGCTGTCGATGTTCGGGCAGGCGCTGGAGGGCGGCCATGAACTCGCCCTGGCCAACGTCCGCCCCGTCGTCGAGGCCGCCGCCGCGATCGGCACCACCGTCACCCTCGACGCCGAGGACCACACCACCCTCGACTCGATGTTCGCCATCCACGAGGAGCTGCGGAAGGACTTCCCGCAGACCGGCTGCGTCATCCAGGCCTACCTCTTCCGCACCGAGGCCGACGCCCGCCGCCTCGCCGCGAACGGCAGCCGGGTGCGGCTCGTCAAGGGCGCCTACAAGGAGCCCGCCGAGGTCGCCTACCAGCACAAACACGAGATCGACAAGGCGTACGTCCGGGTCCTGAGGATTCTCATGGAGGGCACCGGGTACCCGATGATCGGCTCCCACGACCCGCGCCTGATCTCCATCGCCCAGGAACTCGCCCGGCGCGCCGGGCGCAAGCTCGACGAGTACGAGTTCCAGATGCTGTACGGGATCAGGAGCGACGAGCACCTCAGGCTGGCCGCTGAGGGCCACCGGATGCGCGTCTACACCGCGTACGGCACCGACTGGTACGGCTATTTCATGCGCCGCCTGGCGGAGAAGCCCGCCAACCTGCGGTTCTTCGCCCGCTCGATGATCAGCAAGGGCTGAGCCCCGATCCACCCGCTCAAGCAAGGAGTTACGGAACCCATGGACGCTGTGACCCAGGTCCCCACCCCCGTCAACGAGCCGGTGCACGGCTACGCCCCCGGCTCGCCCGAGCGCGCCCGGCTGGAGACCAAGCTCAAGGAGCTCGCCGAGAACCCGGTCGACCTGCCGTGCACCATCGGCGGCGAGAAGCGGATGGGCGGCGGCGACCGGTTCGACGTCGTGCAGCCGCACAACCACAAGGCCCGCCTCGGCACCTACGGCAACGCCACCCAGCAGGACGCCCAGGACGCCATCGACGCGGCCCTCGCCGCCGCGCCGGCCTGGCGCGCGATGTCCTTCGACGACCGCGCCGCGATCATCCTGCGCGCCGCCGACCTGCTGTCCGGCCCGTGGCGCGAGACGCTGGCCGCCTCCACCATGCTCGGCCAGTCCAAGACCGCCCAGCAGGCCGAGATCGACACGCCCTGCGAGCTGATCGACTTCTGGCGCTTCAACGTCAAGTACGCCCGTGACCTGCTCGCCGAGCAGCCGGTCGCCAACTCCCCCGGTGTGTGGAACCGCCTCGACCACCGCCCGCTGGAGGGCTTCGTCTACGCGATCACGCCGTTCAACTTCACGGCGATCGCGGGCAACCTGCCCACGGCCCCGGCGCTCATGGGCAACGTCGTCGTCTGGAAGCCGTCCCCGACCCAGACCCACGCCGCCGTGCTGCTGATGCAGCTCCTGGAGGAGGCCGGTCTGCCCAAGGGCGTCATCAACCTCGTCACCGGCGACGGCATCGAGGTCTCCAAGGTGGCTCTCGAGCACCGCGACCTCGCCGGCATCCACTTCACCGGCTCGACCAAGACCTTCCAGTACCTGTGGAAGACGGTCGGCAACAACATCGAGAAGTACCGCTCCTACCCGCGCATCGTCGGCGAGACCGGCGGCAAGGACTTCGTCGTCGCCCACCCGAGCGCCGACAAGGCGGTGCTGAAGACCGCGCTGACCCGCGGTGCCTTCGAGTACCAGGGCCAGAAGTGCTCCGCGACCTCCCGGGCGTACATCCCGGCCTCGATCTGGAACTCCGGCTTCAAGGAGGAGTTCGCCGCCGAGGTCGACTACATCACCATGGGTGACGTCACCGACCTGTCCAACTTCATCGGCGCCGTCATCGACGAGCGTGCCTTCGCCAAGAACAAGGCCGCCATCGACCGCGCCAAGCAGGACGCGTCCTGCACGATCGTCGCGGGCGGCTCCTACGACGACTCGGTCGGCTACTTCGTCCGCCCGACCGTCGTCGAGTGCTCCGACCCGGAGAACGAGGTCTTCACCACCGAGTACTTCGGCCCGTTCCTCGCCGTGCACGTCTACGAGGACGACAAGTACGACGAGATGCTGGAGCAGATGGAGTCGGTGTCCGCCTATGCCCTGACCGGCTCGGTCATCGCGGGCGACCGCGCGGCGGCGAGGTACACCATGGACAAGCTGCGCTACGCGGCCGGCAACTTCTACATCAACGACAAGTCGACCGGCGCCGTCGTCGGCCAGCAGCCCTTCGGCGGCGGCCGGGCCTCCGGCACCAACGACAAGGCCGGCGCCCCGCAGAACCTGATGCGCTGGACCCTGACCCGCTCCATCAAGGAGGCGCTGGTCCCGCCGACCGACTACACCTACCCGCACATGGGCTGACACCCCAACTCGCGGTGAAGGGCCGGGTCCTGAACGGACCCGGCCCTTTCGTGCGTGGACAATGCGGTGATGACGGTGATGACGGTGACGACGGACGACGGCGTACGACTGTGGGCGAGCGCGTCCGGCCGGGGCGAGCCGCTGGTGCTGTGCCACGGCGGGCCCGGGCTGTGGGACATGTTCGAGGACGTGGCCGCGCTGCTCGACGACCTGGCCACGGTGATCCGCTGGGACCAGCGCGGCTGCGGCCGCTCCGAGCGATGCGCGGGGCCCTGGACGACCGAGCGGTTCGTGGCCGACCTGGACGCCGTACGGCGGCACTTCGGGCCGGCGCGCATGGCGCTGCTCGGGCATTCCTGGGGTGCGCAGCTGGCGCTCGCCTACGCGCTGGCGCACCCGGAGCGGGTGAGCACGCTGGTGTACGTGGCCGGAACCGGCATCGACCCCGTCACCGACTGGCACCCGGCCTACGAGGAGCGGCTCCTCGCGCGGCTGGGCGAGGATCCCGAACGGCTCGCCCGCTGGCAGGAGTTGCCCAAGGACGACCCGGAGCGCGCGGTGCTCCAGTGGTCCGCCGAGTTCGAGGACCGCGCGCGGGCGCCGGAGCACGCGGCGCGGATGGCCGACCCGTGGTTCGGCATCAACACCGAGTGCAACACGGCCCTGAACGCCGAGGTCCGACACGGCTGGGGCACCCCCGAGCTGTACGCCGCCTGCCGCGCCCTGGACCTGCCCGTGCTCATCGTCGACGGGGCCGGCGACATCCGGCCACGCTCGGCGGTCGACTCGCTGGAGCGGACGCTGCCGAGGGCGGACCGGGTGACCCTGCCCGACGCCGGGCACCTGCCCTGGGTGGAGGACCCGAAGGGCTTCCGGGAAGCGGTGGCGACCGCGCTCCGGTGAGCCGCCGTGCTCCCTTCCGCTAGCCCGGCATCTCCGTCCGCTCCCACCACTCGTACACGGGGAGCTCGCCCTCGGCGGTGTCCGCCCGGCGCGAGGTCGGCCGGAAGTGCTCGTAGCCGTTGCGCAGCTCGATCTTCACGTCCGGACCGGGAGAGGGCGTGGGCACGATCCGGTCGGGCAGGTCGTCCGGGCCGCCCTCGAGGAACACTTTCGCCGTGTCGTTCATGACCTCACCGTTCCCCTCGTCGTGACTGTCCGTCCCGTGCCGCCCGGAGGATCAGCCGAGTGGGCGATGCACGGGCCGGGCCGCTCCGGCGGCGTCCGTCCATCCTGGCCCCGGTGGCCGGTCCTCGGCACCCGTTCGTCAGCGGTGCCGATACTGGTCGGGTGACCACGACCGCAGCCGCCTTCAGCGTGCGCACCGCACACACCGCGGACCTCACCCCCGCCGAACTGCGCGTGATCCGCGCCCTGTTGGACGAGGCCTTCGACGGCGACTTCTCCGACGAGGACTTCGAGCATGGCCTCGGCGGCCTCCACGCCCTCGTCCACGACACCGCCGGGCGGCTCGTCGGGCACGGGTCGGTGATCATGCGGCGGGTGCGGCACCGGGAGCGGTGGCTGCGGGTCGGGTACGTGGAGGCGGTGGCCGTACGGCCGCACGTGCGCCGCTGCGGGCTCGGCGGGCGGGTGATGGCGGAGCTGGAGCGGGTCGTGGACCGGGCCTACGACGCGGGCATGCTCTCCGCCAGCGACGAGGGGGCCGCGCTGTATGCCGGGCGCGGCTGGCAGGTGTGGTCCGGGCGGGTCTGTGCGCTCGGGCTCGACGGGGTCGTCCGGCTGCCCGACGAGGAGGGCAGCATCTTTGTGCGGACCGCGCTCGCCGGGCCGCTGGACCCCGCGTTCGAGCTGGTCTTCGACTGGCGGGACGGCGATGTGCTGTGACGGGGGCATCGGTAAAAGCGCAGGTCAGTGGCGTGTGACCCACTCCACCGTCTCAGATAGTAGGAAGTCCGAGTAATTGTGGAGACAGACTCGCCGTCCTCCCTTAGTTTTGTAGGAGCCGAACGTCTCGCTCGATCAAGCGAATGGCGGTCGTGAGCCGAGCCCCGTGCAGGCAACCCCTGCGGCACCGCTCCCCGCCCCACCCGGCGTCTCGTAACCCCTGTCTGCACTCCCGGATTGTCGAAGGAGTCGATTTCCCATGGCCGAGACGACCGCCCGCCGTCGAGTCCGTCACATCTCCCGCACGAGCGAGTCCGACCGCAGGAACGCCGCGGCAGCGCTGCAGCGCGCGCTCGACCGCCGGGACAACGGCGGGAGCACCGGCCACCAGGCCGCCTGACCCGCCCCCCAGGACCGCTCAGCCGCGCCGCACCTCGAAGTGGTCGACGCGCTCGCCGTCCGGGGTCAGCGCCGACACCGTCAGCCGGGGCTTCGCGCCGCTCTCCGCCTCCACGGAGAGGAAGGAGAAGCCCCGGTAGCGCACCCGCGACCACTCGACGCTCTCCGCCCGGGTGTCGCGTGACCTGGTCCACGTGAAGGAGTCGACCGACTCCCGACCGGCGAGATGGCCCTCGTAGCTCTCCTCGACGCCCTTCGGGAAGCCGTACAGGTCCTTGCCGCCGCCGCCCGCCGTGACGTACACGATCCCGTCCCGCCTCGGGTCCGTCGTCGCACCGATCGGCACCGGCCTGCCGACCTCGCCGTTCTTGATGGCGTCCGTCCGCTCGTACACATGGTTGTGCCCGTTGATCACCAGGTCGACCTCGTGCCGGGCGAACAGCGGCACCCACTCGGCGCGAATGCCCCCGTCGGAGGCGTGCGTCGACGTCGAGTAGGCACAGTGGTGGAAGTAGACGACGACGAAGTCGACCGAGCCGTCGGCCCGCAGCTCGCCGAGCTTGCGGTCCAGCCACCTGGTCTGCTGCCCCTCCGAGTAGCCGAAGTTGGCGGGGATCTCGTACGACACATCGTTCGCGTCCAGCGCGACCACCCCGACATTGCCGTAGGTGAACGCGTACACCCCCGGCGCCGTGCGCGGGTCGAAGCCGTTGTCCGGGAGCGAGAAGCGGGCGAGCTGGCCGCCGTAGCCGTCCGGCGAGTACCAGGCCTCCATGTCGTGGTTGCCGGTCGTCACCATCCACGGCACCGACTTCGCCACCGACTCCGTCTGCTTGAGGAACTCGTCCCACATGTCCGCCCGGAAGGTGTCGGTGTCCTTGCCCTTGCCGGTCGGGTTCGCGTAGCAGATGTCCCCGGCGTGCAGATGGAAGGCGGGGTCCAGGCGCAGCAGGGCGCGGTCGTTGCCGGCCGCGTGCGTGCCGACGCCCTGGTCGCCGAACGCGGTGAACACGAACCGCTCGGGCGGGGACGCGGGCGCCGTGCGGAAGGAGGCGATCGTGGCCCGGTTCCCCGGGGACGCCGGGTCGAAGCCCTGGTGGCCGACGCCGTAGTAGTACGTCGTGCCCGGCCGCAGACCGTCCAGGGCCGCGTGCAGGTAGTACTGCTCGACCGCCGCGCGCATCCCCGCCAGCTCCGGGGTCTTCAGGTCGCGCAGCTCCGCCTCGGTCCCGCGGTCCAGGTCGTCCGGGCGCAGCCCGATCCGGACGTACGGCTTGTGCACCGCGGTCGGCACCTGCCAGGAGACCCGCATCTGGGTCTTCGGGTCGGCGCCGAAGGCGAGATGGCGGCCGAAGGGTGCGACGGCGGAGCCCGGCACCTCGGTGAGGGTGGACGCGGAGGGCTTCGGCCCACCGGTGTCCGATCCCGACCCCGAACCCGACCCCGAACAGCCCGTGAGCAGCCCGCCCGCCACCGCGCCGGCCGTCACCAGCGTGCGACGCCGGGTCAGTTTCGTACGCAGGTACTCGTGCTGTTCCGCCATGGTCATACGGCGGGCCAGCCGGGGCGGGATGCCGAAGTCAGGGATGTCCATGTCGGAGAAGTTCCCAGCGGACGCCAACACCCGTCACACATACGGGTGAACACCAGTCGACGCACAAGCACCGTCCCCCGTCCGGCCGTCCGCATCGCGGACACCTCATGTCATCCCATGGGACGAGGAGTAGGGTGCCGACATGTCTCGCAGCCTCAATCTCGCAGTGATTCCCGGTGACGGCATCGGGCAGGAAGTCGTGGCCGAAGGCCTCAAGGTCCTCTCCGCCGTCCTCCCGCAGGATGTGAAGCTGGAGACCAGGGAGTACGACTTCGGCGCCCGGCGCTACCACGCCACCGGTGAGACCCTCACCGACGCCGACCTCGACGCCCTGAGGAAGCACGACGCCATCCTGCTGGGTGCGATCGGTGACCCGAGCGTCCCCTCCGGTGTCCTGGAGCGCGGCTTCCTGCTCAAGCTCCGCTTCGCCTTCGACCACCACGTCAACCTGCGGCCGAGCAAGCTGCTGCCGGGTGTGGACACGCCTTTGAAGGGCGAGCCGTCCATCGACTTCGTCGTGGTCCGCGAGGGCACCGAGGGTCCGTACACCGGCAACGGCGGCACCATCCGCAAGGGCACCGAGCACGAGGTCGCCACCGAGGTCTCCGTGAACACGGCCTTCGGTGTCGAGCGTGTCGTCCGCGACGCCTTCGCCCGTGCGCAGGCCCGCCCGCGCAAGAAGCTGGCGCTGATCCACAAGAACAACGTGCTGACCTTCGCGGGTCACCTGTGGACCAACATCTTCGACAAGGTGGCCGAGGAGTACCCCGAGGTCACCACTGAGTACATGCACGTCGACGCCGCGACCATCTATCTGGTCACCCAGCCCGAGCGCTTCGACGTCATCGTCACCGACAACCTCTTCGGCGACATCGTCACCGACCTCGCCGCGGCCGTCTCCGGCGGCATCGGCGTCGCCGCGAGCGGCAACATCAACCCGAGCGGCGACTTCCCGTCGATGTTCGAGCCGGTCCACGGTTCCGCGCCCGACATCGCCGGCCAGGGCAAGGCCGACCCCACCGCCACGGTCCTGTCCGTCGCCCTGCTCCTGCGCCACCTCGGCTACGACGCCGAGGCCGCCCGCATCGACGAGGCCGTCTCCGCCGACCTCGCGGAGCGCACCGGCAAGCCCGCCCGCAGCACGTCGGAGATCGGCGACGCGCTGGCCGTACGAGTAGCCGGCTGACCCCGCGCCGCTCGAACCTCTTCGAAGCCGCCGGGTCGCATCTGCAGCCGGCGGCTTCCCCATGTCCGCCGCCGGGTGACACCATCAGCCCTTGGGTCGCATTCACGCCGTTTCTTCCGTGACCCCCCGCTTGCGATAATCGAACGCGGAGCCGCGGAATGAGGGAATGCTCGGACGTCCTAGCACTGGCCACTGGCAGTACTGGCGTGAGCGCGGCCCGCCACAATCAAACCGGTGAAGGACATCTACTCATGACGACGCCCACGATCGAGCTCAAGCCCTCCGCCAGCCCGCTCTCCGCCGCCGAGCGCGAGGCGATACTGGCCAACCCGGGATTCGGACGCCACTTCACCGACCACATGGTGACGATCAAGTGGACCGAGGGCCGTGGCTGGCACGACGGCGAGCTCGTGCCGTACGCGCCGATCTCCCTCGACCCGGCCACCATGGTCCTGCACTACGCGCAGGAGATCTTCGAGGGCCTGAAGGCCTACCGCCGGCCCGACGGGTCCGTCGCCTCCTTCCGCCCCGAGAAGAACGCGGCCCGCTTCCAGTCCTCGGCCCGCCGGCTCGGCATGCCGGAGCTGCCGGTGGAGACGTTCATCGAGGCCTGCGACGCGCTGGTGCGCCAGGACGAGGCGTGGGTGCCGGCGCACGGCGGCGAGGAGTCCCTCTACCTGCGTCCGTTCATGTTCGCCACCGAGGTCGGCCTGGGCGTGAAGCCGGCCAGCGAGTACCTGTTCATGGTCATCGCCTCCCCGGCCGGCGCCTACTTCCCCGGCGGCGTCAAGCCGGTCTCCATCTGGGTCTCCGAGGACCACGTCCGCGCCGTCCCCGGCGGCATGGGCGACGCCAAGACCGGCGGCAACTACGCCGCGTCCCTGCTCGCCCAGGCCGAGGCCGCCGCCGAGGGCTGCGCCCAGGTCTGCTACCTGGACGCGGTCGAGCGCAAGTGGGTCGAGGAACTCGGCGGTATGAACCTGTACTTCGTGTACGGCGACAAGATCATCACCCCGTCCCTCACCGGCTCCATCCTGGAGGGCGTCACCCGTGACTCCCTCCTCACCGTCGCCCGCGACCTCGGCTACGAGGCCGAGGAGGGCCGCGTCTCCGTGGACCAGTGGCAGCGCGACTCCGAGAACGGCACCCTCACCGAGGTCTTCGCCTGCGGTACGGCCGCCGTCATCACGCCGGTCGGCACGGTCAAGCGGACCGGCGCCCAGTGGCAGCAGGGCCGGGGAGAGCCCGGCGAAGTCACGATGAAGCTCCGCCAGGCCCTCCTCGACATCCAGCGCGGCAAGTCCGAGGACAAGCACGGCTGGATGCACAAGCTGGGCTAATCGGCCTTGACCGGCAGGGCCGTGGCGGACTCGGGGTTCGGGTTCGCCACGGCCCTTTCGCCCGCCGCGGCCCGGTCGCCGACCGTCAGCAGCAGATACAGCAGACCCCCCACCAGCCCCGACAGCAGGAAGCTGCAGTCCACCCCGCCGGTCAGCCCCAGCAGCGGGCCCTCGTACGACGGCAGGGAGACCGCCAGCACGCCAACCGTCGCACCGAGGGCCCAGGACACGGTCGCCGGGACGTTCCAGCCGGCCCGGAACCAGTAGATCCCGCCCCGCGCCCGGCGGTTGAAGACCTGGAGGGCCTCCACGTCGTAGACGCCACGGCAGCGCGCGAAGCCGATCAGGGTGATGACCGCCCACGGGGTGCCGATCGCCGTCAGCAGCAGGACGAAGGACGTCATCGCGTCCTGGGCGCTGGAGGCGTAGTGGCCGACGAAGACGCAGGCGGTCGCGACGACCGCGACGGCGTACGTCGCCCGGGCGCGGGAGGCGCGCGGGAGGATGGCGTCCAGGTCGAGGCCCATGGAGTAGAGCATCAGGCCCGCGTTGCCGACCGAGCCGGCGGAGGCGGCCAGCAGCAGCGGCAGCAGGTACCAGGTGGGGGAGGCGTCGACCAGGGGGCCGGCGTAGTCGAGGGCCGCCCGCGCCGCGTACGAGGTGAACGTGCCGAACAACTGCGGGACCAGCAGGCCCAGGATCAGTCCGAGCCAGGTGGCGTGCAGGACCCGGCGCGAGGAGTGGCGGGCCGGCGAGATGTAGCGGGTGTAGTCGCCGAGCAGGGTGATGAACGCGATCGGGCCGGACAGCCCCGCCGCCACCGCCGCAAGCAGCCACGTCGGCCAGAAGCCGCCCAGGAGATAGCCGCCCGTCTCCGGCAGCGCGTCCGTCGTGAAGTGCGGGGCGTAGGCGAACACGCCGAGGAGCAGCAGGGCCGTCATGCCGATCGCGAGGACGCGGGACAGGGCGAGCAGCACCCGGTAGCCGTACACCGCGCCCACCACGGTCGCCGCGGCCAGCAGCCCGTAGACCACGCCGTGCGACACCCCGCTCGCCGGCAGTCCGAACAGCCGGCCCAGCACGCCCACCATCACATCGCCGCCGATCCACACGGTCAGGGCCGTGTAGCCGAGGGCGAGCAGCAGGCCGACCACCGAGCCGACCAGGCGGCCGCGCACGCCGAACTGGGCGCCGGAGGAGGTGGACAGGTTCGTCGCGGTGCGCAGGGAGATCAGGGCCAGCGGGGCGGTGAGGGCCGTGCCGACCAGGGTGCCCAGCACGATCGAGCTCACCGACGACCACCAGTCCAGGCCGAACGCCGGGGGCAGCCAGCCGAAGACGATCACTCCGAGGCAGAGGTTCGATCCCAGCAGGATCGAGACGAGGTCCCGTGGGCCGCTGGTGCGTTCCTCCTCGGGGATGGTGTCGACTCCGCGCTGTTCCATCGGCATGGCTGGTCTCCTTCGATCGGCCGCCAGAGAGTTTGAGCGGTGTTCAATGTCAGATACTCGCTGCTTTAGGTCAACACTTTCGTTGCGGGAATTTCGTGTTTAGAGTGATGCTCTAATCGTCGGGAGGCAAGGAGGTGCCCGCGTCATGAGACTCACCCCCACGGAACGTGACCGGCTGCTGCTCTTCGGAGCCGCCGAGCTGGCCCGGGCCCGCCGGGCCAGGGGACTGAGGCTGAACGTGCCCGAGGCGACCGCGCTGATCGCGGACACCGTGTGCGAGGCCGCCCGGGACGGCGTCCGTCTCGCCGAGGCCGTCGAGCGGGCACGGTCCGTGCTCGGGCCGGACGACGTGCTGCCGGGCGTCGCGGACGTGGTGACCGAGGTGCATGTCGAGGCCGTGTTCGACGACGGCTCGCGACTCGCGGTGGTGACCGATCCGATCGGGGGCGGACTCGGCCCGCGGGCCCCCGGCGCACTGCTGCCGGGGCCGGAGCACGCCGAGCCGGAGGCGGTCGCGCGGCTGACGGTCGCCAACACCGCCACCGTGCCCGTCTCCGTCACCTCCCACTTCCACTTCTTCGAGGCCAACCCGCGGCTCGACTTCGACCGGGGGGCGGCCTACGGCATGCGCCTCGCCGTGCCCGCCGGGTCCTCCGTGCGGTTCGGGCCGGGGGAGAGCGTCGAGGTCGGGCTCGTACCGATCGGGGGTGAGCGGATCGCGATCGGGTTCGCCGGGCTCGTCGACGGGGCGCTGGACGCGCCGGGGGCGAAGGAAGAGGCCCTGCGCAGGGCCGCCGCCTGCGGATATCTGGGAGCAGACCGATGAGCATCGACCCTTACGCCTACGCCGCCACTCACGGCCCGCGCGCGGGCGACCGGATCCGGCTCGGCGACTCCGGCCTGACCATCCGCGTCGAGTCCGACTCCCAGCGCTACGGCGACGAGTTCCTCGCCGGGTTCGGCAAGACCGCCCGGGACGGACTGCACCTCAAGGCGGCCGCCGTCCGGGAGACCTGTGACGTGGTCATCAGCAACGTCGTCGTGATCGACGCGGCGCTGGGGATCCGCAAGGTCTCCATCGGGATCAGGGAAGGCCGGATCTGCTCGATCGGGCGGGCCGGGAATCCCGACACCCTCGACGGGGTCGACGTCGTGGTCGGGACCGGCACGTCGATCGTGTCCGGCGAGGGGCTCATCGCCACCGCCGGCGCCGTCGACACCCACGTCCATCTGCTGTCGCCGCGGATCATGGAGGCCTCGCTCGCCTCCGGGGTGACCACGATCATCGGGCAGGAGTTCGGGCCCGTGTGGGGCGTCGGGGTCAACTCGCCCTGGGCGCTGCGGCACGCGTTCAACGCCTTCGACGCCTGGCCGGTCAACATCGGCTTCCTCGGGCGTGGTTCGTCGTCCGCACCGGCCCCCCTGGTGGAGGCCCTCGCCGAGGGCGGGGCGAGCGGCTTCAAGGTGCACGAGGACATGGGCGCCCATACCCGAGCCTTGGACACGGCGTTGCGTGTCGCCGAGGAACACGACGTCCAAGTCGCCCTGCACAGCGACGGGTTGAACGAGTGCCTGTCCGTCGAGGACACCCTGCGTGTGCTGGAGGGCCGCACCATCCACGCCTTCCACATCGAGGGCTGCGGCGGCGGACACGTGCCGAACGTGCTGAAGATGGCCGGTGTCCCCAACGTCATCGGCTCCTCCACCAACCCCACCCTGCCCTTCGGCCGGGACGCCGTGGCCGAGCACTACGGCATGATCGTCTCCGTCCACGACCTGAAGACCGACCTGCCCGGCGACGCCGCCATGGCCCGCGACCGCATCCGCGCCGGGACGATGGGCGCCGAGGACGTGCTGCACGACCTGGGCGCGATCGGCATCACCTCGTCCGACGCACAGGGCATGGGCCGGGCCGGCGAGACCGTCCGCCGTACCTTCGCGATGGCCGGGAAGATGAAGGCCGAGTCCGGTGCCCCGGACGACGGCCACGACAACGAGCGCGTCCTGCGCTACATCGCCAAGCTCACCATCAACCCCGCCATCGCCCACGGCCTCGCCCACGAGGTCGGCTCGATCGAGGTCGGCAAGCTCGCCGACATCGTGCTGTGGCGGCCCGAGTACTTCGGCGCCAAGCCGCAGCTCGTGCTCAAGTCCGGGTTCCCGGCGTACGGCGTGGTGGGCGACCCCAATGCCGCCACCGACACCTGCGAACCCCTCGTCCTGGGCCCGCAGTTCGGGGCGTACGGCGCCACACCCGCCGACCTCTCGGTCGCCTTCGTCGCCCAGGCGGCCGTCGACCAGGGAGGCGACACCATGCCGACCCGGCGCCGCAGGGTCGCCGTCCGCGGCACGCGCGGCATCGGGCCCGCCGACCTGCGCCTGAACTCCCGTACCGGAGCGGTCGACGTCGACCAGCACACCGGTCTGGTCACCCTCGACGGAGAGCCGCTGCGCTCCGAGCCCGCCGACTCCGTCTCCCTCAACCGCCTGTACTTCCTGTAAGGACTGTGAGGATCACTCATGTCTGCTGCCGCCGACGGCTTCCGGATGCCCGCCGAGTGGGCCCCGCACGAGCGCACCTGGATGGCCTGGCCCGGCCCCAACACGACCTTCGCCGACCCGGAGGACCTCACGGCCGCCCGGATCGCCTGGGCCTCGGTCGCCCGCGCGGTGCGCCGCTTCGAGCCGGTGACCGTGGTGTGCGGTCCCGGACAGTCGGCCGGGGCCCGCGAGCTGCTCGGCGACGGCGTCGAGACGGTCGAGCGGGCCCTCGACGACGCCTGGATGCGGGACATCGGCCCGACCTTTCTGACCAACGCCACCGGTGAACTCGCCGCCGTCGACTGGACGTTCAACGGCTGGGGCGCCCAGGGCTGGGCCCGCTGGGAGCACGACGCGAAGATCGCCGCGCATGTCTCGGACCTGGCGGGGGCTACGCGGACGTACGCCTCGGAACTGGTGAACGAGGGCGGTGCGATCCATGTGGACGGCGAGGGGACGGTCCTGCTGACGGAGACGGTCCAGCTCGGCCCCGAGCGCAATCCGCACTGGACGCGGGAGGAGGTCGAGGCCGAGATCCACGCCATGCTCGGCACCCGCAAGGCGATCTGGCTGCCGCGCGGCCTGACCGGCGACTATCCTCCCCCACTGCCTGAACGGCGTGGGGGGACCCCCACCGGCTTCGGCACCCTGGGCCATGTCGACATCGTCGCCGCCTTCGCCCGCCCCGGCGTGGTCGTGGCCCATGTGCAGCCGGACCCGACGCACCCGGACCACGAGGTGACCCGGGAGACCGTCGGCCTGCTGAGGTCGCAGACGGACGCCCGCGGCCGCCGCCTGGAGGTCGTCGAGGTGCCCGCCCCGACCGTCCTGGAGGCCGACGGCCACTGGGCCGACTACTCCTACATCAACCACTACCTCTGCAACGGCGGCGTGGTCCTCTGCGGCTTCGACGACCCGCGCGACGAGCTGGCGGCCGGCATCTTCCGGCGGCTGTTCCCGGAGCGGACGGTGACGCTCGTCGACGCCCGTACGATCTTCGCGGGTGGTGGAGGCATTCACTGCGTCACACAGCAGCAGCCGAGGATCTAGGAGCCGCAGATGGCCGGTGGGCGCAGGCAGGCGCCGCCCCGCGACGAGGTGCTCGCCGCCGCCATGGAGATGATCGCCGAGCGCGGACTGGAGAAGCTCACCATGGCGGCGCTCGGCCGTGAGGTCGGGATGAGCAGCGGCCATCTCCTCTACTACTTCCACTCCAAGGACGAGCTGCTGCTGCGGACCCTGGAGTGGAGCGAGGGCCGGCTCGGCGCCGAGCGCGGCCGGCTGCTGACCCGCACCGCCCCCGCCCGCGAGCGGCTCGAGGCGTACGTCGACCTGTACGTCCCCGAAGGCCACCGCGATCCGCACTGGACGCTGTGGCTGGAGGTCTGGAACCGCTCGAAGAACGCCGACGACGACGCCCGCGACCGGCAGGCCGCGATCGAGGGCGCCTGGCACCGCGACCTGGTGGCGCTGCTGGCGGAAGGGGTGTCGAGGGGCGAGTTCCGGCCGGTCGACCCGGACCGTTTCGCCGCCCGGCTGCGGGCGCTGCTCGACGGGTTCTCCATCCATGTGGCGATCGGGCTGCGCGGCACGGACCGGGCGCAAGTCATGCGCCACGTACGGGAGTTCCTGGACGACAGCCTCCTCGCGGACTCCTGAGTCCACGTCCAGGTTGTACGCAATATGTCGGATTGACCCTGTAGCGCGTGGTGCGTTTGCCTCGTGGCCCAGGGAGCAGACGCGACAACAGGGGGAATCGTGTTGAGAACCATGCGCGGGATCTCGGTGGCGGTACTCGCGGGGACGATGATCGCGGCGTCCGCGACAGCGGCCTCCCCGGCCCCGGAACCGGTCACCGAGCGGGTCACGCTGACCGCGGCGGGGGACCAGGGCGACGGCGACTCGTACGGACCGCGGTTCAGCGCCGGCGGCCGGTTCGCGGCCTTCACGTCGTACGCGACCAATCTGGTGCCCGGCGACACCAACGGCTACGCGGACGTCTTCGTGCGCGACCTGCGCAAGGGGACCGTCGAGCGGGTCAGCGTCGCCTCGGACGGCACCCAGGCCGACCATCCGTCCTCGGCGGCCGCCATCAGCGCCGACGGGCGCTACGTCCTGTTCCGTTCCACCGCACGGAACCTGGTCCCCTGGGACCCGCCGCCCACCAACGACGCGGCCGAGGACGTCTACCTGCACGACCGGCGCACCGGCGGCACCGAGCGGATCAGCGTCGCCTTCGACGGGGGCTCCGCCTTCGCGGCCGGCGCCCATATGTCGGCCGACGCCCGCCACATCGTCTTCAACGCCAAGGCCGACCGCATGGAGAGCGGCGCCCGCGACCTCTTCGGGGCCGTGTACGCCTACGACCGGCGCACCGGGAGCACGGAGCGGATCAGCAACGGCGACCGACCGGCCAACCCCGCGCTGCTCGACGACATCAGCGCCGACGGCCGCTATGTGGCGTACACCCAGCTGGTGCCGCGCAGCGGGGACGGCGTGACGTGGGTGCACGACCGCCGCACGGGCACCGAGGAACAGGTCAACGTCAAGGCGGACGGCACCCCCGCCCAGCGGTACGCGATGCCCGTCTCCCTCTCGGCGGACGGCCGGACGGTCGCGTTCAAGTACACCGGCGACGACCTGGTCCCGTCCGACGGCTCCGACCTCTACATCCGCGATCTGCGCGCGAACGCCACCCGGCGGATCGCCCCCGGACCCGACGGTGAGCGCCTGCTCGACTCCCCGCTGCTCAGCCCGGACGGCCGCCATCTGGCCTACGAGGCGCAACCGCGCCAGGCGGACGGGCAGTACGGGCCGGACAACGTGTACCTCCGCGATCTGCGCACCGGCGCGACCCGTCTGATCAGCACGTCCGTCACCGGAGGGCCGGTCACGGACGAGTACGTGACGGTCTACGAGGTGAGCGCGGGCGCCGGCCGCATCGGCCTCGGCAGCCGCTCCGCCCAGCTCGTCCCGGACGACACCAACGGCCACCACGACGGCTTCGTCCACCGACGGCGGTGATCAACGCAGTGCTCGCATCCTGAGACGGACGGTGAGCCCGGGGGCCGTGTGTGCCAGACTGCCCCCGTGCTCTCGTTCGCCATGATTATTGGCAGCAGGCGCGCCGGTCCGCAGTGACCGCCACGTACGACCACGTACGGGCGGACACCGTCGTCCTCGACCCGCGCGCAGACCTCTCGCACCCGCGAGGGGTTTTTCGCATTTCTGGCCCACCTGCAGCCGGGAGCGCAGCGCGAGGGACCATGGGAGGACTGTGGAGCCGGTCATTCCGGCAACGACGTATCCACTGGGATCCAACACAGGAGCCTTGACACCATGACCGCAACCAGCGAGCTCGACGATTCGTTCCACGTCTTCGACACCACCCTGCGCGACGGCGCGCAGCGGGAGGGCATCAACCTCACCGTCGCGGACAAGCTCGCCATCGCACGGCACCTGGACGAGTTCGGCGTCGGCTTCATCGAGGGCGGCTGGCCCGGGGCCAACCCGAGGGACACCGAGTTCTTCGCGCGCGCCCGGCAGGAGATCGACTTCAAGAACGCCCAGCTGGTGGCCTTCGGCTCCACGCGCCGCGCGGGCGCCAAGGCATCGGAGGACCCGCAGGTCAAGGCGCTCCTGGACTCCGAAGCGCCCGTCGTCACGCTGGTCGCCAAGTCCCACGACCGCCATGTCGAACTCGCCCTGCGCACCACTCTCGACGAGAACCTGGCCATGATCGAGGACACGGTGTCGTACCTGCGCTCCCAGGGCCGCCGGGTCTTCGTCGACTGCGAGCACTTCTTCGACGGCTACCGCGCCAACCCCGAGTACGCGAAATCGGTCGTCCGCACCGCGTCGGAGGCCGGCGCGGACGTGGTCATCCTCTGCGACACCAACGGCGGCATGCTCCCGGCCCAGGTGCAGGCGGTCGTGTCGACGGTCCTGGCCGACACCGGCGCCCGCCTCGGCATCCATGCCCAGGACGACACGGGCTGCGCGGTCGCCAACACCCTCGCCGCGGTCGACGCGGGCGCGACCCACGTCCAGTGCACGGCCAACGGCTACGGCGAGCGCGTGGGCAACGCCAACCTCTTCCCCGTCGTGGCCGCCCTGGAGCTGAAGTACGCCAAGAAGGTCCTCCCCGAGGGCCGCCTCCGTGAGATGACGAGGATCTCCCACGCCATCGGCGAGGTCGTCAACCTCACCCCCTCCACCCACCAGCCCTACGTCGGCGTCTCCGCCTTCGCCCACAAGGCCGGCCTGCACGCCTCCGCGATCAAGGTCGACCCGGACCTGTACCAGCACATCGACCCCGAGCTGGTCGGCAACACCATGCGGATGCTGGTCTCCGACATGGCCGGCCGCGCCTCCATCGAGCTCAAGGGCAAGGAACTCGGCATCGACCTCGGCGGCGACCGCGAGCTGGTCGGCCGCGTCGTCGAGCGAGTGAAGGAGCGCGAGCTCGAGGGCTACACCTACGAGGCGGCCGACGCGAGCTTCGAACTCCTCCTGCGCGCCGAGGTCGAGGGCAAGCCCCTGAAGTACTTCGAGGTCGAGTCCTGGCGCGCGATCGTCGAGGACCGCCCCGACGGCACCCACGCCAACGAGGCCACGGTCAAGCTCTTCGCCAAGGGCGAGCGCATCGTCGCCACGGCCGAGGGCAACGGCCCGGTCAACGCCCTCGACCGCGCCCTGCGCGTGGCCCTGGAGAAGATCTACCCCCAGCTCGCCAAGCTCGACCTGGTCGACTACAAGGTCCGCATCCTGGAGGGCGTCCACGGCACCCAGTCCACCACCCGCGTCCTGATCTCCACGTCCGACGGCACGGGGGAGTGGTCCACGGTGGGCGTGGCCGACAACGTCATCGCCGCGTCGTGGCAGGCCCTGGAGGACGCGTACGCCTACGGACTGCTGCGGGCCGGGGTGACGCCGGCGGAGTAGGCCGAACGGACCTCGCCGCTGCCTCCTGTCCGTCGTCCACGGCACACTGGAGCCATGGACGACCAGGACACGGATGCCCGGAGCTTCCTGGCCCGAGGACAGGTGGCGACCCGGCTGCCCGCCCAGGATCTGGAGCGGGCACGGCGCTTCTACTCCGAGAAACTCGGTCTGGAGCCCGTCGACGAGCGGCCGGGCGGGCTGCTGTACAGGTGCGGGGACACGGAGTTCGCCGTCTACCGGTCGATGGGCGCCTCCTCCGGCACCTTCACCCAGATGGGCTGGCAGGTCGAGGACGTCGAGGCGGTGGTGGCCGAACTCAGGCGGCGTGGCGTGCGGTTCGAGGAAGTCGACGTACCCGGCTTCCGCACCACGAACGGCATCGCCGACATCGAGGGGCACTATCCCGGCAAGGGCTACCGCGGGGAGCGCGCCGCCTGGTTCCACGACAGCGAGGGCAACCTGCTGGGCATCGGCCAGCCGTACGACTGAGCCGGAAGGCACTGTGGCCCGGCAGCGACAGGACTCCTGGTCGCCCCCTGGCTGCCGATCGACGTCGGGGACGCGGCGACCCTCGAGGCGCGTCTGATCGTCCAGCGTCGCCGAGGCCGACCACCTGCTGCTGACCGGCGGGTACGGGGCGGCGGTGGAGAGGCTGGGCGCGGCGTACCGGGCGGCCTGAGCGGCGGTGGGGCCAGAGGTTGCCGGTCCCGGTGGGATTCGGGCCACCGGGACCGGCGCCTTCGCGCTCTTCATCAGGTAGCGTCGAAGGTATGAGGACTCCGCGATTCCGGGGCCTCATGCGCTCGCTGATCGTGCCGGTCGCCGCGACCGCGGCGGTGCTCATGGCCGGCGCGCCCGGCGCACATGCGGCCACGGACCTTTCCCAGGTCGCCGAGGCGCTGCGGGACGGTCCCGTCTACGTGGACCCCGCCGCCTCGGACCAGCTGTCGTCGGCCGACGCCGAGGCGCTCGCCGACAAGATCGAGGACGCCGACAAGCCGGTCTTCGTCGCCGTCCTCCCATCCGACCAGCCCACCGAGAACCTCCTGCTGAACCTCCGCACGGAGACCGGTGTCACCGGCCTGTACGGCGCCCGCGTCGGCGATCGCTTCGACGCGGCGGCCGACGCGTCGGTGATGTCCCGGCAGGCGGTGGACAACCTGGTCACCTCGGTGCGGAGCGCCAGCGACCCCAAGGCCCAGCTCAACGACTTCGTCGACACGGCACTGCGCAACGTGGACGGCACGGCACCGGCGAGCTGGAGCGAGGGCGGCGACGGCGTGGACGTGAGCGGTCTGATCGCCGTCGGCGCGGTGCTGGCCGCGGGCGGCGCGGGCGCGTACGCGCTGGTGCGGCGCAACCGGCGACGCCACGAGGAGGAGCAGCGGGCGGCGCTGGAGAAGCTGCGGGTCGTCGTCGACGAGGACATCACCGCCTTCGGCGAGGAACTGGACCGACTGGACTTCCACCCGGCGGAACCCGGCGCCGACGACGCGATGCGCTCGGACTACGAGCATGCCCTGGACGCCTACGACCAGGCGAAACGTCTGATGGACTCGGCCACCAAGCCGGAGCACGTCAAGGCGGTCACCCAGGCCCTGGAGGACGGCCGCTTCTCCCTCACCCAGCTCGCCGCCCGCCGGGAGCACCGGCCGCTGCCGGAACGCCGGCCGCCCTGCTTCTTCGACCCCCGGCACGGCCCCTCGCTGACCGACGATACCTGGACGCCCCCCGGCGGCACCCCCCGCGAGGTCCCGGTCTGCGCGGCCGACCGCGCCCGTCTGGCCGAGGGCCGCGACCCCGTGATCCGCGAGGTCGACACCGACCGCGGCCGCCGCCCGTACTGGGAGGCGGGCCCGGCCTACGGCCCCTGGGCCGGCGGCTACTTCGGCGGCGGCCTCCTTCCCGCCCTCCTCGTCGGCACGATGCTGGGCGGCCTGATGGCCACCCCGTCCTACGCGGCCGACTACGGCGCCGGGTACGGCTATGGCGGCGGGGGCTATGAGGGAGGCGACGTCTCCGGGGCCGACTTCGACAGCGGGGACTTCGGCGGCGGGTTCGACGGTGGCGGCTTCGGGGGCGGGGACTTCGGCGGTGGCGGCGGCTTCGACGGCGGGGGCTTCTGACCCCCACGCCGGAGAGCCGGAGAACACGCCACGGGCCCGGCATCCGAGGACACCGGGCCCGCACACAGGCCCAACCGCTCAGGCGCGCCGGTGAGTCACAACGAAGACGCCGCCGAGGCGATCGCCGAGGCGAAGGTGGAGACCTCCGCGTAGACGCCGGGGGCGTTCGGGCGGGCGCAGCCTATGCCCCAGCTCACGATGCCGACCTGGACCCAGGCGTTGCTGGCGTCGCGGCGGAACATCGGGCCGCCGGAGTCGCCCTGACAGGTGTCGACGCCGCCCGAGGGGAGACCGGCGCAGATCTCCTCGTTCGCGACGAGGCCGCCGTAGCCGCTGTAGGAACGGCACTGGGCGTCGCTGACGAACGGCACGTTGGCCTTGAGCATGTAGCGCTGCTGGGCCCCGCCCTCGCGGTTGGCGCCCCAGCCGGCGACGGTGAAGGTGCCGGTGTTGTACTGCGTGGTCGTGGCGATCTTCAGCGTCGGCAGGTTGATCGGCTGGGCGAGCTTGATGAGCGCCCAGTCCTTGCCGTTGCCGTTGTAGCCCGGGGCCCGGTACACGTACGTCGAGCGGACCTGGACCCGGCCGCTGGTGGACTGCAGGTCCACGACGCCGGCGGTGGCCGTGATGCCGGTGTTGGGACCGGTCGAGCCCACGCAGTGCGCGGCGGTGAGCACGATCTGCTGGGTGTAGAGCGCGCCGCCACAGCCCATGGAGAGCCGGACCATGAACGGGAACTCGCCCTGCGCGGCGCGGGTTCCGCCGACGACACGGGAGTCGGCGGCCTGCGCGGCCGAGACGGGCTGAAGGCTGACGATCGCGAGAGCGGCTGCGCCGAGGGCCGCGCATCTCTTGAGCGCGGTGAGGAGCTTCTTCAACGTGATGCCTTCCGTGGGGGGTTGACACTCGGTCGATGGAGCCGTGCGGGGGAGAAATGACGAGAACATGCCAAGCTACTGGATTATGGGAATGCTGCGAGTGTCCGCACAAGAGGCGAAAACCAGCCGTGGCCGAAGGGTCAGTAGCGTCCAGCCTGGTTGATAGTTCAAGGGTTGCGCTGTCATACTCCGCTTCCCCCTCCCTCACCGTCCGCGACCGGAACGTGACTCATTCCCCAGGTGTTCACACCGGCCACGTGTGCGACATAAGGCAGCAAAGAAGGTGCGTTATGTCCCTGTATCCACCGCCGAACGACGGCTACTACCCGCCCCCGCCCCCACCCCCTCCACCAGGACGACCCCCAGGTCCGGAGTCCATACGCGACTCCCCTGAACTTCGTACGCTGCGCAGCGCATACCGCTCCTTCGGCGCGGCGGCGACGCTTGTCTCGACGGGTGGATTCCTCGCGTACGTTCTCCTGTCGAGTTTCGCCGCCGGCATGCTGAACCAGCCGCTGGTCGGGCATCTGACGATCGGGCTGGCTCTGGGCCTCTGTCAGTTCCTCGTCATGGGCGTGACGATCTGGCTCTACGCCCGGCACATGAGCCGACGGGTCGACCCGGTGACCCACCGCCTGCGGGCCCGACTGCACGAGAACGAGGCACAGGCACAGGCACAGGCACAGGCACAGGCGCGGGAGCAGCAGCGCCGTACCCCCGCGGGAAGGCGGTTCGGCACGTGGTGACGCAAGCAGCCGGTCAACTGGTGCAGCACGCGGCGAGCGTCACCGACCGGTCCACTCTGCAGCTGACGCTCATCCTGTTCATCGCCGTCGTCGTCGTCACCCTGTTCACCGTGCTGTTGACGGCCCCGCAGCGGGACGAGATCGGCGAGTTCTACCTCGGCAACCGCGACATGTCTCCGCTGCGCAACGGGCTCGCCATGTGCGGTGACTACCTGTCGGCCGCGACGCTGTTGGGCAGTACCGGAATCGTCGCGCTGACCGGCTACGACGGTCTGCTCTATCTGGGCGGCACGGTGGTCGCCTGGATGATGGCGCTGCTGATGATCGCGGAACCCCTGCGCAACTCCGGCAAGTACACGCTGGGCGACAACCTCGCGCTGCGGCTGCCGCAGGGACAGCGGTCGGTCCGGCTGGCGCTCGCCCTGTGCACCCTGGCCGTGTGCCTTCTGTACCTGGTCGCCCAACTCGTGGGCAGCATCGCCCTGTTGGCGCAGTTCATCGGCGCCCCGAGCGGGACCGTCCGGGCGATGTGCGTGGTGGTGATCGGCACCATCGTCGTGGTGTACGCGGCGATCGGCGGCATGCCGGGTGCCACGGTCATCCAGGTGGTCAAGGCCGTGATGCTGGTCGCCGGGGTGGGAGTCACCGCCGTCATGGTGCTGCACCACTTCAGCTGGAACATCGACAAGCTCCTGTCGTCCGCCGCCGACAACAGCGCCCTGGGCGAGCGCTTCCTCGGCCCCGGCCTGCGATACGGCGAGAGCACCGCCAGCAAGCTGGACTTCTTCAGTCTGCAACTGGCCATCGTGCTGGGGCTCGCCGCCCTGCCGCACATCATGATGCGGCTGCTCGCCCCGCGCACCACGCGTGTCCTGCGCCGCTCGGTGGTGTGGGCCGTGGGGCTGATCGGCTTCGTGTGCCTGATGGCGGGCGTGCTGGGCCTGGGCGCCACGGCGATCGTGGGCCGGGAGGAGATCGCGGGCGTCGACCCCAGGGGCGACGCGGCGGTGCTCCTGCTCGGGTACGAACTCGGCGGCGGCGTACTCGTGGCGCTCCTGTCCAGCCTGGCCTTCATCACGCTGCTCGGCGTGGCCGGCGGACTCACCCTCGCCGCGGCCTCCTCGATCGCCCACGACCTCTACGGCGAAGTGATCCGCAAGGGGAAGGCGACGCAGACGGAAGAGGTCGCCGTGGCCCGGCTCTCCGCGGCCGCCATCGGTGTCATGGGCATGATGCTGGCCCTGCTGTCCTGGGGTACGAGCACCGCGACACTGGCGTTCCTGGCCTTCGCGATCGCGGCGTCCGCCATTCTGCCGACGATCGTCTACAGCCTGTTCTGGCGGGGCTTCACCGCGGGAGGCGCGCTGCTGAGCCTGTACGGCGGTCTGGCCTGCTCGGTGCTCCTCGTGGTGTTCTCCCCGATCGTCTCCTCCGCCCCCACCTCGCTCTCCCCGGATTCCGACTTCGCCTGGTTCCCGCTGCAGAACCCGGGCATCGTGTCGATCCCGGCGGGCTTCCTGCTGGGCTGGCTCGGCTCGGTGCTGAGCAAGCCCCAGGAACCGGAGGTGTTCGAGGAGTTCGAGGTGCGTGCGCTGGTCGGCACGGACAAGCAGTGATCCGTCCGGAGGCTGGTGGCACACCGCTCCCCGGCGGCATGCCACCAGCCCGGCGGCGACGGCCGGCCGACGACGGCTGCCGACTGACCGGGATGGACCCACGACCGCACGCTCGGTCCCGGCGGACCGCGTCCGCGCTCCGAACGGCATCCAGTCGATGCCGCGGTCACGCAGTCAGGCGCGAACGGCGGCCGAGGGCTGTGGCCACCCCCTTCTCCACCTCGTACGAGGCGATCGCGATCCACGTGGAACCGGGTCGGGACATGGCGGTCACACCGACGCTGATGCCCGAGTACGACCCCGGGCCGCGCCCCGGCGACGCCGCGCAGCCGACCAGCCCGCCACCACCAGCGACAGCGCGACCAGCACGGCGCTGACCCACAGGGGCGACCGGTACCCGAGGCCCGCCCCGATGGCCGTACCGCCGAGCCATGGCCCCAGCGCCGCGCCCACGTTGAACGCGGCCGTCGCGAAGCCGCCCGCCAGCGTGGGGGCGCCGGGCGCGGCGTAGAGCGCCCGGGAGATGAGCGTGGACCCGACTCCGAAGGACAGGGCCCCCTGCACGAAGACGAGCCCGAGCGCCACGGCCGGCGTCCCGGCGCCGAGCGCGAAGGCGGCCCATCCGAGGCACAGCGCGATCCCGCCGGCGCCCAGCACCACCCCGGGCCGCCGGTCGGCGAACCGCCCCCTGACCGTGACCCCCACGAAGGACCCGGCCCCGAACAGCGCGAGCACCAAGGGCACCCACCCGCCGCCCAGCCCGGTCACGTGCGTGACGAGGAGCGCGAGATACGTGAAGGTACAGAAGGTCGCCCCGTTCACCAGGGCGCCCAGCAGCAGTGCGAGCCGCAGCCGGGGACCGCGCAGCGACGCCAGTTCACCCCGCAGCGCGGGCCGCGCGGTGTCCCCGACCCCGTCCGGCACGGACTTCGCCACCGCCACCACGGCCGGCACGGACACCAGCGCCACCGCCCAGAACGCGGCACGCCACCCCCACAGTTGACCCAGCGACGCCCCGGCCGGCACTCCCACCACACAGGCGAGCGTGACTCCACCGAGCAGGGTGGAGGTGGCCCGTCCCTTGGCGTCCGGCTCGACCATGTGGACGGCCGTGACGAGGGCGACGGCCAGGAACCCGGCGTTCGCCAGCGCACCGACGACCCGGGTGGCCAGGAGCACCCCGAAGCTGTCGGTCACCGCCCCGACGACGTGGACGCCGAGAAAGACGCCCAGAAACCCGAGCAGCGCACCCCGCCGCGACCACCGCCGGGCGAGCCCGGCCATGAGCGGCGCACCGACGACCATCCCCACGGCGAAGGCGGAGGTGAGCGCACCGGCCGCGGGCACGGAGACC
This sequence comes from Streptomyces ferrugineus, assembly GCF_015160855.1. Lineage (NCBI taxonomy): Bacteria > Bacillati > Actinomycetota > Actinomycetes > Kitasatosporales > Streptomycetaceae > Streptomyces > Streptomyces ferrugineus. Next base: position 7,985,082 of record NZ_CP063373.1, on the reverse strand, counting down.
CCCAGATCCCGGGCGATGTCCGGCACCAGCCCGGACAGCATGAACTCGGACGTTCCCTGGGCGAAGACGGCAAGGCCCAGCAGAAGAAGAGCGAACGGCATGAAAGAACTCCGCACCCCGAAGTCGTAGTCGAAAACGGCACGTCGAGACGGCCGTCCGGCAGCGGAGTGGGAGTGAGCCCTGAGATCAGCCCGACATCACGAGCAGCCACCGGAAGGCCGGTGGCCGGAGTCTGGAGGCTTCGGGGCTGGACACGGGGGCAGGTTATGTGGACCCGACGGGGCGGGTCCACATGTTTTCAGCGGGCGGTGCGTCCGACGAAGCTGCTCCAAGTGGCGGGGGCGGTCCCGGCCTCCTTCTCGTCACGGCGCTCGCCGACAAGTGGGGCGTGGGGGACCGGCCACCCGGGAGGATCGTGTGGTGCGCGTTCGGGGTCGCCCGTGGTCGCCGTGGTGGACGATGGCGACGGCCATGAGCCCGACGGCCAGGCCGACGGCGGTCTGAGCGCCGAACGGCTCACCGAACATGACCGCTCCCCAGACCGCGGTGACCGGTGCCATGAGGAACATGAGCGTGTTGACCTTGGTGACTCCCGAGCGCCTCAGGATGAGCCAGTACAGCCCGTACCCGCCGAAGGTGGACAGGACGACGAGCCAGGCGACGGCGGCCCAGAAGGCCGCCTCCGCCGGCGGCTCGGCCGCTCCCGCGCTCACGGCGAACACCGTGAACAGCACGGCGCTGGTGGCGCAGTGCACGGTCAGCGCCACCCCGGGCGGGACCGGTGCCCGGGAGCGGCTCTCCAGGAACGTGGCCGCCACCAGCGCGAGCATGCCGAGGAACGGGACGAGATAGGCCCACGCGGCGACGCCGGTCGCCGCCGTGGCGTCGGCCGTGGTGACGATGACGACGCCGCTCACCCCCAGGCACAGGCCGAGCCACTGCCGGCGTGAGACGTACTGCCGCAGCAGCGGTCCGGCCAGCGCCCCGGCGACGAGGGGCTGGACGCCGTCGATCAGGGCCGTGGTGCTGCTGGAGACGCCGAGCTGGATGGCGTAGTAGGCGGTGAGCAGATAGCCGCTCTGCGACAGCGCGCCGATCATGGTCTGCCGTACGACGTCCCGCGCGGTCAGACCCCGCCATGACGCGCGGCCCACCACGGCGGCAACGACGAGCAGGATCACGGCGAGCGGCAGGAAACGCCACATCAGGACCGTGACCGCGGACGCGCTGCCCGCGCCGAGCTTGGCCCCGATGAATCCGGAGCTCCAGCACAGGACGAAGGCGATCGACAGCAGAGCGTTCACGCCCGACCACCCCAACTAAACAGATCGGTATACCTGGCTCCGACAAGAAATTATACAGATCGGTATACTTGCCTGCCATGAGCACCATGGAGCAGCGGCCGCACCGGGTCACGATGACGCGCGCCGCGCGGCGCGCCCTGGAGGCCGCCGAGCGGCTCTTCTACGAGCGCGGCATTCACGCCGTGGGAGTGGACCTCATCGCGGCGGAGGCGGGGGTGACCAAGAAGACCCTCTACGACCGCTTCGGCTCCAAGGAGCAGATCGTCGTGGAGTATCTGGCCGGCCGCGACGAACGCTGGCGGGCCTTCCTCGCGCGCTACCTCGACGACCACCTCGACCCGGCGCGGGCGACACCGCAGGCCCGTGTCCTGGCCGTGTTCGACGCCTCCCGCGCCTGGTCGGCGGAGTACGGATCCAAGGGATGCAGCATGGTCAACGCGCACGCGGAGATCAGCGACCCCTCCCACCCGGCCTTCCCGATCATCGCCGGGCAGAAGGAGTGGATGCTCGCCCTGTTCACCCGTCTCGCCCGGGACGCCGCCGCGCACGACCCGGACCGCTTGGGCCGGACGCTGATGCTCCTGCACGAGGGAGCGCTCGTCGCCCACGGCCTGAACACCTTCCCGGACCCCATCGCGCACGCCCGCGACCAGGCGGAGGCGCTCCTCCGGATATAGAGGACGACTTATCGAGGACGACTCATAGAGGACGGCTTCTGACCTATTTCGCCCCTACGGTTTGCGTCATGAGCCCGCACCGCGATCCGGAACCCCGAGCCTTCGTCGACGCCCCCGCCCTCGACTCCTGGCTGGCGGAGCACCCCGCCCCGCACCCCGGCCTCTGGGTCAAGGTCGCCAAGCAGGGCTCCGGCATCCCCTCCGTCACCGCCGCCGAGGTCAACGACGTGGCCCTGTGCCACGGCTGGATCACCGGGCAGCGCAAGGGAATCGACGGGTCGTACTACGCACAGCGCATCACCCCGCGCCGTCCCGGCAGCCTCTGGTCGATGGTCAATGTGCGGCGCGTGGCGGAACTGGCCGCCGAGGGTCGTATGCGCCCGGCGGGCTTCGCCGAGGTGGACGCCGCCAAGGCGGACGGGCGCTGGGACGCGGCGTACGAGTCGCAGCGCAAAGCCGACGTCCCGGACGAGCTGACCGCCGCGCTGGAGGAGGACCCCCGCGCCCGGGCGGCCTTCGAGGGGCTCGGCAGGACCGAGCGCTACCAGATCATGCTCGGCCTCCTGCGCGCCCGGACCGCACGCATCCGGCAGGCCCAAGTCGCCGCGATCCTCCGGGAACTGGCGAGGCGCCGGTGAGCGAAGGCCCACCGGCGCCCGTGAGAGGAAACGTCAGGCGTTCTTGATCGCCGAGATGTCGAAGTTCAGCTTGATCTTGTCGGAGATCAGCACGCCGCCCGTCTCCAGCGCCGCGTTCCAGGTCAGGCCCCACTCCGAGCGCAGGATCTCCGCCTTGCCCTCGAAGCCGACGCGCTCGTTGCCGAAGGGGTCCTTCGCGGCGCCGTTGAACTCCAGGTCGATGCTGATCGGCCGGGTGGTGCCGAGGATCGTCAGGTCGCCGCTGATGCGGTAGTCCTCGCCGCCGAGGGCCGCCGCCTCGGTGGAGCGGAACGTCATCGTCGGGAACTCGTCGATCTTGAAGAAGTCCGCGCTCTTGAGATGCCCGTCGCGGTCCGCGGAGCCGGTGTCGATGCTCTCCATCTTGACGTCGATGGACGCGGTGGACGCCGACGGGTCGCTGCCGTCCAGGTGCAGCGAGCCGCTGAAGTCGAGGAACTTGCCCTTGACGTTGGTGACCATGGCGTGGCGGACGGTGAAGCCGATCGTGGAGTGGGCCGTGTCGATCGTGTAGTCACCGGTCAGGGCGGAGAGGTCGGGGTTCACCATGACGTGCTCCTTCGAGAGAATGTTGAACGTTGAACCACATCAACGCGACCGACCTTAGGGCTATTCCGTTCAGGATTCAACATCATCCGCAAAGTGTTGGCGTGACTACTCTGAGGTGGTAGATGCCCAGGGCATGAACCCACACCGGAGAGCCTCCAGGGGACCCATGGGACCGACCCGCCGAGCCGTCTTACTCGCGACGGCGCTCCTGGCCACGGCCGCTCCCGCCGCCCGCGGCGCCGTCGCCGACCCCTACGACACCCTCCGCCGACGCTGGCTCGACATCGCCCTCGGCACCGGCTACGACCCCGCCGCCGAGCCGTACGCCGCCCGCCTCGCCGAGACCGGCACCCTCGCCCGTGGCTACCGGGCGACCATGGCCCCCACCCCCACCTCGCTGTGGCCCGGCCAGCCCTTCGACCCGCCCGCCGGCATCACCCGGAGCTACGGCCGCCTGTGGACCATGACCCGGGCCTACGTCCAGCAGGGCACCGGATCCACCGCCGACCCGGCCCTCCTCGCCGACGTACTGCGCGGCCTCGACCATCTCTCCGCCACCGTCTACAACCCCTCCACCACCCGTTACGGCAACTGGTGGGAGTGGCAGATCGGCAGCCCGCGCCTGCTGACGGACATCGCGGCCGCCCTCCACGACCACCTCACCGACGCCCGGATCGACGCCGCCTGCGCCGCCGTCGACCACTTCGTCCCGGACGCGATGCTCACCGACTACTCCGGCACCTCCACCGGCGCCAACCGCGTCGACCTGTGCCGCAGCGTCGCCCTGCGCGGCATCCTCGGCCGCGCCCCGGCGAAGATCGCCCTCGCCCGCGACGCGCTCTCCCCGGTCTTCCCGTACGTCACCGAGGGCGACGGCCTCTACTCCGACGGCTCCTTCGTGCAGCACACCTGGGTCGCCTACTCCGGCACCTACGGCCAGGTCCTCCTCGACGGCCTCGGCCGCCTCTTCGCCCTGCTCGCCGGATCCGAGTGGGAGGTGACCGACCCGGGCAGGCAGATCGTCCTCGACAGCGTCGAGCGCGCCTACGCTCCCCTCATCCACGACGGACTGGTGATGGACAGCGTCAACGGCCGTGCCATCAGCCGCGGTCTCCTCAAGGGCGACGACCGGCGGGTGATGCGCAGCGACCACTACCACGGGCAGGGGATCATCGCCGCGATCGCTCTGCTGGCGGCCGGCGCGAGCACCGCGGAACGCGAGCGCTGGTACGGCCGTGTCAAGGGATGGATCGAACGGGACGCCGTCACACCGATCCTGACGGCCCCTCAGTTCGGCGTCGCCGACCTGGCACGGCTGCACGCGGTCGCCGGGTCCCCGGTCCCCGCGACCCCCGACCCGACCGGCCACCACCTCTTCGCCGCCATGGACCGGGCCGTCCACCGCCGCCCGCGCTTCGTCGCGAACATCGCGATGGCCAGCGACCGCATCGCGTACTACGAGTGCGGCAACGGCGAGAACCCGCGCGGCTGGCACACCGGCGCCGGAATGCTCTACTGGTGGGCGGACGGCCTCGGCGACCAGTACACCGACTGGTACTGGCCGACCGTCGACTGGTACCGCCTCCCCGGCACGACCGTCTCCACGCTCCACCTCCCCGACAAGGCCGGCGGCGAGTGGGGCGAGCCCAAGCCCGGCGTGCGATGGGTCGGCGGCACCACCGACGGCGAGTACGCGGCGATCGGACAGCACCTGAAGGGGCTGGGCTCGACGCTGCGGGCCCGCAAGTCGTGGTTCTGCGTCGCCGACGCCGTGCTCTGCCTCGGTGCCGGGATCACCTGCACGGACGGCGTCCCCGTCGAGACCGTCGTCGACAACCGCAACCTGGGGGAGCGGGGCACACCGGCCCTCGTACGCGGCCGGGGCTGGGCCCATCTGGAGGGCCACGGCGGCTGGGTGGTGCCGTACGGCGCACTGCGCACCCTGCGCGAGGACCGCACCGGCGCCTGGTCCGACATCAACACCACCAGCACCGCCGAGCGCCGCACGCGCCGCTGGCAGACCCTGTGGCTCGACCACGGCACCGACCCGGAGGACGCGACCTACCTCTATCTGCTCATGCCCGGCGCCCGCCGCGCGGAGGTGGCCGCCCGGGCCGCCGACCGGAGGTGGCTGTCGGTCCTCGCCAACGACGCCGCCCGCCAGGCGGTCCAGGTCCCCTCCCTGGGGCTGACGGCCGCCAACTTCTGGCAGCCGGGCACGGCGGGCCCGCTCACCGCCTCCGCCGGCGCGAGTGTCCTGCTCCGCCGCCGGGGCCGGACCGCTACGCTCTGCGTGAGCGAGCCGCCCCGCACGGGAGAGCCGCTGGAGATCGGCTGGGACCACCCCGTACGGCGGGTCCTGCGGGCGGACGACTCGGTCGAGATCCTCTCGACGGGACGCCGGCTGAGCATCCGTGTCACTCCGGGGATGGTATGCGCGACCCATCGATGTGAGGTGGCTCTCGCCTGACGGCTTTGTGTGACCTCCACAACCCACACGCCCTCTGAGCAGTCGGAAAGGCTGCATGCCGTCATGGTTCTGTTCAGTGGTACCAGGAAATGGGTCCGGAGACTGTACGGAGTCAACGGCTCGCTTTCCAGCGCGTCCTTCGTAAGGTCGCTACATGACCGTTTTGGATGAGGCACCGGGTGAGCCGATCGACGCCCGCGGGCGGACGGCCGAGCTGCACGAGATCCGTGCCCAGGCGCTGGCCGGCCCGAGCGAGAAGGCGACCGCGGCGCAGCACGCCAAGGGCAAGCTGACCGCCCGGGAGCGCATCGAGCTGCTCCTGGACCCGGGTTCCTTCCGGGAGGTCGAGCAACTGCGCCGGCACCGGGCCCAGGGGTTCGGTCTGGAGGCCAAGAAGCCGTACACCGACGGTGTCATCACCGGCTGGGGCACGGTGGAGGGCCGTACGGTCTTCGTCTACGCCCATGACTTCCGCATCTTCGGCGGTGCGCTGGGCGAGGCCCACGCCACGAAGATCCACAAGATCATGGACATGGCCATCGCGGCGGGCGCGCCGCTGGTCTCCCTCAACGACGGCGCCGGCGCCCGGATCCAGGAGGGCGTCTCCGCCCTCGCCGGCTACGGCGGCATCTTCCAGCGCAACACCAAGGCGTCCGGCGTCATCCCGCAGATCAGCGTCATGCTCGGCCCGTGCGCGGGCGGTGCGGCGTACAGCCCGGCGCTGACGGACTTCGTCTTCATGGTCCGCGACACGTCCCAGATGTTCATCACCGGCCCGGACGTGGTCAAGGCGGTGACGGGCGAGGAGATCACCCAGAACGGCCTGGGCGGCGCGGACGTGCACGCCGAGACCTCCGGCGTCTGCCACTTCGCGTACGACGACGAGGAGACGTGCATCGCCGAGGTGCGCTACCTCCTGTCGCTGCTCCCGCAGAACAACCGTGAGAACCCGCCCCGCGCGGAGTCCACGGACGCCCCGGACCGCCGCAGCGACGTGCTCCTCGACCTGGTCCCGGCGGACGGCAACCGGCCGTACGACATGGCCAAGGTCATCGAGGAGATCGTCGACGACGGCGACTACCTGGAGGTCCACGAGCGCTGGGCGCGGAACATCATCTGCGCGCTGGCCCGGCTGGACGGCCAGGTGGTGGGCATCATCGCCAACCAGCCGCAGGTGCTGGCGGGCGTCCTGGACATCGAGGCGTCGGAAAAAGCTGCGCGCTTTGTCCAGATGTGTGACGCTTTTAACATCCCGATCGTCACTTTCCTGGACGTGCCGGGCTTCCTCCCCGGCGTCGACCAGGAACACGGCGGAATCATCCGCCACGGCGCGAAGCTGCTCTACGCCTACTGCAACGCGACCGTGCCGCGGATCTCGCTGATCCTGCGCAAGGCGTACGGAGGTGCGTACATCGTGATGGACAGCCAGTCCATCGGTGCCGACCTCACCTATGCCTGGCCGACGAACGAGATCGCGGTGATGGGCGCGGAAGGCGCGGCCAACGTCATCTTCCGCCGTCAGATCGCCGACGCCGAGGACCCCGACGCCATGCGGGCCCGCATGGTCAAGGAGTACAAGTCCGAGCTCATGCACCCGTACTACGCGGCGGAGCGGGGCCTGGTGGACGACGTGATCGACCCCGCGGAGACCCGCGAAGTCCTCGTCCGTTCCCTGGCGATGCTCCACACCAAGCACGCGGACCTGCCGTCCCGCAAGCACGGCAACCCCCCGCAGTAACCCACCGGTACCGCTGCGGAAACCTCTCTCACGGAGACTGACACCCATGAACCTCCCTGACATCCGCGTCGAGAAGGGCCACGCCGAGCCCGAGGAAGTCGCCGCCATCACGGCGATCCTCCTGGCCCGCGCCGCCGCCCAGCCCTCCGCCACCACCCCGGCCCACCGCGGCCGCGCGAAGGCCGGCTGGCGCCGCCTGGAGCGCGAGCCGGGCTTCCGGGCACCGCACAGCTGGCGCTGACTTCCTGAGTGTGGCCACGGCCCTGTTCTCCCCCACCGGGGGAGGGCGGGGCCGTGGTGCGTGTTCAGTGGATGTGGACGTCGACGCCGGGGAACTCCAGGGCGCCGGGATCTGACGGCAGGACGCAGCGGTGCAAGCTGAGTTGCCGCACCTTGGGCGGTGCGAAGTCCGGCGATTCCAGCCAGGCGGCGATGTCCAAGCCGTGGAGGGTCAGGCGCAGACCAGCCAGTGCGAACACCGTGTGCAGTCCCTTGGGCAGACAGGGTTCGTCGGCGAACAGGTGCAGGGTCCTCAGGTGGTAGCAGCCGCCGAGAACGGACAGGTCCGTGGACGCTCCCACGCTCGAGAGCCCGACGGTGTGGACGCTTTCTCCGAGTCGCAGGTCGCCGAGCTGAGAGGTGTCGCCGAGGTAGAGAAAGAGGGCCTTCAGCCGCTCCAGTTCGCGGAGGGCTCCGAGGTGTTTCACCGACATGTCGCCGATCAGGGCGAGGAAGTCCAGAGCGGGGTGGCTCCGGAGCACCTGAAGGTCGACCTCGCCGCGCAGCTCGAACAGGACCAGGTCGGTCAGTGCCGACAGCTCACTCAGGGCCGCGAACTCCATGAAGGGGTAGCCGATTTCCAGGCTGGTGACCGACTCCAGCCGGGTCAGAGGCCGCCACTGGCCGGAGTGGGTGAGCTTGACCGATCGGGCTTTGAGGGGCATCCGCGACAGTACTCGGTCCGCGTAGAGCTCCGCGTCGAAGTAGGCCCACGCATCGATGAGGGCACGGACCACGTCGTCTCGGCCGTCCCCCACGAACCCCTCCAGAACTCCCAACGCCTCCTCCCCACCGATCAGCGCGACAGTCCGCACCGTCTGCGCCGCGGCCTTCTCCGTCAGCCCGGCCCCCGACCGCGGCAGCCTGCGCAGCAGACTCGGCCCCACGGTCGCCAACGCCGGTGGGTCCGTCTCCCGCCGCGGCGGCAGGAGCCGCGACACCGCCTCCTCCAGCCGCGCCGCCACCCCCGCCGACACCGACGGCAACGTCTCCTGACAGGACGCCGCCACCAACCGCAGCGCCCGCGCATACCGAGGCTCCTGCTCCGCCCGGTCCAGGATCCCGCCGAGCAGCTCCTCCCGCTGCCGAGCGTTCGCATGCCCCGCCGCCATGATGACCGTCTCCCGCCACAGATCCAGATGCGCCCGTCCGACCAGATTGCCGATCCGGTCCTCTTCGGCCGCCTCCTCCGCCGCGAGGTACTCCTGGAACGTCCGGTGCACGAAGTCCAGCCGCCCCTGGGCGGGGGAGCGCAGCAGCCCCGAGCGGTCCCGCAACCGCCGCAGCACCGACTCGCCGTCCATCGGCTCCAGATGCCGCATCGCCCGCAACCGCGCCCCCACATGCACCGCCGCCTGCTCCAGCGCGATCTCGCTGCGGTTGTTGTCCGACAGCCGCCACGCCAGATCCCGCAGCAGGATCAGCTTGTCGCCGAGGCTCAGCGCACTGTCCACCGCGCTCGGCACGTTCCGGTTCGCGTCCCGGTCGTGCACCAGTGTGTGCAGGGCACTGCGGTACAACTCCATCCGGTCCCGCGGCAGTTGCCGCCCCCGGTTCAGATGCATCGCACACAGCATCGCCGCCAGCAACGGAGTCCCCGCCAGCGACTGCAGATGTGCCCGGTCCTTCAGACTCGTCAGCAACGACTGTTCGTACTGCGGGAGGTCGTCGACCCCACACGGCAGCTCGTCCCCCAGCTCCCGTACCGCCTGATGCCACTGCCGTACGAACGCGGCGAGGTCCGGCGGCGTCATCCGGTCCAGGTGCAGCGCCGCGAAGTCCTCCCGGCGCAGCCAGTCCGCGCCCGCCGCGGCCGGCCGGGACGTCACCACCACCCGCACCCCGCCGTACGTGGACAGCAGTCGCCGCAGCCAGTCCCGCACCGCCCGCCGCTCCCGGTCGAGCAGCTCGTCCACGCCGTCGATCAGCAGCAGCGCCCGCCCGCCGTCGAGCTGCCGCTCCACCCAGCCCCTGGGCATGATCCCGGTCAGCGGCGCGGCCACGCCGTCGAGCATCGCCTCCGGCGCCGGCAGCGTACGGCCGCTGTACTCCCGCAGCTTCACGAACACCGGCGTCAGGCCGTTCCACTCCGTCAGCTCGCCCGTGAAGGCGCCCCGGGCCGCCGTGACCGCCAGCCAGCGCAGCAGCGTCGTCTTGCCCGAGCCCGCCTCGCCGCGCAGCAGCACCCGGGAGGAGCCGCGCAGGGCGGCCTCCACCCGCATCCCGGAGCCCTCGCCGCCCGCCTCCTCCCAGTCGCTCATGTCGGCCCGCAGGCGGGGCAGCGAGCGGGCCGTACGGCGCCACACACTGTCGTCGCCGGTCGCGCGCAGGCTGACGTACGCCACCGACAGCCGTACCTGGGCGGCCGCGCGGTCGGAGGCGCGGCGGAACAGCTCCACCTCGTCCAGGCTCTCGCTGACCAGCTCCAGGTACCGGCGCCGGAACGCCGTGTCCTGGTCCGTGCCCTCCGGCGCGAACAGGGAGCGGTCCGGCAGGCGCTCCAGCAGACGGGCCACCTCACCGCCCAGCGTCGACGTGCGCACGAGCAGTTCCGCAGCCGCCCGCTCCTCGAACACCGGCAGACCGCGCACGATCCGGACGTAGTACTCCACGCACTCGGCGAAGAGCCGCTCGTACAGGCTGCTTTCGGCCTCGTTCAGACCCACCGGCGCACGCACCGCCCGAGTGATCCGCCGGATCAGCTCGGCCGGCTGGGCGTCCGCCGCCAGCAGCGCCTCGTCGGAGAGGTCCGCCGCCGCGAAGGTGTCACAGACGGCGTCGACCACCACCCCGGCCGAGGACAGACCCCGGAACTCATGCTCCAGGAACGGCTCCAGGCGGTCGAACACCGCGTCGGCGATCTGCTCGAACTGCCGCTTCACGCTCCGCGAGAACTTCACACCGGGCACCCGCACCCGGGCCAGCTCCTCGACGGACAGGTGGCGTTCCTGCTCGCGCCGCTTGCCGCCGAGCCAGATCTGCGCCGCCGTGTTCGCCACGGTCGTCCCCAGCCGTAACGCGGCCGCCTCAGCGCTCATCGCCGTATCCCCTCCCGAAAACGACTCACGGCCCCCATCCCTCCCACAGGAGGAACGAGGGCCGCAAGCGAAAGGTGCCGAAGAGCGGCTGCGGAGCCGCTAGCGCAGGCGGGCCATCAGAGCGTGCTCCACCAGGGTGATGAGCGTCGACTTCGCGTCCGCGCGGTGGCGGGCGTCCGTCGTGATGATCGGGGTGTCAGGGCCGATCTGGAGTGCCTCGCGCACCTCGTCCGGGTTGTACGGCTGGTTGCCGTCGAAGCCGTTGAGGGCGATGACGAAGGGGAGACCGGAGTTCTCGAAGTAGTCGACGGCCGGGAAGCAGTCGGCGAGCCTCCGGGTGTCGACGAGCACGACGGCGCCGATGGCACCGCGCACCAGGTCGTCCCACATGAACCAGAAGCGGTCCTGGCCGGGCGTACCGAAGAGGTACAGGATCAGGTCCTGGTCCAGGGTGATGCGGCCGAAGTCCATGGCGACCGTCGTGGTCGTCTTGTCCCCGGTGTGGGTGAGGTCGTCGATGCCCGCCGAAGCAGACGTCATCACGGCCTCTGTGCGCAGCGGGTTGATCTCCGAGACGGCGCCGACGAACGTGGTCTTGCCCACGCCGAAGCCGCCCGCCACCACGATCTTCGCGGAGGTGGTGGAGCGGGAAGGACCGCCGCTAGAGCTTGCGAAGTCCACTGAGCACCCTTTCGAGCAGTGTCACGTCTGGCTGGCCGCCGGCGTTCTCGTCGCCGCCGGGCTGATGGATCGCGACCAGGCCCGCCTCCGCCAAGTCGGCGACGAGGATCCTGGCCACGCCGAGAGGGATCGTCAGCAGGGCCGAGACCTCGGCCACCGACTTGATCTCCCGGCAGAGGTTGCAGATCCGCTGATGCTCGGGCAGCTGGCCCTGCATCTGGTGCGGCTGCGCGGTGGTGTGCACCAGCGCCTCGATGGCGAGCTGGTAGCGCGGGCGCGTCCGGCCGCCGGTCATGGCGTACGGGCGCACCAGGGGGTTGTTCGACGCCCCGGCGGGCGCCGGCTCAGGGGCGCGTCGCTGCGGCTGCACCGGCTGGATGCGCGGCGCCGGCGGCTGGTCGTACGGCGAGGGCCCGGGGCCCTGCGGGGCGTACGGCTGCCGCTGGCTCGGCGTGGAGGGGAAGTTGTAACGGTTCGGGTTCTGGGAACCGTCGTTCCGGCCCTGGCCAGGACCGTACGACCAGTTGCCCGATGACGAACCGTCTGGGGGTGTTGCCACTTTCTCTCCTCCTCCGACTGTGCCTGGCACCCATCATGTGGAGCCGCGTCCCGAAACTTTACGGCCACGGGACGCCAAAACGCACCGACTGTCTGTTAGTTGAGCAGGCTCCCCTGGAGCTCCGCCCGCAGATCCGGTGTCAGGACCGTACCGGCACGGTCGACCAGAAGCGCCATCTCGTACCCAATGAGGCCGATGTCCGCCTCCGGGTGTGCGAGAACCGCGAGCGAGGAACCGTCGGAGATGGACATGATGAAGAGGAATCCCCGCTCCATCTCCACAACCGTCTGGTTCACGCTCCCGCCCTCGAAGATGCGGGAGGCGCCTGCCGTCAGAGACGTCAGACCGGACGCGACGGCCGCGAGCTGGTCGGCTCGATCGCGCGGAAAGCCTTCGGACATCGCCAGAAGGAGTCCGTCGGCGGAGACCACCACCGTGTGCGACACCCCGGGGGTGTTGTCCACGAAGTTGGTGATCAACCAGTTCAGGTTCTGTGCCGCCTGGCTCATCGGGCTCACACTAACGCTCCTGGTTGTAGGTGCTGTCAGGACCGAAGCCCTGGCCGTTCGTTTCACTTCCCGCACTGCGGCCCCGCTGGACACCGCGGCGCAGGTTGCTCAGCCTGCCCCGGACGTCCTCGGGAGCGCGGGAGACCTGTGGGCCCCCCTGGGGGGTTGTTTCGGCGGCTCCCGAGACCAGGTTGGCCTTGGGCACCCGCCGCGGCAGGCCGGAGGAGGTCACCCCGCCCGCCTTGGGCTTCCGGAGCTGCGCGGCCTGCTGCCAGCGGTCGTCGTTCTGCGAACGCCAGCTGCTGTCGCCGTTGCTCTCCGGGGTGGGGGCCGGCGTCTCCTGCCGCGCGGGCCGTGCGCCGTTGGTGCCGTTCGTGACGGAGCCGCGGCGGGGCAGTCCGGCGTCGGTCATCGCGTGGCCGGCGGTGGGGGCCGTCCCCGGACGGTCGAAGCCTACGCGGTCGCGCTCGTCCGCGTCATCGGCCTGCGCGGATTCCGCTTGCGGAGCGTACTGGTCCGGGTAGCCGTTGCGGTAGCCGTCCTGCTGCGGCCAGTCGTCCTGGTGACGCCGCTGCTGGAAGGCCGGGAAGCTCTCCGGGGCGGAGCCACCGGTGGGCGCGGGCTCCTCGGCGGCCGGCTCCGCATAGGAGGGCTCGGGGTAGCCGCCGCCCGACGAGAACGTGTCGTTGCGGGGCAGTCCGCCGTTCGGCGCGTAGTACGTGTCGTCGTACGCCTGCTGCTGCTCCTCGTACGACGGCTGCTGCGGCTCGTCGTACGCCGCCTGCTGCTGCTCCTCGTACGCCTGCTGCCGGTCGTAGGCCGACGTCTGGTCGCCGAAGTCGTTCTGGCGGTTGTCGTAGCCGGACCGGCCGGGGAAGTCGTCGGCGTAGGCCGGCGCCTCGGGGAGCTCCGGGGCGGGCGGCTGGCCCTGTATCTCGGCCTCCAGGGCCGCCCGGCGCTCCTCGCGCATCAGGGAGCGGCCGACCGGGTCCAGCTCGCGTATGTCGTCCGGGACCCCGGGGTAGGCGCTGTCGTCGAAGCCGAGCTCGGCGGCCGTACGCATCGGCTGGTTGAAGTTCTCACCCGGGAACTGCTGCTCCGGGATGATCTGCGAGACGGTGAACTCGTCCTGGGCCGGCTGCTGTTCGCCGCCGCCACCGCCGTGCGTGATCGCGTCCGGCAGCATGACCAGCGAGGTGGTGCCGGCCTGCTCGCCCGAGGGGCGCAGCTGCACGCGGATGCCGTGCCGGTCGGACAGCCGGCCGACCACGAACAGACCCATGCGCTGGGAGATCGCGGCGTCCACGGTGGGCGGGTTGGCCAGCTTGTGGTTGATGTCCGCGAAGTCCTCGGCGGTCAGGCCGATGCCCTTGTCATGGATCTCGATCATGACGCGGCCGTCGGGGAGACGGGTCGCGGTGACGCGGACCTTGGTCTGCGGGGAGGAGAACGTCGTCGCGTTCTCCAGCAGCTCCGCGAGCAGGTGCACGAGGTCGGTGACCGCGCGGCCGTGGATCTCGGCCTCCGGGACGCCGGACAGCTCGATGCGCTCGTACTGCTCCACCTCGGAGGAGGCGGCGCGCAGCACGTCGACCAGCGGGACCGGCTGGTCCCAGCGGCGGCCGGGCTCCTCGCCGGCGAGGACCAGGAGGTTCTCGCCGTTGCGGCGCATACGGGTCGCGAGGTGGTCCAGACGGAAGAGGTTCTCCAGCTGGTCCGGGTCGGCCTCGTTGTTCTCCAGGTCGGTGATCAGGGTCAGCTGGCCCTCGATCAGCGACTGGTTGCGGCGCGAGAGGTTGGTGAAGATCGCGTTGATGTTGCCCCGCAGCAGGGCCTGCTCGGCGGCGAGCCGGACGGCCTCGCGGTGGACCTGGTCGAAGGCGCGGGCGACCTCGCCGATCTCGTCGCGGGTGTTGATCGGGATCGGGGCGACCCGGGTGTCGACGCGGCCGGGGTCGGTGCGCGAGAGCTGGTCGACCAGCATCGGCAGCCGCTGCTCGGCGATGCCGAAGGCGGCGTTGCGCAGCTGGCGCATCGAGCGGGACATCTGGCGGGCCACCATGCCGGCCAGGATGAACGCGGCGAGCAGGGCGACCACGACGGCGGCACCGGTGATCAGGGCGTCGCGCTTGGCGTCGTCGGAGATGCCGGCGGCCTCGTTCACCGCGGTGCCCGCGAGGTCGTTCTCGATGTCGCGGTACGCGTTGTACTTGAGGGTGTTGACCGCCCACCAGTTCTCGGCGGTGATGCCCTGCTGGGCGAGAGCGGCACGCTCACTCGTGTCCGTGGACGTCAGCTGGGCCAGCGCCCCGACCATCTTGGTCGGGTCGGAGGGCGGCGGCACGTAGTCGGGGTTCTTCTGCTTGGCCGCCGTGGCCATCGCCGCACCCTCGGCCTTGATCGCCTTCGTGGCGTCCTCGAGCTTCTGGATGTCCTGCTCGGTGCCACCGCTCTGGTACTCCTGGATGGCGATGCCTTCCAGGTAGGCGTAGGAGGAGAGGGCGATGCGCTGCTTGGCCAGGTCCGCGTTCTTGGGGCCGGGCTTGACCAGCATGTGCATGCCGATGGAGCGCTCCAGCGAGAGAGCGCCCTTGGTCAGCGAGATGGCGTAGACGGTACGGCCGTAGCTGGTGATGTTGCCGGTGCCCAGGCCCAGCTCGTTGGAGAACTCCAGCAGACGGTGCTCGACCTCGACATAGCCCTCTTCGGTCTTCACGCCGTCGAGCTTGTCGGTGTAGGCGGCCGCGCGCAGATCCGTCAGGTCCGGCTCCACCTCGCGGAAGCGCTCCAGACGGCGCTCCAGGTTGGGCCGGTCCGGCATGTTCTGGGCGGCCTCGTCGAAGGCGTCGGCGGCCTTGTCGGTGGCGGCGCGGACCTTGGCGACCGTCGGGTCGTCCTCGCCCTTGCCCTGCAACAGGGGGGCGGCGGAGGTGTCGCGCTCGACGAGCAGGGCATCGCCGTAGGTGAGGGCGGCGGCCACCAGGCGCGCGGTGTTCTCCGCGTCCTCGGCCTCCTGCCAGGTGTCGATCGAGCTCTTCACCTGGAAGCCGCCCATGACGAGGCCGACCAGCACGGGTATGAGCAGGATCGCGTTCAGCCGGGTCGGCACGCGCCAGTTGCGCGGCGAGAGGCGGCCGCCGCTTGGCGCGGGCGCCGCCGTTGGTTCCGATCCGGGCACAGGGGCGGGCGCCGCTCCGCGCGGCGGCGGGGTGAAGTTGCCCCGGGCCGACGGCTCGGGACTGTTCTTGCTTCGCCTCACTCGACCAACAACCTTCCGGCGGGGTCGGCACCTACGTTGTGCCGCAGTGTCTCAGAGCCCAGTTCGCCATGGAGTACGCAGTACCGCTGAGTACGTCTTTGACTATTGGGCAGTTCTCGCATTCCAGCACGTCGGCCTGCGCTCTTCCAAACAGTGGAAGAGGAGGATTCCACGTGATGTAAGCCCCAGATAAAACGGTCATAAAGAGCGAGCCCCGCCAAAAGACGGGGCTTCTGTGCGCGCAGCGAGACCGCTTGACCGCGACGAGTGGCCATACCACCCGATTCCTCTGCCGAAACGTTATGAACAATGGAGCCGACCGTGTCAAAGGCCACAGTCGGCTCCGGTGCATCTACGACAACTGCCGTATGGTGCTACCGACTTGCGCTACCGCAGCCGTGCCATGAGCGCGTGTTCGACCAGCGTGATCAGCGCGCTCTTCGCATCGGCCCGGTGCCGGGCGTCCGTCGTGATGATCGGCGCGTCCGGACCGATCTGCAGTGCCTCGCGCACCTCGTCGGGCGTGTAGGGCTGGTGCCCGTCGAAGCCGTTGAGGGCGATGACGAACGGCAGCCCGCTGTTCTCGAAGTAGTCGACGGCCGGGAAGCAGTCGGCGAGACGGCGGGTGTCCACCAGGACGACGGCGCCGATGGCGCCGCGCACCAGGTCGTCCCACATGAACCAGAACCGGTCCTGACCCGGCGTACCGAACAGGTACAGGATCAGGTCCTGGTCCAGGGTGATACGGCCGAAGTCCATGGCCACCGTGGTGGTGGTCTTGTCCCCGGTGTGCGTGAGGTCGTCGATGCCCGCGCTCGCCGAGGTCATCACGGCCTCGGTGCGCAGCGGGTTGATCTCCGAGACGGCGCCCACGAACGTGGTCTTGCCCACGCCGAAGCCACCCGCCACCACGATCTTCGCGGAGGTGGTCGCCCGGCCTGGTTCAGAGCTTGCGAAGTCCACTGAGCACCCTTTCGAGCAGCGTCACGTCCGGAGCGCCGCCGTTGTTCTCGTCGCCGCCCGGCTGGTGAATGGCGACCAGGCCGGCCTCGGCGAGGTCCGCGACGAGGATCCTGGCCACACCCAGCGGCATGGACAGCAGCGCGGAGACCTCCGCGACCGACTTCACCTCACGGCACAGGTGACAGATGCGCTGGTGCTCCGGGAGGAGCCCCATGAGCGCTGCCGGGTCGGCCGTGGTGCTGATCAGGGCCTCGATGGCCAGCTGGTAGCGCGGCCGGGTCCGGCCGCCGGTCATCGCGTAAGGACGTACCAGCGGCTGGTCGCCCTCATCCTCGTACGGCTCCGCGTACGGATCATGAGAGGCGGTGGGCGGGGTCATGAATCCTCCGGGCGGGGACAGCAAGTCTCGGTCATTCGTGCCGTCTTGGTGAGGCCAGTGGGGGGATTGTGTCGGCCGACGGTGATTTCGTGAGGCGGGTGGATCCGGGGCGGGTCAGTGGAGCAGACTGCCTTGTAGTTCGGCGCGCAGATCGGGCGTGAGCACCGCGCCCGCGCGGTCGACCAGCAGCGCCATCTCGTAGCCGACGAGGCCGATGTCGCATTCGGGGTGTGCCAGGACGGCGAGGGACGAACCGTCCGAGACCGACATGAGGAACAGGAACCCCCGTTCCATCTCCACGACGGTCTGGGCCACGTTACCGCCGTCGAAGATCCGTGAGGCTCCCGCCGTCAGCGAGGTCAGACCCGACGCGACGGCCGCGAGCTGGTCGGCACGGTCGCGAGGGAAACCCTCCGACATCGCCAGCAGCAGACCGTCGGCGGACACGACGACGGTGTGGGACACACCCGGGGTGTTGTCCACAAAGTTGGTGATCAACCAGTTGAGGTTCTGTGCCGCCTGGCTCATCTGGCTCAACTAACGCTCCTGCTGGTGAGTGGGGCTCGGGAAGCTGCCGGTCTGGCCGGTGCCGGCCTGTCGACCCTGCGCGATACCCCGACGGAGATTGGTCAGCCGGCCGCGTACGTCATCAGGCGAACGCGAGACCTGCGGACCGCTTTGGTGCTGTTGCTGCTGAGCCGTACCCGGGACGAGGTTCGCCCTGGGCACCCGGCGCGGCAGGCCGGAAGTGGTGACGCCGCCCGCGGCCGGCTGCCTGACGCGTTCAGCCTGCCGGACGAGGTCGTCGTTCGGTGAGCTGCGCCATGCGGTCGACGCGGAACGCTGGGGGGCGGAGGACGGCTGCGGCCGCTCCGCCGGGGCCTGCGGCTCCTGCCTCTCCTGACGGGGAGACGGGGCCGGGGCCGTGCCGTTCGAGCCGGGCTGACGTCCCTGCTGACCGCCGTGGAACCAGTTGGTCTCCAACGTGTCGTACAGCGGGGTGCGCCCGTCACCGGGACCCGTCGCGGGCGGCAGCGCCTCGGGCTCCTGCCGCGCGGGCCGCTGCTGCGGACGCGGCGGGGCCGGGGGCTGCGCCGGGCCGACGAGGCCGGAGTTGCCGCCGTAGCCGCCGTTGACCTGGGGCCGCTCGAACTGGCCGGTGGACTCGGGGTTCTGGTGGCCGGGCAGGGGGTGCCGGCCCGTCGAGCTGTCGTCGTACGACTGCGGTACGGAGAACTGGCCCGTCTGCGACGAGTTGTGCTGCCCGCCCGGGGAGCCGAAGACGTCCGAGCGGACGAACTGGCCGGTGTTGTGCTGCCCGTTGTTCTGCGGTTCGTTCGCACCGGGGCGGGCGAACTGGCCCGTGCTCTGCGGTTCGTAGGTACCGGGGGCCGGGGCGTCGAAGTCCGGGCGGGCGAACTCCGAGGTGGAGCCGGGGCCCTGGCGGTCGTCGACGCGCGGCATCCGGGAGGTCTGTGCGGGGTCCTCGTCGTGTCCGCGCGGGGTGTCGAGCGAGGTGCGCGGCACCGGCGGCTGCGCGTTCTCGTCGCTCCAGCTCGGACGGGAGGGCGGGTTGCCGCCCGGCAGCTCGGCCCGCGGGCCACCGCGCGGCGGCAGCTGCGGCTGGCGGCCACGACGGCCCTTCTCACCGCCGGGGGGCGGCGACTGCGGCGCCGAGGAGCCCGGCCGGGACTGCTCGCGACCGGGGCCGCGGCTGCCGCCGAAGGCGTCCTGGCCCGGGCCGAAGCCGTCCGCGTTCATGCCCGCGGCCTGCAAACCCTGCGGCGCGCCCGGAGCCTGGCCACCGAAGCCGGCGCCCGCACCGGCCGGAGCCGGCCGGCCCTGCGACGGGGCCGACGGAGCACCCGGACCCTGCGGTCCCCGCGGCGCACCCGGTCCACCCGGCTGACCGCCACCGTCCCGCCCGGGCAGCGCGGCCCGCGGTCCCTGACCGGCACCGAGCCGGCCCCCGCCGGGCGCACCGGCACCGAGCGCACCGCCCGGCGCGCTCGGGCCGAGGGAGCCGCCGCCGGCCTGGGCCTGACGACGCGCGGCGGCCGCACCGGCCGCGGCCTGCGCGGCGGCCGGACCACCGGAGCCACCCGGGCCGTTCTGGCCGGGCTTGCCCGAAGCGGGCTTCTTGCCGCCCTGGGCGACATCGACGGGGAGCATGACCAGCGCGGTCGTACCGCCGGAGTCCGACGGGCGCAGCTGGATGCGGATGCCGTGCCGCTGCGACAGCCGGCCGACCACGAACAGGCCCATGCGGCGGGAGACGGAGACGTCCACGGTGGGCGGCGAGGCGAGCCGCTCGTTGATCGCCGCGAGGTCCTCGGGGGAGAGGCCGATACCGGTGTCGTGGATCTCGATCAGGACGCGGCCGTCGGGCAGCGCGTGACCGGTGACCTTGACCTTGGTCTGCGGCGAGGAGAACGAGGTCGCGTTCTCGAGCAGCTCGGCGAGCAGGTGCACGAGGTCGTTGACCACGCGGCCGGCCACTTCGGTGGTCGGCACGGCGGCCAGCTCGATGCGCTCGTACTGCTCCACCTCGGACGCGGCGGCACGGAGCACGTCGACCAGCGGGACCGGGCGGGTCCAGCGGCGGCCGGGCTCTTCACCGGCGAGGACGAGGAGGTTCTCACCGTTACGGCGCATACGCGTCGCGAGGTGGTCGAGCTTGAACAGCGAGGAGAGCTGGTCCGGGTCGGCCTCGCGGGACTCCAGTTCGGAGATGAGCGAGAGCTGACGCTGGATGAGGCCCTGGGAGCGGCGCGAGAGGTTGGTGAACATCGCGTTGACGTTGCCCCGCAGCAGGGCCTGCTCGGCGGCGAGGCGGACCGCCTCGCGGTGCACGTCGTCGAAGGCCGCGGCCACCTGGCCGATCTCGTCCCGGGAGTGCACACCGACCGACTCGACGGAGGTGTCGACGTCCTGCGGGTCGGCCTCGGAGAGCTGCTTGACCAGCTCGGGCAGACGGTCCTGGGCGACCTTGGTGGCGGTCTCCTCCAGGCGGCGCAGCGAGCGGATCATGGAGCGGGCCACGACGAAGGCGCCGACCAGCGAGACACCGAGCACGAGCAGGATCAGCGCACCGGAGATGATCGCCTCGCGCTCGGAGGCGTTGCGCAGCTCGCGGGCCTTCTGCTCCATCTCCTCCAGCAGCGTGGTCTCGATGGCGCGCATGCCCTGGATCTTGGTGGTGCTGTCGTCCACCCAGTCCCGGTACGAACGCTTCTCCAGGTCGACCAGGGCGTTGGGGTTGCCGAGCGCGCGGTTGGCGTACTTGTCGCTGGCCGTGATCGTCGGGTTGCGCTCTTCGATCGGCTGCAGCAGGTCGGCGGCGGCCTGGGTGCCGTAGATGCTGCGGAAGCTCTTCAGCTCGGACCGCTGGCTCGTCACGGCCGACTCGGCGTAGAGGCGGTCGTTCTCGGAGAGGTCGCCGACGGACTTGTTGTCCGCGGGCAGGGCGGCGGCGAGGACGGCGCGCTGGATGGACGCGTACTCCTTGGCGGTGGAGAAGGCTGCCAGGGCACGCGTGCTCTGGATCATCTCCGGGTTGCTGGTCGCCTCCGCCATGTCCTGGGAGAGACCGAGCAGGTTGGTGATCAGCCGGTGGTAGGCCTCCACCGTCTGCGTGGAGTTGCGCTGGGCCTCGTAGGCGGTGTTGCGGATCCTCGCGATGTCGCTCAGGTCACCGACGAGCTGGACGAGGTTGTCGCGGACGCCCTTGAGGTTGCCGTCCTTGCTGGTGTTGTCGATCTCCTCGGAGGCCTCGATGAAGCTCTTCGTCGCCCGGTCCGTCTTGTCCCGGTAGCCCTTGACCGTGTAGTCGGTCGCCTTGGCGCCGTGCGCCAGCGGACCGGCGGACTGGTCGCGCTCCTCCTGGAGCGCCGCGGCGAGCTCGGTGGCCCGCTTGGTCATGTCCGTCAGCAGCCGCATGTTGTCGAGCTGCTGGATGTCGTCCATGTTGTCGCTGATGCGCAGGGCCCCAAGCGAGGTGGCCGCGACCACCGGGAGGGTCAGGAGCGCCACCAGACGCGTGGAGATGCGCCAGTTGCGCAGGGCTATTCGCGAGCCGGGGCCGGTCGGGTTCTTCGGCGGCTTCTTGGCGGGCGGAGCGGGTGGGTTCGCCGCGCTCGGCGACACCGACACGGCGGGGCGCCCGGAGCGCTCACCGCCGTCGACGGACGGGGTCGGGCCCGGGTTCTGGGCGTGCTGGGGCGAGGGACCTCGGTCGGTCCCGCCGTGCTCCGGCTCCGCCGAAGCGCTGCCATCCCTCTTGAAACGTCCCTGCACTAGCGTCGCAACCTCTGGACCAGGCGCCCCTCCGCTTGAACGGACGGGCACGGTGTCGGCGTATTAGGGAGCGTCCTGAACACGCTCCCTGGTGGTCGTGATTGACCGGCGCTGGCTCCCCCTTCTCGCCGCCGCTCGGCGCTCGATGCGCCCCCTGTGCGCCGGCTCGATCCTGCGGCGGTCCGTGGAATTCCAGCACAGTGCAGGATCTCCAACAAGGCCCGTAGGTCGAGCCGTAACATACGTGACGCCGTGTGAGGGCAAGATTACCAGCCGTAGAAACCAATCTTCCCCATAACGGACTTATGCCCGCGAGCCGCTCGCACGCGGAAGGTGTCCCAGTCGCCATGATCAGGAGCGGAATGATGGCTTCAGTGGGCCAATGTCCGTTTCGTTGGCATGGTGCGCAGGTCTGAATTGACCGATATGCCTGTCGAGTCGTGAGCAAACTCACACGCTGATCAAGGGGTCTTCGCGACTTCCCGCGGGAATCGCATGTTTAGCCTGACGCTTTACAAGAGGGATGATTCCGCCAACCGCGCCGGACCGCAGGCCTCTCCCGGGCCCGCACCGGCGCTTCGTCACGACAGGACTCGGTACAACGGTGAAGACGACGATGATGTTCCGCAACATAGCCAACCCGCGGCGCACGACGCTGGCGCACCTCGAGGACGCCGACGAACTGCAGACCCCGCAGCAGCAGGAGCACTCCGTCGACCTCCCCGCACAGACGGCCAACCCCCGGCGCACGGTCCTGGTGGACGCCCCCGTCGGCGCGGCGGCCGCGGCCGAGTAGTCGCCACGGCTCCCCGGCCCGCCCGGGGAGCCACGTCACGCCACGCGCAAGCCATGCTCACACCACGGCCCACGCGACGGCTCACGCTTCGGCGAGTATTTTTCTGGCCGCGTTCACCTTTTTCCCGTGCAGCTCGTCGAGCTTGCGCAGCGCCGCCGCGTCCTTTTTCATCATCGCCTTCTGGATCGCCGACTCGGCCTCGAACCACGTTTCCAGGAGGCCGGTATTCCGCTTGCAGGTGATGTCGGCGACCGCCGTTTTCCGCTCGGTGGCCGATACCTCCCCCGCCAGGAATGACGGTGCCTCCATCGCGGCCATCGGAGAGGCGTAGTCGTAGCCGCTCCGCTTCATGCACGAGGACCACTTCTCGAAGACGGCCCGAACCTTCGGGTCCTTCAGGGAGGCGTCGTAGCTTTCCCCCGCGATACGGCTCGCCGCGGCGGATCCCGCCGGGTATTCATAGGGCTTGCGGAAGTCGAGGATGGCCTTCCCCAGACATCCCTCGTCCGGGATTTCCTTCCCCCCGTACTCCAGCTTCGTCCGGTCCTCCGCCTCCTTGTCCAGGGACCGTTTGCCGTAGAGGACCTTGATCTGGTCCTCGGTGAGTTCCGCTTTCGGCGCGTCCGGCTGTGGCGGCACCCGGTAGCCATGGCGCCGCGCGCCCTCCAAGTCCGTTATCCCGTACCGCCGGTCCTCCGATTTCGGGGGCGTGGAATTCCCGGCCGGCCGATAGGTCAGACCGAAGCCCTTCATGCAGTCCCGGGCCAGCACCTGCTCCGCCGAGCCGATCACCTCGTACTCGGCGTCGGTGTAGCTGAACGCGGCGATGGGCAGCCGGAAGGTGTAGTCGTCCTTCCCGGGCGACGCCGCAGGTGACGGGCTGTCCGGGCGCGGTGCGGGGGCGGTGGTGGAGGCCTCGGCGGAGCCGCGGTCGGACGACTCCTGCGAGGCGCAGCCGACCAGCAGCGACAGGGAGAGAACGGGGATCGCCAAACGTCTCATGAGTCCAAACGTCTCTGGGAAAGGGCACGACTCTGGATTTCCCGGATACGGCAGAGCCCCGCACAGGCCGGAAGCCTGCACGGGGTCGAGCGCCGCTTTTCTACGGATGGCGTCCTAGTCCCACTTGTAGCAGTTGGTGCCGCGCCGGTCGAAGTCGAACGAGGCATTCTCGTTGTAGGTCTTGGCGAGCCTGTTCGCCTCCGCGAGCGGCGCGAACGTGTCGCAGGCGCCACCGTAGTTGCTGCGGAAGAAGACCGTGGCGATGCTGTCCACGCTCGCGTTCCAGAACGAGGCCGCGTTGTTCTTCACGTCCAGACCCTTGCCGGCGCCGGACGACAGGAACTTGTAGCCGGCGAGGTTGGACACGCCGTCACGGGTGAAGGCGGTCCGAGAGCCCTGGTTGTTGCTGTTGTAGTAGAAGACCGCGCAGTCCTTTTCCCAGTCCGGGCAGGTGGCTCTGGCCTCGGCGTGCGCCATCGGAGCCATACCCAACACCGCCACGGCCGCGGCCGGAATGGCGATTGCCGCGGACAGAACCTTGCGTGATGTCTTCATGACTTCCCCCTTGTTTTGTGAACCAGTGGTCGGCTGGTTGATTTCGTGAAGACCTTATGTGTCTGTCCGGATCACAACAATCGATTTCCGGCCAGTTCACATCCCGCGACGGCCCGGGCCGGCCCCCGCCTCGCCGACCGATGATCAAGCCGCCCGACCGGTTAGCCTGGAGCGTCCAGCGTCGGCTCGCGGGTCGGCCGGGCGACCGACACGCACACCAGTTCTCAGTGAGGGGCGCGAAGATCCCGTGCGCATCGCCAGATTCTCCATCGACGGGAACGTCGCCTTCGGCGCGGTCGAGGGCGACAGGCCGGACGAGCTCGTCCTCGACATCATCAAGGGCATCCCGTTCGCGGACTTCGAGCTCTCCGGCACGAAGGTGCCGCTGAGCAAGGTCAGGCTGCTGCCGCCGGTGCTCCCCAACAAGGTCGTGGCCTTCGGCCGCAACTACGCGGAGCACGCGAAGGAACTGGGCAACGAGGTGCCCGACGCCCCGTTCGCCTTCTTCAAGCCGTCCACCGCGGTGATCGGCCCCGGCGACCAGATCCAGTACCCGTCCTTCACCGAGGACCTCCACCACGAGGCCGAACTGGCCGTCGTCATCGGCCGCATGTGCCGCGAGGTCCCGCGCGAACGCGTCAAGGACGTGATCTTCGGCTACACCTGCGCCAACGACATCACCGCCCGGGACGTCCAGAAGCGCGAGAAGCAGTGGGCCAGGGCCAAGGGCTTCGACACCTCCTGCCCGCTGGGCCCCTGGGTGGAGACGGACCTGGACCTCGCCAAGGCGTCCGACCTCACCATCCAGCTCACGGTCAACGGCGAACAGCGCCAGCTCGGCCGCACCAGCGAGATGGTCCACCCCATCGAGGACCTGATCGTCAACATCTCCGAGGCCATGACGCTGCTCCCCGGCGACGTGATCCTCACGGGCACCCCGGCAGGGGTCGGCCCCCTCAACGTCGGCGACGAGGTCGCCGTCACCATCGAAGGCATCGGCACTCTCACCAACAAGGTTGTCAAGCGTGGCTAGCGCACCCGGCACTCCCGTTCGCGTCCGTTTCTGCCCCTCGCCCACCGGTAACCCCCATGTGGGCCTGGTCCGCACCGCCCTGTTCAACTGGGCGTTCGCCCGGCACCACCAGGGCACCCTGGTCTTCCGCATCGAGGACACCGACGCGGCCCGCGACTCGGAGGAGTCGTACGACCAGCTGCTCGACTCGATGCGCTGGCTGGGCTTCGACTGGGACGAGGGCCCGGAGATCGGCGGCCCGCACGCCCCGTACCGCCAGTCGCAGCGCATGGACCGCTACAAGGACATCGCGGCCAAGCTCCTGGAGGCCGGCCACGCCTACCGCTGCTACTGCTCCCAGGACGAGCTGGACACCCGCCGCGAGGCCGCCCGCGCCGCCGGCAAGCCCTCCGGCTACGACGGCCACTGCCGCGAGCTGAGCGCCCAGCAGGTGGCGGAGTACCAGGCCCAGGGCCGTACGCCCATCGTCCGCTTCCGCATGCCCGACGAGACGATCACCTTCACGGACCTGGTCCGCGGCGAGCTGACCTTCACCCCGGAGAACGTCCCGGACTACGGGATCGTACGAGCCAACGGGGCGCCCCTCTACACGCTCGTCAACCCGGTCGACGACGCCCTGATGGAGATCACCCACGTGCTGCGCGGCGAGGACCTGCTCTCCTCGACGCCCCGTCAGATCGCCCTGTACAAGGCGCTGATGGAGCTGGGCATCGCCAAGCGGATCCCGGCCTTCGGACACCTGCCGTATGTGATGGGCGAGGGCAACAAGAAGCTCTCCAAGCGCGACCCGCAGTCCTCGCTGAACCTCTACCGCGAGCGCGGCTTCCTGCCGGAGGGCCTGCTCAACTACCTCTCCCTGCTCGGCTGGTCGCTCTCCGCCGACCAGGACATCTTCACGATGGCCGAGATGGTCGCGGCCTTCGACATCGCGGATGTGAACCCCAACCCGGCCCGCTTCGACCTGAAGAAGTGCGAGTCGATCAACGGCGACCACATCCGGCTGCTCGATGTGAAGGACTTCACCGAGCGCTGCCGCCCGTGGCTGCAGGCCCCGTTCGCCCCCTGGGCGCCCGAGGCCTTCGACGAGGTGAAGTGGCAGGCCATCGCCCCGCACGCGCAGACCCGCCTGAAGGTCCTGTCGGAGATCACCGACAACGTCGACTTCCTGTTCCTGCCGGAGCCGGTCTTCGACGAGGCGTCCTGGACGAAGGCGATGAAGGAGGGCAGCGACGCCCTGCTGCGCACGGCCCGCGAGAAGCTGGACGCGGCCGACTGGACGTCCCCGGACTCCCTGAAGGACGCCGTCCTGGCCGCCGGCGAGGTCCACGGCCTCAAGCTCGGCAAGGCCCAGGCCCCGGTCCGTGTCGCCGTCACCGGCCGCACCGTCGGCCTGCCGCTCTTCGAGTCCCTTGAGGTGCTGGGCAAGGAGAAGACCCTGACGCGGATCGACGCGGCGCTGGCGAAGCTGGCGGCGTAGGTCACACGCGCGTGCGCGGGGGCGGCAGCCAGGACGGCTGCCGCCCCCGCGGCATGTCTGTCAGCGGTGCGCACCAGTGTTCCGGCTCACTCGCACACCGGGCGGCTCGACCTGCCCACCGGCCGCGTCGTCGCCTGCGATCCGTTCGTCTACCTGGGCACGGGGGACATCGAGCCGTTCACCGTCACCGTCGGGCCCGGCCGTTACCGCGTCGAGGCCGCCGTCGCGACGCTCACCCGGCCCGGGGAGCCGCCGTCCGACCGCCCCCACCGGCTGCTTCTACGACGCCGCGGCCGAGGAGGCCTTCCCGGAGACGAGGAAGGAGGAGGGCCGCTGTGGGACGCCTTCGAGAACAGTCACTGGCCGGAGGGACCCCACCTGGTCACCTCCGCCGCCACCGGTCGCACCCTCTTCGTCGCACCCGACCCTTCCTGACGCGTCCTGACAGGTCCTGACGGGCCGCAATCACCGGACACGCCCCGGTGCCCCGGGCTACTGTCGGATCATGAGCATTCGTGCCGTGGTCTGGGACGTCGACGACACCCTCTTCGACTACACGGGTGCCGACCGCAGCGGCATGCGCGGCCATCTCACGGCCGAGGGGCTGCTGGCGGGGTACGACAGCGTCGAGCAGGCCATCACGCGCTGGCGGGAGATCACCGACGCGCAGTGGGCCCGGTTCTCGGCCGGGGCGGTGACCTTCGAGGGGCAGCGCAGGGACCGGGTGCGGGTCTTCCTGGGCGAGGAGCTGAGCGACGCGGAGGCCGACGCCTGGTTCCAGCGGTACATCGCGCACTACGAGACCGCCTGGGCCCTCTTCCCGGACGTCCTGCCGGTCCTGGACGCCCTCGCGGCCAGCCACCGGCACGCCGTGCTCTCCAACTCCAGCATCCACGTCCAGGACCACAAGCTGCGTGTGCTCGGCGTGCACGAGCGCTTCGAGGCCATCCTGTGCGCGGCGGAGCTCGGCGTCTCCAAGCCGGAGGCCGGCGCCTTCCACGCCGCCTGCGCCGCGCTGGAGCTCGCCCCGCACCAGGTGGCGTACGTCGGCGATCACCCGGAGATCGACGGGCGCGGCGCCGCGGACGCCGGGTTGCTGTCGGTGTGGATCGACCGTGACGGCGCGTACACCAGCGATGACGCGCCCGCCCCGGCGAACGGCAGACCGCACCGGATCGCCTCCCTCGCCGAACTCCCCGCGCTCCTCGGCGCGGATACCCGTTTTGGAGCCCCGTCCACCTTCGGGTAATGTTCTTCCTGCGCCGCCGGGGAGCGGGCCGAAAGGCCGGAAACCCGGGGGAGCGAACTAGAACAAGATCCCCTCAGGGGCTTGCGTTCCAGTGGCCTATGGTGTAATTGGCAGCACGACTGATTCTGGTTCAGTTAGTCTTGGTTCGAGTCCAGGTAGGCCAGCTCGCAGACGCTTTGGATTAAGCACAGCATCTGCAAAGCCCCCGTTGTGTAGCGGCCTAGCACGCTGCCCTCTCAAGGCAGTAGCGCCGGTTCGAATCCGGTCGGGGGTACTGATTCCGATCAACTCGGGATCGCTAGGGCCCCCGTTGTGTAGCGGCCTAGCACGCCGCCCTCTCAAGGCGGTAGCGCCGGTTCGAATCCGGTCGGGGGTACTGACTGGTCTAAACCACATTGGTCTATGGTGTAATTGGCAGCACGACTGATTCTGGTTCAGTTAGTCTTGGTTCGAGTCCAGGTAGACCAGCTCGGGCCTGCGGAAACGCAGAGTCCACGCCCCCGTTGTGTAGCGGCCTAGCACGCCGCCCTCTCAAGGCGGTAGCGCCGGTTCGAATCCGGTCGGGGGTACGCACGGTGAAGGCCCTCCACTTCGGTGGGGGGCCTTCGTCATTCCCGGTCTCCGAAGCCGTACCGCCGCGCCGACTCCTCCTCCTGCGCCAGCCGGTGCAGGGCCTGCAGTATCGGCTCGACGAGGATCGCCCCCAGCACCGCCGTCTCGACCTTCTCGGCCTCCGACGCGTGCGTCTCCACGAAGTCCAGGTCGAGCACGGCCGCCCCGTGCATCAACCGGGCGTACGACAGGAGCAGTTGAGGGTCCCAGTCGTAACCGAGCCGTCTGAGTGCGGCCATCGCCACCACCAGCGAACGGTAGGAGGGCGAGATGGTGACCAGCGCCTGGGCGTTCGACCAGCCCAGCGACTGAAGCAGTTGATCCGCGACCTCGTGTGCGCCCCGGACGTACTCGTCCTCCTCGTCCGGCTCGGGGACCTGCGGCAGTGCCCACAGTGCCGCGCCCATGCGGATCGTGCGGGGGAGGGAGTCGTCGTCGACGTGCCCGAGCACCTCCCGGACCGTCGCCACCGGGACCCGCCCGACCTGGATCATCGCGCGCACCAGACGCAGCCGGCGCAGATGGTCCTCGTCGTACTCGGCGGTGCGGGCGTTGATCTGGCGGCCGGGCGGCAACAGCCCTTCGCGCAGGTAGTACTTGATCGTCGCGATGGGCACCCCACTGCGCTCGCTGAGCTCCGCCAGCCGCATCTCTTGCGCCTCTCATTGGAAAGTGCCACTATCCAATCACCGACCAGAAGGATAGCGCCGCTATCCGGTGAGGGAGCCTGGGGGCCGCCATGTCCGCGAAACCGGTGTTGGGTCGTACGACCGCGGACGCCGAAGGCGATGTGGTGGTCCTGCTCATCGGGATGCGGATCAACCACTTCTGGGCGGTGCACCAGTGGCTGCCGGTCATGCTGTCGATGATCCGCATGCTGGGGGAGCTTGCGCGGGACAGCGACCGGGGGCTGCTGGGGCGTGTGCTGCTGACGGCCTCGCCGCGGACGTACTACGTCGTCCAGTACTGGGAGTCCAAGGAGAAGCTCTACGCGTACGCGAGTGCGCCCGACATGTTCCACCACAGGGTGTGGGGGATCATCAACCGCAAGGAGCGGGCGGACAGGACGCGGGGGCACGTGGGGATCTGGCACGAGGCGTATGTCGTGCCCGAGGGCGCGTACGAGTCGATCTACGCGGATATGCCGGCGTTCGGGCTCGCCGCGGCGCACGGGCAGGTGCCCGTCGAGAGGCGGGGGCGCCGTGCCGAGGACCGGTTCGCGCACCGGTCGGCGGCGGGGGTGACCGAGGGGGCCGGGTGACCCGGGGGGATCGGGGGAACGAGGGGGCCTGCCGCGGCGTTGAGGCAGGTCCCCTCGTCGATCCGTCCGGAGATCAGCCGGAGCGGCGCAGGGCTTCCGACAGGCGGGCCGCGGCGTCGATGACCGCCTGGGCGTGCATGCGGCCCGGGTGGCGGGTCAGGCGCTCGATGGGGCCGGAGACGGACACGGCGGCCACCACACGGTTCGACGGGCCGCGTACCGGCGCGGAGACGGACGCGACGCCCGGCTCGCGCTCGCCGATCGACTGGGCCCAGCCACGGCGTCGTACGCCCGACAGGGCCGTCGCCGTGAAGCGGGCGCCCTGCAGACCCCGGTGCAGGCGCTCCGGCTCCTCCCAGGCCATGAGGATCTGTGCCGAGGAGCCCGCCTTCATCGTGAGCGTCGAGCCGACCGGGACCGTGTCCCGCAGGCCGGAAAGACGTTCCGCCGCGGCGACGCAGATGCGCATGTCGCCCTGGCGCCGGTAGAGCTGCGCGCTCTCGCCCGTGACGTCGCGGAGGTGGGTGAGGACCGGCCCGGCGGTCGCGAGGAGGCGGTCCTCACCCGCCGCCGCGGCCAGTTCCGCCAGCCGGGGGCCGAGAATGAAACGGCCCTGCATGTCACGCGCCACCATGCGGTGGTGTTCAAGGGCCACGGCCAGTCGATGGGCCGTGGGTCGTGCCAGTCCGGTGGCCGAGACGAGCCCTGCGAGGGTGGCCGGACCGGACTCCAGGGCGCTCAGGACAAGGGCTGCCTTGTCCAGAACGCCGACGCCGCTACTGTTGTCCATGAAACGATACTCGCGTCTCACTCTGTGAAACGCAAGTTCAATTTTCCGTGGAACACGCCACTCTGGAACGACGAAGGCAGTGCGGCCCGTGGACCAAAGCGGGCCGGTGGCGGACGCCCGGAGAACAGGGGCGCGGGCGGAAGCCGCCTCTCAAGATCTCTAGTTGGGCCGGTGGACCGTACGCCGGCCGGAGGGAAAGCGATGGGTAGGACACTCGCGGAGAAGGTCTGGGACGACCATGTCGTCCGGCGCGCCGAGGGCGAGCCCGACCTCCTCTTCATCGATCTGCACCTGCTGCACGAGGTGACCAGCCCGCAGGCCTTCGACGGCCTTCGCAAGAGCGGTCGCAAGGTGCGCCGGCTCGACCTGACCATCGCCACCGAGGACCACAACACCCCGACCCTCGACATCGACAAGCCCATCGCCGACCCGGTCTCCCGGGTCCAGCTGGAGACGCTGCGCAAGAACGCCGCCGAGTTCGGGGTGCGGCTGCACCCGCTGGGCGACGTCGAGCAGGGTGTCGTACACGTGGTGGGTCCGCAGCTCGGGCTGACCCAGCCGGGCATGACCGTCGTCTGCGGTGACTCGCACACCTCCACGCACGGCGCCTTCGGCGGTCTGGCGTTCGGCATCGGCACCTCCCAGGTCGAGCATGTGCTGGCCACCCAGACGCTGCCCATGGCCCGCCCGAAGACCATGGCCATCACGGTCAACGGCGAGCTGCCCGAGGGCGTCACCGCCAAGGACCTGATCCTGGCGATCATCGCCAGGATCGGCACGGGCGGCGGCCAGGGCTACGTCCTGGAGTACCGCGGCTCCGCCATCGAGAAGCTCTCGATGGAGGCCCGGATGACCATCTGCAACATGTCGATCGAGGCCGGTGCCCGCGCGGGCATGATCGCCCCCGACCAGACCACCTTCGACTACCTCGAGGGCCGCCCGCACGCCCCCAAGGGCGAGGACTGGGACGCGGCCGTCGCGTACTGGAAGACGCTCAGGACCGACGACGACGCCGAGTTCGACGCCGAGGTCGTGATCGAGGCCGCCGAGCTGTCGCCGTTCGTCACCTGGGGCACCAACCCGGGCCAGGGCGCCCCGCTTTCGGCGTCCGTCCCCGACCCGGCTTCGTACGAAGACGCTTCGGAGCGCCTCGCCGCCGAAAAGGCCCTGGAATACATGGGGTTGGAGGCCGGACAGGCGCTGCGCTCCATCAAGGTGGACACCGTCTTCGTAGGCTCCTGCACCAACGGCCGCATCGAGGACCTGCGCGCCGCCGCCGACCTGATGAAGGGCCGCAAAGTCGCCGACGGCGTACGGATGCTGGTCGTCCCGGGCTCCGCGCGGGTCGGTCTGCAGGCCGTCGACGAGGGCCTGGACCTGGTCTTCAAGGAGGCCGGCGCCGAATGGCGGCACGCGGGCTGCTCGATGTGCCTGGGCATGAACCCCGACCAGCTGGCCCCCGGCGAGCGCTCCGCGTCCACCTCCAACCGCAACTTCGAGGGCCGGCAGGGCAAGGGGGGCCGTACCCACCTGGTCTCGCCGCAGGTCGCCGCAGCGACCGCCGTGCTGGGCCACCTGGCCTCCCCGGCCGACCTGTCCGACGCCGAGACCCGTACGCCCGCTGGAGTCTGATCAGTCATGGAAGCATTCACCACGCACACCGGCCGGGCCGTCCCGCTGCGCCGCTCCAACGTCGACACCGACCAGATCATCCCTGCTCACTGGCTCAAGAAGGTGACCCGGGACGGGTTCGAGGACGGGCTGTTCGAGGCCTGGCGCAAGGACTCGGAGTTCGTGCTCAACCGGCCCGAGCGCGAAGGCGCCACGGTGCTGGTGGCCGGCCCCGACTTCGGCACCGGCTCCTCCCGTGAGCACGCCGTGTGGGCGCTGCAGAACTACGGCTTCAAGGCCGTCATCTCCTCGCGCTTCGCGGACATCTTCCGCGGCAACTCGCTCAAGAACGGCCTGCTCACGGTGGTTCTGGAGCAGAAGACCGTGGACGCGCTCTGGGAGCTCACGGAGAAGGACGCGACTGCTGAGATCACTGTGGACCTTGAGGCGCGTGAGGTTCGTGCCGAGGGCATCACCGCCTCCTTCGAGCTGGACGAGAACTCCCGCTGGCGGCTGCTGAACGGCCTCGACGACATCTCGATCACCCTCCAGAACGAGGATGACATCGCCGCGTACGAGGCGAAGCGCCCGTCGTTCAAGCCGCGCACGCTCCAGATCTGAGCGCAAGGCGACTTTCGGTCACCCGCAACACCCCTCAGTACCCCCGATCAGCCCGATCGGGGGTACTGCCATGTCTGCACCCGAACGGCCCTGCACCGCCGCCGCGCCGGGGGCAACTTCCCACGTTACGACGGGTGTTGCCGGGGTACGCGAGTGGTGTAACCGTGACTTCCGCAAGTGCCCGGAAGGCCATTTGAGGCCGGAGTTGCACCCCTGGCAGGCGACAACTCGCCCCAGATGGCACAATCTGTGCATGGAACACGACGGCCAACTCGAGCTCTATGCGGCAGTCGCGGACCAACTCAAGGAAGCGCACGCAAGGGTGCGCGCACTGCAAGTCCCGGAGGGCGTACGGATGGCGCTGACCCGGAAGCTGCTGGTCATTACGGCCGCGGCCAAACACGACGTCGCCGAAGCGACAAGGCGTCTGGAGCGGTTCATCGCGGACCTCGACGCGGGGCGATTCCCCGAAGAGGAACGCTGAGAACACCTTCGAGACAGTCGAGTCTGTTGCGGCACAAGGGTGATTAGCCCGTTTCGTGTTTGATTTGCGGTATATATCTGCCTAACGTGCGAAAAAGCTTGAACACTTTCGTTCTGGCGATGTCTCCGAAGGGGAAGACGTGAACAAGGCGCAGCTCGTAGAAGCGATTGCCGACAAGATGGGCGGCCGCCAGCAGGCCGCCGATGCTGTCGACCACGTACTGGACGCGATCGTCCGCGCGGTCGTCGCGGGTGAGCGGGTCTCGGTCACCGGCTTCGGTTCGTTCGAGAAGGTCGACCGTCCGGCTCGGTACGCCCGTAACCCCCAGACGGGCGAGCGGGTTCGGGTCAAGAAGACCTCCGTTCCGCGCTTCCGCGCGGGTCAGGGCTTCAAGGACCTGGTGAGCGGCTCGAAGAAGCTCCCGCGGGGCGGCGAGGTCGCCGTCAAGAAGGCGCCCAAGGGCAGCCTGACCGGTGGCGCCGCGGCGACGGTCAAGAAGGCCGCCGCGAAGAAGACCACCAAGGCGGCGGCGAAGAAGACCACGAAGGCGGCGGCGAAGAAGGCCACGACCAAGAAGACGACGGCCGCGGCCAAGAAGACCACGGCGAAGAAGACGACGGCCAAGAAGACCACGGCTGCCGCCAAGAAGACGACCGCGGCGAAGAAGACCACCGCCAAGAAGGCGACGGCCAAGAAGGCCCCGGCGAAGAAGGCGACCGCCAAGAAGGCGCCCGCCAAGAAGTCGACGGCGCGCAAGTCCGCTGCCAAGAGGACCACGCGCAGCAGGTAGGACCGCACAGGGGCACTCACGCGCCGGGCCGGACTCCGTGGGGAGTCCGGCCCGCGGCGTGTTCTCAGAGGGTCTGCAACGTCACCAGCGTGATGCGCAGGGACTCGCCCTCGCCCTCCGTCTCGATACGGACCCGCTGCCCGGGGCGCAGCAGCCGCAGGCCACCCGCGTCGAAGGCCGGGGCGTCGAAGGAGACGGGGGTGCCGTCGTCCAGGAGGACACTGCCGGAGCGGGATTCGGCGTCGTAGGTGTATGCGGTGGCCTGCATGGCTGCCACCCTATGCGCGCCCGGCACCGCAGTCACGGCTCCCTGATCAGCAGCCGGGCCGCTGCCGCCGCCGTCCGTGGGCCCACGCCCAAGGCCAGCGCGGCCCGCAGATCCTCGCCGGTGTCCACGTCCTGGCGTACGGAATCCACCTCGTCCAGGCACAGCTCCACCGCCCCGGACCCGCGGTGGCGGGCCCGGGAATCCGTGCCGAATGACGGGCGCAATTCATGGCCGGGGGCGGCGGCCAGCAATGTGGTGCCGATCGCGGCGGCATCGGGGAGAAAAGCACGCGGGAATTCGGCCGCCGAGTCCAGGACCCGGGCCAATTCCAGCGGGCGCAGGGCGGGAAGATCGGCGTTCAGGGCGGCCACGGGGGTTTCGGGGCGGGACGACCGTACGACCGACGCCGCGTGAGCCAGCGCCGCGTTGAGGCCGCCGCCGGGCTCGTCGGGGACGATGTGGGCGCCGAGCGCGCCCAGCTCGCGGCCGGCCCGGGCGTCGTTCGTGACGACCGCCACATCCTTCACCGCGGGGCAGGCCAGCGCCGCGGCCACGGTGTCGAGGGCGAAGGCCAGCGCCAGTCCCGGGCGCAGCCCGTCCGCCGCCGTGTCCGACAGCCTGCTCTTCGCCCGGGCCAAGGGCTTCAGGGGTACGACCAAGGTCCACTGCACCAGCGTTCCGTCCTCTCCGGTCGCGGCCATTGTCACTCAGCCGTCACCAGGGCCATCTGGCGGTCGGGGTGGTGAGGCGTACGGTGTTCTCGACAGACCGGCGGCCTGGGGCGACACTTGTGCGGCCCCCAGGCCCCACGTCCTTGATCCCTAGAGGAAGGTGCACGCGTGCCCCGCCGCAGAATCGGCTTCTGGTACCGCTTCGCCGCGGTGATCGCCAAACCGCCGCTGGTGGT
This sequence comes from Streptomyces ferrugineus, assembly GCF_015160855.1. Taxonomy (NCBI): domain Bacteria; kingdom Bacillati; phylum Actinomycetota; class Actinomycetes; order Kitasatosporales; family Streptomycetaceae; genus Streptomyces; species Streptomyces ferrugineus. The sequence goes on along the minus strand of NZ_CP063373.1, from coordinate 7,950,248 downwards.
TCTGATCAAGCGGGACTGGCGTGGAATGGAGCACATTCCGGCCGAGGGCGGATTTATCACCGCGGTGAACCATAATTCGCACATCGATCCCTTCGCGTACGCGCACTTTCAGTACAACACCGGCCGCGTTCCGCGATTCCTGGCGAAGAGCGGGCTTTTCAAGAAGGGATTCGTCGGCTCCTTCATGCGCGGTGCCGGGCAGATCCCCGTCTACCGGGAGACCACGGACGCGCTGAGCGCCTTCCGCGCCGCGATCGACGCCGTGGAGCGCGGCGAGTGCGTCGCCTTCTACCCGGAGGGCACCATCACCCGGGACCCGAACCAGTGGCCCATGACCGGCAAGACCGGCGCCGCACGCGTGGCCCTGCAGACCAAGTGCCCGGTGATCCCCGTCGCGCAGTGGGGCGCCAACGAACTGCTGCCGCCCTACGCCAAGAAGCCCAACCTCCTTCCGCGCAAGACCCACCATGTCCTCGCGGGCCCGCCCGTGGACCTCACGCGGTTCTACGACAAGGAGATGACCCCGGACCTGCTCAAGGAGGCGACCGAGGTCATCATGGCCGCCGTCACCCGCCAGCTCGAGGAGATCCGCGGCGAGAAGGCGCCCGCGACGCCGTACGACCCGCGCCAGGAGCGCATCGAGCAGCGCCGCAGGACCGCCGCGCAGAACAACCGTCAGACGCAGCCCAGGGCCGAGCACGAGAAGGCCGGACAGGAAGAGGGGCAGGGCACGTGAGCAAGCCCGTCAAGGCGGCAGTCCTGAGTGCCGGTTCATGGGGTACGGCCTTCGGCATCGTCCTCGCCGACGCCGGCTGCGAGGTCACCCTGTGGGCCCGCCGCCCCGAGGTCGCCGACGCCATCAACTCGACCCGCACGAACCCCGACTACTTCCCCGGCGTCGAGCTCCCGCAGGGCATGCGGGCCACCACCGACCCGGCCGAGGCCATGGCCGGCGCCGACTTCACGGTGCTGTCCGTCCCGTCCCAGACCCTGCGCGCCAACCTCGCCGAGTGGACGCCGATGCTGGCGCCGGGCACCGTCCTCGTGTCGCTGATGAAGGGCGTCGAACTCGGCACCACCATGCGGATGAGCGAGGTCATCGAGGACGTGGCCAAGGTCGGCCACGACCGCATCGCCGTCGTCACCGGGCCCAACCTGGCCCGCGAGATCGCCTCCCGCATGCCGGCCGCCGCGGTCGTCGCCTGCACCGACGAGTCCGTCGCCCAGCGCCTCCAGGCCGCCAGCCACACGCCGTACTTCCGGCCGTACACCAACACGGACGTGGTGGGCTGCGAACTGGGCGGCGCCGTGAAGAACGTCATCGGCCTCGCCGTCGGCATCGCGGACGGCATGGGCCTCGGCGACAACGCCAAGGGCTCGCTCATCACCCGCGGCCTCGCCGAGACCACCCGCCTCGGCGTCGCGCTGGGCGCCGACCCGCTGACGTTCTCCGGACTCGCCGGTCTCGGCGACCTGGTGGCCACCTGCTCCTCGCCGCTGTCGCGCAACCACACCTTCGGCACCAACCTCGGCAAGGGCATGACCCTGAAGGAGACCATCGCCGTCACCAAGCAGACCGCAGAGGGCGTCAAGTCCTGTGAGTCCGTGCTGGATCTGGCCCGCCGGCACGGCGTCGACATGCCCATCACGGAGACGGTCGTCGGCATCGTGCACGAGGGCAAGCCGCCGGTGGTCGCCCTCAAGGAGCTGATGTCGCGCAGCGCGAAGCCGGAGCGACGGTGAGCGACGCCGGGGGAACGCCGCCCTCCGGACGCTGACTCGGACCCTACGGGCGGGTACGCTCAACGCGATATGAGCACCGAGAACCTCCCCCAGAGCCCAGACCAGCCGCCCCGCAAGCCGCGTGTGGCCGTCGTGTTCGGCGGTCGCAGCTCCGAGCACGGGATCTCCATGGTCACCGCCGGCGCCGTACTGCGCGCGATCGACCGGACGAAGTACGACGTCCTGCCGATCGGCATCACGCAGAGCGGCCGATGGGTGCTCACGGCCGACGAACCGGAACGCATGGCGATCACCGAGCGCCGTACGCCCACCGTCGAGCAGTTGGCCGACTCGAGCGAGGGCGGCGTGGTGCTCCCCGTCGACCCGGCGAACCGCGAAGTGGTCTACAGCGAGCCCGGGTCGGTGCCCAAGGCGCTCGGTGAGATCGACGTGGTCTTCCCGGTGCTGCACGGCCCCTACGGCGAGGACGGCACCCTCCAGGGCCTGCTGGAGCTCTCCGGAGTGCCGTACGTGGGCTCGGGCGTGCTCGCCTCGGCCGTCGGCCAGGACAAGGAGTACATGAAGCGGGTGTTCACCTCGTTCGGGCTCAAGGTGGGCCCGTACGTGGTGATCCGGCCGCGCGAGTGGGAGCAGGACGAGTCCGCCGCCCGCAAGAAGATCATCGACCTCGCCGGCGACCACGGCTGGCCGCTGTTCGTGAAGCCCGCGCGCGCGGGTTCGTCGATCGGCATCACGAAGGTCGAGGACCTGTCGGGGCTGGACGAGGCGATCGCCGAGGCCCAGCGGCACGACCCGAAGATCCTCGTCGAGGCGGCCCTGCGCGGCCGTGAGATCGAGTGCGGGGTGCTCGAGTTCGAGGACGGCCCGCGCGCCTCGGCCCCGGCCGAGATCCCGCCGCCGGACGCGCACGCGTACTACGACTTCGAGGCCAAGTACATCGACTCGACGCCCGGCATCGTGCCGGCGCCGCTGACGCCCGAGGAGACGGCTCAGGTGCAACGCCTGGCCGTGGACGCCTTCGAGGCGGCCTCCTGCGAGGGCCTGGTGCGCGCGGACTTCTTCCTCACCGAGGACGGGGAGTTCGTGATCAACGAGATCAACACGATGCCCGGATTCACGCCGATCTCGATGTACCCGCAGATGTGGCAGGCGAGCGGGATCAGCTACCCGGACCTGGTGGACCTGCTGATCCGGGCGGCGCTGCGCAGGTCGACCGGCCTGAGGTGAGACGGCCCGGGGCGATCAGGAGGCGATTCCGACCGGGATCGCCTCCTTGATCGCCGACGCCAGGTCGATCAGCACTCCCGAGCTGTCACGCCCCTTGGGCACCGTGACCTCGACATACGCGAGGCGGCTGGCGGTGGTGAACCGATACGCCCCGTCGGCGTCCCGCTCCATCAGCCAGTTCACGCCGTTCACGCCACCGGCCGCCGCGTCGTCGTCCTTGCCCTGCGCCACCTTCGGGTCGGCCATCTTCGGCGGTCGTACGACACCGCACCGCAGTATGATCGCCGGGTCTCCCCAGCCCGCGGTCAGCGCGGACGCGGGCGAGGGATCCTCACGGCCGGCACCGTCCACCTCGGCCGGCAGTACCTTGTCGAGGTTCTGACACAACTCGGTGGCCTTCGCACCGGGGCTGGGAACCGCCGTCGACGCGCTGCCGTCCGCTGATGAGCAGCCCGCGGCGGTGATCAGCAGGGCGAGCGCGGGCAGCCCGATGACAGAAATGTGCCGGTGACGCAAAGAGTTCACCGGCCAAGGGTAGACGGGGGCTACAGATGTACGACCGGGCAGGTCAGGGTGCGGGTGATGCCGTCCACTTGCTGGACCTTCGCGACCACCATGCGACCCAGGTCGTCGACGGTGTCGGCTTGGGCGCGCACGATGACGTCGTACGGTCCGGTGACGTCCTCGGCCTGGATGACTCCAGGGATCTTGCTGATCGTCTCGGCGACGGTCGACGCCTTGCCGACCTCCGTCTGGATCAGGATGTACGCCTGTACCACGGAACCTCCAGGGCGGCCACGAGGATCATGTGGGGAAAAGGAACGCCACGGTATCGCGTCGCCGCTCGTCACGGGGAGACCCTCGGTGGCCAGGGCTCCCGCGCCGCGGTGCACGCACGACAGAAGTTGACGTACACCTCGACCGTATCGAGGACAGTTGGGACGCGCGACCGGGTGCGGACAGGGACAGAAGGGGCGTAAGGGCAATGAAGGGCACTGTTGGTGAGCTCGGTGAGTTCGGGCTCATCAGGGAGCTCACCTCCCGTCTCACCACCACCCCGGCGGTCCGGGTCGGCCCGGGCGACGACGCCGCGGTGGTGGCCGCGCCCGACCGAAGGGTGGTCGCCAGCACCGACATCCTGCTGGAGGGACGGCACTTCCGCCGCGACTGGTCCACGGCCTACGACGTCGGCCGCAAGGCCGCCGCGCAGAACCTCGCGGACATCGCCGCCATGGGCGCCGTGCCGACCGCGCTGCTGCTCGGCCTGGTGGTGCCGGCCGAACTCCCGGTGACCTGGCCGAGCGAGCTGATGGACGGGCTGCGCGACGAGTGCCAGGTCGCCGGTGCCTCGGTGGTCGGCGGGGACGTCGTACGGGGCGACACCATCACGGTGTCGATCACCGCGCTCGGCGATCTGCGCAACCAGGAGCCCGTGACGCGGGCCGGCGCGCAGCCCGGCGACCTCGTCGCCGTGACCGGCTGGCTGGGCTGGTCCGCCGCCGGATACGCCGTGCTCGCCCGCGGTTTCCGCTCGCCGCGCGCCTTCGTGGAGGCGCACCGGCGCCCCGAGCCGCCGTATCACGCGGGTCCGGCCGCCGCCGGTCTCGGCGCCACCGCGATGTGCGACGTGAGCGACGGGCTGATCGCCGACCTCGGGCACATCGCCGAGGCCAGCAAGGTCCGCATCGACATCCGTTCGGGCGCGATCGACATCCCGACGCAGATGAACGACATCGGGCAGGCCGTCGGCGTCGACCCCATGCAGTGGGTGCTGACCGGGGGAGAGGACCACGCGATCGTGGCGACCTTCCCGCCGGACGTGAAGCTGCCGGCCCGCTGGAAGGTGATCGGCGAGGTCCTCAACCCCTCGGCGCTGCCGCAGGTCACGGTGGACGGGGCGCCGTGGACCAAGAAGGGCGGCTGGGACCACTTCGGCGGGAGCATCGAGTCATGATCCCGGGCGTGCTCACGGTGGCCGGCTCCGACTCCGGTGGTGGCGCGGGCATCCAGGCCGACCTGAAGACGATGCTCGCGCTCGGCGTGCACGGCATGAGCGTGATCACCGCCGTCACCGCCCAGAACTCCCTGGGCGTGCAGGGCGCTTGGGAACTGCCGGTGGACGCGGTGCGGGCGCAGTACCGCAGCGTCGTCGACGACATCGGCGTCCAGGCGATCAAGACGGGCATGCTCGCTTCGGCCGAACTCGTCGAGGCGGTCGCCGAGTTGATCGGCGGCACGGACGCGCCGACAGTCGTGGACCCGGTCGGGGTCTCCAAGCACGGCGACTCGCTGCTGGCGGCCTCCGCGCTGGACTCCGTACGCACCAAGCTGCTGCCGGTCGCGACCGTGGCGACGCCGAACCTCGACGAGGTAGCTCAACTCACCGGAGTGCACGTCGAGTCGGAGGACGACCTCAGGCGGGCCGCTGCGGCCGTGCTGGCGTACGGGCCCCGCTGGGTCGTGGTGAAGGGCGGCCACCTCTCCGGCGACGCCGTGGATCTCCTCACCGACGGCTCCGAGGAGCACTGGCTGCGCGCCCCGCGCCACGACAACCGGCACACCCACGGCACGGGCTGCACCCTCGCCTCCGCGATCGCCTCGCAGCTCGCCAAGGGACAGCCCGTGCCGGAGGCGGTGGCGGCGGCCAAGGAGTACGTCACCGGCGCCATCGCCGCCGGCTTCGCCCTCGGGGGCGGGATCGGCCCCGTCGACCATGGCTGGGCCCTGCGGGGCTGCGAGCCCTGAGGGCCTGGAATAACCCCGCCTGCTCAGCGGCGTCCGGCACGCACGCTCCGGCTCCGCCGCACGACCCGCGATGCCGCACGCCGAGAGGGCGGCGACGCCCCGACGGTCGTACGACAGCGGCTCCGACCGGAGGACCGGGACGGCCGCCGCAGCGCTCCGGGGCGCCGTCGAAGCCGACCGGCGGGCTCCGGCGCCGGGATCAGGTCCACGCCCGTGATCCCCAGCGACTCACGGCTCGTGGCGAGCACCGCGCCCCGGGGCAGGCGCCGAGGGCCGGCGCCGACAGCGCGGCCGCGGCCGCCACGAGGTGCTCGGTCGTCGGTGGGTACCTCCGAAGAGCCCAGGATGCCGAAGCGCATGCCGGGGTGTGAGGCGGGCCGGTCCGGTAATCGGGCACTGCGGCCGGGCACAGCAAAAAGCCGGCCCACCTTCCGGTGGACCGGCTCAGTGCAGCGAACCAGCAGTGGCCGCGCGCTCAGCTGTGGGCGTCAGCGCGAGACCTTGCCGGCCTTGATGCACGAGGTGCAGGCGTTCACGCGCTTCGGCGTCCCGCCGACCACGGTACGCACACGCTGGATGTTCGGGTTCCAGCGACGGGACGTACGGCGGTGCGAGTGCGAGATGTTGTTGCCGAAGCCCGGCCCCTTGCCGCAGACGTCGCAGTTGGCAGCCACGGGTCACTCCAAAGACTTCAGATGCACTTACGGATAATCCCGGCATGCCGGGATCGAGATCGCAGGATCAGAGATCTGAGTGGCGTTGCCAGGGGAACGGCCCGATCTGGATCGGGCAACCGGAGCAGCATACAACGACTGCGCCAGCAGAACGAAACTACCATGGCAGCTCAGGGGCCCGCTCCCGGCCCACTTCCGGCGCACACCCACTCTGGGTCTACGCTGCGTGCCACGTCCGGCAGCTCAAGGAGGCGCAGGTGGCGCAGGTGCCGCAGACATTCTTCGATGCTCTCGCGGTGCGCACCTGGTGCGGCCTCGCGCTGGAGTCACTCGGCCGCGCGCGCGAGGAGATCGACGCGATCAACGTCTACCCCGTGGCCGACAGCGACACCGGGACGAACCTGTATCTGACCGTGGAGTCGGCGGTCGCGGCGGTGGAGGCCGTCTTCACCGCGTACGACGTGGGCAAGCCCACTCTCGCGGACGCGGCCCGCGCGATGGCGCACGGGGCCCTCATAGGCGCCCGGGGGAACTCCGGGACCATCCTCGCCCAGCTCCTGCGCGGCATGGCCCAGGTGCTCGCCGCCGACGGTGAGACCGCTCACACCGACGGCTCGGGTCTGCGCCTCGCCCTGCGGCAGGCCGCCGACTCCGCCCGGCAGGCCGTGGCCCATCCCGTCGAGGGCACCGTCCTCACGGTCGCCTCGGCCGCCGCCGACGCGGCGGACGGCGCCGCGGGCCACGACTGCGGGGCGGTCGCGCGGGCGGCCTACGAGGGGGCGCGTACCGCGCTGGCGGCGACGCCCGGGCAACTGGCGGTCCTGCGGCGGGCGGGCGTGGTCGACGCCGGGGGGCGGGGGCTGCTGGCGGTGCTGGGGGCGCTGGTGGAGACGTTCACGGGGGAGGCGGCCCCCGTGGTGTGGCCGGGGGCGCACGCGCGCGTGGACGCCGGTTCCCCTGTCGGTGACGGTGTCCCCCTCCCCGACGTCGAGGACTGCGCCGACGTCGGGGAGGCGGGCGGTCCCGCATTCGAGGTGATCTACCTGCTGGAGGCCGAGGACGCGGCCGTGGCCCGGCTGCGGGAGCGGCTCGACGGGCTCGGGGACTCGCTGGTGATCGTCGGCGGCGACGGGCTGTGGAACGTCCATGTACACGTGGACGACGCCGGGGCCGCCGTGGAGGCGGGCGTCGAGGCCGGGCGGCCGTACCGGATCCGGATCACCCACTTCGGGGCCGGCGACGCGCACACCACCGGCGAGCGCCTGCCCCGGGAGCGGGTCCAGCGCGCCGTCGTCGCCGTCGTGCCCGGCGAGGGTCTGGCCGGGCTGTACGGCGAGGCCGGCGCGACCACCGTCCTCGCGCGCCCCGGGGAACCGCCCGCCAGCGGGGAGCTGGTGGAGGCCGTACGGCGCGCCCACGCGCGCGAGGTGGTGCTGCTGCCCAACGACGCCGAACTGCGCCACACCGCCGCCGCGGCGGCCGAGCAGGCCCGCACGGAGGGCATCCGCGTCGCGCTGATCCCCACCCGCTCCGCCGTCCAGGGCATCGCGGCGCTCGCCGTGCACGAGCCGGAGCGCCGCTTCGACGAGGACGTCGTGTCGATGACGTCGGCGGCCGGCGCGACCCGCTACGCCGAGGTCGCCGTCGCCGAGCGCCAGTCCTGGACCATGGCCGGCATCTGCCAGGCCGGCGACGTCCTCGGCCTCATCGACGGCGACGTGGCCGTGATCGGCACGGACGTCACCCGCACCGCCGAGGCCGTCCTCGACCGCATGCTCTCCGCGGGCGGCGAACTCGTCACCCTCGTCCTCGGCGACGAGGCGCCCGGGACGATCGCCGAGCGCCTCGAGGCACGCGTGCGCGAGTCGTACCTCGCCGTCGACACCGTGGTGTACCGGGGCGGGCGGCAAGGGGCCCTGCTGCTCATCGGCGTGGAGTGAGCGGGTCTGTTCCCCGGCCTTGAGCGGGGCCTACTCCGCGCCCTGCTCCCGCACCACCTGAAGCATCTGCTCGGCCTCCGCCCGCCGCTCGCGCGCCGCCTCGTCGTCCTCCCCGGCACCGGCGTAGGCCGCCAGCACCGCACGCGCGTGTGCCGCCGCCCCGTCCGGGCGGCTCAGGTCGGCCTCCAGCCAGCCCGCGGCGAGTTCGGCGCCGGTGCGGCTGTGCAGGGCGTCCTCGCCAAGGGACGCGAACACCGCCACGGCCCGCGTCACCTGGGACAGCGCCGCCTCGAGGGTGCCGCGGATCGACTCGTCCTCGGCGTCCTCCGCGGCGGACCGCGCGAGCAGGTCGCCGAACTGGCGGTGGGTGTGGCCGAGCTCGGCGACGAGCCGCATACGCGCGTCCTCGTCGTCGGCCGCCTCCAGCGCCGCCGCGCACTCCTCGACCGCGCTCGCCATCAACCCGGACGCCTGGTCCTCCCCTGCTGCGTCCTCGCGCAGCGCCAGCCACGCGCGGGCGCGCAGGGACCGGACGAGGCCGTGGACGTTGCCGACGGAGCGCCACAGCCCGCCCGCGCGCGCGTACGCCTGGTCCGCCTCGGCGTGCAGCCCCGCGTGGCCGAGCGACTCGGCGGCGAGGTGGGCGAGCGTGGCGTGGTCGTGCTGCTCGGGCCAGTGCCGGGCGATCTCGGCCGCCTGCAACCGGCGTTCGGCCGCCGCGCGGTGCTCGCCGAGCTCGCTCAGGCAGTCGCCGAGCCACCACCGCGTCTGCACGACCGCCCCGTCGCCGTGCGTCTCGGCGCTCAGGTCGGGCAGCGCCGACTCCAGCACCTCGGCGGCCTCGGCGAACCGCCCCTGCCGCAGCAGGAACCCGCCGAGCTGGTGCCGCGCCCAGGCGCCCAGCGTGCGGCTCTCGCCCGCCTCGTCGGCCCAGTGCGCCGCCTGAAGGGCGTGCTCGGCGGCCTCCTCGGAGCGCCCCCGGCCGCCGAGCACCTCGGCGAGCTGGAGGTGCAGCTGGGCCCGGCCGACGGCCTCCAGGTGGGGCCCGCCGTGCTCCAGGGCCGCCCGCAGCGCCCGCTCGGCCTCAGCCGTGTCGCCGAGATGGTGCGCGAGTCCGGCCAGCCGGGCCTCGTACTCCACCGCGAACCACGGCAGTCCCGCCCCGACGAACGCCGCCGAAGCCCGCGCGAACAGCTCCGCGGCCCCCTCCACGTCCCCCGTGAGCGCCGCCAGCTCGGCGAGCATCGCCTGCGCCTCCGCGACCCGCGAGGCGAGCCGTACGTCGTCCCCGGTCTGCCCCTCGACGAGTGCGAGCACCTCACGGGCGGCGGACTCGGCGTCGGCCAGGACGGCCCCCTGGACCGCGTCCTGCGCCTCGCGCACCCGCCGCATCAGGATCCGCGCCCGGCTCATCAGAACGGCCGCCGTCTGCCGTACCCCCGTGCCGTCCTCGGCGTACAGCGCGAGCGCCTCGTCGTACAGGCCGGCGATCGTCGCCAGGGCCTCGGAGACCTCGCCCGTGAGCGCCCTCACGTACGCGCCACGCGCGCGTGCCGCCAGCGCCTCGCCGGGGTCGCCCGCAGCCGCGTACAGCTCGGCGGCCTCCGCGAACAGCGGGATGCCCTCGGGGCCCAGGTCCATCGCCCTGTGGTCGACGATCTCCGCTCGGTCGAGGGCGGCCAGCTCGACGCCCTCGGCGGCCCGGGAGACGGCCGCCCAGGCCTCGACGGCGCCCGGCTGCAGGGTGTCCGACAGCCGCCGCGCCTCGGCGATCAGCGCGGGCAGGTCGGACCGCGGGTGCGTGTCCTCGGGGGCGTTGACGGGCGCGGCGGCCGGCGTCGGCCGCGCCGCCGTACGCACCCCCAGCGGCAGCCGCTCCACCAGGGGCTCCTGCCGCATACGCGCGCGTGCCCGCTCGCTGATGTGGGTCGTGCCGTTGCGCTCGTCGAAGCGCGCGGCCAGGGCGAGGGCCTCCTCGCGCGCGTGGGCGGCGAGTTCGCGGGCGGTCCAGGTGCGGCCCGCCGGACCGGGCACTCGCAGATCGGCCGGCCCGAGCGCGCCCAGGCGGTCCATGAGCAGGGCCACCACCGTCATGAAGTCCAGCTTGCTGCGCGGATGCCCGTCGTCCGTGAAGTACGCCGGCCGCTCCGCGAGCAGTTCCAGACCGCGCGCCTCGTTGCCGGTCAGCGCGCAGAACTCCACATGGTCCGCGTACGCGCCCCGCATGCTCTCCATGGGCCGTACGAGCCTGAAACCGCGCAGATGGTTGGCGCGGGCCTCGTCCACCCGGCCCAGGCGCAGCAGCGGCGTGAGGGAGGACGCCAGAACCGTGTGCGGCTCGTGGGCGCAGGTGAACTCGCCCTCCAGGACCGGCCCCCACAGCCGTAGCGCCTCGGCGTCCCGGCCCCGCTCCGCCTGCCACCACCCCTGCCCGTGCAGCTCGCAGGCGTGGCAGTCGGCCATGCTGTCCCGGTCCGCGGCCAGCCAGGCGCCGTACGCCCGCTCCGCCCGCGCCACGTCCCCGACATGCGCCGCCACGCTGAACTCGGCGCTGCGCACGGCCCGTTCGGAGTGCCCGGCCAGCCGGTAGCGGTGCTCCATCTCGCCGAGCCACTTCTCGACCGAGGCCAGCGGGATGTGCGGCTGGTCGAGCATGCCGGACGACATCCACTTGAAGACCCAGTGCAGCGAATGCGTCTCGTACGCGTCGAAGTCCTCGGGCCGCTCGTCCCACATGCGCAGCAGACGCGCGAAGGGGACGAACATCTTGTCCTTCTCGGAGCTGTAGTTGTAGACCTTCAGCTGGTGCCCGAGCGCCTCGATCACGGCGAGCGGGACGCCCAGCTTCTCGGCCTCGACGAGAAGCTGCTCCGCGCGCGCGTTGCGGGCGGGACCCTCCGGCTCCTCGCCGTTCTCCGCCATCGCCCGGCGCAGCGCGTCGAAGTCGGTGATCTCGCCCATCAGCGGCCTCCCTCGCCGTTCGTGGCCCACTCCAGCAGACCGATGAAGGCCCGGTTCAGCAGCGCCGAGTCGGCCGGCCTCAGCGGACGCTGCGCCATCAGCAGGGCCTGCCCGTACAGGGACTCGACGGCGGTGCCGATCAGCTCCGGATCGCCCAGCGAACCGATCCGCCGGATCAGCGGGTTGAGGTGGTTGAGCACCAGACGCGCGCGTGGCGCGCTGCCGCGCAGCGAGCCGAGGATGCCGGCCCACAGGTCGTCGGCCTGCTCCTCCGCCTCCGCACGCGCCTGCTCGTGCCGGGCCGCCCGGTCGTCGAGGTGCAGCGCGGGCACCGACAGCGGATGGAAGGCGCGCAGGACGACATCACAGCCCAGCGGGTCGAGCTTGGCCCGCGCGGCCGCCAGGAAGCCCGACAGGGCCAGCTCCTCGGCCGCGTCGACCGCGTCCAGATGGGCGGTCACGGTGTCCGCGTCCAGCTCGGCGACCACCGTCCCCGGCCGCACCGACGGCAGCGCCTCGACCAGCTCGCTGTCGTAGGTGTAGCCGCCGTTGATCACTCCGACGCCCTGCGCGGACGCGATCGGCGCGACCTGCCGGTACTCCTCGACGGTCCGCGTGAAGTGCACCACCGGGTGCCGCTGCGCGAACTCCTCCAGGGACAGCCGCCCGTCGGTCGTCTCGAACGGCAGCCACGGCAGCATCGTCCGCAGCATCTCCTTGTCGTGCCGCGCGAGGGACTTGACCCCCAGGTGGTGCACGGACAGGAACGCCGCCAGCCGTTCCGGATCACCGGCCGCGAGCCCCGTCAGCCAGGACCGAATCCTTTCGCCGAGGGCCTCCCGTACGGCCGCCAGCGTCTCGTCCTCGTACAGCGACTCGCGCGAGGCCGTGGGCCGCAGGCTGTCCGTGTCCAGCACACACCGCACGAAGAACGCCCAGTCGGGCAGCAGCTGTTCGGCCCGCTCGGTCAGCAGCATGCCCTTGAGGTGGACGCGATGACCGGCCCGCTGGGCCGGGCTGACCGCCGCGGGAAGGACGTACGCCACGCCCCGGACCCCGGCGAGCGGCACGTCCAGCTCGACGGAGTCCAGCGGGGTGAAGCCGAACAGGTCGTGACAGTGCCGGGCCAGGGCCACCCGCCGGGTGGCGGGGGAGGGGTACGACCGGTCCCAGGGCGCCGGCAGGTCGGTGACCGCCTCGTCGCCGACCCGCACCTCGTACGGCAGCAGCGAGCCGAAGTCCCGCGCCAGCGCCAGAACCCGGTCCTCGGCCAGCCACTCGGCGGCCCCGGCGCGCGCCACCAGGTGCACGGTGGTGCCCGGTTCGGCGCGGGCGTCGCCGGGCAGGGTCCGCACGGTGTACGAACCGTCGTCCGTGGCCGTCCACTCCACGGGCGCCGCGTCCGGCGTACGGGCGCTGCGGCTGACGACGCGGATCCGCTCGGCGACCACGAAACAGGCCAGCAGACCGATGCCGAACTGCCCCAGGAAGTCGGACCGGGCCTCCTGCAGCCCCTCGGCGCGCTTGGAGCTGCGCCCGATGGTGGCGAGGAGGCTGTGCACGTCCGCCTCGGTCAGCCCGACCCCGGAGTCCTCGACCCGCAGGGTGCCCTGCTCGGCGTACAGCCGCACCTTGGCGGGCGCGTCCGGATCCTCGGCGCGTCTGGCGGTGATGGCGTCGACGGCGTTCTGCAGCAGCTCGCGCAGATAGACCTTCGGACTGGAGTAGAGATGGTGGGAGAGCAGGTCCACCAGACCACGCAGGTCGACCTGGAACGTATGAGGTGACTGGGACGGCTGAGGGGCCTGGGATGACTGTGAGGTCTGGGAGTCCATCGTCGCTGCGCCGTTGGGGGGATCAGGGGTGTTCTGAGAGTCCCGCACAGCACCCGCGGCGCCCGGGACTCTCACAACACCCCCTACGCGACGGCGCGGGGTCGGGCGGTCCCGGTGAGGCGGTGACCGCGGAAGGATGGCCGGAGCGCGCCATCCTAGGGCCGAAGCGAGCCGTCTGACCAGGGGTTTCCGGACGTCTACTCGAGTTTGCCGCGTGTTGTCCGCGCCGGTCGTCCCGGCCGACCTGCTCTTCTGCCGGGGGTCCGGGGGTTGTCCCCGGGATGATGCAGCACCGGGACGGCCGCCACGACCTCTACGGCATTGTCAGTGCCGTGGTGTGGAATGGATGTCGTGCCCGCACTGGAAGAACCACTGAAGAAAGTGCTCGGCCCCGCCACCGCGAAGGTGATGGCCGAGCATCTCGGCCTGCACTCCGTGGGCGACCTCCTGCACCACTACCCCCGCAGATACGAGGAGCGGGGCCAGCTCACCCACCTCGCCGACCTCCCCATGGACGAGCACGTCACGGTGGTCGCCATGGTCGCGGACGCCCGCCTGCACACCTTCGCCTCCAGCAGGGCCCCGCGCGGCAAGGGCCAGCGCCTGGAGGTCACGATCACCGACGGCAGCGGCCGCCTCCAACTGGTCTTCTTCGGCAACGGCGTTCACAAGCCCCACAAGGAGCTGCTGCCGGGCACCCGCGCGATGTTCGCGGGCAAGGTCTCCGTCTTCAACCGCCGACTCCAACTGGCACACCCGGCGTACGAGTTGCTGCGCGGCGACTCCGACGAAACCGTGGAGAGCTGGGCCGGCGCCCTGATCCCCCTCTACCCCGCCACCGCCAAGCTGGAGTCCTGGAAGATCGGCAAGGCCATCCAGACGGTCCTGCCCAGCGCCCAGGAAGCCGTCGACCCCCTCCCGGACACCCTCCGCGCGGGCCGTGGCCTGGTCACCCTCCCCGAGGCCCTCCTCAAGATCCACCGCCCGCACACCAAGGCCGACATCGAGGACGCCCGCTCCCGCCTCAAGTGGGACGAGGCCTTCGTCCTCCAGGTGGCCCTCGCCCGCCGCCGCTTCGCCGACGCGCAACTGCCCGCGGTGGCCCGCACACCCCAGCCGGACGGCCTCCTGACCGCCTTCGACGACCGCCTCCCCTTCACGCTCACCGAGGGCCAGCAGAAGGTCTCCCGGGAGATCTTCGCCGACCTGGCGACGGAGCATCCGATGCACCGCCTGCTCCAGGGAGAAGTCGGATCGGGAAAGACCATGGTGGCGCTGCGCGCCATGCTCGCCGTCGTCGACGCGGGCGGGCAGGCCGCCATGCTCGCGCCCACCGAGGTGCTGGCCCAGCAGCACCACCGCTCGATCGTCGAGATGATGGGCGAGCTGGCCGAGGGCGGGATGCTGGGCGGGGCGGAGCAGGCCACGAAGGTCGTGTTGCTCACCGGCTCCATGGGGGCCGCCGCCCGCCGCCAGGCACTGCTCGATCTCGTCACCGGCGAGGCCGGGATCGTCATCGGCACGCATGCCCTGATCGAGGACAAGGTGCAGTTCCACGACCTCGGCCTGGTCGTGGTCGACGAACAGCACCGCTTCGGCGTCGAGCAGCGCGACGCCCTGCGCGGCAAGGGCAAACAGCCCCCGCACCTGCTGGTCATGACGGCCACGCCCATCCCGCGCACCGTCGCCATGACCGTCTTCGGCGACCTGGAGACCTCGGTCCTCGACCAGCTCCCGGCCGGCCGCTCGCCCATCGCCTCCCATGTCGTCCCGGCCGCCGACAAGCCCCACTTCCTCGCCCGCGCCTGGGAGCGGGTGCGCGAGGAGGTCGGGAACGGCCATCAGGCGTACGTCGTCTGCCCCCGCATCGGCGACGAGGAGGACGACCCGAAGAAGACCGGCGGGAGGAAGTCCCCCGAGGACGAGGCCGAGAAGCGCCCGCCGCTCGCCGTCCTCGACGTGGCGGACCAGCTCGCCAAGGGCCCGCTCCAGGGCCTCGGGGTCGAGGTCCTGCACGGACGTATGGCCCCGGACGACAAGGACGCGGTGATGCGCCGCTTCGCGGCCGGCGAGACCGACGTCCTGGTCGCCACCACGGTCATCGAGGTCGGCGTGAACGTCCCCAACGCCACCGCCATGGTGATCATGGACGCCGACCGCTTCGGCGTCTCCCAGCTCCACCAGCTGCGCGGCCGAGTCGGCCGTGGCTCGGCGGCGGGACTCTGCCTCCTGGTCACCGAGATGCCGGAGGCCAGCGCGGCCCGCCAGCGCCTCAACGCGGTCGCCGCCACCCTCGACGGCTTCGAGCTCTCCCGCATCGACCTGGAGCAGCGCCGCGAGGGCGACGTCCTGGGGCAGGCCCAGTCGGGCGTGCGGTCCAGTCTGAGGGTCCTGGCGGTCATCGAGGACGAGGAGATCATCGCCGAGGCGAGGGAGGAGGCGGCGGCGGTCGTGGCGGCCGACCCGGACCTGACCGACCTGCCGGGCCTGCGCACGGCCCTGGACGCCCTCTTGGACGAGGAAAGGGAGCAGTTCTTGGAGAAGGGGTGACGGATGCCGACCCAGGGGTGCGGGGCTGTAATCCATATGCGGCTACCGCCGCGCGGGCGCGACCAGCCACACTGAACCTAAAGCCGCCCACGACCAAGGACCAAAGATGACCCGCGTGATCGCCGGCGCAGCCGGCGGACGTCGTCTAGCCGTGCCGCCCGGCACCGGAACCCGGCCCACATCAGACCGCGCACGCGAGGGTCTCTTCTCCACCTGGCAGTCCCTGCTGGGCGGCCCCCTGGAGGGCGAGCGGGTCCTCGACCTCTACGCCGGCTCAGGAGCAGTCGGCCTGGAGGCACTGTCCCGCGGCGCCGGCCACACCCTCCTCGTCGAGGCCGATGCCCGAGCCGCCCGCGTCGTCCGCGAGAACGTCAAGGCTCTCGGCCTCCCCGGCGCCGAGGTGAGGTCGGGCAAAGCCGAACAGTTCATCCAGGCCCCGGCGCCGGCCGAGCCGTACGACATCGTCTTCCTCGACCCGCCGTACAGAGTCACAGATCACGATCTTCGCGAGATTCTGCTCACACTCCGCTCAGGGGGCTGGCTCGCGTCGGACGCGCTCGTCACCGTGGAGCGCAGCACCAGAGGCGGGGAGTTCCGATGGCCGGACGGCTTCGAAGCGATCCGGGCCCGTCGCTACGGCGAGGGAACGTTTTGGTACGGTCGCGCCGCCGCCATCGGCGACAACGCCTCTACGTGCGAAGACGCACGATGACCGGACCGGAGAGCGAGGGATCACAAGTGCGCCGCGCCGTCTGTCCCGGGTCATTCGACCCGATCACCAACGGACATCTCGACATCATTGCCCGCGCCTCCAGGCTGTACGACGAGGTCTACGTCGCCGTCATGATCAACAAGGCCAAGAAGGGCCTGTTCGAGGTCGACGAGCGGCTCGACCTGATCCGCCAGGTCACCGCCGAGTACGGCAACGTCCGCGTCGAGGCCTTCCACGGCCTCCTCGTCGACTTCTGCAAGCAGCGCGACATCCCGGCCATCGTCAAGGGCCTGCGCGCGGTCAGCGACTTCGACTACGAGCTGCAGATGGCGCAGATGAACAACGGTCTGTCGGGCGTGGAGACGCTGTTCGTGCCGACCAACCCCACCTACAGCTTCCTGTCCTCCTCCCTTGTGAAGGAGGTGGCCACTTGGGGCGGCGACGTCTCCCACCTTGTGCCGCCGGCGGTCCTGGAGGCCCTCAACAAGCGTCTGCGCCAAGGCTGAACGGGCGGCTACAGTCGTCCCGTCCGTCTCCATCACAGCTGTAGAGAGTGGCGAGCACACGGTGGACGTACAGAAGAAGCTCGACGAGATCGTCACGGCGGTCTCAGGTGCCCGTTCGATGCCGATGTCGGCCTCGTGCGTGGTGAACCGCGCCGAACTGCTCTCGTTGCTCGAAGAGGTCCGTGCGGCGCTGCCCGGCTCCCTCGCCCAGGCCCAGGAGCTGATCGGCGACCGCGAGCAGATGGTCGAGCAGGCCCGTCAGGAGGCCGAGCGGATCATCCACTCCGCGCACGCCGAGCGCGGCTCCCTGATCTCCGACACCGAGGTCGCCCGCCGCTCCCAGGCCGAGGCCGACCGGATCGTCGCCGAGGCCCGCAAGGAGGCCGAGGACATCCGCGCGGAGGCCGACGACTACGTCGACTCCAAGCTCGCCAACTTCGAGGTCGTCCTCACCAAGACCCTCGGCTCCGTGGGCCGCGGCCGCGAGAAGCTCCTCGGCACCGGCCCGGGCCTCGACGAGCAGGGCTACGAGGACGAGGACGCCCCCGAGCGCAGCCACGACCCGGAGACCCTGCGCCGCACCGCCGACCAGTACGTCGACGCCAAGCTCGGCGCCTTCGAGGCCGTCCTCGCCAAGACCCTGGAGGCCGTCGGCCGCGGCCGGCAGAAGCTGCACGGCCGTATCGCCACCGACGACCTCGGCGCCCTCGCCGACGACGACAGCAGCGTCCGGCACTCCAGCGACGCCGACTACCTCGCCGACCTCGCCGCGCTCGCGGAGCAGGACACCCCGGCGGCCCCCGCCGAGCAGCCGGCCGCCGTACCGCCGCAGCCGCAGTACGACCCGCAGACCGTGCAGTCCGCGTACGGCTACCAGCAGCAGACCGCCGATCCGTACGGCGGCTACCAGCAGGGCTACGGCGGCCAGCAGGACCCCTACGGCTACCAGCAGGCCCAGCAGGCCGATCCCTACGCCTATCAGGGCTACGAGGGCCAGCAGGCGGCGTACGACCCTCAGCAGGCGGCACAGCAGCCCCAGCAGCCCCAGCAGTCCTACGCCGCCCTCGACGAGACCAGCCTCTTCGACACCAGCATGATCACCCCGGAGCAGTTGAGGGCGTACGAACAGGGACGCGGCCAGTAAGGGACCACCGGATTGGGCCGTGAGCGAAAGGTCCAGTATCCTGGCTCTTCGGTCGCGCGTACGTCCGCGATCAACGCTGCCCGGGAACACCGCAGGGCAGTGACCCCCTGAGCTCAGCAGATCGAAAGCAGGAATGGCGTGACAGCCCGCCTCGACCACCGCAACCCTCTCGTGTTCGACACGCACGAGCTGGGTCGGCGGCCCGGTGCGCTGCAGCGCCTGACCCGTACGGTCGACGCCCCCAAGGACTTCGGTATCCAGGGAGTCGTCGGAGTGCCGGAAGGCGCCCCGGTGGAGCTCGAACTCCGGCTCGAGTCGGTCATGGAAGGGGTGCTTGTCACAGGCACCGCCCGTGCACAGGCCGAGGGGGAGTGCGTAAGGTGTCTGGAGCCGCTTCAGCTCGACGTGGAAGCGGACTTCCAGGAGATGTTCTCGTACCCTGACGCCGACGACCGGGGCCGCGTGCACCATGCGGAACCCGGCGACGACGCCGAGGACGACGAGGGCAGGCTCTTCCTCGAGGACGGCCTGTTCGACCTCGAACCGGTGCTGCGTGATGCGGTGGTGCTCGCACTGCCGATGCAGCCGGTGTGCCAGGAAGACTGCCCGGGACTGTGCGCCGAGTGCGGAGCACGTCTCGCGGACGACCCGGACCACCACCACGACGCCGTCGACATCCGTTGGGCGGCACTGCAGGGACTCGCCGATTCACTCGAACCCGGCGATAAGGACGAGAAGAGCGGCGCCGAAGCGGGCGTCGACGAGAAGCAGGAGAAGTAGCCGTGGCTGTTCCGAAGCGGAAGATGTCGCGCAGCAACACGCGCCACCGCCGGTCGCAGTGGAAGGCTGCGGTCCCCACCCTGGTTGCGTGCGAGCGCTGCCACGAGCCCAAGCAGCAGCACATCGCGTGCCCGTCTTGCGGCACCTACAACAAGCGCCAGGTCCTCGAGGTCTGAGCGGCTGGTGAGAGGCACTGTGTCCACGCCGAAGAAGAACGCATCGGACAACACGGCCTCGTCCCACACGCTGTTGGAAGGGCGGCTCGGGTACAAGCTCGAGTCCGCCCTTCTGGTGCGTGCGCTGACCCACCGCTCGTACGCGTATGAGAACGGCGGTCTGCCGACCAACGAGCGACTGGAGTTCCTCGGGGACTCCGTGCTCGGCCTCGTGGTCACGGACACGCTGTACCGAACCCACCCCGACCTGCCCGAAGGCCAGCTGGCCAAGCTGCGGGCCGCGGTGGTCAACTCGCGTGCGCTGGCGGAGGTCGGCCGCGGGCTCGACCTGGGCTCCTTCATCCGGCTCGGCCGCGGTGAAGAGGGCACGGGCGGCCGGGACAAGGCGTCCATCCTCGCCGACACCCTGGAAGCGGTGATCGGCGCGGTCTATCTCGACCAGGGCCTGGACTCGGCGGCGGAGCTGGTGCACCGCCTGTTCGACCCCCTGATCGAGAAGTCCTCGAACCTCGGAGCCGGCCTGGACTGGAAGACCAGTCTCCAGGAGCTCACCGCGACCGAGGGGCTCGGCGTGCCCGAGTACCTGGTCACGGAGACCGGCCCCGACCACGAGAAGACCTTCACTGCTGCCGCCCGCGTCGGAGGCGTCTCGTACGGCACCGGCACCGGCCGCAGCAAGAAGGAGGCGGAACAGCAGGCCGCGGAATCCGCGTGGCGGTCCATCAAGGCCGCGGCGGACGAGCGCGCCAAGAAGGCGGCCGCGAACGCCGCCGAGCCCGGCGCCGACGCGTCGGCCCCCGCCTGACCGAACAGCGCGATCCGAGCGCCCGTCCCGGCCATGGGGCGGGCGCTCGGCCCATACCCGCAAGGTGCGTACGGGGGATCCCATGCCCGAGTTGCCCGAGGTCGAGGTCGTCCGGCGCGGTCTGGAGCGGTGGGTCGCCCATCGGACCGTCGCCGACGCCGAGGTGCTGCACCCGCGTGCCGTACGCCGGCACATCGCCGGTCCGGACGACTTCGCGCACCGCCTCAAGGGCCACCGCGTCGGCGTGCCGAGCCGGCGCGGGAAGTACTTGTGGCTGCCCCTGGAGGACACCGCTCAGTCGGTCCTGGCGCACCTCGGCATGAGCGGTCAGCTGCTGGTCCAGCCGCAGAACGCGCCCGACGAGAAGCACCTCAGGATCCGGGTGCGGTTCGCGGACGCGCTCGACACCGAGCTGCGCTTCGTGGACCAACGCACCTTCGGCGGCCTGTCGTTGCACGACAACACCCCCGACGGCCTGCCCGACGTCATCGCGCACATCGCACGCGACCCGCTGGACCCGCTCTTCGACGACGAGGCCTTCCACCAGGCCCTGCGCCGTAAGCGCAGCACCATCAAACGGGCCCTGCTCGACCAGTCGTTGATCAGCGGCGTCGGCAACATCTACGCGGACGAGGCCCTTTGGCGTGCCCGCCTCCACTACGAGCGTCCGACCGCGACCTTCACCCGCCCGCGCAGCCTCGAACTCCTGGGCCATGTGAGGGACGTGATGAACGCGGCCCTCGCGGTGGGCGGCACCAGCTTCGACAGCCTCTACGTCAACGTCAACGGAGAGTCCGGCTACTTCGACCGGTCACTCGACGCGTACGGCCGTGAAGGGCTGCCCTGCAAGCGGTGCGGTACGCCGATGCGCAGGCGGCCCTGGATGAACCGGTCCAGCTACTTCTGCCCGAAGTGTCAGAGGGCGCCGCGCGTGTCGTCGTAGCGCCGACGCGACTCGAGCACGTCGTCCATCCGCCCCTCCACGAAGTGGATGAGGCTCAGCAGCCGCTCGGCGACCCCGCGACCGAGCGGCGTCAGCTCGTAGTCGACGCGCGGTGGATTGGTCGGCTGGGCCTCGCGGTGCACCAGGCCGTCCCGCTCCAGGGCGTGCAGCGTCTGGGACAGCATCTTCTCGCTGACGCCGTCGACCCGGCGGCGCAGCTCGTTGAAGCGCAGCGAGCCCTCGTACAGCGCGCCGAGCGTGAGTCCGCCCCAGCGGCCGGTGACGTGCTCCAGCGTGCCGCGCGAGGGGCAGGCCTTGGCGAACACGTTGTACGGGAGGTCCGGTGCCTCCGTGCGCTGCTGCGTGGTGTCCATCGTTCAAGCGTACTCCAGCGCAGCGCTATCGCCAGGTTTGCGCTAACTTTCTGCTAGTCGGGCTCGCCGGCCTACCTGGGCACCGCGTCCGGCGCCTGGCCGAGACCGCGAAGGGGCTCCCGTCCGTGACGGGAGCCCCTCGTCGTACGCCGCGCGCTCCTAGTACCCGAAGTCCTGCGTCCACCAGGGCCCGCCGGCGCCGAAGTGCACGCCGACGCCCAGGGTCTTGAAGTCGCAGTTCAGGATGTTGGCCTTGTGACCCGGGCTGTTCATCCAGGCCTCCATCACCGCCGCCGCGTCGGCCTGGCCGCGGGCTATGTTCTCGCCGCCGAGGTCGGTGATGCCGGCCTTCGCGGCGCGGTCCCACGGAGAGGCACCGTCGGGGGAGGTGTGGTCGAAGAAGCCGCGCTCGGCCATGTCCTCGCTGAAGGCCTGGGCCAGATCGGTGAGCGAGCTGTTGGCGGCGACCGGGCTGCAGCCGACCTGGGCGCGCTCCTCGTTGACCAGCTGCAGCACCTCGGCCGCGGCGGCGGCCTCCGCGGAGACCTGCACCGGGGCGCTGGTCCGCTCCTTCTGGGGCTCCTTGGTCTTCTGCGGAGCCGGCGCCTTGGTGGCCGTGCGCGAAGGCGTCTCCTTCGGCTTCTCGCTGGGCGTCGCCGACGGCTCCTTCGACGGGGTCTTCGTCGGCGCGGCCGACGAGGTCGACGGAGCCGGCGAGGTGGGCCGCTCGACGTCGCGGCTGGTCGCGTCGCCGCTGCCGTCCCGGTCGGCGCTGCCGGAGGTGCCGCCCTGCTCGGCGGGGGTGTTGGTCGGGGTGTCGGCGGCCTGCACCCGGTCCGGCCCGCTGCCGCCGCCGAGCTGGTAGTTGTCGAGGCCGGGCACCACGCCCGTGGCGACCGCGACCGTGCCGAGGGCCACCGCGGCGGAGACGCCGAGCAGCCCGGTCTTCACCGGAGCCGCGGCCTTCTTCTTGCGGCGGCGGTGTGTGCCCCCGGGCCGCCGGGAGCCGACGTCGGGCGTGAAGCCCACGCTGCGGAAGGCTGCGGTCTCCTGGGCCGGGAAGGTCGTGGTGTCGGTGAGCCGGGCGTAGTCGTCGTCCGTGGCGAAGAGGTAGGCGTCACTCTGCGCGTAGGCCTCGGCGTACGCCTCCGGGTTCAGATAGGGCGCGATGCCTCTCGTGGGCCGGTCGCTCGCGTACGAGTCGCGTGGGTCGTGGCCCTCCGTATAAGAGCCGTCCGTATGTGTGACCCCCGTGGCGCGGCCCGTGGCGGCGCGGCCGGCGGCGGAGCGTCGGTGGCGTCCCATGTCCTGGCCTTCCTCGTCCCTGCGGTCTCAACGTCCTCACAGAACTCACACGATCGAGTGAGTTTCATATGAGATTCATTGGGTGGGGACGGTACCGCATGGCGCCAGAGGGGGAAGTGCCCGGAGAGACATTGGCCCGTTAGGTTGCACTCATGAGCGAGGATGTACGGCTGGTCGCCTGGGTGCGTGGACGCGTCCAAGGCGTGGGTTTTCGCTGGTTCACGCGGGCCAAGGCCCTCGAGATCGGCGGCCTGAGTGGTTTTGCTCTCAATTTGGACGACGGACGCGTCCAGGTGGTCGCCGAGGGGGCCCGTGACGGCTGTGAGGGACTGCTCGACTGGCTCCAGGGCGACGACACGCCCGGGCGGGTCGACGGTGTCACCGAGATCTGGGACACACCTCGCGGGGGCTACGACGGCTTCGCCATCCGTTGAGCCGATTCCGTAAATCGGCCCCGGAGCAATCGGAGGGACCTGCCACCGGCAACTGCCCCGAGCAGAAATGAGCAGGTGGTTGCCAAGAACAGCCAGTGGTGGCAGGCTCCGCACTTAGAGATGATCGCCACGCCCCGAGGGGCCCGCAGGAGTCGCCACGCAGCCGCTTCCGGCCGTGTGCCCCCGGGTTTGCCCGCCAATACGGGGCGTGATCGTGTTGACCGTCAAACTTTTTGGTGAGACGCTGAAAGCCCCGCGCACCTTAGCTGTTTGGCGTGGCTGAACGGCAGCACAACTCCAGGCCTCCCAAGCAACCGCGGGTGCGAATCCCTCACGACCCACACCGCTTCGGTCGGTCACTCAGTGTGGAGGACCATCCATCATGGCAAAGGCGCTTCTCGGTTACGTCGGCGGCTCCGACCCTCGACTCCTCGCCGAGATGCGACGGCTCCAGCAGCGTGTCCAGGACCTGGAATCCGAGCTCGTACGGATCCAGGCGGAGAACGACGCGCTGACGGCTGCCGCTTCTCACGACAGGATCATGGAGAGCATCGACGCACACCAGGCGGAGCCTGCGCTCACCTGATCACTGCATCGCTCCACGACAGCACCAGCAGTGGTTGGGCGGCCCGTATCCAACCGCTAAGTAGTAGTTGTCAGACGACTGGTTTCCCAGCCGTCAGAAGTTGCAAGGGACGCTTCGGCGTCCCTTCTTTCTTGCCCCCGGCTTAATGCCCCGCGCATCCTTTCACCCTCTTTAACGTCTGGTGTGCCCTGCACGTTCATCGGTGAAACCGTGCGTTCATGGAGCGAGACATTCCCGGAAGGTAGAGTCCAGCGGCGTGCACCTCAAGGCCCTGACCCTCCGAGGGTTCAAGTCGTTCGCCTCGGCGACCACGCTCCGGTTCGAGCCGGGCATCACGTGTGTCGTCGGACCGAACGGCTCGGGCAAGTCCAACGTCGTGGACGCGCTCAGCTGGGTCATGGGCGAGCAGGGCGCCAAGTCGTTGCGCGGCGGCAAGATGGAGGACGTCATCTTCGCCGGCACCACGGGGCGTCCGCCGCTGGGCCGCGCCGAGGTGTCGCTGACCATCGACAACTCCGACGGGGCGCTGCCCATCGAGTACGCCGAGGTCACCATCACGCGGATCATGTTCCGCAACGGCGGCAGCGAGTACCAGATCAACGGCGACACCTGCCGCCTCCTCGACATCCAGGAGTTGCTGTCCGACTCCGGCATCGGCCGCGAGATGCACGTCATCGTCGGCCAGGGCCAGCTCGACTCCGTCCTGCACGCCGACCCCATGGGCCGCCGCGCCTTCATCGAGGAGGCCGCGGGCGTCCTCAAGCACCGCAAGCGCAAGGAGAAGGCGCTGCGGAAGCTGGACGCGATGCAGGCCAACCTCGCGCGCGTGCAGGATCTGACCGATGAGCTCCGAAGGCAGCTCAAGCCCCTGGGGCGGCAGGCCGCCGTGGCCCGGCGGGCCGCCGTCATCCAGGCCGACCTGCGCGACGCCCGGCTCCGCCTCCTCGCCGACGATCTCGTACGGCTGCGGGAGGCGCTCCAGGCCGAGGTCGCCGACGAGGCCGCGCTGAAGGAGCGCAAGGAGGCCGCCGAGCAGGAGCTGAAGAAGGCGCTCCAGCGTGAGGCCCTCCTGGAGGACGAGGTGCGCCGGCTCACCCCGCGCCTGCAGCGGGCCCAGCAGACCTGGTACGAGCTGTCCCAGCTCGCCGAGCGGGTGCGCGGCACCATCTCGCTGGCCGACGCGCGCGTGAAGAGCGCCACCTCCGCACCGCCGGAGGAACGCCGGGGCCGCGACCCCGAGGACATGGAGCGCGAGGCCGCCCGCATCCGCGAGCAGGAGGCCGAGCTGGAGGCGGCCCTGGAGGCGGCCGAGCGTGCCCTGGAGGACACCGTCGCCCACCGCGCCGAACTGGAGCGGGAGCTCGCCCACGAAGAGCGCCGCCTGAAGGACGTCGCCCGCGCCATCGCCGACCGCCGCGAGGGTCTCGCCCGGCTGAACGGGCAGGTCAACGCGGCCCGTTCGCGTGCCGCCGCCGCCCAGTCCGAGATAGAGCGCCTGGCGGCCGCACGGGACGAGGCCCAGGAGCGGGCCTTCGCCGCGCAGGAGGAGTACGAGGCACTGAAGGCCGAGGTCGACGGCCTCGACGCCGACGACGCGGAACTCGCCGAACAGCACGAGGCGGCCAAGCGGCAGCTCACGGAGGCCGAGGCCGCCCTGACCGCGGCCCGCGAGGCGGCCACGGCGGCGGAACGAGGGCGTGCGGCGACGCAGGCCCGCCACGAGGCTCTCGCGCTCGGCCTGCGCCGCAAGGACGGCACGGGCGCGCTGCTGGGCGCGAAGGACCGGCTCACGGGGTTGCTGGGCCCGGCGGCGGAGCTGCTGACGGTGACACCGGGTTACGAGGTCCCGCTGGCGGCGGCCTTCGGGGCGGCGGCGGACGCGATCGCGGTCACATCGACCTCTGCGGCGGCCGATGCGATCAGGCTGCTGCGGAAACAGGACGGGGGCCGGGCGTCGCTGCTGCTGGGTGGTGCGCCGGAAGACACCGGGACGGCGGCCCACCCAAGGGGCGCGGGGCTGGATCAATATGCGGCTCCGCCGCGGGGCGCGACCAGCCACGACGAACCCGCAGACGCCCGACGACCATACGCGGCAGACCTGGTCCGCGCCCCCTCCGACCTCATGCCCGCCGTACACCGCCTCCTCCACGGCATCGTCGTGGTCGACACCCTCGAAGACGCCGAAGACCTCGTCCACGCCCACCCCCACCTCACCGCCGTAACCGCCGAAGGCGACCTCCTCGGCGCCCACTTCGCGCACGGCGGCTCCGCAGGCGCCCCCAGCCTCCTCGAAGTACAGGCCTCCGTGGACGAGGCCGCCGCCGAGCTGGAAGAGCTGGCCGTCCGCTGCGAGCAGCTCACCGAGGCCCAGCACACCGCCGCCGAGCGCCGCAAGGCATCCGCCGCGCTCGTCGAGGAGCTAGGAGAGCGCCGCCGCGCGGCCGACCGGGAGAAGTCGTCCGTCGCCCAGCAGCTCGGCCGGCTGGCAGGCCAGGCAAGGGGCGCGGCCGGCGAGGCGGAGCGCTCCGTCGCCGCCGCCGCGCGTGCGCAGGAGGCGCTCGACAAGGCGCTCCAGGACGTCGAGGAGCTGGCCGAGCGGCTGGCCGTGGCCGAGGAGATGCCGGTCGAGGAGGAGCCGGACACCTCGGCACGGGACCGGCTCGCCGCCGACGGCGCCAACGCCCGCCAGACCGAGATGGAGGCCCGCCTCCAGGTCCGTACGCACGAAGAACGCGTCAAGGGACTCGCCGGCCGCGCCGACTCCCTCGACCGCGCCGCCCGAGCGGAGCGAGACGCACGCGCGCGTGCCGAGCAGCGGCGGGCCCGGCTGCGCCACGAGGCGGCCGTCGCGCAGGCCGTGGCCTCCGGTGCCCGGCAACTCCTCGCCCACGTCGAGGTCTCCGTCGCCCGTGCCGAGGAGGAGCGCGGCGCCGCCGAGGCCGCCAAGGCGCGGCGTGAGCAGGAGCTCGCCGCCGCGCGCAACGAGGGCCGCGACCTCAAGGCCGAACTCGACAAGCTGACCGACTCCGTGCACCGCGGCGAGGTCCTCGGCGCCGAGAAGCGGATGCGGATCGAGCAGCTGGAGACCAAGGCGCTGGAGGAGCTGGGCGTGGAGCCGGCGGGGCTCGTCTCCGAGTACGGCCCGCATCAGCTCGTACCGCCGTCCCCGCCCGCCGAGGGCGAGCAGCTTCCCGAGGACCCCGAGCACCCCCGCAACCAGCCCCGGCCCTTCGTCCGGGCCGAGCAGGAGAAGCGGCTCAAGGCGACCGAGCGCGCCTACCAGCAGCTCGGCAAGGTCAACCCGCTCGCGCTGGAGGAGTTCGCGGCGCTGGAGGAACGGCACCAGTTCCTCAGTGAGCAGCTCGAGGACCTGAAGAAGACCCGCGCCGACCTGCTCCAGGTCGTCAAGGAGGTCGACGAGCGCGTCGAGCAGGTCTTCACCGAGGCGTACCGGGACACGGCCCGGGAGTTCGAAGGCGTCTTCAGCCGGCTGTTCCCGGGCGGCGAGGGCCGGCTGATCCTGACCGACCCCGACAACATGCTGACCACGGGTGTCGACGTCGAGGCGCGTCCGCCGGGCAAGAAGGTCAAGCGGCTGTCGCTGCTCTCGGGTGGTGAGCGCTCACTCACCGCCGTCGCGATGCTGGTGTCGATCTTCAAGGCCCGGCCGAGCCCGTTCTACGTCATGGACGAGGTCGAGGCCGCCCTCGACGACACCAACCTCCAGCGGCTGATCCGCATCATGCAGGAGCTGCAGGAGGCCTCGCAGCTGATCGTGATCACGCACCAGAAGCGCACGATGGAGGTCGCCGACGCGCTGTACGGCGTCTCCATGCAGGGCGACGGGGTGTCGAAGGTCATCAGCCAGCGGCTGCGCTGACGCACGCTCCTGCCTTCATTCAAGAGTTGAACACATTCCCGTCACATCCGATCTTCAAGGTCACATCGATCTCCTCTTGACTTCGGAACTTGAAGGCATAGGTTGGGCGACGTTGTTTTTGCCTTCACCCGGCAGCGTTGCCGGCGTCCGAGGAGTACACGTGACCAGCACAGCGCAGGCGCCCACGTCAGGAGCCAGGACAGCGCAGCCCGAACACCTCGGGCACGTCGTCTTCATCACCGCGGCGGCCGCCATGGGCGGCTTCCTCTTCGGCTACGACAGCTCCGTCATCAACGGAGCCAACGGCGGCATCCAGGCCCGGTTCGACCTCAGCTCCGGTGTCACCGGCACCGTCGCCGCCAGCGCCCTGCTGGGCAGCGCCCTCGGTGCCGCGATCGCCGGCCGCATAGCCGACCGCATCGGCCGCATCCGCGTCATGCAGATCGCGGCGGTGCTGTTCGCCGTGAGCGCCGTCGGTTCCGGACTGCCGTTCGCCGCGTGGGACCTCGCCGCCTGGCGTGTCCTCGGTGGCATCGCCATCGGTATGGCCTCGGTCATCGGCCCGGCCTACATCGCCGAGGTCGCCCCGCCCGCCTACCGCGGCCGGCTCGCCTCCTTCCAGCAGGCGGCCATCGTCATCGGCATCGCCGTCTCCCAGCTGGTCAACTGGGCCATCCTCAACATGGCCGACGGCGAGGAGCGCGGCACCATCGCGGGCCTTGAGGCCTGGCAGTGGATGCTCGGCGTGATGCTGCTGCCCGCCGTGATCTACGGTCTGCTGTCCTTCGCCATCCCCGAGTCCCCGCGCTTCCTGATCAGCGTCGGCCGTGTCACCGACGCCAAGAAGGTGCTCGCCGAGGTCGAGGGCGACGTGGACCTGGACGCCCGGGTCGCCGAGATCGACCAGGCCATGCGCAGCGACCACAAGTCCACGTTCAAGGACCTGCTGGGCGGCCGCTTCGGCCTGCTGCCGATCGTCTGGATCGGTATCGGCCTCTCCGTCTTCCAGCAGCTCGTCGGCATCAACGTCATCTTCTACTACTCGAACCTGCTGTGGCAGTCCGTCGGCGTCGACCCGTCGAGCTCGTTCTTCTACTCCTTCGAGACCTCGATCATCAACATCATCGGCACCGTGATCGCGATGATCTTCGTCGACCGCATCGGCCGCAAGCCGCTCGCCCTCATCGGCTCCATCGGCATGGGCATCTCGCTCGCGATGGCCGCCTGGTCCTTCTCCTTCCAGAACGGCAACGACCCGCTGCCGACCGCACAGGGCTACGTCGCGCTGATCGCCGCCAACGCCTTCGTCCTCTTCTTCGCCCTGTCGTGGGGTGTGGTCGTCTGGGTCATGCTCGGCGAGGTCTTCCCGAACAAGATCCGCGCCGCCGCCCTGGGCGTGGCCGCCTCGGCCCAGTGGATCGCCAACTGGGCGATCACGATCACCTTCCCGGACCTGTCGGACTGGAACCTGTCGCTCACCTACGTCATGTACGCGGTGTTCGCCTTCCTCTCCATCCCGTTCATCCTCAAGTTCGTGCCCGAGACCAAGGGCAAGAAGCTGGAGGAGATGGGCTGACCGGCCCCGAACTCGGGGGGAAGGGCCAAGTCCCCGCTGCCCCTCTCCCCGTAACCCCGCCGCCGCCCCGGCTCGGCCACTGCCCGAGCCGGGGCGGCGGTGTCGTGGACGAAGGGCCGAAGGATCACTCACCGAGCCTCGGCAGCACCTCCTCCGCGAACAGCCGCAGACTCCGCCACCCCTCCTCCACCGGCATCCCGCCCGACAGCGGATGCAGCACGTAGTTGCCGAACCCCAGCGCCACACACTCCTCGGGCGTCACGATCCGGTACACGCCCTCGGCGCGCAGCTCCGCCACCGTCGTGGCCGCCGACTTCACGGCGGACCGGACGTCCCCGGACTGCCAGGAGGCGTATGTCCGCGCCTCGTGCAGGAAGTGGCGGCCGTGCTCGGCCCAGGTCCGGTCGGGGTCCTCGGCGATGTGCAGCAGCGGGGTCTCGGCGGCCGGCATCATGGTCCAGCCCTCGGTGCCGTACTCGACGAGCCGCTCCTTGTAGTACGCCTCCAGCTCCGGCAGATGCGCGCTGGGGAAGAACGGCAGGCCGAGCCGGGCGGCCCGGCGGGCGGCGGCCTTCGAGGAGCCGCCGACCAGGAGCAGGGGGTGCGGGTCGGTGTACGGGCGCGGGGTGACCCGTACCGTACGGCCCCGGTACTCGAACTCCTCGCCGGTCCACGCCTTCAGCAGCGTCTGAAGCAGCTCGTCCTGGAGCCTGCCGCGCCGCTTCCAGTCCACGTCGAACAGGGCGTACTCCTCGGGCCGGTACCCGATCCCGGCGACCGTGACCAGTCGCCCGCCGCTCAGCAGATCCAGTACGGCGATCTCCTCCGCCAGCCGCAGCGGGTCGTGCAGCGGGCCGATGATCGCCGAGACGGTGACCGCGAGACGGCGGGTCGCGCCGAAGACGGCGGCCGCGAAGGCGAAGGGGGAGGGCAGCCAGTTGTTCTCGGCGCCGTGGTGCTCCTCCGTCTGCACGGTGGTGATGCCGTGCTCGTCGGCGTAGGCCGCCATCTCCAGGGCGGCCCGGTAGCGGGCGGCGAGCGAGGCGGGGGTCGCGTCGGGCTCGACGAGGTTGAAGCGTACGACCGTGACGGGCATGGGGGTCCCCCTTCACCGGGCGGATGTGAAGGCGGACGTTAGCTGACGGTGTGTCAGACATCCAGAGGGGTGTCGCAGGACTCCATGGCCGATACTGGACGCGTTATGGACATCGTCATCCTTGCTGTAGTCATCGCCGTGGTCGTGCTCGGCGCGCTCGGTGGGCTCGTCGTCGGCACTCGCCGCAAGAAGCACCTGCCCCCGCCGCCGCCCGCCGCCCCCGACATCACCGCCCCACCGGCCGAGCCGCACGTCGGCGACGAGGCCGAGACACCGCGCGACGAAGAGCGCCGGACCATAGAGGAGGTGGATCTTCCCGACGGCGGCTCGACCGGGGTCGCAGTCGAGGAACCGCCCGTCGTCGAAGAGCTTCCGCCGACCGCGATCGAGGTCCCGGAGCCCACCGCCGGCCGCCTGATCCGGCTGCGCGCCCGGCTCTCCCGCTCCCAGAACGCGCTCGGCAAGGGGCTGCTGACGCTCCTGTCGCGCGAGCACCTCGACGAGGACACCTGGGAGGAGATCGAGGACACCCTGCTCACCGCCGACGTCGGCGTCGCACCCACCCAGGAGCTGGTCGACGGCCTGCGCGAGCGCGTGAAGGTCCTCGGCACCCGCACCCCCGAGGAGCTGCGCGGCCTGCTGCGCGAGGAGCTGCTCAAGCTGGTCGGCACCGACATGGACCGCATCGTCAGGACCGAGCCGGAGACCAGCAAGCCCGGCATCGTGATGGTCGTCGGCGTCAACGGCACCGGCAAGACCACCACCACCGGCAAGCTCGCCCGCGTCCTCGTGGCCGACGGCCGCAGCGTGGTCCTGGGCGCCGCCGACACCTTCCGTGCCGCCGCCGCCGACCAGCTGCAGACCTGGGGCGAGCGGGTCGGCGCCTACACCGTGCGCGGGCCGGAGGGCGGCGACCCCGCCTCCGTCGCCTTCGACGCGGTGAAGGAGGGCAAGGAGATGGGGTCGGACGTCGTCCTCATCGACACCGCCGGGCGCCTGCACACCAAGACCGGGCTCATGGACGAGCTCGGCAAGGTCAAGCGGGTCGTGGAGAAGCACGCGCCGCTGGACGAGGTGCTGCTGGTGCTGGACGCCACCACCGGGCAGAACGGCCTCGTGCAGGCCCGTGTCTTCGCCGAGGTCGTCGACATCACCGGCATCGTGCTCACCAAGCTGGACGGCACGGCCAAGGGCGGCATCGTCGTCGCGGTCCAGCGCGAGCTGGGCGTGCCGGTGAAGCTGGTCGGGCTGGGCGAGGGCGCCGACGACCTGGCGCCGTTCGAGCCGGAGGCGTTCGTTGACGCCCTTATCGGAGAGTGACCTCACCTACGGAAGTTTCGTACGTGGCCGAAGAGGCGCCCGTTTCCCAAGGTGCAGTTGGGAAACGGGCACCTCGCTGTGTACGCCTATGCGCGCGACGTACGTCTATGCGCGCGACCGATGCGCCACGTAAGCCAGCGTCCCCAGCAGCAGCCGTGCCGCCGGCGGCTTCGTCGCGGTGTCCAGTGCCGGGGGCCGCAGCCAGCGCACCGGGCCCAGGCCGCCCCGGTCGGACGGCGGGGCCGTGATGTGCGTACCGGGGCCGAGGCCGCGCAGATCGAGGTGGGTCGGGTCGTCCCAGCCCATGCGGTAGAGGAGCTCGGGGAGCTCGGCGGCGGCGCCGGGGGCGACGAAGAAGTGGGCGCGGCCGTCGGGGGTGGCGGTGACCGGGCCGAGGGGCAGGCCCATGCGCTCGAGCCGGGTCAGCGCCCGGCGGCCGGCGGGCTCGGCCACCTCGATCACATCGAACGCCCGCCCGACCGGCAGCATCACCGCGGCGCCCGGGAACTCCGACCACGCCTTGGTGACCTCGTCGAGCGTGGCGCCGGCCGGGACCTGGGGCGCGAAGTCGAGGGGGTGTGCGCCGGGCACGGCGCAGTCCGGGCGGCCGCACGAACAGGCGCCCGCCGCAGCGCGCGCGCCGGGTACCGCGTCCCAGCCCCACAGTCCGGTGAACTCGGCGACGGTCGTGCACTCCGAGGAGCGGCCGCGTCGCCGCGAACCGGACCGGATCTCCCGGATGCCGCCGATCGTGAAGCCCATGCCCCCTCCAACGGGTCCAGCGCGCCGGTGGTTACGGCGCGGAAGCGGAACGTGACCCTGTGTGTTCCTGGGCGGCCGGATACCCGCCGACGCCGCTCGGTTCACGCGGCGCTTGGAAGCGCCCCGGGTTGTGGGCCGGGCGACACGCGCCCCTGCGTGCTTCGCTCCGCCCGCTTCCGGCCGTCCTATGTCAAGTGAATCGCGCCTGGGCCACCGTTAGTTCATTCGAAGGGGTGGCGAATGGTGGCGATTCAGGGATCGCCATGGCTGGGGGCGTGATCGTAGGATTACTGTGAGTGCACAGAGCTTCGGGGCACATGCACTCATGGGTATGCCGGGGGCAACTCGGCTTTCCGTTCGAAGGGTGAGAACCGCCGGACGGGCAACCGTATTTACCGGCATTCTGATAGGGCTTGGCGCACTCGGTGACAAGTGGTCCAAGGGATGGGGGCGTTGCAGTGAGCGGCAACAGCGGAAGCGGTACGAGTGCCAGTAGCGCATCGCACGCCGACAAGCGCCCGAACGAGCTGCTCACGTCCTGGTTCGTGCGCAGCGGCTGGTCGAAGGGCGAACTCGCCCGCCAAGTGAACCGCCGCGCCCGCCAGTTGGGTGCCAACCACATCTCGACCGACACCTCCCGCGTACGCCGCTGGCTGGACGGCGAGAACCCCCGCGAGCCGATCCCGCGGATCCTGTCGGAGCTGTTCTCCGAGCGGTTCGGCTGCGTCGTCTCCGTCGAGGACCTCGGCCTGCGCGCCGCCCGTCAGTCACCCTCCGTGTCCGGCGTCGATCTGCCCTGGACGGCCCCGCAGACAGTGGCCCTGATCAGCGAGTTCTCGCGCAGCGACCTGATGCTGGCGCGGCGCGGCTTCCTCGGGAGCTCGCTGGCCCTGTCCGCGGGCCCGGCGCTCATCGAGCCGATGCAGCGCTGGCTGGTCCCCGCGCCGCCCGCCCCGTACCAGGAGCCGCGGCCCGTCCCGTCGTCCCGCGCGCGTGGCCGGCTGTCCAGGCCCGAGCTGGACCTGCTGGAGTCCACCACCGTGATGTTCCGGCAGTGGGACGCGCAGTGCGGCGGCGGCCTGCGTCGCAAGGCGGTCGTCGGCCAGCTCCACGAGGTGACCGACCTGCTCCAGGAGCCCCACCCCGAGTCCACCACCCGCAAGCTGTTCAAGGTCGCCGCCGAGCTGGCGGAGCTGGCCGGCTGGATGTCGTACGACGTCGGGCTCCAGCCCACCGCGCAGAAGTACTTCGTCCTCGCGCTGCACGCCGCCAAGGAGGCCGGCGACCGCCCCCTCGGCTCGTACGTCCTGTCCAGCATGAGCCGCCAGATGATCCACCTCGGCCGGCCCGACGACGCCCTGGAGCTGATCCACCTCGCGCAGTACGGCAGCCGCGACTGCGCCAGTCCGCGCACCCAGTCGATGCTGTATGCGATGGAGGCCCGCGCGTACGCCAACATGGGCCAGCCCGGCAAGTGCAAGCGGGCCGTCCGGATGGCCGAGGACACCTTCGCCGAGGCCGACGACTGGGACGAGCCGGACCCCGACTGGATCCGCTTCTTCTCCGAGGCCGAGCTGTACGGCGAGAACTCCCACTCCTTCCGCGACCTCGCCTATGTCGCCGGCCGCAGCCCGACGTACGCCTCGCTGGCCGAGCCCCTGATGAGGCAGGCCGTGGACCTGTTCGCGAAGGACGGCGAGCACCAGCGGTCGTACGCGCTGAACCTCATCGGGGTGGCCACGGTCCAGCTGCTGCGGGGCGAGCCGGAGCAGAGCGCGGTCTACGCCGAGCAGGCCATGCGGGTCGCCAAGAAGGTGCGCTCCGAGCGCGTCAACACTCGTATTCGAAAGACGGTCGACACGGCCGTGCGCGACTTCGGTGATCTCGCCGAGATCGTGGACCTCACCGAGAGGCTCGCCGTCGAGCTTCCGGAGACCGCCGAGGCGGTCTGAATCCGGGGCCGTTCCCCCCGGAACCCCCAGAACCCCGGCCGCGGCCGGCCCTCCCGAACTGCCCGACTCGGCTCCCCCATGCCAGGTCATCGGAAGGCCGCCGCGGCCGGTTCCTTCTCACCTGCTCAGAAGGTTGCGCCACGATAACGATCGCGCAGCCGAACATCTCGCAGTTCATCGATGCGTAACACGCCAGGTGTCTTCGTCACGCCCGTGAAACAACGAGGGGCTTCTGTCGAAACCGTGCTGCGCCAATCTCGTGGCGCATAACCGGCCCCACCCCTCAATCCGCTCAGGGCTCGCCCGCACGGGCCGTACCAACGACGAGGAGATACCGGCATTGAACGGCACAGATACCGGATTCGTATTGATCAGTGCAGCGCTCGTCATGGTGATGACGCCCGGGCTGGCGCTCTTCTACGGTGGCATGGTCCGCGCCAAGAGCGTGCTGAACATGATGATGATGTCCTTCATCTCGCTGGGCATCGTCAGCGTGCTCTGGGTGCTGTACGGCCACTCGCTCGCCTTCAGCGGTGACTCGGGTGGCTTCATCGGCAACCTGGACATGATCGGGCTCAAGGGCGTCAACGCCGACAGCACGATGGAGAGCTTCACCGGCAACGACATCTCGTTGTTCGCCTTCTCGCTCTTCCAGATGCTGTTCGCCGTCATCACCGCGGCCCTGATCAGCGGCGCCCTCGCCGACCGCGTCAAGTTCGGCGCGTGGATGGTCTTCATCGGCGTATGGGTCACCGTGGTCTACTTCCCGGTCGCCCACTGGGTCTGGGGCGGCGGCTGGCTCTCCCAGCTCGACCCGGCCGTGATCGACTTCGCCGGTGGTACGGCGGTCCACATCAACGCCGGTATCGCCGCTCTCGCCGTGATCCTGGTCGTGGGCAAGCGCGTCGGCTTCAAGAAGGACCCGATGCGGCCGCACAACATGCCGCTGGTCATGCTCGGCACCGCGCTGCTGTGGTTCGGCTGGTTCGGCTTCAACGCGGGCTCCGAGCTGGGTGTCGACGGCACCACCGCGCAGATGGCCATCAACACGCAGGTCGCCACCGGCGCCGCCATGCTCGGCTGGCTGATCTACGAGCGCATCCGCCACGGCGCCTTCACCACCCTCGGTGCCTGCTCCGGCGCGGTCGCCGGTCTGGTCGCCATCACCCCGTCCGGCGGCAACGTCAACGTCTTCGGCGCCCTGCTCATCGGTGTCGTCGCCGGCGCGGTCTGCTCCTGGGCCGTCAGCCTCAAGTACAAGCTGGGTTACGACGACTCGCTCGACGTCGTCGGTGTCCACCTCGTCGGCGGTGTCATCGGCACCCTGATGGTCGGCTTCCTCGCCACCGGCGGGACCGGCGGTGGCGACCAGTTCCTGTCGCAGGCCATCGGTGCCTTCTCGGTCATGGGCTACACCTTCGTGGTGACCTGGATCCTCGCCTTCGCCATCCAGAAGACGATCGGCTTCCGCGCCTCCGAGGACGACGAGGTCAGCGGCATCGACCAGGCCGCGCACGCCGAGACTGCATACGACTTCAGCGGTGCGGGCGGCGGTGCCGCCAAGGCCGCCGTCGCAACCCCGGCGGCCGCGGCCGCGAGCAAGAAGGTGGACGCATGAAGCTCATCACCGCAGTCGTCAAGCCCCACCGGCTCGACGAGATCAAGGAAGCCCTCCAGGCCTTCGGAGTACACGGTCTGACGGTCACCGAGGCGAGCGGCTACGGTCGTCAGCGGGGCCACACCGAGGTCTACCGCGGTGCCGAGTACACCGTGGACCTGGTCCCGAAGATCCGCATCGAGGTCCTGGCCGAGGACGACGACGCCGAGCAGCTGATCGACGTCATCGTCAAGGCCGCCCGCACCGGCAAGATCGGTGACGGCAAGGTCTGGTCCCTGCCGGTCGAGACGGCCGTACGGGTCCGGACCGGCGAGCGCGGGCCGGACGCGCTCTAAGAGAAGAAGAAGGACAGGAGCTGCTGGGTGTCGAGCACGGACGTGCACAAGGAAACGGAAGACTCGGGACCCAGCGGCTACGCGGCGGCCCGGCTGCGCCTCCTCACGGAGGGGGCGCAGTCCGGGCCGCCGCGCCGTGCCGCCCTCGCGGAGCTGACCGACGACTGGCTGACCGGCCTGTTCGCGGCCGGCGCCGGCGGGCTGCGGGGTGTCTCCCTGGTCGCCGTCGGCGGCTACGGCCGCGGCGAGCTGTCCCCGCGCAGCGACCTGGACCTGCTCCTGCTGCACGACGGCGGCGACAGCAAGGCGGTGGCCGCCCTCGCCGACCGCATCTGGTACCCCGTCTGGGACCTCGGGCTCGCCCTCGACCACTCCGTGCGCACACCAGCCGAGGCCCGCAAGACGGCCGGCGAGGACCTCAAGGTCCAGCTCGGCCTGCTGGACGCCCGGCACATCGCGGGCGACCTGGGGCTCACGGCCGCACTGCGCACGGCGATCCTGGCCGACTGGCGCAACCAGGCGCCCAAGCGGCTGCCCGACCTCCAGGAGCTGTCCGCCGAACGCGCCGAGCGGCAGGGTGAGCTGCAGTACCTCCTGGAACCCGATCTGAAGGAGGCGCGCGGCGGGCTGCGGGACGCCACCATCCTGCGCGCCGTCGCCGCGTCCTGGCTGGCCGACGCCCCGCGCGAGGGCCTCGACGACGCCCGGCGCCGGCTGCTCGACGTACGGGACGCCCTGCATCTGAGCACCGGGCGGGCGACCGACCGGCTCGCGCTGCAGGAGCAGGACCAGGTCGCCGCCGAGCTGGGGCTGCTCGACGCGGACACGCTGCTGCGGCAGGTGTACGAGGCGGCGCGGGTCATCTCGTATGCCAGCGACGTGACTTGGCGCGAGGTGGGGCGTGTGCTGAGGGCGCGCGCCGTACGGCCGCGGCTGCGCGCCATGCTGGGGGGCGGGAAGCCCACCGCCGAGCGCTCCCCGCTCGCGGAGGGCGTGGTGGAGCAGGACGGCGAGGTGGTACTCGCCCGCGCCGCGCGCCCCGAACGCGACCCCGTGCTTCCCTTGCGCGCCGCTGCCGCCGCCGCCCAGGCCGGACTCCCGCTCTCCCTGCACGCCGTACGGCGCATGGCGGCCACCGTGCGCCCGCTGCCCACCCCCTGGCCCGCCGAGGCGCGCGAGCAGCTGGTGACCCTGCTGGGCTCCGGGCGGCCGACGGTCGAGGTGTGGGAGGCGCTGGAGGCCGAAGGGCTGATCACCCACTTCCTGCCGGACTGGGAGCGGGTGCGCTGCCGTCCGCAGCGCAACGCCGTGCACATCTGGACCGTCGACCGGCACCTCATCGAAACGGCCGTGCGCGCCTCCGAGTTCACCCGCCGCGTCCACCGCCCCGACCTCCTCCTGGTCGCCGCGCTGCTGCACGACATCGGCAAGGGCTGGCCCGGCGACCACTCCGTGGCCGGCGAGATCATCGTCAAGGACGTGGCCGCGCGCATCGGCTTCGACCGCGACGACGTCCTCGTGCTCTCCACCCTCGTACGCCATCACCTGCTGCTCGTCGAGACGGCCACGCGGCGCGACCTGGAGGACCCGGCCACCGTGCGCTCGGTCGCCGAGGCGGTCGGCTCGCAGGGCACCCTGGAGCTGCTGCACGCCCTGACCGAGGCGGACGCCCTGGCCACCGGCCCGGCGGCATGGTCGTCCTGGCGCGGGTCCCTCGTCGCCGACCTGGTGAAACGCGTCGCGGCCGTACTCGCCGGGGACGACCCGGACGAGCCGGAGGCCGCCGCGCCCACCGCCGAGCAGGAGCGGCTCGCCATCGAGGCGGTCGCCACCGGCAGCCCCGTACTGGCCCTGCGCGCCCAGACCGAGCCGCCGGCCGAGGAGCAGCCCCCGGGCGATCCCGAGCCGCTCGGCGTGGAGCTGGTCATCGCCGTACCCGACCAGCCGGGCGTGCTGCCCGCGGTGGCGGGCGTCCTGGCGATGCACCGCCTGACCGTCCGCACGGCCGAACTGCGCGCCCTGGATCTGCCCGACGGCGTCGAGGGCTCCGTCCTGCTGCTGAACTGGCGGGTCGCCGCCGAGTACGGCTCGCTGCCACAGGCCACCCGGCTGCGCGCCGACCTCGTACGCGCCCTGGACGGCTCCCTGGACATCGCCGGGCGCCTCGCCGAGCGCGACGCGGCGTATCCGCGCCGGCGGGGCGTCGTGGCGCCGCCGGCGCGGGTGTCGGTGCACCCGGCCGCCTCCCGGCTGGCCACGGTGATCGAGGTGCGCGCCCAGGACGCGCCGGGGCTGCTGTTCCGGATCGGCCGGGCGCTGGAGGACGCGAGCGTGCGGGTGCGCAGTGCACATGTCAGCACGCTGGGCGCCAACGCCGTCGACGCGTTCTATGTCACAGGCCCCGAGGGCGCCCCGCTGCCCGGCGAGGAGGCGGCGGCCGTGGCACGCAAGCTGGAGGAGACGTTGCGGGGCTGAGAGCCTGTTCGCAGGCTCTGAACCCAGGGATCCCGGCAACCTGCGTCGCCGGGATACCCTGGAGGGCGATTCCCAGCTGCCACCGACCCCGAGGACCGCGAGCGCCGTGTTCGATACTCTCTCCGATCGCCTCTCAGCGACTTTCAAGAACCTGCGCGGCAAGGGACGGCTCTCCGAGGCGGACATCGACGCCACCGCGCGCGAGATCCGCATCGCACTTCTCGAAGCGGACGTGGCGCTGCCTGTCGTCCGGTCGTTCATCAAGAACGTCAAGGAGCGTGCCCTCGGCGCCGAGGTCTCCAAGGCGCTGAACCCGGCCCAGCAGGTCCTGAAGATCGTCAACGACGAGCTCGTGACGATCCTCGGCGGCGAGACCCGCCGCCTGCGGTTCGCGAAGACACCGCCGACCGTGATCATGCTGGCGGGTCTGCAGGGTGCCGGTAAGACCACCCTCGCGGGCAAGCTCGGCCGCTGGCTGAAGGAGCAGGGCCACTCGCCGCTGCTGGTCGCCGCCGACCTCCAGCGCCCCAACGCCGTGAACCAGCTCAGCGTCGTCGCCGAGCGCGCCGGCGTCGCGGTCTTCGCCCCGGAGCCGGGCAACGGCGTCGGTGACCCGATCAAGGTCGCCAAGGACTCCATCGAGCACGCCAAGGCCAAGGTCCACGACATCGTGATCGTGGACACCGCCGGCCGCCTGGGTATCGACCAGGAGATGATGCAGCAGGCCGCGGACATCCGGGACGCGGTCTCCCCGGACGAGATCCTGTTCGTCGTCGACGCGATGATCGGTCAGGACGCCGTCAACACCGCCGAGGCCTTCCGCGACGGCGTCGGCTTCGACGGCGTGGTGCTCTCCAAGCTCGACGGTGACGCCCGCGGTGGTGCCGCCCTGTCGATCCGGCAGATCACCGGCAAGCCGATCATGTTCGCGTCGAACGGCGAGAAGCTCGACGACTTCGACGCCTTCCACCCGGACCGGATGGCCTCCCGCATCCTCGACATGGGTGACCTGCTCACCCTGATCGAGCAGGCGGAGAAGACCTTCGACCAGGCCGAAGCCCAGAAGATGGCCGAGAAGCTGGCCTCCAAGAAGGGCCAGGACTTCACCCTCGACGACTTCCTGGCCCAGATGGAGCAGGTCAGGAAGATGGGCTCCATCTCCAAGCTGCTCGGCATGCTCCCGGGCATGGGCCAGATCAAGGACCAGATCAACAACCTCGACGAGCGTGACGTCGACCGCACGGCCGCGATCATCAAGTCGATGACCCCGGGCGAGCGCCAGGAGCCGACGATCATCAACGGCTCGCGGCGCGCCCGTATCGCCCGCGGTTCCGGTGTCGAGGTCAGCGCGGTCAAGAACCTCGTCGAGCGGTTCTTCGAGGCCCGCAAGATGATGTCCCGCATGGCCCAGGGCGGCGGCATGCCCGGGATGCCGGGGATGCCGGGCATGGGTGGCGGCCCCGGCCGGACGAAGAAGCAGCCGAAGAAGGCCAAGGGCAAGCAGCGCTCCGGCAACCCGATGAAGCGCAAGCAGCAGGAGCAGGAGGCCGCCGCGCGCCGGGCCGCCGCGGAGCAGGGCGGCAGCGCCTTCGGGCTGCCGGGCCAGCAGGCCGGGCAGGACTTCGAGCTGCCGGACGA
Organism: Streptomyces ferrugineus; assembly: GCF_015160855.1. Classification (NCBI taxonomy): domain Bacteria; kingdom Bacillati; phylum Actinomycetota; class Actinomycetes; order Kitasatosporales; family Streptomycetaceae; genus Streptomyces; species Streptomyces ferrugineus. Next base: position 7,910,156 of record NZ_CP063373.1, on the reverse strand, counting down.
GTTCAAGAAGTTCATGGGCTGAGACCCGTCCGCCACGTCACCGAGGGCGCCCCTCCCCAGGAGGGGCGCCCTCGGTGCTCTGTGCGCGTGCCGTGGCCCGCTCTCTGCCGTAACGTCCAGATATGAGCAATGCCGCGCCACCGCGCAAGGCCCCTGATCAGCCGTGGCGCACCGAGGGCACCCCCGAGGAGCCGCCCAGGAAGCCCGGTGGCCGGCGGATGCGCGGCCGCTGGTGGAGCCTGCTGCTCACCGCGGTGGTCGTGTTCCTGCTGGCCTATGTGGGACTGACGTACCTCGACCGGGGCAACGAACCGACGATCTCCTACACGGAGTTCAGCCGCCAGGTCGACGACGGCAACGTCTCCAGGATCTACTCCAAGGGCGACGCCATCCAGGGCGAGCTCAAGGACGCCCGGGACAACCCCGAGGGCGACGGCGACTACACCAAGTTCCGGACGCAGCGCCCGGCCTTCGCCGACGACGATCTCTGGCAGGAGCTGAGCAGCCACAACGTCACGGTGACCGCGCAGCCGGTGGTCAAGGAGCGCGGTCTCCTCGTCAATCTGCTGATCTCGCTCGCGCCGATCGTGATCATCGTCGCGGTATGGGTCTTCATCGCCCGGCGGTTCGCCGGCGGCCGGGGCGGCGGGGGCGGCCTGTTCGGGCGCAAGGCGCCGCCCAAGCCGGTCGAGCTGCTGCCGGGCAAGCACCGCACGACGTTCGCCGACGTGGCCGGCATCGACGAGGTCAAGGGCGAGCTGGACGACGTCGTCGACTTCCTGGAGCACCCCGACGCCTACCGCAGGATGGGCGCGAAGATGCCGCGCGGCGTGCTGCTGGCGGGCTCGCCCGGCACCGGCAAGACCCTGCTGGCGCGTGCCGTGGCGGGCGAGGCGGGCGTGCCCTTCTTCTCCGCCTCCGCGTCCGAGTTCATCGAGATGATCGTCGGTGTCGGCGCCTCCCGGGTCCGCGAGCTGTTCGCCGAGGCCCGCAAGGTGGCGCCGTCGATCATCTTCATCGACGAGATCGACACCATCGGACGGATGCGGGGCGGCGGCGCCTCGGTGAGCGGCCACGACGAGCGCGAGCAGACGCTGAACCAGATCCTCACCGAGATGGACGGCTTCTCCGGCTCCGAGGGCGTGATCGTCATCGCGGCCACCAACCGCGCCGACATCCTGGACCCGGCGCTGACCCGCCCAGGCCGCTTCGACCGGGTCGTCAACGTCTCCCCGCCGGACCGCCGCGGACGCGAGGCGATCCTGCGCATCCACACCCGCGAGATCCCGCTCGCCGAGGACGTGGACCTGCTCCAGCTCGCCCGCAAGACCCCCGGAATGACAGGCGCGGATCTGGCCAATCTCGCCAACGAGGGCGCCCTGCTCGCGGTCAAGCGGGGGCAGGGGGAGGTGACGGCCGCGGACCTGTCCGAGGCGCTGGAGAAGGTGCAGCTCGGCGCCGAGCGCACCCTCGTGATGCCCGAGGAGGACCGCCGCCGCACCGCGTTCCACGAGAGCGGACACGCCCTGCTCGGCATGCTCCAGCCGGGCGCCGACCCCGTCCGCAAGATCACCATCGTGCCGCGCGGCAGGGCGCTCGGCGTGACGATGTCGACCCCCGAGGTGGAGCGGTACGCGCACTCCGAGGAGTACCTGCGCGGCCGGATCATCGGCGCCCTGGGCGGCATGGCGGCCGAGGACGTGGTCTACGGCGTCGTCACCACCGGCGCGGAGAACGACCTGGAGCAGGTCACCAACATCGCGCGCGGCATGGTGGCCCGCTGGGGCATGAGCGAGCGCGTCGGTCGACTGTCCGCGCTGCCGAGCGACGCCCAGCAGGCGTACGGACTCTCCGCCGCGCCCCAGACCCTCGATGTCATCGACGCCGAGATGCGCCGGATCGTCGACGACTGCTACGAGGAGGCCTGCCGCAAGCTCCGCGACCACCGCGGGAAGCTGGACGCCCTGGCTCAGGCGCTGATGGAGCACGAGACGCTGGAGGAGGCGGACGCGTACCGGATCGCCGGGATCACCCGGCTGAAGAAGGACGACGCGGAGTAGGGCGGCGCGCCCCGGCTCAGGGCACGCGGGCGATCAGGTACCGGAAGACGTTCGGCATCCACACCGTGCCGTCCTCGCGCAGATGCGGATGCAGCGCCTCCGTCAGCTCCTTGTCCACCTGCACCTGGTCGGTCGCGGAGATCGCCGCGTCGAACAGCCCCGTCGACAGCAGTCCCCGTACGGCACTGTCGAGGTCCGCGTACCCGAAGGGACAGGCCACCCGCCCGGAACCGTCCGGCTTCAGCCCCGCGCGCTGGGCGACCTCTTCCAGGTCGTCGCGCCGGGCGGGGCGCCAACTGCCGGTGCCGCGCAGGGGATCGGCCAGCTTCGTGGCGACCCGCAGCACGGACGACGTGGCGCAGCGCTCCGGCGGACCCCAGCCGGCGAGCACCACGGGCGCCCCCCGCTCGGCGAGCGGCGTCGCGGCCGCGAGCGTCTCACCGAGCCCCTCCGAGTCGCCCGCGAGGCAGCCGATGGGCTCGAACGCGGTCACCAGGGTGCACGCGGGCGCCTGGGCGTCCGCCGTGTCCCGGGGCGAGCCGTCGACGAGGCGGGTGTCGGCACGCGCGCGCGTGTCCCACGCCCCGGGCAGCAGCCGCTGCCGGGCCAGCGCCAGCCGTTCGGGGGAGGAGGACTCGACACCGGTGACCGCCGCGCCTCTGGAAGCCGCCATCACCAGGGCGAGCCCGCTGCCGCAGCCGAGGCCCAGCAGCCGGGTGCCCGGGCCTACTTCCAGTCGCTCGTAGACGGTCTCGTAGAGCGGGACCAGCATCCGCTCCTGGATCTCGGACCAGTCACGCGCGCGTGCACACAGGTCCACGGGGGGCGTCGTGCCCGCGTGAGGTCGGTGCTGCCGCACGAGCGTAGGTGTCATGTAAAGCGCCCCAATCCGCCGAGAGTTGCCGCCGCTGTGCCCGATTCCGTAGCGCCCCGTGACGATGCGCTCACGCTTCCCCCGTATGCCAGGAAACTCCGCGCCCGACGCCGCGTCCAGGGGTCGCGGGGCCCGGCTTGTGGGTTGTCCGCGTCCGTGGCCAGAATTCACATTCCGGCAACCTTCGGGCGCCGAGGACGGGCCGGTGCGGGACAGCCGCGGCGAACCCGGTAACGTCGCCGTCGTGGCGTGCGCTTACTGAGATGACGCCCGCGCGGAACGAGGGTGGCCGAAACGCCTCTTGCCCATCCGTGAACCACAGGGGTCCCGGCGTCTGGACGCGGGCTACACGCCGGGGCGTACGTGGGACTACGCACCAGCTTGTTACGAGGTGTGAGGCTTCTCCGCAGATCAGCGCACCCGCCCTCGTCGTGGCGCATCATTCACAACTGACGGGTACGTGCAAATTATTTGGGATGCCCTGGAATCGGAACACAGCGGCACTCCGGCTCGTTGTCATTACGTGAGCACGACACAGACACCACCTGTTCTCGCCGCAGAGCTGGCACAGGCGTGGGCCGACATTCAGCGGTACCACCCCGAGCTGCCAGATCTCGCCGCGCCAGAGTCCCTGATCGGGGAGTCGTCGTCCGCGTGCGGTCACGAGCTCTCCTTCGAGCGACTGCTTCACGAGGCAGTCCATGGCGTCGCCGCCGCGCGCGGCGTCCGCGACACCTCCCGGGCCGGCCGCTACCACAACCGCAGATTCCTCGCCATCGCCGAGGAGCTGGGCCTGGACCACCCCGAGGAACCGCACCCGAGCAGCGGTTTCTCCCTGGTCACGCTCAACCCCGAGGCCAAGCGGCGCTACCGCCCGACCATCGAACGCCTCCAGCGCGCCCTGAAGGCCCACACCGCGGCGACCTCCGCCGACACCGGCCGGACCTTCCGGGGCCCGGCGGCCCGGCACGGCTCCTCCGGGGGCGGCGTCCGCGTCAAGGCGGTCTGCGACTGCGGCCGCAACGTCCGGGTCGTCCCGTCGGTCCTGGCCCAGGCCCCGATCGTGTGCGGCGGCTGCGGAAAGCCGTTCCGGATCCCCGAGGTGGTCGGAGCGGCGTAACGGCGTCCCGTCGGCACCGGCATCTCGTGGCTGTCGGTTCAGGTCGTGACGTCGACGCCCGGGGTGCCGCCGCACCGCACGCGGCGGCGCCCCATCAGTCATGCCCGCGCACAGCTCACCGCCCCCTCGGCCAAAAGCGACCCGCGGGGTATGGCACAATGGCTAGCTGTACTCGACAGCCGCACAGGACCCCTCTCTCCTCCGGCTGACGCGTCCATCGGGCACCTCGGGTACCGCAACCCCACGCGGCTTCTCTCGCCGTGCCCAACCACGTCAAATCCAGGAGAACCCACTCCCGTGGCAGTCAAGATCAAGCTGAAGCGTCTGGGCAAGATCCGTTCGCCTCACTACCGCATCGTCGTCGCCGACTCCCGCACGCGCCGTGACGGCCGTGCGATCGAGGAGATCGGCAAGTACCACCCGACCTACCACCCGTCGGTCATCGAGGTGGACGCCGACCGTGTGGCGTACTGGCTGGGTGTCGGCGCGCAGCCGACCGAGCCCGTCCTCGCCATTCTGAAGAAGACCGGCGACTGGCAGAAGTTCAAGGGCGAGCCCGCCCCGGCTCCGCTGCTGGTTGCCGAGCCGAAGAAGGCGCGCCCGTCGTTCGAGGCCCTCGGTGGCGACGACGAGGGCAAGGGTGAGGCGATCACCCAGAAGAAGAAGGCGGAGAAGAAGGACGAGGCCGCGGCCGAGTCCGAGTCGGCCGAGGCCTGAGCATGCTCGAGGAGGCTCTCGAGCACCTCGTGAAGGGCATCGTCGACAACCCTGACGATGTGCAGGTCGCATCCCGCAACCTGCGCCGCGGGCGCGTGCTGGAGGTCCGGGTCCACCCCGACGACCTCGGCAAGGTGATCGGTCGCAACGGCCGCACCGCGCGCGCTCTGCGCACCGTCGTGGGCGCCATCGGTGGCCGCGGTGTCCGCGTCGACCTCGTCGACGTGGACCACGTCCGCTGACGCCGAACACAGCACCGGCTCGGGCCGGGGAGGGCCACTGGGCCGTCCCCGGCCCGTAGTCGTTCGACAGGAGAGCAAGCACAGTGCAGCTGGTAGTCGCACGGATCGGCCGTGCCCACGGCATCAAGGGCGAGGTCACCGTGGAGGTACGCACGGACGAGCCGGAACTCAGGCTCGCCCCCGGCGCCGTACTCGCCACCGATCCCGCGTCCGCGGGCCCGCTCACCATCGAGACCGGCCGGGTCCACAGCGGCCGTCTCCTCCTGCGCTTCGAGGGCGTGCGCGACCGCAGCGGCGCCGAGGCGCTGCGCAACACCCTCCTGATCGCCGAGGTCGATCCGGACGAGCTGCCCGAGGAGGAGGACGAGTACTACGACCACCAGCTCATCGACCTCGACGTGGTCACCGCCGAGGGCGTGGAGATCGGCCGTATCACCGAGATCTCGCACCTGCCCTCGCAGGACCTCTTCATCGTCGAGCGGCCCGACGGGAGCGAGGTGATGATCCCCTTCGTCGAGGAGATCGTCGCCGAGATCGACCTGGAGGAGCAGCGGGCGGTCATCACCCCGCCGCCGGGTCTGATCGACGACCAGGCCGAGATCGTCTCCTCGAGGGACGACAGCGCATGAGGCTCGACGTCGTCACGATCTTCCCCGAGTATCTGGAGCCGCTGAACGTCTCCCTCGTCGGCAAGGCACGCGCGCGTGGACAGCTCGACGTCCAGGTGCACGACCTGCGTACCTGGACGTACGACCGCCACCACACGGTCGACGACACCCCGTACGGCGGCGGCCCCGGCATGGTCATGAAGACCGACCCCTGGGGTGACGCGCTGGACTCGGTGCTGGCCGACGGCTACGAGAGCGGCTCCGGCGCGCCCTGTCTGATCGTCCCCACTCCCAGCGGCCGCCCCTTCACCCAGGAACTCGCCGTCGAGCTCTCCGAGCGGCCCTGGCTGATCTTCACGCCGGCCCGCTACGAGGGCATCGACCGCCGCGTCATCGACGAGTACGCCACCCGTATGCCCGTCCACGAGGTGTCCATCGGCGACTACGTCCTCGCCGGCGGCGAGGCGGCCGTACTGGTCGTCACGGAGGCCGTGGCGCGCCTGCTGCCCGGCGTCCTGGGCAACGCCGAGTCCCACCGCGACGACTCCTTCGCGCCCGGCGCCATGGCGAGCCTCCTGGAGGGCCCCGTCTACACCAAGCCACCCGAATGGCGCGGCCGGGGCATCCCCGACGTGCTGCTCAGCGGCCACCACGGCAAGATCGCCCGCTGGCGGCGCGACGAGGCCCTGAGGCGTACGACGGCCAACCGGCCCGACCTCATCGAGCGCTGCGATCCCAAGGCCTTCGACAAGAAGGACCGCGAGATGCTCTCCATCCTGGGCTGGATGCCCGACCCGGAAGGGGAGCGGTTCGGCCGATTTTGGCGCAGGACCGAGGGCGTGGAAGAATAGACCGCTGTTGTGCGTCGTCCGGCGTGCGCCCCTGCCACAGGGGGACACGACGCCCGCCCCGACACGGACAGCATCCTCACGAAACACCTAGCTCCCGCCTATGACCTGTGGCATGGGCGAAGAAAGCAGACGAAATGTCTCACCTGCTCGACACCGTCGACGCCGCGTCGCTGCGCAGCGACGTCCCGGCCTTCCGCCCGGGCGACACCGTCAACGTCCACGTGCGCGTCATCGAGGGCAACCGCTCCCGTGTGCAGCAGTTCAAGGGCGTTGTGATCCGTCGCCAGGGTGCCGGCGTGCGCGAGACCTTCACGGTCCGCAAGGTCTCCTTCTCCGTCGGCGTCGAGCGCACCTTCCCGGTGCACACCCCGATCGTCGAGAAGATCGAGCTCGTCACCAAGGGTGACGTGCGCCGCGCCAAGCTGTACTACCTGCGCGACCTGCGCGGCAAGGCGGCGAAGATCAAGGAGAAGCGCGAGAACTGAGCGCTTCAGGGGGCTCGCCCCCGCGGGGTCCAAAGCGGGGCCGGATAACATCTGGCTCCGATGGACACCGAAGCACAGCCGACGGAGCGCGACCGCTCCTCCCGCCCTTCCGACTCCGAGGCGAACTCGGACACGGAGGGCCGGGAGGGACGGTCGCGCTTCGCGTTGACGGCGCGGATCACCGAATGGCTGCCGGGCGGGCGGATCAGCCTGACCCTGCTGGTCCTGCTGGGGTTTCTGCTGCTGCTCAACATGTTCGTGGTACGGCCGTTCGAGATTCCGAGCGGATCCATGGAGTCCGGATTGAGGATCGGGGACCGCGTTCTCGTAAATAAGTTGGCGTACCGTTTCGGTGCCGATCCGCGGCGCGGGGATGTTGTCGTGTTCGACGGAACCGGGTATTTCGGGGATGCCGACTACATCAAACGCGTTGTGGGTGTGGGGGGAGACCGCGTGGTCTGCTGTGACGAGGAGGGGAGGATCCGGGTGAACGGCCGGTCGGTCGACGAGTCGACGTTTGTGTACCCCGGCGACAGCCCGTCCACGGTGCCGTTCGACGTCGTCGTGCCCGACGGCGCCCTGTTCGTCCTCGGCGACCACCGCAGCGCCTCCAGCGACTCCCGCGACCATCTGGGCTCGCCCGGCGGCGGCATGATCCCGGTCGACGACGTCGTCGGCCGCGCCGACTGGATCGTATGGCCGACCGCGCACTGGAGTCGTCTGCAGCGTCCCGACGCCTACGCGCGCGTGCCGGCCGGCGAAGCCGACGCCGGCCGGAGCGCCCCGGAGGCGAAGCCATCCGATGCGGCGGGCGCGCATGGGTAACCGTGGCAAGCCCCGCGGCGTGCCCAGCGGCCCCGCCGAAAACCTGCTGCCCACCGGTGTGCGGCGCGCAGCCAGCCCCGCCGGCGGTCGTACGCGCGCGGAGCGGCGCAAGCTGCAGCGCAAGGTCAAACGGCGCCGCAGGCGCTCCGCGATCAAGGAGATACCCCTCCTCGTCGGCGTCGCGGTCCTCATAGCGCTCGTCCTGAAGACGTTCCTCGTCCAGGCCTTCGTGATCCCGTCCGGCTCCATGGAGCAGACGATCCAGATCGGCGACCGCGTCCTGGTCGACAAGCTCACCCCCTGGTTCGGCTCCAAGCCGCAGCGCGGTGACGTCGTCGTCTTCAAGGACCCGGGCGGCTGGCTCCAGGACGAGCAGACGACGGTGAAGAAGGAGGACCCCGTGGTCATCAAACAGGTCAAGGAGGCGCTCGCCTTCATCGGCCTGCTGCCTTCAGACGACGAGAAGGACCTCATCAAGCGGGTCGTCGGCGTCGGTGGCGACCGCGTCAAGTGCTGTGACACGCAGGGGCGGGTCACCGTCAACGGGATTCCCCTGAACGAGGACTATCTGTACCCCGGCAACGCCCCCTCCGAGGCGAAGTTCGACATCACCGTCCCGCAGGGCCGGCTGTGGGTGATGGGTGACCACCGGGCCAACTCCGCGGACTCCCGCGCCCACCAGGACCAGGACTACGGCGGCACGGTCTCCGAGGACGAGGTGGTCGGACGGGCGATGTGGATCGCCTGGCCGCTCGGCCACATGACCACTCTGGAGGAGCCGAACACCTACGCCTCCGTGTCGGGTGGGGGGACGGGGTCGGCCGCGGCTCCCGAGCTGTCGCATAGGGTTGTCTCCAACGATCCGAACGGAATGATCCAGCTCCCGACCCCTGCGGAACTCCCGCTCGTTATGGGAGTGGTGGGCCTGCGTCGTCTATGGGGCAGGCAGCGGCACAGAGTAAGGAGTTGGCGTGGGGGATGTGGCGGTTGGCGCACGGTCCGGGCACGACGGCGAGGAGCACCGCGGACACCCCGTGGAAGCGGCCGACCCGGCCGCGGACGGCGCCGTGACCTCCGGGAATGACCCCGGATCGGCCGGTGACGGCGAAGGGTCGGGCGGGCAGCCGCCGACCGACGGCGCGGGGTCCGGGGCGGCCCCCACACCGAAGAAGCAACGCTCCTTCTGGAAGGAGCTGCCCATCCTGATCGGCATCGCGCTCGTCCTCGCGCTGCTGATCAAGACGTTCCTGGTGCAGGCGTTCTCGATCCCCTCCGACTCGATGCAGAACACCCTTCAGCAGGGTGACCGCGTCCTGGTCGACAAGCTCACCCCGTGGTTCGGCTCCGAGCCCGAGCGCGGCGAGGTCGTCGTCTTCCACGACCCCGACAACTGGCTGGCGGGCGAGCCCACCCCGGACCCCAACGCCCTGCAGACCTTCCTCAGCTGGATCGGCCTGATGCCGTCCGCGGAGGAGAAGGACCTGATCAAGCGCGTCATCGGCGTCGGCGGTGACACGGTCGAGTGCAAGAAGACCGGCCCGCTGACGGTCAACGGCAAGGCGCTGAACGAGCCGTACGTCTACCCCGGCAACACGCCGTGCAGCGTCGACGACCAGGGCGGCCAGTTCAAGGTGAAGATCCCCGAGGGCTTCATCTGGGTCATGGGCGACCACCGGCAGAACTCCCGGGACTCGCGCTACAACCGGTCCGACAAGAACGACGGCATGGTCCCCGTCGACCAGGTCGTCGGCCGTGCCATCGTGATCGCCTGGCCGGTCAACCGCTGGGACGCGCTGTCGGTTCCGGACACCTTCGACCAGAACCTGAACGCCCGGTCCGCCGCTCTGACGGTGGCTCCGCAGGGGCTCGCCCTGGCGGGTGCGGTGCCGCTGGTGCTGTGGCGCCGGCGCCGGATCCAGGTGGCGCAGACCCGCTGACCGTCCGACCCGTCCGCCCGGGCGGAGCGAGGTCCGCCTCCCGGCGCGGCGCGTGCATGCTGGCGAAAGCTTTGCCGAGCCCCTGACCTCGGGTCGACAGGAGGGGCTGCCCGGTGTCGGTACCGCCGGGTAGGGTGCGGATCCATGGGTGGCGAGAGCACGATACGTACGGCGCCGCGTGACGGTGGCGCGAGCAGGGGCCCGGCGGGCAGCCGGACCGGACAGCGGTTGTCCGGGCTGGCCGTGGCGCTGGGCCTGGTGCTGTTCCTGGGCGGGTTCGCCTGGGGAGCGGTGGTCTACCGGCCGTACACCGTGCCCACCCCCTCGATGGCGCCGACGATCGGCGCCGGTGACCGGGTGCTGGCCGAGCGCGTGGACGGCGGGGAGGTCCGCCGCGGTGACGTCGTCGTCTTCACCGACAAGACCTGGGTGAGCAACGCCCCCGTCGTCAAGCGCGTGGTCGCCGTCGGGGGCGACACGGTGGCCTGCTGCACGGACGGCAAGCTGACCGTCAACGGCAAGCAGATCGACGAGCCGTACCTGGCCAAGGACAACCCTGCCGAGTTCCAGAACTTCCCGACCGTGACGGTCCCCAAGGGCCGGCTCTTCCTGCTCGGCGACGAGCGCACCGGCTCCCTGGACTCCACGGCCCACCTCACGGACGCCGCCCAGGGCACCGTGGCGCGCAGCGCCGTGTCGGCCCGGGTGGAAGCCGTCGTCTGGCCCATGGACGGCATGCTGGAGCGCCCCACGGGCTTCGAGGAACTCGGCGCGCTGTCGGCGCCCGGCCCGCTGCGGACGGTCGTCGCGCTGATCGTCGTGGGCGCCGTGCTGGTCCTGGGCGGCGGGGCGTACGGCCCGATCGCCAAGCGGCTCGGCGACCGCTCGCGCGCGCGGACGGAGCCCGCGGGTGCCCGCTGAGGCGTGGGAGCGGCACGAGGGCGGATTGCGCAAGGTCGCCCGGGTCGTGCTGCTCGACCCCGAGGACCGCATCCTTCTCCTGTACGGCCATGAGCCCGAGGACCCGGCCGACAACTGGTGGTTCACGCCGGGCGGCGGCCTCGAGGGCGACGAGACGCGCGAGGAGGCCGCGCTGCGGGAACTCGCCGAGGAGACCGGTATCACGGAGGTCGAACTCGGTCCCGTGCTGTGGCGGCGGATGTGTTCCTTCCCGTTCGCCGGACGCCGCTGGGACCAGGACGAGTGGTACTACCTGGCCCGTACGACGCAGACGGCGACCCGGGCCGTGGCCCTGACCGAGCTGGAGCGGCGCAGCGTCGCCGGTGCGCGCTGGTGGACGTGTCAGGAACTTGCCCGAGCACATGAGACGGTGTATCCGACCAGACTCGCCGAGCTGCTGCGCAGGCTGCTCGACGAAGGTCCCCCCGCCGGGCCCGTGACCCTTGACGCGGAAATTGTCTAGGTGCTGACGGGACTGACGCACAATGGTGGGATCGCACGGCTGAAGGGGAACATGCCATGAGCGCCGAGGACCTCGAGAAGTACGAGACCGAGATGGAGCTCAAGCTCTATCGGGAGTACCGCGATGTCGTCGGTCTGTTCAAGTACGTGATCGAGACCGAGCGGCGCTTCTATCTGACCAACGACTACGAGATGCAGGTGCACTCGGTCCAGGGTGAGGTGTTCTTCGAGGTGTCCATGGCGGATGCATGGGTGTGGGACATGTATCGGCCGGCTCGCTTCGTGAAGCAGGTCCGGGTGTTGACGTTCAAGGACGTGAACATTGAGGAGCTGAACAAGAACGATCTGGAGCTGCCGAGCGGGTGACGGAGTTTTCCACAACCGCTGAGTAGTCCACCAAGATCAACTCGGTGGGCCGGGTTGCGTGATCGTTGGCGCCGGAGGTGGTGCCGACATGAACGCACAGAGTGCACTCGGCAGGTACGGCGAGACCCTGGCCGCGCGGCGGCTGGTCGAGGCCGGGATGACGGTCCTGGAGCGCAACTGGCGCTGCGGCAGGAGCGGTGAGATCGACATCGTGGCCCGGGACGGCGACGTCCTGGTCGTCTGCGAGGTCAAGACGCGCAGGAAGGGTGCCTTCGAGCATCCGATGGCCGCGGTGACCCACGAGAAGGCGGCCCGCCTGCGGGGCCTCGCGGAAAGCTGGCTGCACACCCACGGAGGCGCCCCACCGGGAGGCGTCCGCATCGACCTGATCGGCGTCCTCCTGCCGGAACGCGGCGCACCCGTGGTCGAGCACGCGCGGGGGGTGGCCTGAGATGGGGTTCGCTCGTACGTGCTCGGTGGCACTGGTCGGCGTCGAGGGCGTCGTGGTGGAGGTCCAGGCGGATCTGGAACCCGGGGTTGCGGCGTTCACGTTGGTGGGGTTGCCGGACAAGAGCCTGTCCGAGAGCCGGGAACGGGTGCGCGCCGCGATGGTGAACTCGGGGGCCGAGTGGCCGCAGAAGAAGCTGACGGTGGGGCTCAGCCCGGCCTCGGTGCCCAAGGCGGGCAGCGGCTTCGACCTGGCCGTCGCGTGCGCCGTCCTCGGTGCCGCGGAGCGGATCGATCCGCGGGTGCTGGCAGACATCGTGATGATCGGCGAACTGGGACTGGACGGGCGGGTGCGTCCCGTCCGGGGCATCCTTCCCGCCGTGCTGGCCGCGGCCGACGCCGGTTATGAGCAGGTGGTCGTGCCCGAGTGCGCGGCGGCCGAGGCCTCGCTGGTGCCGGGAGTGTCCGTCCTGGGAGTGCGCAGCCTGCGCCAGCTGATCGCCGTCCTCGCCGACGAACCCGTACCGGACGAGGAACCCGAGGAGCAGGGCCGGCCGGATCCGCTGCTCGCGGGTCTGCGCGTGCCCGGCACGGGCGCCGCCACGGGCATGCACAGCATGAGCGCCGCCCAGCACGACCTCGGGCACGACCTCGCCGATGTGGTGGGCCAGATCTCGGCGCGTACGGCCGTGGAGGTCGCCGCGGCGGGTGGTCACCACCTGTTCCTGGAGGGGCCGCCCGGCGCGGGCAAGACGATGCTCGCGGAGCGGCTGCCGGCCATCCTGCCCCGGCTCGGCAGCGACGAGTCGCTGGAGGTCACGGCGGTGCACTCGGTGGCCGGACTGCTGCCTCCCGGCAAGCCCCTCATCGACGTGGCCCCCTACTGCGCCCCGCACCATTCGGCCACGATGCAGTCACTGGTCGGCGGTGGCCCCGGCATCGCGCGGCCCGGCGCGGTGTCGCTCTCGCACCGGGGCGTGCTCTTCCTGGACGAGACACCGGAGTTCAGCGGCCAGGCCCTCGACGCCCTGCGACAGCCCCTGGAGGCCGGGCATGTCGTGATCGCGCGCAGTGCCGGCGTCGTGCGCTTCCCGGCGAAGTTCCTGATGGTCCTGGCCGCCAACCCCTGCCCCTGTGGCCGCTTCTCCCGGACGGACGACCTGTGCGAGTGCCCGCCCTCGGCGATCCGCCGCTATCAGGCGCGGCTGTCCGGGCCGCTGCTCGACCGGGTCGACCTGCGCGTCGAGGTGGACCGGGTCACCCGCGCCCAGCTGACCGAGCGCGGGGCCCGGGGCGAGTCCACCGCGACGGTCGCCGACCGGGTGCACGCGGCCCGCGAGCGCGCGTCGGCCCGACTCGCCGGTACGCCGTGGCTGACCAACAGCGAGGTCCCCGGACGCGAGCTGCGCAGCCGCTGGTATGCCGCGCCGGGCGCCATGGACGAGGCGGAGCGGAACCTGGAGCGCGGCCTACTGACCGCCCGTGGACTCGACCGAGTCCTGCGCGTCGCCTGGACCGTCGCCGACCTCGTCGGCCACGACCGGCCCGACGCCACGGACGTCGCCCTGGCCCTGCAACTGCGCACCGGTGTGCCGCGCGGCGTGCCCATGGCCATCGGGGCGCTGACGTGAACGGGAGCGAGGACCCGGACGGCGAACTGCTCGGCCGGGTCTTTCTCAGTCGGGTCTTCGAGCCCGGGGACGAGGTCGCCGGGCGGTGGGTGCGGGAGTTCGGGGTGGGGGACGTGGTGCGGCGGCTGCGGGAGGGGGTGGAGGCGTTGCCCGGGGTGAGTCACCAGCGGTGGGAGGGGCTGCGGGCTCGAGCCGCGCGGGCCGATGCCGGTCGGGACCTTGCTGTTGCCCGGGACGCCGGGGTGCGGTTTCTGTGTCCGGGGGACGCGGAATGGCCCGGGCAGCTCGATGATCTCGGGGACGCCCGGCCCCTCGGACTGTGGGTGCGGGGGCGGGCCGGTCTGCGGATGTGGGCCCTGCGGTCCGTGGCCGTCGTCGGGGCGCGCGCCTGTACCGAGTACGGCGCCCACATGGCGGCCACCCTCGCCGGCGGCCTCGCCGAGCGAGGGTGGGTGGTCGTCTCCGGCGGCGCCTACGGGGTCGACGGAGCCGCGCATCGCGGTGCCCTAGGCGCCGGCGGAGCCACCGTCGCCGTGCTCGCCTGCGGCGTCGACCGGCCCTACCCGCGCGGACACACCCAGCTGATCAACCGGATCGCGGAACAGGGACTGGTGATCGGGGAGCTGCCGCCGGGAGACCATCCCACACCCAGCAGATTCATCGTGCGGAACCGCGTGATCGCGGCGCTCACCCGCGGCACCGTGGTCGTCGAGGCCGCCCACCGCAGCGGCTCACTGGTCACCGCCCGCGCCGCACAGCGGCTGGGCCGTCACACGATAGGGGTCCCCGGCCCGGCCACCAGCGGTCTGTCCGCAGGAGTCAACGAACTCCTGCGCGGGGACGCCGTCCTCGTCACCGACGCCGCCGAGGTCGTCGAACTGGTCGGCGACATGGGAGAGCTGGCCCCCGAGCGCCGCGGTCCCGTCCTGCCCCGCGATCTGCTGGAGCCCCGGGCCCGACGGGTCCTGGCCGCGCTGCCCGGACGACGCGCCGCGCGGGCGGACGAGATCGCGCGGGGGGCGCAGACCACCGAGGACGACGCGATCGCGAGGCTGTACGAACTCCGCTCACTTGGCTACGTCGAACGACACGGCGACGGCTGGAAGTTGACACGCCAGGCGATGATCTCCGTTCGAGCCGGTCGAACCAGCTGCTGACCGAGCGTGTTCGGCCGTACGGGGGAACACGGACGCCCTTGTGAATTCCCCCAGTTGGGGTGTTCGGGTGATCACTCAGCGCGATCACCCTGACCCGGTGGGACGTCCAGCGGAACGTATCTGCGTACGGCTTGCCCTCCGTCCTTCGCGCACCGCGACACTCCAGTCACGCTACGCTCACGGGGATTCCGGATCAGGCCGGCACCTCGACATCGGAAGGTCCCCAGAACGACGCCAGAGCGACATCAGCCCGACAGCTCCCCAAAGCACCCCGCAATTTCACGGCAGAACGGCACAAGGCAACGAATGCCCCAGCACACCTCCGGGTCCGACCGGGCGGCGATCCCCTCGGCCGCCCGTGACGATGGCAGCGTGCGACCGCCCGCTCCCTCGACACTCGACGAGCTGTGGCGGTCGTACAAGGCGACGGGGGACGAGCGATTGCGCGAGCAGCTGATCCTGCACTACTCGCCGCTCGTCAAGTACGTGGCGGGCCGGGTGAGCGTCGGTCTGCCGCCCAACGTGGAGCAGGCGGACTTTGTGTCGTCAGGGGTCTTCGGACTGATCGACGCGATCGAGAAGTTCGACATCGACCGGGAGATCAAGTTCGAGACGTACGCGATCACCCGGATCCGGGGCGCGATGATCGACGAGCTCAGGGCGCTGGACTGGATCCCGCGCTCGGTGCGGCAGAAGGCGCGGAACGTGGAGCGGGCCTACGCGACCCTGGAGGCGCGGCTGCGGCGGACGCCGACGGAGGGCGAGGTGGCCGTCGAGATGGGGATCGCGGTGGACGAACTCCACTCGGTCTTCAGCCAGTTGTCGCTGGCCAACGTGGTGGCGCTGGAGGAGCTGCTGCACGTCGGGGGCGATGGCGGCGACGGGCTGAGCTTCATGGACACGCTGGAGGACACCGCCGCGGACAACCCCGTGGAGGTGGCCGAGGACCGGGAGCTGCGCCGGTTTCTGGCGCGGGCGATCAACACGTTGCCCGAGCGGGAGAAGACCGTGGTGACCCTGTACTACTACGAGGGGCTCACGCTCGCCGAGATCGGAAACGTGCTCGGGGTGACCGAGAGCCGGGTGAGCCAGATCCACACCAAGTCCGTGCTGCAGCTGCGGGCGAAACTGGCCGGCTTCGGTCGTTGACCTGGCCGGACGGATGTGGGGTTCCGTGCGGAGACTCCCGTCCGCGAGGGCACGTCCGTAAAGTGGTTGACGTGCCAAGGATTCGAGCGGCCTCCGTGGCCGAGCACCGGTCGATGCAGCGAGCCGCCCTGCTGGACGCGGCGCGATCTTTGTTGTCCGAGGGCGGGACGGAGGCGCTGACCTTCCCGGCCCTCGCCGAGCGGACGGGTCTCGCGCGGTCGTCCGTCTACGAGTACTTCCGTTCGCGGGCCGCCGTGGTCGAGGAGCTGTGCGAGGTCGACTTTCCGGTGTGGGCCGGGGAGGTCGAGGCGGCCATGGCCGCGGCCGGCGGCGCCGAGGCCAAGGTCGAGGCGTATGTGCGCAAGCAACTTGAACTGGTCGGGGACCGGCGGCACCGGGCCGTCGTGGCGATCTCCGCGAGTGAGCTGGACGCCGGGGCGCGGGAGAAGATCCGGGCGGCGCACGGCGGGCTCGTGGCGATGATCGCCGAGGCGCTGGAGGAGATGGGGCACGGGCAGCCCCGGCTGGCGGCGATGCTGGTTCAGGGCGTCGTCGACGCGGCGGTACGGCGGATCGAGTTCGGGGCGGCGGAGGATCCTTCGGTGATCACGGACGCGACGGTGTCGATGGCGTTGAGGGGCGTACGAGGCTGACGTCGGCTGGGGGCCGGGTTGCGGCGCCCGGGCTCCGATGGGCGCCCGGCGTTGCGGCTGAGGCTGGGGCGGCACCCCGTGCCGCCGCAGGCGGCACGCATGCCCGCGGCTGAGCAGGCTCTACTGGGAGGGCAACGGCACCCCCAGCACCGGCAGCAGCCTCGACGGACCCCTGCGCAGCAGCCACGGGGGCAGGAGCGACAGCGGGTCCAGGTACGTCCCGTCTCTCCGCAGGCCCCAGTGGACACAGGCCGCCGCGCAGTGCGAGCCGGTCGGTTCCACGGTCGCCACGATGTCCCCCGCCGCCACCTCGTCCCCCTTCTCCACCACCGCCCGCACCGGCTCGTACGTCGTCCGCAGCGGCGGATCCCCCGTCCCCGCCACTTCCACCGACACCACCCCCTTCCCGGCCACCCGGCCGGCGAAGGAGACCCGCCCCGCCGCCACCGCCCGCACCGGTGCCCCGGCCGGGGCCGCCAGGTCCACGCCCCGGTGGCCGCGGCCGTACGGTGTCGTCGGTGGTTCCCAGCCGCGCACGACCCGGGGGTGCACTCCAACGGGCCATGCCCGGCCGACGGTCGGCACCGTGGGGTCGGGAGCGGGTGCCGCGCGCACGCTCGTGGCGGTCAGGGTCAGTCGTGGCGCCGGGGCCAGCAGGGCGGTCGCCGTCAGAAGCAGCAGCAACACCAGCCGCCCGCACATCCGCGCCGCCCTCGCGCATCGCTTCTCTCGCATGCGAGAACGGTCCCGCACCGCCACCGATCATGGCCGGTATCTGTGGACAACTCCCTGGTTGTGGACAGCGGCGTCACCCGGTACCTCGCGGGTCCCGTACACTTCTTCTGGCGATCCGGGTCACCGGGTCGACTTCGCACGCCCCGATACGACCACCGGAAACGGTCCGTATCAGCGCCCCTCGGTCCTCAGTGGCACGGCGCATGTGGGCGTCAGGCGCGGGAGCCGTCCGGCACCCGCGGCACAACCGAGAAACCAAGGAGAACACGGCCATGGCCGTCGTCACGATGCGGGAGCTGCTGGAAAGCGGCGTCCACTTCGGTCACCAGACCCGTCGTTGGAACCCGAAGATGAAGCGCTTCATCTTCACCGAGCGCAACGGCATCTACATCATCGACCTGCTCCAGTCGCTGTCGTACATCGACCGCGCCTACGAGTTCGTCAAGGAGACCGTCGCCCACGGCGGCACGGTCATGTTCGTCGGTACCAAGAAGCAGGCGCAGGAGGCCATCGCCGAGCAGGCCACCCGCGTCGGCATGCCCTACGTCAACCAGCGCTGGCTGGGCGGCATGCTCACCAACTTCTCGACCGTCTACAAGCGTCTGCAGCGCCTCAAGGAGCTTGAGCAGATCGACTTCGAGGACGTCGCGTCCTCCGGTCTGACCAAGAAGGAGCTTCTCGTGCTCTCGCGCGAGAAGGCCAAGCTGGAGAAGACCCTCGGTGGTATCCGCGAGATGCAGAAGGTGCCCAGCGCCGTCTGGATCGTGGACACCAAGAAGGAGCACATCGCTGTCGGTGAGGCCCGGAAGCTCAACATTCCGGTGGTCGCCATCCTCGACACCAACTGTGACCCCGACGAGGTCGACTACAAGATCCCGGGCAACGACGACGCGATCCGCTCCGTCACCCTGCTCACCCGTGTGATCGCCGACGCCGTCGCCGAGGGCCTCATCGCCCGTTCCGGCGTGGCGACGGAGGGCAAGGGCGAGAAGGCCGCCGGCGAGCCGCTCGCCGAGTGGGAGCGCGACCTGCTCGAGGGCGAGAAGAAGGCCGAGGAGGCCCCCGCCGCCGAGGCCGCTCCGGCCGCCCCCGCCGCCGAGGGCGACAAGCCCGCCGAGGCCGACAAGCCCGCCGAGGCCCCGGTCGCCGAGGCCCCGGCCGCCGAGGGCGAGCAGGCCTGACCCCGTCAGCGCTGACGACGGGGGCGGTCGACATGACGTCCGCCCCCGTCGTTCACCCGTTGGTCGGCCCGACGTACGCGGTCCGCGACTACATGTGGGTCGTGACCGTGCGGATCTAGACGAGAAAGATTCACAGACTCATGGCGAACTACACCGCCGCCGACGTCAAGAAGCTTCGTGAGCTCACCGGCGCCGGCATGATGGACTGCAAGAAGGCGCTGGACGAGGCCGAGGGCAACGTCGAGAAGGCTGTCGAGGCGCTCCGTATCAAGGGCCAGAAGGGCGTCGCCAAGCGCGAGGGCCGCTCCGCCGAGAACGGCGCCGTGGTCTCGATCATCGCCGACGACAACTCCTCCGGTGTCCTCGTCGAGCTGAAGTGCGAGACGGACTTCGTCGCCAAGGGTGACAAGTTCCAGGCCGTCGCCACCGCGATCGCCGAGCACGTCGCCAAGACCTCCCCGGCCGACATCGAGGCCCTGCTCGCCTCCGAGATCGAGGCCGGCAAGACCGTCCAGGCGTTCGTCGACGAGGCCAACGCCAACCTCGGCGAGAAGATCGTCCTGGACCGCTTCGCGCAGTTCAGCGACGGCTTCGTGCTGGCCTACATGCACCGCACGATGCCCGACCTGCCCCCGCAGATCGGTGTCCTCGTCGAGCTGGACAAGCCGAACGCCGAGGTCGCCAAGGGCGTCGCCCAGCACATCGCCGCCTTCGCGCCGAAGTACCTCGCCAAGGAGGACGTCCCGGCCGAGGTCGTCGAGTCCGAGCGTCGTATCGCCGAGGAGACCACCCGCGCCGAGGGCAAGCCCGAGGCCGCGATCGCCAAGATCGTCGAGGGTCGTCTGGGCGGCTTCTTCAAGGACGCCACGCTGCTCGGTCAGCCGTACGCGCTCGACAACAAGAAGTCCGTCCAGAAGATTCTGGACGAGGCCGGTGTCACCCTGAAGCGCTTCTCGCGCATCAAGGTCGGCATCTGAGTCCGTGCCGCGATCGGCGCCCGGTCCCGATAGGGTCAAGGGCAGCCGTTGACGGACGACAGCAGATCTGACGAGGAGGCCATTGCCGAGATGGGTTGCGAAACACACCCCGACCGGCAGTGGTCTTCTTCGTATGTGCACCACGTAACAAAGGCGGGATCTCGATGACCACCAAGGCCCAGAAGAGCGACGACGGCAAAGTACGCGGCCGGTTTCTGCTGAAGCTGTCCGGAGAGGCCTTCTCCGGTGGCGGCGGCCTCGGCGTCGACCCGGACGTGGTGCACAAGATCGCCCGCGAGATCGCGGCCGTCGTGCGCGACGGCGCGCAGGTCGCGGTCGTCATCGGCGGCGGCAACTTCTTCCGCGGCGCCGAACTGCAGCAGCGTGGCATGGACCGGGCCCGCTCCGACTACATGGGCATGCTCGGCACCGTGATGAACTGCCTCGCCCTCCAGGACTTCCTGGAGAAGGAGGGCATCGACAGCCGGGTCCAGACCGCCATCACCATGGGCCAGGTCGCCGAGCCCTACATCCCGCTGCGCGCCGTACGGCACCTGGAGAAGGGCCGCGTGGTCATCTTCGGCGCCGGCATGGGTATGCCGTACTTCTCCACCGACACCACCGCCGCCCAGCGCGCCCTGGAGATCGACGCCGAGGCGCTGCTGATGGGCAAGAACGGTGTCGACGGGGTCTACGACTCCGACCCCAAGGCCAACCCGGACGCCGTCAAGTTCGACTCCCTCGGCTACGGCGAGGTCATCACGCGCGACCTCAAGGTCGCCGACGCCACGGCGATCACCCTGTGCCGCGACAACAAGCTCCCGATCCTCGTCTTCGAGCTCCTGGCGGAGGGCAACATCGCCCGCGCCGTCAAGGGTGAGAAGATCGGCACGCTCGTGGGTGAGCAGGGCGGTCGGGGCTGACGCTCCGACAACTCCGACAACAAACCCGTCCGAGGGACGGACGGGACGGACCCTGACCGAGGGATGGACAATGTCCTGCCGGTCGGGAACCGTGCAGGAAGAAGACGCGACGCAGCCGGCCGCCGCCCCCACCGAGGAACCGCAGCCGGGCCTTACTCAAGACGCAGGAGCAAGTGGTGATCGAAGAGACCCTCCTCGAGGCCGAGGAGAAGATGGAGAAGGCCGTCGTGGTCGCCAAGGAGGACTTCGCCGCGATTCGCACCGGCCGTGCGCACCCGGCGATGTTCAACAAGATCGTGGCCGACTACTACGGCGCGCCGACGCCGATCAACCAGCTGGCTTCGTTCTCCGTGCCGGAGCCGCGCATGGCGGTCGTCACCCCGTTCGACAAGAGCGCGCTGCGCAACATCGAGCAGGCGATCCGCGACTCCGACCTCGGTGTCAACCCGAGCAACGACGGCAACATCATCCGAGTGGTGTTCCCCGAGCTCACCGAGGAGCGCCGCCGCGAGTACATCAAGGTCGCCAAGGGCAAGGGCGAGGACGCCAAGGTGTCCATCCGCTCCGTCCGCCGCAAGGCCAAGGACGCCATCGACAAGCTGATCAAGGACGGCGAGATCGGCGAGGACGAGGGCCGGCGTGCGGAGAAGGAGCTCGACGACACCACGCACAAGTACGTGGCTCAGGTGGACGAGCTCCTCAAGCACAAGGAAGCGGAGCTGCTCGAGGTCTGATGAACGACTCTTCCTGGGGGGCACCGCCCGGGGCCGGGCAGGCCGGGTACTGGGGGCCCACCGCGCGTGGACCTGCCCAGGGGGCTGCCCCGGCGGGTCCCGCGTACGATGCGCCTGAGGCGCAGCAGACTCGCCCCATGCCCATCGTGCCCGACGTACCCGCGTATGGCGGAGACCAGGATGACGGCCGGGGGGCCGCTCGGCCGAGCGGCCCCTCGTTCCACGGCCGGTCGCCGCGGACGCGGCCTCACGACACGCCGCAGGCGCGGCCCTCAGAAGCGGCGCCGCAGAATCCGGAGCCCATGCACGACGCCCCCCAGCCGGCGCCCCAGCCGCAGAAGAAGAGCGCGGGGCGCGACCTGAGTGCGGCCATAGGGGTCGGTGTCGGGCTCGGCGTGGTGATCGTCGCGTCGCTGTTCGTCGTCAAGGCCGTGTTCGTCGGCGTCGTCGCGGTCGCCGTCGTCGTGGGCCTGTGGGAGCTGACCAAGCGGCTGGAGGAGCGCAAGGGCATCAAGGCGCCGCTGGTGCCGCTCGCCCTCGGCGGTGCGGCCATGGTCGTCGCCGGGTACGTCCGGGGCGCCGAGGGTGCCTGGGTGGCGATGGCGCTGACCGCGCTGGCCGTGCTGGTCTGGCGGATGACCGAGCCGCCCGAGGGCTACCTCAAGGACGTCACGGCCGGTGTCTTCGCGGCGTTCTACGTCCCGTTCCTGGCGACGTTCGTCGCGATGATGCTGACGGCCGACGACGGGCCCTGGCGGGTCCTCACCTTCCTGCTCCTCACGGTCGTCAGCGACACCGGCGCGTACGCCGTCGGCTGGCGCTTCGGCACCCACAAGCTCGCCCCGCGCATCAGCCCCGGCAAGACCCGTGAGGGCCTGCTCGGCGCGGTGAGCTTCGCGATGGTGGCGGGCGCGCTGTGCATGCAGTTCCTCATCGACGACGGCTCCTGGTGGCAGGGCCTGCTGCTGGGCCTCGCGGTGGCGGCCAGCGCGACGCTGGGCGACCTCGGCGAGTCGATGATCAAGCGGGACCTGGGCATCAAGGACATGGGCACGCTGCTGCCGGGACACGGCGGCATCATGGACCGGCTGGACTCCTTGCTGCCCACGGCCCCGGTCGTCTGGCTCCTGCTGGTGCTCTTCGTGGGCTCGGGCTGACGGATCGGCCCGGCGTCCAGGAGCCTCCGCTCTCGTAGAGCGGAGGCTCCTCGCTGTGTGGGACGATTTCGGTATACGCCCCTCAAGGCATTCAAAGGGGGTCATCATGACCGTCATCCGAGAAAGCATCGACGTCGACCGGACCCCGGCCGAGGTCTACGCCTACTTGACGGACTTCTCTCATCTGCCGGAATGGCAGCTCAGTGCCGTCTCGGCCGAATCGCTCGACGAGGGGCCGCTCCACACCGGCTCCCGGGTCAGGGTCACCCGGCGGATAGGCAACCGTCAGATCCCGATGACCGTGCAGTTCGACGAGCTCGACCCGCCCCGCAGCTGGGATCTGCACGGGATCGACGGCCCCGTCAGGCCCCGCACCCACGGCGAGATCGAGCCGCTCGACGACGGGCGGCGCTCCCGCGTGACGATCGACATCGACTTCGAGGGACACGGCCTGGGCAAGGTCCTGGTACCGCTCGTGGTCCGCCCACAGGTCCGCAAGGAACTGCCGCGCGACGAACAACTCCTCAAGGACCGGCTGGAGGGCAGGACCGACTAGGGGGTGTTGTGAAGTCCCGTACGGCACCCCGCGGCGCCCGGCACGCACCCTCGCCGCACCGGCGGCGCGGGCACCGCACTGGACATTCAAAACACCCCCTGGCCCTGCACGCACGCCGCGCGGGGGCGATCTCCTCGATCCGGGGTGGAGCGGGGCGTGCCAGTGGATCTGCGACACTGGTACGGCCATGCCTAAGCCCGGAGAACTGGCAGTGGCCGGACAACAATAGGCCCCCTACCAGCGCGTTTGGCGCGGATAAGGGGCCTGTTTCAAGCTGCTGGGCCGTCTCTGGGCCGTCGGGCGGCTTTGGGGGCGGGTGCCTCAGGGGAGAGAGTCGACCGCGCGAGCCCTCTCCGCGCTGTACAGCCTCGCGTCCCTGCGCTTACCTTCCGCGACTGCAGCACTGAAAGAGGGCCCGGCGACGGCTGCCGCCGTAGTCTTCTTAAGGGCACGTCCTTGGTAGTAGATCCGCATGATCCTTGGCCAGTGCCTGATGCCTACCTGGAGGCTCTCCTGGGACGTTAGAGAGACGCCGAGAATGATCACGATGGCCGTTGCGAAACTTGCAGCGACGAGCGCCAAAGACGTGCTGCCGGTGAGCTCAAACACGGCAACGATTGCACTGGCGGGTACACCCGCCACCAAGACCAATGTTCCACTCTTTGCGGCGTTGCTTGCCGGCGCTTGCGCATCCCGCCAGCTAGCGGGAGTTCCCGTGCCCTCTCGTCGCCCTGCCTTCATAGCCACTAACGCCACCCTCTCCTCGCGCATTTCGGATCACGGCAACCGATAGTCAGTGAGTGCTATCGGCCCCTGTTGCGACTATGAGCCAGCGCACGGCCGGCCAACCCGCATGGAACGACAGGGAACACCATGGAACGAAATGGAAAATGCGGGAGATGATCGATTAGTGTAAGTGGCCTTCTGCTGTCGGAACCAATGCTGTTGGTGCGTTGCGGTCGGCTGTGGAGGGCGCCCATAATGGAAGTCATAGGCAGTAGTTGGCCGTGCTTCATGTGGCGGCACTTACGCAGGGGGACGTGTGTCTAGGCCTGACTATCCAGCTGGCGCAATCGGGCAATTGTTCAATCGCACGTATGACCTATACGAGGCTCATGGTCGGCTGCCGCTGAAGGCGATTGCTGATCGCACGGCTGCGCGGAGGGAAGGAATTCCCATCGGCACAACCACAATCCACCGGATCCTCGTAGGGAGCCATGTTCCCCGATGGGAGACGCTTGCATCGTATGTGCTGGCGCTGGAGCCTAATGCGGACTTGGGTGAATTCAGGGAACTTAGGGCAGCGGCCGCCGATGCGGAGTCCACCTGTAAAGATCTGTTACAGAAGCTGCGCGATTCTCCCGAAACTGGGGCGTTGCATGTCTATGCCTTAGCTGTGCTACCTCCTGAGGCTGCGGCAGGAGTCATCGCAGAAATGACAGGAGAACTTGCAGTGTGCTCGATGGCCTTGCTTCACAAGGTGGATCCCGAGGCCGGGCGAACTCTAGATCGTGTTTTGCGTCAAGACCCTTGCTGCGTATATGCGGTCAAGCAGTTCGATGCAGCTATCCGCAGGGCGCAGGACGAGACAGACGAAGAAGGCGGGGGCGAGTCACACCAATAGGGCATCAGGTATACGTACACCCGAAGCGTCAACCCCGGATCCGAGTGGCCCAAGTACTGACTCACGGCCTTAATGCTCGCTCCGGCGTCGAGCAACACTGATGCGTAGAAGTGCCTCAGCGAGTGCATGCCGCGCTCACGGGCCGACTCGTACTTGCCGTCCCCTCTGGCTTCTGCGATCAGCCCAGCAGTCGCGAGTGCGGGCTTCCATTCCTGGATGTTGAAGTTGCTGCGCCAGACCACCCAACTCGCGGTGTTCGTGAACAGGAGACGGGCCGACACCTTCGGACCGTCCGGCTTCCGCCATGGCAGCGTGACCTCAACCGGCTTGTACGCGTCCATGTGGGCGCGGATGGTCTCAGCGACGGACGGCGGCAGCGGTGCGTCCCGCTCCTTGTTGCACTTGGGCGGGGCGAAACACGGCCTTGCCCCGGATGAGCCTCACTTGGCGGACCACACGCAGGTTGGCGCCGTCGAAGTTGAGCGCGTCCTCAGCGAGTCCGACGATCTCTCCCTGACGGAGTCCGTACCCAGCGCCAACGTCCACCATGGCCCGGTTGCGCTTGGGAAGCGCCGAACGGACCGCAAGCACTGCGAGGACAGCCAGCGGGACAACACGGCGTGGCTCGGCCGCCGGCGGACGGACGGACTTCGCAGAGCACTTTAGCATCGGCGGAGAATCAGGAGGCCATCCCCTCTTCGATTCTTTTGCTAGCCACACTGAACGATCGATTGGGTGAGGGGATATCACTTGAGATGATCTGCGTGTACTCGGTATTCAATAGCTCAACCCGGGAACGAGCCTCGTCGAATGTCACGTCTGGATCAAGTGAAAGAAATTGCATTTCAAGCTTGATTTTGTGGCGCAGAATGGTGTACGAGCGGGCTGAACTCAGAAAGTCCGCCGCCTTCTTCGTGGCGCCGAGGAACGAGGCCGTTGCGGCCACGCTGCCCGCTACAGCGGCCAAGGCACTCCAGAAGGATCGCGGACCGATAGAGGTCATGAATCCTGATACGGCAGACACGCAGGCCGGTAGAAATACCATCAGTCGCCCCCAGAGTTCAGCGCGTTTCGACGCCTCGAAGTAGGTTTGGGCGCTGTAGAGGCAATTCCCGTGCATGGACTGAAGTTGCTCTTTCAGTGACTCATGCTGTGCGTCAGTGAGCGGCATTTAGGCATCTTTCTAGGAGACTGGAATTCGCGGCTCGTCGCGCAGAAACTTGCACACCCATTTCAGCTGAGGAAGGTACTCCTCGACGTCATTGAGATAGCGTGCGGATAGATTCCGTGATTCATAGAGAGCCATCAATAGCGCCCTGCGCATGGTGATGCTGGGCTCTTCCTCAAATTTGTGGCGCAATAGCTGGGCCTCGGATACGGAGGCTGCCCGTCCGAGATATCTGCTTGCGAACTCGCGAGGAAAATCCTCTCGGTTTCTATCCTCCAGGATCAGCCAAGCAGATTCTTTCATCTGGTGATCTAGCAGATTCATGGCCAGAAAGTATCGCAGAATCCGCTGTTCTAGATATGGGTAACTCTTGCTTGCCCCCGAGCGCATGAAGTTGACTAGCTTTCTCTGCACCTCCTCCACTCGATTCGCGAAGATGGCAAGGTATGAGAACACCTCTTTGGCCACGTGGGCCAGGAACGGCAGATTATCGAGGCACCAACTAACTGCGTAGTCATCTTGCAGTTTGGCGAGTCGGTTAATGACAAAGCGGAGACTTCTTGTGTCGGATGAATCTTCCTTGATGACTTCGTCGAAGTACTGGCGTACTTCAATGTGCGCCCCGGGTATCCCTATGTCGCAAGCGGCAGACAGTGAAGCCTTGCGAACGTCGTGTATGCGCTGGAAAGCATCTTCGGGATCCAATATTCCCGTCTTTTGTGTAGACATCGAGAGTCGACGAGCCCTTAGAATGCGATTTATCTCGCTGAGTACATCGCGAAGCTCTGTCCAGTCGCGCCGAAAAATCATGATGTCGTCTGAGTATCTAAGATATTTGAATCCATTTTTCGTTAGGTATTCATCTACCGGGGCGAGGTAGAGGTTGGCGAGGATCCCGGACGCATCCGAGCCCTGAGGCAGTCCCCAAGCGTGATTGATTCGCTGGAAGCTGACCAGGAATCTGTTGAGATTCCTGGATTTGTCAGAACTCTTAGACAGGCACGCCAGATCGTCTCCAAGAATATCCACGTCGATGTGTTCATAGAAAGACGAAACGTCCAACGTTGCCATGCGAAGCCAACTGTCAGACTCGAGGGTCCGTCGTGCGTTAGTTTGCATTCGCCTCCACGGCTGGTACCAAAATCTTGGCTTTCCGGTGTTGTGGTCCCAGCGGTAGCTGTATACGTGCTTGCGGATTTGCTTGTCGATGCCTGCGGCAGCGGAGAATATCAGCGCATCGTATATTAATCGATCTCTGGCTGAGAACCGGGCCAGGGGGCGGAACGTTATGGAGTTCTTCGGGTAGTCGACGATCTCGGTATGTGTCGGAGTGCAGTCTCCGTCGCGAATGGCGCCTTCCAGGGTCTTCCTGTAACCCCGGTCCCATTGGTGTTCGATATCTGCGTAAGCCGCAACATCCGGAATTTCGGAGTATCCCTGATTGCGGACCAGTAGATCTTTGGCGGTCGACAGCGTCCTCGTCAGCATCGTCGCCTTGACTAGATCTCTCACTTATCGCCCCCCGTCAAGCTGATCCCTGATGATACGACCAGCCATGGGGTGGCTTCGGGGCCTCGCTGAGAACTGTGAGCGCGAGATATGGCAAGCCCTCTGTCCCAGAGGGTCGAGATGTGCTGCGAGGTTCTGAGCGCGGTGGCGGCAGCGGAGGCTCCGTCGTCCGAGGTCAGGCGGCTAGTGGCTGGGCCGCCTGTGGGCCGTCCGAGGGCGCTCGGCAACGACCGACAACAACGGTCAACGACCAGCCTCCAGGTCAGCGGCCGCAGGTCACACGATTGGATCTGCGACACTGGTACAGCCATGCCTAAGCCCGGAGAACTCACTTTCGTCGCCCCCCGCGGAGCCAAGAAGCCGCCGCGGCACCTTGCCGATCTCACCCCCGGTGAGCGCAAGGATGCCGTGGCCGCGGTCGGGGAGAAGCCGTTTCGTGCCAAGCAGCTCTCGCAGCACTACTTCGCGCGGTACACGCATGACCCGGAGCAGTGGACCGACATCCCTGCCGGGGCGCGTGCCAAGTTGCGGGAGGAGCTGTTTCCGGAGCTGATGACCGTCGTACGGCATCTGTCGACGGACCAGGGCACCACCCGCAAGACGCTGTGGCGGCTGTTCGACGGGACGCTCGTCGAATCGGTGCTGATGCGGTATCCGGACCGGGTGACGATGTGCATCAGCTCGCAGGCCGGGTGCGGAATGAACTGTCCCTTCTGCGCCACCGGGCAGGCGGGTCTCGACCGGAATCTGTCCACCGCCGAGATCGTGCATCAGATCGTGGACGGGATGCGGGCGCTGCGGGACGGAGAGGTCCCGGGCGGTCCGGCGAGGCTCTCCAACATCGTCTTCATGGGGATGGGGGAGCCGCTCGCCAACTACAACCGGGTGGTGGGGGCCGTCCGGCGGCTCACCGACCCCGAGCCGGACGGGCTGGGGCTCTCGCAGCGCGGGATCACCGTCTCGACCGTCGGTCTCGTCCCGGCCATCCACCGGTTCGCCGACGAGGGCTTCAAGTGCCGGCTCGCGATCTCGCTGCACGCGCCCGACGACGAGCTGCGCGACACCCTCGTCCCCGTGAACACACGGTGGAAAGTGCGCGAGGTCCTCGACGCCGGGTTCGAGTACGTCGAGAAGAGCGGACGGCGGCTGTCGATCGAGTACGCCCTCATCCGGGACATCAACGACCAGGCTTGGCGGGGGGACCGGCTGGGGCGGCTGCTCAAGGGCAAGCCGGTGCATGTGAACCTGATCCCGCTGAACCCGACTCCGGGCTCGAAGTGGACGGCCTCGCGGCCCGCGGACGAGAAGGCGTTCGTCGAGGCCATCGCCGCCCATGGTGTGCCGGTGACCATTCGGGACACCCGTGGTCAGGAGATCGACGGAGCGTGCGGTCAGCTCGCCGCGACCGAGCGGTAGTCTGATCGCCGTAAGTACATCTTCATATTCCGACAGGGGAGCGCCACAGCGCTGAGAGTGCGGCAACCGGGCCGCAGACCCTCTGAACCTCGCCCAGGTCATTCTGGGTAGGAAGTTCGGTCATCACTCAAGCTGTTGCGCCCTGCCCGGAGGCCGAAGGAGGACCTCCGGGCAGGGCCGCGTCTCTTCCTGGTCACCCAGGAGGAATCGAATCCAGTGAGCATCACCAAGAAGGCCACAGTCATCGCCGCCGGGCTCGGCCTCGTCACGCTGTCCGCGTGCGGTTCGTCCGACTCGGGCAGCGGCGACACCGGGACCAAGAGCACGACCGTGACCCTCGTCAGCCACAACTCGTGGGCCGTTTCGAAGAGTGTCCTCGCGGCGTTCGAGAAGCAGTCCGGCTACAAGGTCAAGGTCCTGGAGGACGGCGACGCCGGGCAGGCCGTCAACAAGGCCATCCTCACCAAGGACAACCCGCAGGGCGACGTCTTCTTCGGCGTCGACAACACCCTGCTCTCGCGTGCCCTCGACAACGACCTGTTCCAGTCGTACGAGCCCAAGGGCTCCGATCTGATCCTGCCCGAGTACCGGGTCGACCAGGACGAGCACCGGGTCACCCCGATCGACACCGGCGACATCTGCGTCAACTACGACAAGGCGTACTTCAGCGAGCACAAGCTGGACCCGCCCACCTCGTTCGACGATCTCGTCAAGCCCGAGTACAAGAACCTCCTCGTCACCGAGAACGCCTCCACCTCCTCGCCCGGCCTCGGCTTCCTGCTGGGCACCGCCGCCAAGTACGGCGACGACGGCTGGCAGGACTACTGGAAGAAGCTGAAGGCCAACGGCGTCAAGGTCGTCGACGGCTGGGAGCAGGCCTACAACGAGGAGTTCTCCGGCTCCGCCGGCGGCAAGAAGGCCAAGGCCGACCGGCCGCTCGTGGTGTCGTACGCCTCCTCGCCGCCCGCCGAGGTGATCTTCGCCGACCCGAAGCCGGCGACCGCGCCGACCGGCGTCGCGACCGGCACCTGCTTCCGCCAGGTCGAGTACGCCGGGCTGCTCGCGGGCGCCGAGAACACCGAGGGCGGCAAGGCGCTCCTCGACTTCATGCTCACCAAGACGTTCCAGGACGACATGCCGCTGAACATGTTCGTCTACCCGGTGAGGGAGGCGGCCCAGGTGCCGCCGGAGTTCGTGAAGTACGGGCCGCAGGCCGAGAACCCCGAGACCATGGCCCCGGCGAAGATCGCCGAGAACCGTGACGACTGGGTCAAGTCGTGGACCTCGCTCGTACTGAAGTAGCGGACCCGCGCAGGAGGGGCGCGGCGGTGCGGCTCGGCCTCATCGCCGTGCCCGTCGCGTTCTTCGCGGTCTTCTTCGCCTACCCCGTCACCGCGATCGTCGCGCGCGGCCTGAAGGTCGACGGGGCCTGGCAGTTCGGGCGCCTGTGGGACGTGCTCGGGGAGTCCGACATCCGGCACGTCCTGTGGTTCACCACCTGGCAGGCACTCGCCTCCACCGCGCTGACCCTGCTGATCGCGCTGCCGGGCGCCTACGTCTTCGCCCGCCTCGACTTCCCCGGCAAGCAGGTCCTGCGGGCCGTGGTGACCGTGCCCTTCGTGCTGCCGACGGTCGTCGTCGGTACGGCGTTCCTCGCGCTGGTCGGCCGTGGCGGGCTCCTCGACGAGTTGTGGGGCGTACGGCTCGACACCACGGTGTGGGCCATCCTGCTCGCGCATGTCTTCTTCAACTACGCCGTCGTCGTACGGACCGTGGGCGGGCTCTGGGCGCAGCTCGACCCGCGGCAGGAGGAGGCCGCGCGGATGCTCGGGGCGTCCCGCTTCCACGCCTGGCGGACGGTCACCCTCCCGGCGCTCGCGCCCGCCGTGGCCGCCGCCGCGCTCATGGTCTTCCTGTTCACCTTCACCTCCTTCGGTGTCGTCCAGATCCTCGGCGGCCCGACCTTCTCCACCCTCGAAGTGGAGATCTACCGGCAGACCTCCGAGATCTTCGACCTGTCCACGGCCGCCGTCCTGACGATCATCCAGTTCCTGGCGGTGGCCGCGATCCTCGCCGTGCACGCCTGGACGGTACGGCGGCGGGAGAGCGCCCTGCGCCTGGTGGACGCGTCGGTGACCGCTCGGCGGCCGCGCGGGGCGGGGCAGTGGGCGCTGCTGGCCGGTGTCCTGGCGGTCATCGTCGTACTCCTGCTGCTGCCGCTGGCCGTGCTGGTGCAGCGGTCGCTGGACGCCCCCGACTTCGGCTACTACCGGGCGCTGACCAGCGCCGACGGCGGGGTCTTCCTCGTCGCGCCGATCGAGGCGATCGGGAATTCGCTTCGGTACGCCGTCGTCGCCACCCTCATCGCCGTGCTGATCGGCGCACTGGCCGCCGCAGCCCTCACCCGACGGGACGCCGGCCGGTTCGTACGGGGCTTCGACGCGCTGTTGATGCTGCCGCTCGGGGTGTCCGCGGTGACGGTCGGCTTCGGGTTCCTGATCGCCCTGGACGAGCCGCCGCTGGACCTCCGCAGCACCTGGATCCTCGTGCCGCTGGCGCAGGCGCTGGTCGGGGTGCCCTTCGTGGTGCGGACCATGCTGCCCGTGCTGCGAGCCGTGGACCAACGGCTGCGCGAGGCGGCGTCCGTGCTGGGGGCCTCGCCCTGGCGGGTCTGGCGCGAGGTCGATCTGCCGATGGTGCGGCGGGCGCTGCTGATCGCGGCCGGGTTCGCCTTCGCGGTGTCGCTCGGGGAGTTCGGGGCGACCGTGTTCATCGCCCGGCCCGACAACCCGACGCTGCCGGTCGCGGTGGCGCGGCTGCTGGGGCGGGCCGGCGAGCTCAACTACGGTCAGGCGATGGCCCTTTCGACGGTTCTGATGGTGGTGTGCGCGGTGGCGCTGCTGGTGCTGGAGCGGCTTCGTACGGATCGGACGGGGGAGTTCTAGATGCTGTTGAGTCTCGCGGGTGCGACCGTACGGTTCGGCGGGCGGGCCGTGCTGGACGCCGTGGACCTCGATGTCGCCGAGCACGAGATCGTGTGTGTGCTCGGGCCGAGCGGCAGCGGCAAGTCGACGCTGCTGCGGGCCGTGGCGGGGCTCCAACCTCTCGACGGCGGGCGGGTGTCGCTCGACGGACGCGATCAGGCCGGGGTGCCCGCGCACAAGCGGGGCGTGGGGCTGATGTTCCAGGACCATCAGCTCTTCCCGCAGCGCGACGTCGGCGGCAACGTGGCCTTCGGGGCGCGGATGCACGGCGCCTCCAAGGGGGAACAGGGCGAGCGGGTGCGGGAGTTGCTCGACCTGGTCGGGCTGCCGGGAGCGGCCGGGCGTGCCGTCGCCTCCCTGTCCGGCGGGGAGCAGCAGCGGGTGGCGTTGGCGCGGGCGCTCGCCCCCCGGCCGCGGTTGCTGATGCTGGACGAGCCGCTGGGGCAGCTCGACCGCTCGCTGCGGGAGCGGCTCGTGGTCGAACTCAGGGAGCTGTTCGGGCGGTTGGGCACCACCGTGCTGGCCGTGACGCACGACCAGGGCGAGGCCTTCGCGCTCGCCGACCGGGTCGTGGTGATGCGGGACGGGCGGATCGCCCAGACCGGGACGCCGCTGGAGGTGTGGCAGCACCCGGTGGACGAGTTCGTGGCGCGCTTCCTCGGCTTCGACAACGTGGTCGAGGGCACGGTCGCCGGTGAGGCCGCGGACACGCCCTGGGGCAAGCTGCCGGTCGGCGAGGGCGCCGCCCAGGGACCGGGGACGCTGCTCGTACGGCCGGCCGGCGTGCGACTCGTCGCGCCCGACGCCGGGCTGCGCTGCACGGTCGCGGCGCGGACGTTCCGGGGGACCCATGTCGCGGTGCACCTTCAGCCGGAGGACGCGCCGCGCCTGGAGGCGGCCTGTGCGCTACGGGACGCGCCGGAGGTCGGGGACGCCGTCGCAGTGGTGTTCACCGCGGCCGAAATTGTCGTGCTGGGCTGAGCGACCGCCTCTAGGGTGCTACGTATGACCACCCTGCTTACGCATGATCGCTACTGCGACGAAATCGCCCACCAGATACGGCAGCTCAGGGCCGTGGTGACCTCCGGCGCGGACCTCGCGACCACCGTGCCGACCTGCCCGGACTGGTCGCTGGAGCAGCTCGTCCGGCACATGGGCGAAGCCCTGCGCTGGGTGGAGCTGATGGTGCGGACGCGGGCGGAGGAGGAGATCCCGGAGGAGAAGGTGCCGGGGGCCGCCGGCCCCGAGGGCGAGGGCGACGCCGCCGCCCTGGACGCCTGGCTCGCGGAGACCGGCGAGATGGTCGTCGCCACGCTGCGGGAGGCCGGGCCGGACACCAAGGTGTGGGGGTGGGCCGGGATTCTCAACGCCGGGTTCTGGGCCCGCCGTATGACGCACGAGATCACGATCCACCGGGCGGACGCCACCCTCGCCGCCGGACTGCCGTACGAGGTGGCGCCGGACGTGGCCGCCGACGCGATCGACGAGTGGCTGCAGATCGTCGAGTGGGCGCAGCGGACGCTGCCGGACGACCCGGCGAAGGAGCTGCGCAGGCCGGGGAGCAGCATCCATCTGCATGCCACGGACGGTACGCCCGACGTCAACGCGGAGTGGGTCATCGACCTCTCCGAGGACTTCGTCGCCTGGCGGCGCGGCCACGAGAAGGCCACCGTCGCCCTGCGCGGGCCGCTCACCGCCGTGCTGCTCGCCTTCTACCGCCGACAGCCGCTGGACAGCGCCGAGTTGGAGGTCCTCGGCGATCGGGAGCTGCTGGAGTTCTGGCTGGAGCGGGCGACGTTCGGCTGACAGGCGTGTGGCCCGCCCCCGAATTCGCCGGGAAGGGGGCGGGCCACACGGTGGTGTTGCTCTACGGGTGCGTCAGCGGTCGCTGTTCGCCCCACGACGGCGCAGGCCGAAGAAGACGGCACCGCCACCGATCGCCACGAGCGCGACCGCGATGCCGGCGATCAGGCCGGTGTTGGAGCCGGCGCCGGTCTCGGCGAGGTTGGAGTCACCCGCATCCGCCGGGGCCGGAGCGTTGCTCTCGGTGTCCGCGGGCGGCGTGCTCGCGCCCTCCGACGGCGTCGGGGACGGGCTGTCGGTCTCCTCGGCCGGGGTCGAGGCGGAGTCCGACGGGGTCGGGGTCGGCTCGTCCGACGGGGCCGGCGGCTTCTCCTCGTCCTTCTTGCAGGCCGTGGACGGCGTCGTCAGGTTCGGCTTGATGTCCTCGTCGACATAGCCCTCGGCCTTGACGTGGACGCGGTACTCCGCGTCCGGCTTCCAGTTCTCGGCGAAGGTGATGGTGACACCCTCGCGCGAGCCCTTGACCACCTGCTCGCCGACCTTCTTCAGGTCGGCGCCGTTGTTCTGCAGGAACACCGTGACGGTCGCCGGGACACCGCTGGGGTCCACGTCGGTGACGGTGATGATGCCCTTGTCGCCGTCGCACTTGGCTTCGGCGGAGAATTCACTGATGTCGCAGGCGAGTGCGGTGCCCGACACGGAGAGCGCGAGCGCGGCGGCCGCGGAGGCGACGCCCAGAGCGCGCACGGAACGTGCGACGGTACGGCGGTTTATGGACACGTTTGTCCTTACGGGAGTTGCATCACTGAGGGGGGTTCGGAGGAGCCGGTGATGCGGCATCACCGACCCCAGGAGTCTCACAGGTTTATAAGCGTGGCATAAGCAGTGTCAACGCATATGCAGCCTACAGGCGTTGGCTTTGCCCTCTTATTAACTGCCGAGACGTTTCAACGCCTCTGGCGCCTCCTCGATCCGGTCCACGAGGGCGATCCGCGCCCGCATCGGCCGCTCCCGGGCGAGGGACTCGAGCAGCGGCCAGGCCGGCAGTTTCCCGGTCCAGTGCGCGCGGTCGACCAGGACCATGGGGGTGGGCTCACCGCGCGACTCGTAGTAGTTCGGCGTCGCGTTGTCGAAGATCTCCTGTACGGTCCCGGCGGCGCCCGGCAGGAAGACGACGCCCGCGTTGGAACGGGCCAACAGGCCGTCCTCACGCGTGGCGTTGGCGAAGTACTTGGCGATGTGCGAGGCGAACGGGTTCGGCGGCTCGTGGCCGTAGAACCAGGTCGGGATGCCGACGGAGCGGCCGCCCTTGGGCCAGCGGGCGCGCACCTCGAAGGCGGCCGCCGCCCAGTCGGTGATCGAGGGCGTGAAGCCGGGGGCCTTGGCGAGGAGCCGGAGGGCGTCGGTCAGCATCTCGTCATCGTGCGGGGCCGCGTACGCGCCGAGGTTGGCCGCCTCCATCGCGCCCGGTCCGCCGCCGGTGGCGACCGTGAGTCCGGCGCGGGCCAGCTCCCGGCCGAGCCGCGCGGCACCCTCGTACGCGGGTGTGCCGCGGCGCATCGCGTGGCCGCCCATGACGCCCACCACCCGGGCGCCGGACAGGAGTTCGTCGAGCGCGTCCGAGACGGAGTCGTCGTGGATCGCGCGCAGCATGGAGGCGTACACGTCGCGGTCCGCCTTGGTCCGCTGGAACCAGGCGTACGCGCGGGCGTCGGGGGTGTTCTCGTAGCCGTCGGCCAGCGAGGCGAACAGCTCGTCGGGGGAGTAGACCAGGCCCCGGTACGGGTCGAAGGGCAGGTCGGGGACGGGCGGGAAGACCAGGGCACCGTCGGTGCGGATCTTCGCCGCCGCCTCCTCGCGCATCGGGCAGCCGAGGAAGACGGCGCCCGCCGCGGAGGTGGTGAGCAGTTCGCGGGTACGGTCCGTCAGGTCGACTGCCTGAACACGGAATCCGGCGAGGGCGCCGCGCGCCGAGACGGTCGCGTCGAACTCCTCCAGCGTCTCTATCTCTCGGTCGTCGTGGTGGGCCGCATGGGCGGGCATCGTCTGCACCCGCCCATGCTAGGCACCGTGCCCCGTGCGGCCGTCCTCAGCCCTCGACGGCTGCCGGGTCCATCCACACGACCTCCCAGGTGTGGCCGTCGAGGTCGTCGAAGGCGCGGCCGTACATGAAGCCCATGTCCTGGATCTTCTCCGACGCGGTGCCGCCGGCGGCGACGGCCTTGTCGACCAGCTCGTCCACCTTCGCGCGGCTCTCGGCGCTCAGACAGACCAGCACCTCGCTGGTCTTCGTGGCGTCCGCGATCTCCTTGTCGGTGAAGGTCGCGTAGAACGGCTTGGTGAGCAGCATCGCCACGATGGTGTCGCTGATCACCACGGAGGCCGCGTTCTCGTCGCTGAACTGGGGGTTGATCGAGTAGCCCAGCTCCGTGAAGAACTTCTTCGAGGCGTCGAGGTCGTTCACGGGCAGGTTGACGAAGATCATCTGCTGGTAGGCGGGGGCGGTCATCGTGGTCTCTCCCATCGGGTGGTTGCTGTTCGGTGGGGTAGACCGGGGGTCCGGTCGGAACTCATCGCCGGGCGGAGGTTTTTTTTCGTACGGGTCGGCTCAGCGTGCCAGGGGCAGGGCGGCCAGCTCGGCCACGATCAGGGTCAGCGGGCAGAACACGGCCAGCAGGGCGCCGACGCGCAGGGCCGCCGCGGTGCGCAGCATCGACGTGGGGGCGCCGAGGCGGAGCAGCGCGGCGGTGGTGTCGGCGCGGGTCTGCTTGGCCTCCAGCGCGGCCATGAGCAGGGTGGCCACGGCGCAGCCGGTGATCACGGTGGTGCCGAGGGTGGAGAGGGGACCGACGGCGGCGGTGGTCGCGGAGTCGGAGAGGGGGGCGATGGCGTACACGGCGGAGGCGACCGCGCAGACGACCCCGAGGGGGCGGCCGATGCGGGTGGCTTCGGCCATGAGGCCGCGGCCCGCGAGGAGGCGGAGCGGGCCCGGGCGCACGGACTGCAGGAGGCGGCCGCAGAGGTGGGTGAGCCCGGGGGCCGCCAGGGCGAGGCCGAGAGCCGTGAGGATCCAGCCGACCAGGACTCCTGTGGGGCCGGTCGGGAGGGCGGTGGGGAGCGTGAGGGTGGTGTCGGGGGTCGGGCGGTTGGCGTAGGTCTCCATGGCCAGGCCGGCGGTGAGGATGGTGATGCCCCAGGGGAGGCCTTTGGGGGCCGGGCGGGGGGTGAGGAGGGCGTCCGGGGTTTGGGGGGTGCCCTCGGCTGGGGGCGGGGGGTTGGTTGCGCGGCCCGGCGTCGGCGGGGTGCCGCCTTTCTGTGGGGCGGGCGCCGCCCCAGCGGCACGGCTGCCCGCAGGCTGGGTGGGCCGGGTGTCTGCGGGCTGGGTGGGCGGGCTTCCTGCGGGCTGGGTGGGCTGGAGGCGCGCGGGCTGGGTGGGTCGGCTGCCCGCAGGCTGAGTCGGTCGGCTGTCTGCGGGCCGCGTGGGCTGGCTGTCTGTGGGCTGCGGGGTTTGTGTGGCCCGAGCCGTACCGTCGATCGGCCCCGCGGTTCCGCGTTCGCCGCGTCGTACTTGGGCACCGAACCGGCCGTGAGCGCCGTACGGCCTCCCCGCCGCCTTTCCTCCGAAGACCACGAGCTCCTTCGGCCGCAGGGCCCACGCCACCGTCGCCGACGCCAGTGCCGGGGGCAGGGTCAGCAGGGTCAGGGTGGCCGGCAGCGGCAGGGGGCGGTCCGCCGCGAGGAACTGTGAGGCCGCTCCGTCGAAGGGCATGCCCGTCAGGTCGCCTCGGAGGTGGAGGAAGACGAGCAGGGCCAGCATCGAGCCCAGGGTGCAGGACAGGGCCGTGGTGGTGGCCGAGACGAGCATCAGGCGGCCCGGACCGAGGCCGATCGCCGCGAGGCCGGGGCGGGGCTTGGTGCCGGGGTCGGTGCGGGCCACCGCCACCGCGAGGTGGATCGTCGCGGCCAGCGGCGGTGCGCACCAGGCGAGGCGCAGCGTCGACGCGGCGGGGGAGTCCGGGTGGGACAGGGCGTAGCCCAGGGCGGACAGCAGCAGGAAGCCGGTGCCCGCCGACCCCGCCGAGACGAGCAGGCGGCGCAGTTGTACGGCGGGCTGCGCGCCGCGGGTCAGACGGAGAGCGAGCACGCGGCCCGGCCTTCCGCCTCGGGGACGGGGGGCAGGTGCACCGTGTTCACCCGCCGTCCGTCGAGGAGGGCGACGGTGCGGTCGGCGAGGGCTGCCGTGTCCGCGTCATGGCTGGCCAGCACGACCGTGATGCCGTGCGAGCGGGCCGCGGTGGTCAGGGTGCGCAGGACCTGTGTGCGGTCGGAGCGGTGCAGCGGAGCCGTCGGCTCGTCGGCGAACAGGACCATCGGCGAGGGGGCCAGCGCACGGGCGATGCACACGCGCTGGCGTTCGGTCTGGACGAGTTGGTGCGGGCGCTTGCGGGCCGCCTCACCGACGTCCAGGCGCTCCAGCCATTCCAGCGCGGCCGTCTTGGCCCGGCGGCGGCTGGTGCCGCGCAGCATCAGGGGGAGG
The DNA here is from genome assembly GCF_015160855.1 of Streptomyces ferrugineus. Taxonomy (NCBI): domain Bacteria; kingdom Bacillati; phylum Actinomycetota; class Actinomycetes; order Kitasatosporales; family Streptomycetaceae; genus Streptomyces; species Streptomyces ferrugineus. The sequence continues at coordinate 7,872,308 of NZ_CP063373.1, read as the reverse complement.
GCGGTGTTCTCCCAGACGTTCAGCTCGGGCACGAGCGACGGGGTGGGGTCGACCCAGGCGAAGCGGTCGCGGCGGAGCCGTTCGCGGGCCACGGGACCCATCGTGTGCACCGGCACGCTGTTGAACCAGACCTCGCCGCCCCGCGCCTGGGACAGCCCGGACAGACAGCGCAGGAGAGCGGTCTTGCCGCTGCCGCGCGGACCGATGACGGCGAGGACCTCGCCCTCCTGCACACCGAGCGAGACCCCGCTGAGCGCGGGCGAGCCGTCGTGGTGCGAGAAGTGCAGGGCGCGTGCCCAGAGCACGTCGTTGTCCGGCGGGGCCACCATGGGCGTACACCTCGGTTCTGATCGTCATTTCTTCTTGCCAATCCCCCTTGCGGGGGAACGAAGGCAGGACCGATCGGTTACAGGGCACGCTAAGGAGCCGGGGGCGGATCCCCGGACAGCACGCGGCCCGGGCGCACCGTTCTCACTCGTACGGGTGCACCCGGGCCGGGCGGCTGGTCCGAACGGGTAGCCGATTCGGACCGCGGAGGCTAGAGCTTCGTCCACGCCTCCGACAGCGTCTCGCGCAGGATCTGCTCGATCTCGTCGAACGTCTCCTGGTTGGAGATCAGCGGCGGGGCGAGCTGGACGACCGGGTCACCACGGTCGTCCGCACGGCAGTACAGGCCGTTCTCGAAGAGCTTCTTGGACAGGAAGCCGTACAGGACGCGCTCGGTCTCCTCGGCGTTGAACGACTCCTTGGTCGCCTTGTCCTTGACCAGCTCGATGCCGTAGAAGAAGCCGTTGCCGCGGACGTCGCCGACGATCGGAAGGTCGTACAGCTTCTCCAGCGTCGCGCGGAAGGCGGCCTCGTTGTCGAGGACGTGCTGGTTGAGGCCCTCGCGCTCGAACAGGTCGAGGTTGGCGACGCCGACGGCCGCGGAGACCGGGTGGCCGCCGAAGGTGTAGCCGTGCAGGAAGGTGTTGTCGCCCTTGTAGAAGGGCTCGGCCAGCCGGTCGGAGATGATGCAGGCGCCGATGGGGGAGTAGCCCGAGGTCATGCCCTTGGCGCAGGTGATCATGTCCGGGACGTAGCCGAACTTGTCGCAGGCGAACATCGTGCCCAGGCGGCCGAAGGCGCAGATGACCTCGTCGGAGACCAGCAGCACGTCGTACTGGTCGCAGATCTCCCGGACCCGCTGGAAGTAGCCGGGCGGGGGCGGGAAGCAGCCGCCCGCGTTCTGCACCGGCTCCAGGAAGACCGCGGCGACCGTGTCCGGGCCCTCGAAGAGGATCTGCTGCTCGATCTGGTCGGCGGCCCAGCGGCCGAAGGCCTCCGGGTCGTCGCCGAAGATCGGGGCGCGGTAGATGTTGGTGTTGGGGACCTTGTGCGCGCCGGGGACCAGCGGCTCGAAGGGGGCCTTGAGGCCGGGCAGACCCGTGATCGACAGGGCGCCCTGCGGGGTGCCGTGGTACGCGACGGCGCGCGAGATGACCTTGTGCTTGGTGGGCTTGCCGACCAGCTTGAAGTACTGCTTGGCGAGCTTCCAGGCGGTCTCCACCGCCTCACCGCCGCCAGTGGTGAAGAAGACCTTGTTCAGGTCGCCCGGCGCGTGGCCGGCGAGGCGCTCCGCGAGCTCCACGGCCTTCGGGTGGGCGTAGGACCAGATCGGGAAGAACGCCAGCTCCTGCGCCTGCTTGAAGGCGGTCTCGGCCAGCTCGACGCGTCCGTGCCCGGCCTGGACCACGAACAGGCCGGCCAGACCGTCGAGGTAGCGCCTGCCCTTGTCGTCGTAGATGTACGTGCCCTCGCCCCGGACGATGGTGGGGACGGGGGACTTCTCGTACGAGGACATGCGCGTGAAGTGCATCCACAAGTGGTCGTACGCGGTCCTGCCGAGGTCCTGAGGGGTGTTGGTGCTCACGGTTATCGGGTCCTCACGGTTATCGGGTTCCCCACATGTAGGTCTGCTTCTTGAGCTTGAGGTAGACGAAGCTCTCCGTGGAGCGCACTCCCGGCACGGCCCGGATGCGCCGGTTGATGACCTCCAGGAGGTGGTCGTCGTCCTCGCAGACGATCTCCACCATCAGGTCGAAGGACCCCGCGGTCATCACCACGTACTCGCACTCGGACATGGCGCTCAGCGCGTCGGCGACGGACTCCACGTCGCCCTCGACGTTCACGCCGACCATCGCCTGCCGGCGGAAGCCCACGGTGAGCGGGTCCGTGACGGCGACGATCTGCATCACGCCCTGGTCGAGCAGCTTCTGGACGCGCTGGCGCACGGCCGCCTCGGACAGGCCCACGGCCTTTCCGATCGCGGCGTACGGCCGGCGGCCGTCCTCCTGAAGTTGTTCGATGATGGCTAGGGAGACGGCGTCCAGCTGGGGACCGCCGTTCCTGGACTCGCGGGAGTCCCTGTGCTCTGCGCTTCGACTGGCCACGACGTCACTGTGCACGACGTCTCGACAGTTCCGCAAGGCCAGGGCGATGAAATTCGTTGTTTCCGTAACCCAAGCCTGCGGATTTCGCAGATGTGGTGCCAGTGGGGGTGTTGAAAACGTGGGCGGGCCGATTAGGGTGGGTGTCTCAGAAAGTGGACAGCCAGAAGCAGTGAAGATCTGACAGGAGGCCGGCAGTGAGCACCGAGCTGCGTCGTCTGCGCAACTACATCGACGGTGAGTTCCGGGACGCCGCCGACGGACGGACCACCGAGGTGGTCAACCCCGCGACGGGCGAGGCGTATGCGACAGCGCCGCTGTCGGGACAGGCGGACGTCGACGCCGCGATGGAGGCCGCCGCCCGGGCCTTCCCCGCCTGGCGTGATGCGACCCCCGCCGAGCGGCAGAAGGCCCTGCTGAAGATCGCGGACGCGTTCGAGGAGCGGGCCGAGGAGCTCATCGCGGCGGAGGTGGAGAACACGGGCAAGCCGATCGGGCTGACCCGCTCCGAGGAGATCCCGCCGATGGTCGACCAGATCCGCTTCTTCGCGGGCGCGGCGCGGATGCTCGAGGGCCGCTCGGCCGGTGAGTACATGGAGGGCCTGACCTCCATCGTGCGCCGTGAGCCGGTCGGCGTCTGCGCGCAGGTCGCGCCCTGGAACTACCCGATGATGATGGCCGTGTGGAAGTTCGCGCCGGCCCTCGCGGCGGGCAACACGGTCGTACTGAAGCCGTCCGACACGACGCCCGCGTCGACCGTCCTGATGGCCGAGATCATCGGCTCGGTCGTGCCCAAGGGTGTCTTCAACGTCATCACCGGCGACCGGGACACCGGCCGGATGATGGTCGAGCACCCGACCCCGGCGATGGCCTCCATCACCGGCTCCGTGCGGGCCGGCATGCAGGTCGCCGAGACCGCGTCCAAGGACCTCAAGCGGGTCCACCTGGAGCTGGGCGGCAAGGCTCCGGTCGTCGTCTTCGAGGACACCGACATCGCCAAGGCCGTCGAGGACATCTCCGTGGCCGGCTTCTTCAACGCCGGGCAGGACTGCACGGCCGCCTGCCGTGTCCTCGTCCACGAGGCCATCCACGACGAGTTCGTCGCCGCGCTCGCCAAGGCGGCCGCCGACACCAAGACCGGGCAGCCGGACGACGAGGACGTCCTCTTCGGTCCGCTCAACAACCCCAACCAGCTCAAGCAGGTCGAGGGCTTCATCGAGCGGCTGCCGGCGCACGCGCGCGTGGAGGCCGGCGGCAAGCGGGTCGGCGACAAGGGCTACTTCTTCGCACCGACCGTCGTCTCGGGCCTGAAGCAGGACGACGAGATCATCCAGAAGGAGGTCTTCGGTCCGGTCATCACCGTGCAGTCCTTCTCGGACGAGGAGCAGGCCGTCGAGTGGGCGAACGGCGTCGAGTACGCGCTCGCCTCCTCGGTGTGGACGAAGGACCACGGGCGTGCGATGCGGATGTCGAAGGCGCTGGACTTCGGGTGCGTGTGGATCAACACGCACATTCCGCTGGTCGCGGAGATGCCGCACGGCGGGTTCAAGAAGTCCGGGTACGGCAAGGACCTCTCGGCGTACGGCTTCGACGACTACACGCGCATCAAGCACGTGATGACGTCGCTGGACGCGTAAGACGTCGGATTCCGGCTGCGGGCGCGCGGGGGCTGGTCGCGCCTACGCACCCGCAGCCTGTGTGCCGCCCGGGACGTGCTCGCCTCGGCCAAGGACGAGGAGACGGCCGCCCTGTAGGACGGGCAGGCACCTGAGTGCCGCGCCGCTACCACTGCCCCCGCCGATGCACCGCCGTACGCCCCACGACCGCCGCCAGCTTGCGCAGTCGGCGCCAGTCCAGGCGTGGGCCGCGCTGGGGGACGCCGGGGCGTTTGCGGGGGACGCGGACGCGTAGGGCGCCCGGGGTGATGCGGCAGTGGACCGGGGCGGGCAGGACCAGGGCCTCGCCGTCGATGCCGACCTCGATCTCCGGGCGGTCGGCGTCGATGATCACCTCGGGGGCGGTGAGGATGGTGAGGCCGCTCGGCGCGGGGTCGAGGAGCAGCGCGGCGGCCTCGGCCGCGCTGTCCACCCTGAGACCGAGCACGCCGAGGACGCCCGCGTCGAGGCGGTCGCGGCGGCCGAACCCGAAGGGGTCGTCCGTGCGGTAGGGGTTGTTGCTGACCAGCACGGCGTGCGGAGCGTCCAGCGTGGTGTCCGCCGCGCGGGCGGTCAGCCGCGGGCCCTGCTGACGGGTGAGCAGGTCGGGCAGCAGTTCCAGGCTGGTGCCGATCTTGTCGGCGCGGTAGCCGGGGCTCTGCACGATGGCCGCGTACGCCCCGAAGGAGGCGTTGTTGACGAAGGGCCGGCCGCCCGCGAAGCCGAGGTCGACACGGAGTTCCACGCCGTCGGTGAGCGCGTCCAGGCAGGCGGCGGGGTCCTCGCGGTCGAGGCCGAGGTCCATGGCGAAGTGGTTGCGGGTGCCGGCGCTGATCACCAGGAACGGGATGTCGTACGCGGCGGCCACGGCCGCGACCCGCGCCTGGGTGCCGTCCCCGCCCGCGACACCCAGCAGGTCCGCGCCCTCCGCCACGGCCTTGCGGGCCAGGGCGGTGACGTCCTGGTGCTGATCGGGGTCGAGGAGGACGACCTCGGCGCCGAGCCGTTCGGCCTTCTCCCTGAGCGCGAAGCGGCCCACCTTCCCGTCGCCCGAGCGGGGGTTCATGATCAGGACCGCCCGCCGCGGCGGCGCGGCCTTGCGCTCCCGCATCACCCGCACCCGTGTGCTGCCCGTGCCGCGCAGCGCGTACCGGCCGCTCCACACGGCCACCGCCCACAGCCCCAGGGACGCCAGCAGTGCCCAGAAGAGAGTGGCCGCGAACAGGGTGATCACGGCCGCCGGGACCGCCACCGCCAGCACGGCAGCCGCCCAGCGCACCGGTCCGCGCAGGGACAGCGTCCACCACACGGCGACCGCGCTCAGGCCCAGACCCGCCGCGCCGGCCACCAGCAGCAGGACACCGCCGACACCGCCGTACGCGAGCGGCACGAGCACCGCGAGCCCCGCGGCGGCCAACGCCGTCCGCGCCGCCCACCGCTGCGCCCGGTAGGCCCGCCCGCTCAAGTCCAGGCCCATGCGTCCTCCCTCGTCGGCGGACATCGTAGGCCTCGCACGAACGGCCTGGCTGTTTTGAACATGTTCAACTCCGGGCGTACGCTACCGCCATGAGCGACAGAGCCGCCCTGCTCAAGGGCATCCGTGTCTGGTTGGCCCTCTTCGTCGTCTGCCTGGTGCTCAGCGGCGCCACGGCCTTCCCCCTCGTCCACGAACTGCGCTGGACCGAGGACCTGTTGCGCGCGCTGTCCGTGCCGGAGCACCTGCCGGGCCTGATGGACTGGGTCGAGCGCGTCCGGCGCGGGCTCGACACCGCCGACGCCGACTACCCCTTCCTCCTCTACGGCACCGACTGGCTGGCCTTCGCCCACCTCGTCATCGCCGTCGCCTTCTACGGCCCGTACCGCGACCCGGTGCGCAACATCTGGGTCGTCGAGTTCGGGATGATCGCCTGCGCCGGCATCATCCCGCTCGCCCTGATCTGCGGGCCGATCCGCGGCATCCCCTTCTGGTGGTCGGTGATCGACATGTCGTTCGGCGTCTTCGGGGTGATCCCGCTGTACGCCGTACGGAAGAAGATCAAGCGGCTGGAGGCGCTCACGGCGCCCGCGGCACCTCCGGCCGCCGTCGCCGTCAGCGGTTGAACGCCGGGAAGGCGAAACGCTGGGCGATGGCCAGGCCGTCGCCCTTGGCGTCGGTCGAGTTGACGGAGTAGACGAGTGTTCGGGACAGATCGCGGGTAGCCGCCACGACCGTGTGGTAGCCGGGGCGGGATCCCGTCTTGCCCCAGACCGTCCGGCCGTTGACCTCGAACGGCGCGAACGGCGCGCCCATCCTGGCGTCGACCGCGTCCGGCACCGCGAACATCTCCTTCAGCTGCGGCTCGGGTACCACCCGGCCGCGGAACACGCCCACCAGCAGCCGCTCGAGGTCCGCGGTCGTCGAGATCATGTCGCCGGCCGCCCACCGGTCGGACATGTTCCACTCGGTCACGTCCACCAGCTTGCCGTCGATCCAGTCGTAGCCGCGGTTGTGCGGGCCGTGGACACGGGGGTCGGGGCCGGCGGGGAAGGAGGTGTGCCGCATGCCGAGCGGCCGGAAGATCCGTACGGCGGCCTGGTGGGCGTACGAGTCATCGGTGACCTTCTCGATCAGCATGGCGAGTACGGTGTAGTGGATGTTGCCGTAGACCTGTCGCTCACCGGGCGCGTACTCGGGGTCGGGGCCCTTGGCCACGGACGCGGCGACGACCTCGGCGGGCGTCAGGGTCTCGAAGCGGTGGGGGTACATCTCCTCGGTGGTGTTGCCGAGGGACTTGCCGGGCCGCAGACCGCTGGTGAAGTTCAGCAACTGCCGTACGGTGATGGGCTCGAAGTCCTCGGTGAGCAGGCCGGGCAGATACTGCTGCACCGTGCCGTCGAGGGAGATCAGCCCCTCGGCGGCCAGTTGCAGCACGATCGCCGCGGTCACGACCTTCGTCGTGGAACCGGCCCGGAAGCGGGCCTTCTCGATCGCCGGCGTCTTCGTCCTCATGTCCCGCACCCCGGCCGCCCCGTGCCAGCTCCCCTTGCCGCCCACGCGGATCAGCGCGGCCGTCGCGTCCCGGTCGGGCAGCCCGGCCAGCGCGGCGCACAGGGCCTCGACGTCCGGACCGGCGGGTGAGGCGGCCTCGATCGCCGCGGCGGAGCAGGAGGAGGCGGGGCGCGCGGCGGCCGTCCCGGCCAGCGGTATCGCGGTGAGCGCGAGGGCGATCGCGGAGGTGAGCAGGGCGGGAAGCGGACGTACGGGCATCGGCTGCTCCTGAGGTCGAGGGGATGTCCGTGATCATCGTCGCGGTGGTACGGACCCGGCCGGATCGTCGGCGAGGAGGGGCTCGCACCCTGGGAGTGCCCGGAGCGAATGCCGTATGGAGCAAGGGTGTTGTAGGGGATGGCCCTTACGGGCTCCCGGGTGCCGAAAAGTGTTATCGCCGCCCCCTTCACCGCGTCTCCACTCGCGTCCCCCCGTCCCCCACACCCGGGAGCGCCCCATGCCCCGCCCGTACCGGAACCGGAATGTGATCTCCGACATAGCCAACAGTGCAGGTCAGGCTGAGAAGGTGCGTGCGGGCAGCAAGTGACCCGGGAGAGGACGCACGTGGACGAGGCAGCCGGCCGGCAGTGGCGCCCCACCATCGCGGCGGCTCAGGCCGGTGACCGGCAGGCGCTGGACGAGCTGGTCGAGGGCTGGCTGCCGCTGGTCTACAACGTGGTCGGGCGCGCCCTGAACGGTCACGCCGACGTCGACGACGTGGTCCAGGAGACGATGCTGCGGGCCGTCGACAACCTCGGCTCGCTGCGGGACCCGGACAGCTTCCGGTCCTGGCTCGTCGCCATCGCCATGCGGCAGATCCGCGACCGGGCCCGCCGCAAGCAGCCCGTCCACCTCGACGAGTCGGCCGCGCACGAGGCCACCGACTTCGCCGAACTCACCGTGCTGCGGCTCCAGTTGGAGGGCCAGCGGCGGGAGGTCGCGGAGGCGGTGCGCTGGCTGGACGACGAGGACCGGCAACTGCTGTCGCTGTGGTGGCTGGAGGTCGCGGGCGAGCTGACCCGGCGCGAACTGGCCGCCGCGGCCGGCATCAGCAGGCAGCACGCCGCGGTCCGCGTCCAGCGGGTGAAGGAGCGGCTGGAGACCGCGCGCGGCATCGTGCGGGCGCTCGACGGCGCCTGCCCCGACCTGCGCGAGCTGACCGCCCGCTGGAACGGCCGGCCCGACTCGGTCTGGCGCAAGCGGCTGGCCCGGCACATCAGGGGCTGCGGCTACTGCGGCGGCACGCGTGAGGCCGTCGTACCGGCGGAGCGGCTCCTCGTCGGCATCGCGCTCGTCCCGATCCCGGTCGGCTTCACCCTCTCCCTGGCCCTCGGCGGCAAGACGGCGGTCGCGGCGACGGCCACGGCGACCTCCGTCGGCTGGTCCGCCAAGGTCATGGCCGCTATCACCCAGCCCGCCGTCGCGGTGACGGCCGGCGCGACCTTCGTCGCCGGTGGCGCCTACGTCGTCACCCAGACCCCCGACGCCCCGCCCCCGCGCACCGCTCCCACCACATCGAGCACGGCCCGACCGCCGTCGCCCACGCCGTCCGTGACGCCGACGACCGCGCCCTCACCGTCACAGACGCGGCAGGTCGAGCTGTACGGCACGGTCGTCGACGCCGTCGACCGGGCCCCGGACCCGAACGCCCGGCCCGCGGACCTGCCCCGGCGCCCCGAGTCCGGCATCACCAGCACCGGGGGCCGGCGGGCCGTGATGCAGCACCGCGGCGAGAGCGTCACCCTCAGCGGGCAGGGCTATGTCCTCGTGCGCTGGCAGATCGCCCCGCACGACCGGCCCGGCGGGCTGACCATGCCGACCTGGACCGGACTGAAGGGCAAGATCTTCCACGTCGCCTCCGGCGGCGGCCGCCGTATGGACGACGTCACCGGGCAGGCGTCCGACGGCGGCGACGTCACCGGCATGGGCGGCCCGGACACCGGCTACACCGTCCTGCCCGACGGCACCCAGCAGATGTGGCAGAACGAGTACTTCTACGTCGACGGCAGTGTCACCCTCACCGTGAACGAGCGCGGCGCCTCCTACGGCCTGACCGTCTTCCCGACGGACTGGGACGCGGTCACCGAGGACATCACGACCGGCCCCGACCAGGGCGCCATCCGCTACGGCCTGGTCCGCGACAACGGCGGGGACAGCGCGCCGGTGCCGCAGTACGTCACCCGCGCGACGCCGGCCGACCCGGCGACGGTGCCTCAGCGCTCCCGGGTGTGACCGCCGTCGCGCAGGGCCAGCAGGACGTCGAGGCGATTGGTGGTGATCGAGTCGACGCCGAGGTTCAGCAGCCGGCGCATGGAGCGGCGGGTGTCCGGGGTCCAGACGGACAGCAGTTGGCCGTCGCGGTGGACGCGCTCGGCGAGGGCGTGGTCGACCAGGCCGAAGCGGTAGTTCAGCCAGCGCGGGCGCACCACATCCAGCAGCGCGGGGCGCGGCGGCGCCAGCGTCGTCCAGGTCAGGGCGATCTCGGCGGCCGGGTCGGCGGCGCGCACGGCGAGCATGGCGGGGGCGCCCGCGCAGTAGTACACGCGGTCCTCGGCCCCGCACTCACGCACGACGTCCACGATCCGGCGTGCCGTGCGCACATCGGGCGTGCCGGGCAGGTCGAGCATCACCCGGCTCCCGTCGCACGCGGACAGCGCCTCCCGCAGCGTCGGCACCTCGCCCGCCGTCAGCCCCCGCACCTCGGCCGCCGACAGCGCCAGCAGCGGCCGGTCCTGCTCCCACAGCCGCTTCAGCGTGTCGTCGTGCAGCAGCACCGGCACGCCGTCCCTGGTGAGCCGTACGTCGATCTCCACCGCGTCCGCGCCGAGGCGGAGCGCGGACAGCAGGGAGTCGAGCGTGTTCTCGCGGACGCGGTAGGGGTCGCCGCGGTGGGCGACGGCGGTCACGTTCTGCATGAGGACATTGTGGTGGGCGCGGGGGCGGACACGGGGGAGCGCTGGGTGCGGGGCGTCCGGGTCAGGGGGCCAGCCAGCCCGTGGTGTACGTGTCGATCTCGGCCGCGATCCGGGCCTTGCCCGCCTCGTCGAGGAAGGACGCGGCCACGGCGTTCTTGGCCAGGTCGGCCAGACCCCGCTCGTCGAGGTCGAGGAGACGGGCGGCGACGGCGTACTCGTTGTTGAGGTCGGTGCCGAACATCGGCGGGTCGTCGGAGTTGACGGTGACCATCACCCCCGCCTTCGCGAACTCCTTGATCGGGTGCTCGTCGATCGTGCGGACCGCGCGGGTGGCGATGTTGGAGGTCGGGCACACCTCCAGCGGGATCCGGTGCTCGGCGAGGTGCGTCAGCAGCTTCGGGTCCCGCGCCGAGCTGGTGCCGTGCCCGATGCGCTCGGCCTGCAGATGGGTCAGGGCGTCCCAGACCGTCTCCGGGCCGGTGGTCTCGCCGGCGTGCGGCACCGAGTGCAGTCCGGCGGCGACGGCCCGGTCGAAGAACGGCTTGAACTGGGGCCTCGGTACACCGATCTCGGGTCCGCCGAGCCCGAAGGAGACCAGCCCCTCCGGCCGCACCCGGTCGTCGGTCGCCAGCCGCGCCGTCTCCTCGGCGGCCTCCAGCCCCGCCTCGCCGGGGATGTCGAAGCACCAGCGCAGCACGGTCCCGAACTCGGCCTCGGCCGCCTTGCGGGCGTCCTCGATCGCGTCCATGAACGCCTTCTCGTCGATGCCGCGGCGGGTGGAGGAGAACGGGGTGATGGTCAGCTCGGCGTAGCGCACCTGCTGCCGGGCCAGATCGCGGGCCACCTCGTACGTCAGCAGCCGTACGTCCTCCGGGGTGCGGATCAGGTCCACGACGGACAGGTACACCTCGATGAAGTGAGCGAAGTCCGTGAACGTGAAGTAGTCCGCCAGGGCCTCCGGGTCGGTGGGGACCTTGGAGTCGGGGTGGCGGGCGGCGAGTTCCGCGACGATGCGGGGGGAGGCGGAGCCGACGTGGTGGACGTGCAGTTCGGACTTGGGCAGTCCGGCGATGAAGGCGTGCAGATCGCGCGGGGCGCGTGCGTCGACGAGACGGTCGGTCAAGGTCCCTCCCCGGGAACGGCGTCCCGCGGCCGGGCGGGCCGGTGGCGGGACGCGGGTGATCGGCTGATCGGTGACTCGGGATCATCGTAGGCCTGGGGCATTCGACACACGCCCCAGGGCCGTGCGGGTGATGCCCGGGCCTTAGCATGACGGCACGTACGACAGAGGGGGTTCCGCGCATGTCCGACGACGCGCAGACGCCGGAGGCGGCGGAAGCGGGGGAGGCGAGGACCTCGCTGGAGAAGGGGGCGTCGCCGGACGGTCGGGGTTCGGTGGAGCCGGGCGGTGGTGGTGCGGCGGCGGAGTCCGGCCCCGAGACCGGGGGCCCCGGGTACACCCTTGCCTCCAACGAACCGCAGGCCTCCTGGCCCGCGCCGTCCGTGCACGATCAGCGGACGGTCACCTCGATGCCCTCCTCGGGTGTGCCTGCCGCGCCGACGGATGCCGTGCCGGCGCCTTCGCCGTGGGCTACCCCGTCCGCCGGGGCGAACCCCGGGATGCCGTCGGCCAACCCCTTCGCGGCGCCTGGGCCCGCCTCTTCCGGGCCGCCCAACCCCTTCGCGGCGCCGCCCGGGTCGGTCCCTCACGTCGCCCATGGCGAGCACGTCCCGCCGCCGCCGATCGCGCCCGGCGGGCCCGGGCAGGTGCCGTACGGCTATCCGGGCGGCCTTGCGCACGGCCACGGGTACGGCTATCCGCCTCCTGGTCCGGGCGCCCCCGGCTACTACGGCTGGCCCGGGATGCAGCCCCTGCCCAGCAACGGGATGGGTACGGCCGGGCTGGTGCTCGGGATCATCTCGGCGGTGGTCTTCTGCCTGTGGCCGGTGGCGATCATCGTGGGGGTGCTGGGGCTGATCTTCGGGTCGATCGGCCGTGCCAAGGCGCGGCGAGGTGAGGCGACGAATCCCGGTCAGGCGCTGGCCGGGATGATCTGCGGGGCGGCGGGTGTGGTGCTGGGGCTGGGGACGGTGGCGCTGGTGATCGCGACGTCGTAGTGGCGCCGGGGGTTTTCTCGCCCCCGCCGCCCCTACCCGTCCCGTCCCTGGGGGGCTGCCGCCCCCAGACCCCCCGCTTCGGCCCTGAACGGGCCTCGTCCTCAAACGCCGGACGGGCTGGATGGTGCCGACCGGCGAGGGGATGGTGTTGAGTCTGTTCTTGAATGCCGGACGGGCTGGGCGGTGCGGGTCGACGCTGGACTGTGGCGTCCTACCCCCGCAACCGCCCCCGCGCCGCCATCAACGCGAACCCCAGCAGATTCGGCCCCCGCCACCGCTCCGGATCCCCGGCGCCGTCGTCGCTCGCCGCCAGCCCGATCCCCCAGACCCGGTCCACCGGGCTCGCCTCGACCAGGACCCGCTCTCCCGTCGCCAGCAGGAACTCACGTAGGTCCGGGTGCGCGGAGAACTTGTGTATCGAGCCCTCGACGACGATCCGGAAGCGCTCCCGCTCCCATGTCGCGTCGTCGAACCCCCGCACCAGTCGGCCGGCCTTCTTCGCCTGGGACGGATGCCCCGCGGCCAGCACCCGCCGCTCCGCCTCCCCGTCGCCGAACAGCCGGGCCTTCTCGGCCATCATCCAGTGCTCGGCGGTCGCGTAGGACAGGCCGTCGACCTCGAAGGGGGACGGCCACCACTGGCTCAGGCAGCTCGCGCCGATCCTGCCGTCGGGGAGTGGGCGGTGCCCCCAGAAGTGCAGGTACTTGACTCTTGCCCCCGCGCGGACCTCCTGGATCAGGGCGTCCCAAGAATCGATCTTCGTCATGTGGCCGAGTCTGGCACGCACCACCGACAACCCGTCCTCGGTTTTCCAGGCCCACTCGACACCTGGTCGACAGATTCCGTCGCGTAATCAAAAGGCAACAACGGAATCACTTGTTGGAGTCCATCTGCTCTGCCAGGATCGGCAGTCAAATCGAGCCTGAGCCACGCCGGCCCCCTCATGGGGCACGGAGGGAGCGACATGCACAACCCGGGCACCGCCACCCCGGAACGATTCCCGGCCCAGGACCGCTTCGCGGACGGCGCGCAGTACATCGCGGGCCGATCGGCGAAGGGGACCTCGGGGCGTACCCACGCCGTCGTCGACCCTGCCACCGGCGAGGAGGTGTACACGTACGACCTGGCCGGTGCCGATGACGTCGATGCCGCGGTCGCCGCGGCGCGCGAGGCGTTCCCGGCCTGGGCCGCCGCCACCCCCGGCGAGCGTTCCGACGCGCTGCACCGGTTCGCCGCCGTGCTCGCCGAACGCGCCGAGGATTTCGCCCGCGCCGAATCGCTGCAGTGCGGGAAGCCGCTCAAGCTGACCCGTGAGTTCGACGTGCCGGGGACCATCGACAACACGTCCTTCTTCGCCGGTGCGGCACGGCAGCTGCAGGGGCAGTCCGCGGGGGAGTACTCCGGGGACCACACGTCGTACGTGCGCCGTGAGCCCATCGGCGTCGTCGGGTCCATCGCGCCCTGGAACTACCCCCTCCAGATGGCCGCCTGGAAGGTCCTCCCGGCCATCGCCGCGGGCAACACCATCGTGCTCAAGCCCGCCGAGCTCACCCCGCTGACCTCGCTGCTGTTCGCCCAAGCCGCCACCGACGCCGGGATCCCGGACGGGGTCGTCAACATCGTCACGGGGACGGGCAAGGAGGCCGGTGAGCATCTCGTCGGACACCCCGACGTCGCCATGACCTCCTTCACCGGCTCCACCGCCGTCGGCAAGCGCGTCGCCGAGATCGCCACCGGCACCGTCAAGCGGATCCACCTGGAGCTGGGCGGCAAGGCGCCCTTCGTCGTCTTCGACGACGCCGACCTCGAGGCCGCCGCCCACGGCGCCGTCGCGGGCTCGCTCATCAACACCGGGCAGGACTGCACCGCCGCCACGCGCGCGTACGTGCAGCGACCGCTGTACGAGGCGTTCGTGGAGCGGACCGCCGCCCTCATGGAGAGTGTCCGGCTCGGCGATCCGTTCGCGCCGGGCACCGACCTCGGCCCGCTGATCTCCCACGTCCAGCGCGACCGGGTCGCCGGCTTCGTCGAGCGTGCGCGTTCCTACGCGCGCGTGGTGACCGGCGGCGAGGCCCCCCAGGGCGAGCTCGAGAACGGCGCCTACTACCGGCCCACCCTGATCGCCGACGCCGCCCAGGACACCGAGATCGTCCAGTCCGAGATCTTCGGGCCGGTTCTGGTCGTGCTCCCGTTCGACAGTGACGACGAGGGGATCCGGCTGGCCAACGACACCCCGTACGGGCTCGCCGCCTCCGCGTGGAGCCGGGACGTCTACCGGGCGAACCGTGCCACCCGTGAGATCAAGGCGGGGTGCGTGTGGGTCAACGACCACATTCCGATCATCAGTGAGATGCCGCACGGCGGCTACAAGGCGTCCGGCTTCGGCAAGGACATGTCCGCGTACTCCTTCGAGGAGTACACCCAGATCAAGCACGTCATGTTCGACAACACCGCGGTGGCCGCGAAGGACTGGCACCGCACCGTCTTCGGGGACCGATAGCCAGATAGGCACCAGATCAGCAGGCGCGGCCGGGCGCCCGACCCTCGCCCGGCCGTTCCCTCCTCCGAAAGGGCACCACGCGCATGGAGCAGTACGAGCCCGACCGCCTGTCCCCGGCCCAAGTGGCCGCCATGCGGCGCAGCCTGAGCAACGGCCGGGCCGCCATGACCCGCCGTTCCCTGCTGCGCGCCTCCGCGGGCGGCGCGCTCGCGGTGGGCGGCCTTGGGACGCTCAGCGCCTGCGGGATCCCCGCGGCCGGCAAGACCGAGGGCGGCACGTCCGCCGAGGACCACTCGGCCCAGGAGAAGCAGGTCTCCTTCTCCAACTGGACCGAGTACATGGACGTCGACGACAGCGGCAAGCGCCATCCGACGCTGGAGCAGTTCACGAAGCGGACCGGCATCAAGGTCAAGTACACCGAGGACATCAACGACAACAACGAGTTCTTCGGGAAGATCAAGCCGCAGCTCGCGGCGGGGCAGGACACCGGCCGCGACATCGTCGTCCTGACGGACTGGCTCGCGGGACGGCTGATCCGGCTCGGGTGGGTCCAGAAACTGGACCCGTCCAACCTGCCGCACGCCTTCGCCAACCTGTCCCCGCAGTTCCGCGACCCCGACTGGGACCCGGGACGGGCCTACTCCTACCCCTGGCAGGGCATCTCGACCGTCATCGCCTACAACAAGAAGGCGCTCGACGGCGTCGAGGTGAAGACGCTGTCCGATCTGCTCGACAACCCCAGGCTCAAGGGCCGGGTCGGGCTGCTCACCGAGATGCGCGACACCATCGGGATGACGCTGCTCGACATGGACAAGGACCCCGCGAAGTTCACGGACGACGACTACGACGCCGCCGTCGCCCGCCTCCAGAAGGCCGTCGACAACAAGCAGATCCGCCGCTTCACCGGCAACGACTACACCTCCGACCTCACCAGCGGCGACTTCGCGGCATGTCTGGCCTGGGCCGGTGACGTCGTACAGCTCAAGGCCGACAGCCCGGACATCGACTTCCTGATCCCGGACAGCGGCTACATGACGTCCAGCGACAACATGCTCGTCCCCAACAAGGCCCGTCACAAGACGAACGCCGAGCGGCTCATCGACTACTACTACGAGCCGAAGGCCGCCGCCGAGCTCGCCGCCTACATCAACTACGTCTGTCCCGTGGACGGCGTGCGGGAAGAGCTCGCGAAGATCGACGAGGACGCGGCGAACAACCCGCTGATCCTCCCCGACAAGGCCATGCAGGCCAAGTCCCGCGCCTTCCGCTCCCTGAGCTCGAAGGAAGAGACGGCCTACGAAGAGAAGTTCGCGAAGCTCACAGGGGCGTGACCACACCATGACGAACGACACCAGCGGCGACGTCCGCCTCTCCGGCATCAGCAAGACCTACGGCTCCTTCACCGCCGTACACCCGCTCGACCTGACCGTCCCCCAGGGCTCCTTCTTCGCCCTGCTCGGCGCCTCCGGCTGCGGCAAGACCACCACCCTGCGCATGATCGCCGGTCTGGAGGAACCTTCCTCCGGCACCGTCCACCTCGGCGAGCAGGACGTGACCGCACTCCCGCCGTACAAGCGGCCGGTGAACACCGTCTTCCAGTCCTACGCCCTCTTCCCGCACCTCGACATCTTCGAGAACGTCGCCTTCGGCCTGCGTCGGCGCGGCATCAAGAGCGTGAAGAAGCAGGTCGAGGAGATGCTCGACCTCGTCCAGCTCGGCGAGCAGGCCCGCAAGAAGCCGCATCAGCTGTCGGGTGGCCAGCAGCAGCGGGTGGCCGTCGCCCGGGCCCTCATCAACCACCCCAAGGTGCTCCTCCTCGACGAGCCCCTCGGCGCCCTCGACCTCAAGCTGCGCCGCCAGATGCAGCTCGAGCTCAAGCGCATCCAGACCGAGGTCGGCATCACCTTCATCCACGTCACGCACGACCAGGAGGAGGCCATGACCATGGCCGACACGGTCGCCGTGATGAACGCGGGCCGCGTCGAACAGCTCGGCTCCCCGAACGACCTGTACGAGAACCCGAGCACGACGTTCGTCGCCAACTTCCTCGGCACCTCGAACTTCATCGAGGCCGAGGTCGACTCCAAGAGCGGCGACGACATCGTGCTGAAGGCGGGCGGCGGCAAGCTCGTGCTGCCCGAGTCGCGGTGCGGCGCGCCCACGACGACCGGCGGCAAGGTCCTGGTCGGCGTACGCCCCGAGAAGATCTCCCTCACCCACGCCGACGAGGCGGGGGAGATCCCCGAGGGCCGCAACCGGATCACCGGCAGGATCGCGGACTCCTCGTTCATCGGCGTCTCCACGCAGTACGTCGTCGACAGCCCCGTCTGCCCCGAGTTCGAGGTCTACGCCCAGAACATCGACCGCGACGCCCGGCTGGTGCCCGGCGCCGATGTCGTCCTGCACTGGAACCCGGCGCACACCTTCGGCCTCGACGCGGCCCAGTCCCTGCTTGCTGGGACAGTGGGCTCCGCCGGCACCGAGGAAGAGGCGGCGGTCTGATGGCGACACTCACCGAGGCGCCACCGCCGCTGTCCCCGGCGGCCGACGAGAAGAAGCCGCCGCGCAAGAGGGGCCGCTGGACGCCGTACTGGCTCCTGCTGCCCGGCATCCTGTGGCTGCTGATCTTCTTCGCGATGCCGATGATCTACCAGGCCTCCACGTCCGTGCAGACGGGCTCCCTGGAGGAGGGCTACCAGGTCACCTGGCACTTCGCGACCTACTGGGACGCGCTGTCCGAGTACTACCCGCAGTTCCTGCGCTCGGTGCTCTACGCCGGCTCGGCGACGATCCTGTGCCTGATCCTCGGCTATCCGCTCGCCTACCTGATCGCCTTCCGGGCCGGCCGCTGGCGGAACCTGATCATGATCCTGGTGATCGCGCCGTTCTTCACCAGCTTCCTGATCCGCACCCTCGCCTGGAAGACGATCCTCGCGGACGGCGGCCCGGTGGTCGGCGCCCTGAACACACTGCACGTCCTGGACGTCACCAGCTGGCTCGGCATGACCGAGGGCGACCGGGTGCTGGCCACACCGCTCGCGGTGGTGTGCGGTCTGACGTACAACTTCTTGCCGTTCATGGTGCTGCCGCTCTACACCTCGCTGGAGCGCATCGACCCACGGCTGCACGAGGCGGCCGGCGACCTGTACGCCAAGCCGGTCACCACCTTCCGCAGGGTCACCTTCCCGCTGTCGATGCCAGGCGTCGTCTCCGGCACCCTGCTGACCTTCATCCCGGCGGCCGGTGACTACGTCAACGCGGACCTGCTCGGCTCCACCGACACCCGCATGGTCGGAAACGTCATCCAGACGCAGTTCCTGCGGATTCTGGACTATCCGACGGCCGCGGCGCTCTCCTTCATTCTCATGGCCGCCATCCTCGTCATGGTGACGCTCTACATCCGCAGGGCCGGCACGGAGGATCTGGTTTAAATGACCGTCGTCAACTGGCTCAAGCGCAATCTCGTCGTCATCGCGGGACTGCTGACGCTCGCTTATCTCCTGCTGCCCAACGTCGTCGTGACGATCTTCTCCTTCAACAAACCGAAGGGGCGCTTCAACTACGCGTGGCAGGAGTTCTCCACGGACGCCTGGAAGGACCCGTGCGGAGTCTCCGGCTTGTGCGACTCGCTGGCGATCAGCCTTCAGATCGCGTTCTGGGCGACGCTCGGCGCCACGCTGCTCGGCACGCTCATCGCCTTCGCGCTGGTCCGCTACCGCTTCCGCGCCCGTGGCGCCATCAACTCGCTGATCTTCCTGCCGATGGCGATGCCCGAGGTCGTCATGGCGGCCTCGCTGCTCACCCTGTTCCTCAACATGGGCGCCCAGCTCGGCTTCTGGACGATCCTGATCGCCCACATCATGTTCTGCCTCAGCTTCGTCGTGGTCGCCGTCAAGGCGCGTGTGATGTCGATGGACCCGAGGCTGGAGCAGGCCGCGCAGGACCTGTACGCCGGACCGTTCCAGACGTTCGTCCGGGTCACCCTGCCGATCGCCGCCCCCGGAATCGCGGCGGGCGCGCTGCTCGCCTTCGCGCTCTCCTTCGACGATTTCATCATCACCAATTTCAACGCGGGCTCCACCGTCACCTTCCCGATGTTCGTCTGGGGATCGGCACAGCGCGGAACGCCCGTTCAGATCAATGTCATCGGTACGGCCATGTTCGTCGTCGCCGTACTGTTCGTCCTGACCTCGATGATCATCAGTAATCGCCGGAACAAGCAGAAGGCATAAACCCCGGTAGGGAGTTGAAATCATGGCCCCAAGCGCCATGACCCGTTGGACGAAGTCGCTTTCCGATGCCCAGCCGGTCCCGTACTGGCTGGACGACCCCGGCCGCCCCCGTCCCGAGGCCGCCCTCACCACCGCCGAGACCTGCGATGTGCTGGTCGTCGGCGGCGGATACAGCGGACTGTGGACCGCGCTGCTCGCCAAGGAGCGCGACCCGCAGCGGGACGTGGTGCTGCTGGAAGGCCGCGAGGTGGGCTGGGCCGCCTCCGGCCGCAACGGCGGCTTCTGCGCCGCCTCCCTCACCCACGGGCTGCCCAACGGGCTCGCCCGCTGGCCCGACGAGATCCACCAGCTGCAGGAGCTGGGCGCCCGCAACCTCGACGAGATCGAGAAGGCGGTCGCCCGCTACTCCCTGGACTGCGACTTCGAGCGCACCGGCGAGATCGACGTCGCGACCGAGACGTACCAGGCGTGGGAGCTGCGGGACTGGTACGAGGAGCTCGAACGCCAGGGGCTGGCCGACGGCGTGGAGTTCCTGGACGCCGACGCGGTACGGGAACAGGTCGACTCGCCGACATTCCGGGCGGGCCTGTACGACCGCCGGGGTGTCGCCATGCTGAACCCCGCCAAGCTGGTCTGGGGACTGAAGCGGGCGTGCCTCGACCTCGGCGTCCGCATCCACGAGCACACCCCCGCCCTCACCCTGAAGCCGTACGGCGCCGGCATGGCCGTACGCACCCCCTACGGCCAGGTCCGCGCCCGCAAGGTCGCCCTCGGCACGAACATCTTCCCCAACCTGGTCAGGCGCGTGCGCGCCTACACCGTCCCGGTCTACGACTACGCCCTGATGACCGAGCCGCTCAGCGCCGGGCAACTGTCCTCGATCGGCTGGAAGAACCGGCAGGGCCTCGGCGACTCGGCGAACCAGTTCCACTACTTCCGCCTCTCCGCCGACAACCGCGTCCTCTGGGGCGGCTACGACGCGATCTACCCGTACGGCGGTCGGGTCCGTGCCGAATACGACGACCGCCCGGAGACGTACGCCAAGCTCGCCGGGCACTTCTTCACCTGCTTCCCGCAGCTGGAGGGCGTCCGCTTCACCCACGCGTGGGGCGGCGCGATCGACACCTGCTCGCGCTTCTCGGCGTTCTTCGGCACCGCCCACCAGGGCAACGTGGCGTACGCGGCCGGTTTCACCGGTCTCGGCGTCGGCGCGACCCGGTTCGGCGCCGACGTGATGCTGGATCTGCTGGCGGGGGAGCGCACGGAGCGCACACAGCTGGAAATGGTCCGCAAGAAGCCGCTGCCGTTCCCGCCCGAGCCCTTCGCCTGGACCGGCATCGCGCTCACCAAGTGGTCGCTGGCCCGCGCGGACGCGCACGGCGGGCGGCGCAATCTGTGGCTGAGGACGATGGACCGGCTGGGCCTCGGCTTCGACAGCTGATGTGATCCAAGTCACTTTGAACTGGTCGGGAAAACCCGCGTAATGCCGGCCGGGTGACCCCCCTCTCCCTCGTGACGCGACCAGCGTCCACGACAGACAGGGAGGTCACCGCCATGACAGGGGCGAAGACGGCGGTCGAGTGGCTGGCATCCGCCGCTCCGAATCCCGAGGCCTGCCGCTGGGAGTGGGAACGCAACCCCCTCGGGGTCGCGCTGCTGCCGGCCGGCAAGGCCTGGGACGTACTCATCCTGCCGGGCGAACTCGGCTATCCGACCCTCGACGTCCTCACTCGCATCCTCGACCAACTCGGTCCGGTCCTGGTCGACTTCGGCGACTCGCGCATGGGCTTCTTCGTGCCGCCCGGCACGGCCGCCCGCTGGCTCGGCACCGGCATCCGCACGGCCGGGGCCGGCACCTGGATCGTCGTCCCGTACCCGGGCCGTGCCACCGGCGGCATCCGCTGGCTGGTCCCACCGGACGGCACCGGCACCCTCACCGACCCGGCCCTCCTCGAACTGGCCATGCACGAGGCGGCGGCGGGGCTGGCCGCGGAGGAGGACCGCTAGCCTGCGCGAACCCTTGACAAGGGCAATTGGTCTGGACCAAGTTGAGGGCGGCTCCACCCTGACTCCACCCTCCAAATCCCCCATGCCCGGAGGCACTTGTGGATCGCTTCAGACCCCTCGCCCTCCTCACCGCCGCGGCACTGACCCTGCCCGGCCTCACCGCGCTCTCGTCGGCCGCCCGTGCGGCAGACGCGGACCTCGCCCGCAACGGAGGTTTCGAAGCCGGCCTCGACGGCTGGACCTGCACGGCCGGCACGACCGTCAACTCACCTGTCCGCAGCGGCGACTCGGCCCTCCAGGCGACCCCGGCCGGAGCCGACAACGCGCGCTGCGCCCAGACGGTGACCGTGCGACCGGACTCCCAGTACACGCTGTCCGGCTACGTCCGCGGCTCCTACGTCCACCTCGGCGCGAGCGGCACCGGCACCACCGACGTCTCCACCTGGACCCAGTCGGCCCCCGGTTGGCAACAGCTCACGACGGCCTTCCGCACGGGCCCCGCCACCACCCGCGTCACCATCTACACCCACGGCTGGTACGGCACCGGCGCCTACCACGCCGACGACATCACCCTCGTCGGCCCGGGCGGCGACACCGCCCAACCGCCCGCGGCGCCGACCGGCCTGAAGACGGGCGCGGTCACCGCATCCACCGTCGCCCTGTCCTGGTCGCCGGTGCCCGGCGCGACGGGCTACGCGGTCTACCGCGACGGCGCCAAGGCTCAGACGGTGACCGGCACTTCGGCGACAATCGGCGGCCTCTCGCCCGCCACGGCGTACCGCTTCCAGGTCGCCGCGGAGAACGAGGCGGGCGAGTCGGCGAGGTCGGCCACGGTGACGGCCACGACCACCGAGGGACCGGACGGCGGCGGCACCGACCTCCCGGCGCACGCCCTGGTCGGCTACCTCCACGCGAGCTTCGCCAACGGCTCCGGCTACACCCGACTCGCCGACGTCCCCGACAGCTGGGACGTCATCGACCTGGCCTTCGGCGAACCCACCTCGGTCACCTCGGGCGACATACGCTTCGAGCGCTGCCCGGCCACCGAGTGCCCGAACGTCGAGTCCGACGCCGACTTCAAGGCGGCGATCAAGGCCAAGCAGGCGGCCGGCAAGAAGGTGCTGATCTCCATCGGCGGTCAGAACGGCCAGGTGCAGCTGACGACCACGGCGGCGCGGGACACCTTCGTCACCTCGGTCTCCAAGATCATCGACGAGTACGGCCTCGACGGTCTGGACATCGACTTCGAGGGCCACTCCCTCGCCCTGAACGCCGACGACACCGACTTCAAGAACCCCAGGACCCCGGTGATCGTCAACCTCATCTCGGCGCTGAAGACCCTCAAGGCCCGCTACGGCGACGCCTTCGTGCTGACGATGGCCCCCGAGACCTTCTTCGTCCAGCTCGGCTACCAGTACTACGGCACCGGCCCCTGGGGCGGCCAGGACCCGAGGGCGGGGGCGTACCTCCCGGTCATCCACGCCCTGCGCGACGACCTGACGCTCCTGCACGTCCAGGACTACAACTCGGGCCCGATCATGGGCCTCGACAACCAGTACCACTCCATGGGCGGCGCCGACTTCCACATCGCCATGACCGACATGCTCCTCACCGGCTTCCCGGTCGCGGGCGACGCTAGCAACGTCTTCCCGCCCCTGCGCCCCGACCAGATCGCGATCGGCATGCCGGCCTCGGCCAACGCGGGCAACGGTCACGTCCCGCCGGCCGAGGTCACCAGGACCCTCGACTGCCTGACGAAGAAGACCGACTGCGGTTCCTACGCGACCCACGGCACCTGGCCGGGCCTGCGCGGGCTGATGACGTGGTCGATCAACTGGGACCGGTACGGGGGCTGGGAGTTCCAGCGGACGTTCGACGGCTACTTCGGCTGACGGCGGCCCGGCATGCTCGCGTTGACGGAGCAGGCGCCTCGACGCCTACTCCGACGACGTCGCCTTCAACGCCAGCCACAGCTCCATCCGCACATCCGCGTCGTCCAGCGACCGCCCCAGAATCTCCTCCACCCGCCGCATCCGGTACCGCAGGGTATGCCGATGCACACCCAGATCGGCGGCCGCCGCGTCCCACTGCCCGTGCCGCGACAGCCACGCCCGCAGCGAGGCCACCAGATCCCCCCGCCCGGTCGCGTCGTGCTCGTGCAGCGCCCGCAGCAGCCCGTCCGCGAACGCCTTCACCGCGTCGTCCGCGAGCAGCGGCAGCACGGACCCCGCCGCCAGCTGCTCGTGCTCCACGAAGACGCGCCCCCGCCGCCGCGCCACCGACAGCGCCTGCTCGGCCTGCTTGTACGCCGCCGCCGCGGCGATGGGCCCGGCCGGTGCCGAGAGCCCGACGACCAGTTCGTCCTCGGCGGTGCCCGCGGCCTGTTCCGGTACGGCCCCCGACCGCGCCGCCTCCAACGCCGCCGCGTACCGCGCGCACTCCGACACCGCCGCGCCCTCGTCCGCCGCGAGCACCACCAGCCGCGCCGTCTCTCCCTCACCCTCCGGCACCACCAGCACCGCCTCGCCGGCCCGGGCCGCCGCGGACTCGACGATCTCGGTGAGGGCGCCCAGGGGATCGCCGTTGGTGTCGGACACGGCGACCAGCGGCTGGGCGGTCGGCTCGGTGAGCGTCACCCGGGACCCGGAGTCCACCACCCGGGCCGCCGACACCGACCCCGCGTCCGCGACGATCACCCGGAAGGGGGTGTCCAACAGGTCGCCGTACAGATTCCCCGCCACCGCCCGCGCATGGTCGGGCTCGCCGGCGAGCAGCATGCGCAGCACGGCCGCGCCGACCCGCTGCTCGGCCGCCTGGAGGGAGCGTGAACGCTCGGTCGTCAGGGTCAGCAGGGCGATCGCCGAGTGCACGGCGTAGCGCTCCGCCGTGCCCAGCGCGGCCGCCGTACCGACGGCCAGCGCCGCCCGTGGCCGACGGCCCGTGCCCAGGGTGTGCAGCTCGACCCGGTCCTCGTTCTCCGGGCCGCCCACCACGGACGACGCCGGCGCGGGCCGCTCCCGCAGCCGCTCCACGTCCGCCGTGAGCCGCGCCGCCCGCCGGCCCGCCCACTCCGGTGCCGTCGCGACGACGGCACCGGAGGCGTCGTACAGCGCCGCCCAGCCGTCCACCTGCGAGGCCAGCGCGGTCAGCAGCCCCTCCGGGCCGTCGGTCAACGCCTGCTTGGTCAGCTCCCGTTGGGCCGCGAAGCCCGCCGTCACCGCCCGGTACTGCTCCGCCGCGATGGCCGCCGACACCGCCTTGCTGATGGCGAGGAAGGGGGTGCGGCGCGGCACCTCCAGCAGCGGCAGGTCCTCCTGCGCCGCCGCGTCGACCAGGGCCTTGGGGACGTCCTCGTAGTGGACGCCCACCGCGAAGCCGAGCCCCACCACGCCCGCGCCCACCAGGCGCCGCACATAGCGCCGCATCGCCTCGGGGTTCTCCGCGTCCAGCTTCAGCGCGGTGATCAGCAGCAGCTCGCCGCCCTCCATATAAGGGACGGGGTCGGCCAGCTCGCTCGCGTGCGCCCAGCGGACGGGGACGTCCAGACGGTCCTCGCCCGCCCGCACGGTCAGCTTGAGCGCGGAGTGGTGGACCAGCGAGGCGAGGGTCGGGGGCATGAGACCTTCAGAGGGATGTGATCGTCGTGATCTTTTGGCCGCCGTGTATGAACGGCCTGTGACGATTCTGCCTCACCGTACGGTCACCTCGTCACTTCATCCGCGCAGATCCACCAGCAGCGGCGGCGCGTGCTCGCCCTGGACATTGGTGAGCGACAGCACGGCGTGCCCCGGCGGCACCCCGTGCGCCAGCTCGGACGCCGACCAGCGCTCCCGCTCGACCTGGCGGACCGTCACCGCACGCGCGGTCGGCGCCTTTCCGGTGATCACCCGCCGCAGCGCGTGCACCGCCTTGCCGGCCGGTGTCTCCGCGATGATCTGCCGGTCGGTGACGTCCCGCGCCTCGGTCCACTCCTTGCCCCAGACCTCGGCGAAGTCCTGACCGTCCCAGGGCGTCACCCCGGCCAGCGCCATCCGGCACCCGGCGGCCCCGAGCAGCGGCCCGCGCAGCGGCCTCGGTACGTCGTCCAGGGTGCGCAGCGTCAGCACGGCGCCGGCGTTGCCCGACCGCAGCCGCTGGATGCCCCGCACGGCTTCGGGCGTCACGGCCCCGGTGGCGTCGTCCAGCACCAGGCACGCGAACAGCGACCGGTCCTCCCGTACCGCCACACTCGCCGTGAACTGGGCCAGCACCAGCCGCGCCAGCATCCGGGAGGCCTCGGCGTGCCCGCGCGCAGGCAGGTCGATACGGACCCGGACAGGGTGGTCGAGGGACTTCAGCGTGAACGGCCGCGACTGCCCGGACGTGTCGAAGAACCCGGCGAACGCCGGCCGGTCGAGCAGCGCCACCCGGTCCGCGAGCGCGGCCGCCACATCGCCCGGGTGCCCCAACTGCCGCTCCCGGGCGTCCAGTTCGCGAATGAGCGACTCCTGTCCGGAGCCCTGCAGCGCCGTGCGCAGCGCACCGAGCGCGTCGGTCGAGCCGTCCAGGAGCTGACGTAGCTCGGGCACGGACGGGAAGCGGTCGTGCACGGCCCGGAACGGCCCGAGGAGCTGGGCCAGCACGGTCGTGGAGCGGCGGCTGTCGCTGCCCGGATGCGGATCGGCGAGATCCCCGACGAGTGCCTCGGCGAGCACAGCCGCCGCCTCGTCGGGATCGCTGGTGCCGCCGTACAGGTCCAGGTCGTAGACCGAGTCCGGGTTCCCGATCTGTACGACGACGTCATACCCGTCGGCCGGTCCCAGCCCCGCGCCCGCCGCGCCGACCACGACCACCGAGGCCCGCCCGGCCAGCGCGTGCAGACACAGCGACTCGGCGAGCGGCCGCACCACGGTACCGGTCTTGCCGGACCCGGCCGGGCCGACCGCGAGCAGGGAGGTGCCGAGCAGATCGGGGCCCAGGCCCAGGCCGGTGCCGCGATAGGCGTACGGATTGCGCGGGTCGTCGGCGGTCGTGCCGAGCCGCACCTGGCCGCTGACGAGGTCGTGCCGGGCGACGCGGGAGGGCAGGTCGCGCTCGCCGGAGGGGTGCAGACAGGCGGCGGCGCCGTCCTTGAGCACGGCACCCCTGAAGGTCGCCAGGTCGTGCCGCCCACTGCGCACGCCCTGCCAGGCACGGGCGATCCGGGCGTAGTCGACGTCCCGCATCACCCCCGACCGCGCATCACCGGCAAGCCGCTCAGCAGCATCGACGGCCCCGGCGGCCCGCATCGCCGGCCAGGACGAGGGGTCCTCCGGAGGAATCGCGGGCTCCTGCTGGCGCTCGGGCCGCTTCAGACGAGGCGCGACGAACCGCCGCCAGACCTCTCCCCAGCGGCCGAGTTTGCCCGCGGCCATCATGATGATCAGGACGACGAGCAGGTCGTAGCCGTCGTAGAGCAACAGGTTGCCGACCCTGCTGTCGCTACCGCGCCAGGAGTCGGGGACGATCAGGTCGAACGGAATGAACCACCAGCCTCCGAGGTAGCCGTTCGACAACAGAGACCAGATCAGCCACCCCACGAGAAACGCGACCAGAGCCCCGCTCAGCAACTGCCGGGTCGGAATCTCTTCCGGCTCCTGATCCGGCCGAGGGACATGCCCGAACCGCCATACACCGGGTGCCGCCTCCGGTCGGGGCGTCCGTAGCCAAGCCAAAAACGCCGAACCACCCGAAACCGGCGGCGCCGACGGCATCGGTGGCACGGCGGAGCGTGATCGCGGCACAGGCGTCGCATGCGTGCCCCGCGCGTCCTGCGTCCCGTCGCTGTCCATCGCCCTTGCCCCCTGACCAGCCGTTCCATCCGTGGCATCCACCATCAGCGAGTCAATCTAACGCCCTCCCCTGGGGAGTTCACCGCTTACACGGCCGGGTGTCTTCGCGAACGCCATGTCCACCACGGACAACATGCCCTCCCGACAACGCCCACATGGAGCATGCCCACCCCCCGCTCCCGCCCCTAGCCTGCGAGAAAAGAACAAGACAAGCGTCCGCAAAACCCCCAGGAGCCCCTCATGAGCGACCTTCCTCAGGAGCGCCGCGTCGTCACCGCCATCCCCGGTCCGAAGTCGCAGGAGCTGCAGGCCCGCCGTACCGCCGCGGTCGCGCAGGGCGTGGGCTCCGTGCTGCCCGTGTTCACCGCGCGCGCGGGCGGCGGCATCATCGAGGACGTCGACGGCAACCGGCTCATCGACTTCGGTTCCGGCATCGCAGTGACGTCCGTCGGCGCCTCCGCCGAGGCCGTCGTACGCAACGCGACCGCGCAGCTCGCCGACTTCACCCACACCTGTTTCATGGTCACGCCCTACGAGGGCTACGTCGCCGTCGCCGAGGCGCTGGCCGAGCTGACGCCCGGTGACCACGCCAAGAAGTCGGCGCTGTTCAACTCCGGCGCCGAGGCCGTCGAGAACGCCGTCAAGATCGCGCGGTCGTACACCAAGCGCCAGGCCGTCGTCGTCTTCGACCACGGCTACCACGGGCGTACCAACCTGACCATGGCGCTGACCGCCAAGAACATGCCGTACAAGCACGGCTTCGGGCCGTTCGCGCCCGAGGTGTACCGGGTGCCGGTGGCGTACGGCTACCGCTGGCCGACCGGTGCCGAGAACGCGGGCCCGGAGGCCGCCGCGCAGGCCATCGACCAGATCAGCAAGCAGGTCGGCGCGGAGAACGTCGCCGCGATCGTCATCGAGCCGGTCCTCGGCGAGGGCGGGTTCATCGAGCCGGCCAAGGGCTTCCTCCCGGCGATCAGCAAGTTCGCCGCCGACAACGGGATCGTCTTCGTCGCGGATGAGATCCAGTCCGGCTTCTGCCGTACGGGGCAGTGGTTCGCGTGTGAGGACGAGGGCGT
Source organism: Streptomyces ferrugineus (assembly GCF_015160855.1). NCBI lineage: Bacteria > Bacillati > Actinomycetota > Actinomycetes > Kitasatosporales > Streptomycetaceae > Streptomyces > Streptomyces ferrugineus. The sequence goes on along the minus strand of NZ_CP063373.1, from coordinate 7,844,538 downwards.
CGTTCCTGATCTGATCACCACGGCCAAGGGCATCGCCGGTGGTCTTCCGCTCGCCGCCGTGACCGGTCGCGCCGAGATCATGGACGCCGCGCACGCGGGCGGCCTGGGCGGCACCTACGGCGGCAACCCGGTCGCCTGCGCCGGTGCGCTGGGGGCGATCGAGACCATGAAGGAGCTCGACCTCAACGCCAGGGCGAAGAACATCGAGGCGGTCATGAAGGCCCGCCTCGCCGCCATGGCCGAGAAGTTCGACATCATCGGCGACCTCCGCGGCCGTGGCGCCATGATCGCCATCGAGCTGGTCAAGGACCGCACCACCAAGGAGCCGAACCCGGAGGCGACCGCCGCGCTCGCCAAGGCCTGCCACGCCGAGGGCCTGCTGGTCCTGACCTGTGGCACTTACGGCAACGTGCTGCGCTTCCTGCCCCCGCTGGTCATCGGCGAGGACCTGCTGAACGAGGGCCTCGACATCATCGAGCAGGCCTTCACCCGCATCTGAGGTCACGGCAAAACCACTGGTGAGCACCAGGTTCCCGGCCCCGGGAACCCCTTGCGCCCCGGTCCCGGCGCCATCCGTGGTTCCGGGGCTGGGGCGGCTACCGTCAGAGCGTGTGAAGAAGGTGTGCGAGGTGGATGGCAGGACGCGATTCCGTCTGTCTAACCCCATCGCCCTGTCGTAGGTTCTAAGCAGATGAGAGATACACCCCGCCCAGAGGGGACTCTGGGCGACTTCGGGCCGAGGCCTCCCCAGCTTCGACCTGGTCGTGCCCTCGCGCACACACCCGGAGCTTCCGGCTCCGGATCTCCTCACCGATCGGACAGTCGCCCGCCCCAAACCCCCCGGGGCGCGCGACCATCCGATCCGGACGGCCGCCCCGGAACCACCCCCCCTGTTCCGGGGCGGCCGACCTCCCTCTTTCTCCTTCTCGGGCTTCTCGGGCTTCCCGCCCTTCTCTTCACGCTCATCACCTGGCAGGTCGTGGCCGACGGCCCGCTGGCCGACCTCGACGAGGCGGCCGGCCGGGCCCTCATCCATCCCGACCGCGTCTCCGAGTTCCTCGCCGACCTGGGCAATGTGCCGGTCGCCGTGCCCGTGCTGGCCGTCGCCCTGGCGTACGTCACCTGGCGGCATCACCGCATTGGTACACACCACTGGTGGTGGCCGGCCACCGCGGCCGCCGCCCTCATGGCCCTGGTCCCGGCGCTGATCGTCCCCCTCAAGGAACTCACCGACCGCCCCGGCACCCCGGCTGTGCCGCCCGCCACCGGCTACTACCCGTCCGGCCACACCGCCACGGCCGCCATCGCCTACGGTGCCGCGACGCTGCTGCTCCTGCCGTGGCTGAGTTCAGCCCCCGCCCGCCGGGCGCTGCTCGCCCTCTGCGCCGTCCTCAACCTCGGCGTCGGCTTCGGGCTCGTCCGGCGCGGCTACCACTGGCCGTTGGACGTGGTGGGCAGCTGGTCTCTGTGCACGGTGCTGCTCGTCGGGCTGTGGCTGTTCCTGGGCCGGAGTTCGAGGCCCCAGCCGTAAGCCGGGCCCAGGTCCGATTCCGCCAATACGGCGCACCCCTCGCCGCCACCACTACACCCCGGACAAACACCGCTGGGCCCGCACCGCCCTACCGTGGACCACGAAACACCAGGACATCCCCAAACGCGGAAGGGCCGGGACTCACCATGCCAAAAGAGAAGGTGACAGCCACCCACGCCTTCTGGCTCGCCGGCCGCCAGGTCAGCGGCGAGGACAGCTTCGATGTGACCTCTCCGTGGGACGGGCGGGTCGTCGGCACCGTGAGCGTGCCCAGCGACGCGCAGATCGAGGAGGCCGTGGCCACCGCGTACGCCGTCCGGGACGAGTTCGCGGCGACCCCGTCCCATGTGCGTGCCGCCGCCCTCGACCACGTCAGCAGGCGGCTCGTCGAGCGGACCGAGGAGATCGCCCGGCTGATCTCCGCCGAGAACGGCAAGCCCATGAAGTGGGCCCGCGGCGAGGTCGGCCGCGCCGTGTCCGTGTTCCGCTTCGCGGCCGAGGAGGCCCGGCGGTTCAACGGCGGCGAGGCCCAGCGGCTCGACACCGACCTCGGCGGCCAGGGGCGGCTCGCCCTCACCCGGCGCTTCCCCAAGGGCGTCGTCCTCGGCATCGCGCCCTTCAACTTCCCGCTCAACCTGTGCGCCCACAAGATCGCCCCGGCCATCGCCGCCGGCGTCCCGATCGTCCTGAAGCCCGCCCCGGCCACCCCGCTCTCCGGGCTCCTCATCGGTGAGCTGCTCGCCGAGAGCGAGCTTCCGGCCGGCTCCTGGAGCATCCTCCCGGTGCCGAACGACCGGATGCCCGCGCTGGTGCAGGACCCGCGGCTGCCCGTGATCTCCTTCACCGGCTCCGAGAAGGTCGGCTACGCGATCATGGACTCCGTGCCGCGCAAGCACTGCACCCTGGAGCTCGGCGGCAACGGCGCGGCGGTCGTGCTCGCCGACTTCGCCTCCGACGAGGACCTGGACCGGGCCGCCGGCCGCATCGCCGCCTTCTCCAACTACCAGGGCGGCCAGTCCTGCATCTCCGTGCAGCGGGTGATCGCGGACGCGTCCGTCTACGACCGCCTCCTGCCGCGCATCGTCGCCGCCGTCGAGGCCCAGGTCACCGGCGACCCGAGCGACGACGCGACCGACGTCGGGCCGCTGGTCAGCGAGGACGCCGCCAAGCGCGTGGAGACGTGGGTGGACGAAGCCGTCGCCGCCGGGGCCACCCTTCTCGCCGGCGGCAAGCGCGACGGCGCCTCCTACGCGCCGACCGTCCTCACCGACGTACCGGCCGACGTCACGCTCGCCTGCGAGGAGGTCTTCGGGCCGGTCCTCACCGTGCAGAAGGCCGACGGGGAGGCCGCCGCCTTCGCCGCCGTCAACGACTCCAAGTACGGCCTCCAGGCGGGTGTGTTCACCCATGACCTCCAGGCCGCGTTCCGTGCCCACCGGGCGCTGGAGGTCGGCGGTGTCGTCATCGGCGACGTGCCGTCCTACCGCGCCGACCAGATGCCGTACGGCGGCGCCAAGCAGTCCGGCGTCGGCCGGGAGGGCGTGAAGTTCGCGATGGACGACTACACCTACGAGCGGGTGATGGTCCTCACGGGCCTCGCTCTCTAGTAAATGGGAACCATTTTCAGCTAGTCTGGGCTTCCTGAAGGGGCCCGGCACCGATGCCTTCCGGTGCCGGACCCCTTCCTTGTGCCGGCTTCCTCCGGACCCTCAACCGGAGAAGCCGACGTGCGCCAGCCGCAGTGGGCCGCGCAGTCTGACATGGACATCGCGGACGCCCTCGGCGAGCATCCCGGCGGTGACCGTGGTGTAGTCGTACGGTCCTGAGGTGGGCGTCTGTGGCGTCAGGGACGCGAGCACGGCACCCCCGTCCAACGACACGTCGACCACGCCCTCACCCGCCACCGTCACGGACACCTCGCTGATGCCGTCCCCGAAGTCGCAGTCCCGGTAGACCAGTTCCCCCGACGTGCCCTGGGCCGGCGTCACCGCGTCGCCCGACGTCTTCGTGCGGTCGACGATCGCGATGCCGCTCTGCTCGTCGAAGTCGGCCGCCGCCAGACCGCGCCGGAGGACCGGGCGCGGCGCGGCCTCCTCGCCGTCCAGGATCACCGTCGTACGCAGCCGGACGTCCTCGCTGGAGGCGCCGGCCAGCAGTTCGTACGGGCCGGGCTCGCGGCGCCAGCCGGGGCGTGAGACGTCCCAGAAGTCGAAGGCGGACAAGGGGATGTCGAAGGTCAGCTCCTTCCGCTCGCCGGGGGCCAGCGTCACCCGGCTGTGCGCCAGCAGCTCGCGGCGCGGGCGCGGCACCGCCGGGTCCACGGCGCGGCCGTAGAGCTGGGCGACCTCGTCGGCCGTCATGTCGCCGGTGTTGGTGACGGTGAAGGAGACGTGCAGCGAGTCGTCCGTCGTACGGGTCTCGAGGTCGGCGTACGAGAACGTCGCGTACGACAGGCCGTGGCCGAACGGGAACAGCGGGGTGCCCTCGAAGTAGAGGTACGTCTGGCGGCTGCCGATCACGTCGTAGTCGAGGAGGTCGGGCAGGTCGCTGTCGTCGGCGTACCAGGTCTGCGGAAGGCGGCCGGCGGGGGAGACGTCGCCGGCCAGGACGCGGGCCAGCGCGGTGCCGGTCGCCTGGCCGCCGTGGGAGGTCCACAGCAGCGCGGGCAGGGCCGAGTGATCGACGGCGTACGGATACGCCGAGATCAGGGCCAGCACCGTGTTCGGGTTGGCGGCGCAGGCCGCGCGCAGCAGGCGCTCCTGGTGGGTGGGGAGGGCCAGCGTCGTGCGGTCCTCGGTCTCGCGGCCGTTGATGTGCGGGTCGTTGCCCGCGACGACCAGGACCACATCCGCCTGCGAGGTGACACGGGTCACTGCGTCCTCGCCGCGTTCGACGATGATCAGCTCGAAGATTTCCGGGTCCTCATCGGCAACCCTGACGCCGTCGGCGGCGACTGAGACGGGGCGACCCGTACCGATGTGCTTCAGGAGGTGTCCGTTCTCGTGTGGTTCCAGGCGGAACGTCTCCTGGACGACCCAGCCGCCGGGCTGGTCGGCGGAGGCGCGGACCCGGCCGTCCTCGGCGACCGAGAGGTAGCGGCCGTCGGGCGCGCGCAGGGTCAGCACGCCCTCGCCCCAGTCGATGAGGGCGAGTTCGGTGCCGGCCGGGTCGGTGGTCAGCGCGGGCAGGTCCGTACGGCCGGCCAGCAGCGCCGGGTCGAGAGCGCCCTCCGCGCCGCGCACCTCGTCGGCGGCGTCCGCCTCGGGGACGTGCAGGAAGGTTCCGGCCCGTGTCTTGAGCAGGACCCGGTCCACGCCCTCCGCGAACTCCACCCGCTCCGCACCGAACCGCTCGTACAGGCCCTCCAGCGGGGTCGAGCGGTGGATGAGCGTGCCGCTGTACCAGTCGAGCTTGCACTCGTCGGCGAGCAGTCCGACCACGGCGAGCCGGGTGTCCGGCGCGAGCGGCAGCAGGCCGGCACTGTTCTTGAGCAGGACCACCGCCTGCTCGGCGGCCTCCTGGGCGAGGGCGCGGTGCGCCGGGGTGTCGAAGTCCTTGGTGGGCGCGTGCGGGTCGTACTCCGGGTCGAACTCGCCCAGGCGGAAGCGGACCGAGAGCTGACGGCGCACCGCCGTGTCGAGGTCCGATTCGGCCAGCAGCCCCTTGTCCAGGGCCCCGCGGACCCGTGCGGTGATCTTCGAGCTGTCGGTGCCGTGGTCGGTGAAACTGTCGACGCCGGCCAGCAGCGCGGCGGCCGTGGCCTCCTCGTGGGTGTCGAAGTAGTGCTCGGAGTCGACCAGGTTGGACGGCGCGCCCGCGTCCGAGCAGACCAGCAGGTCGTCGTCGGTCCAGGTGCGCAGGTGCTCGTTCAGATACGGCGAGACGTGGTTGGGGCGGCCGTTGACCAGGTTGTAGGCCGGCATCACCCCGGCCGTCGCGCCCGCCTCGACCGTCTCGCGGAAGGCGCGCAGGTCGTACTCGTGCAGGACGCGCGGGCGGACCGAGGACGATGTGACGTCGCGGCCCGTCTCGTTGTTGTGCGCCAGCCAGTGCTTGAGGACGGGCGCGGTGCGCCAGTACGTCGGATGGTCGCCGCGCAGGCCACGGGTGTACGCGACGGCGATGGCCGAGGTGAGCTTCGGGTCCTCGGAGTAGCCTTCCTCGCCGCGGCCCCACAGGGGGTGGCGCAGCAGGTTGACGGTGGGGGACCAGACGTTGAGGCCGACGCGCTCGTCGCGGGCGCGCATCGCGCGGGTCTCCTTGGAGACGGCCTCGCCGACGCGTCGTACGAGATCCGTGTTCCAGGTCGCGCCGAGGCCGACGGCCTGGGGGAAGACGGTGGCCGGGCCCATCCAGGCGACACCGTGCAGGGCTTCCTGGCCGGTGCGGAACGCCGCGATGCCGAGGCGCTCGACGGCGGGCGTGAACTGGTGCAGGAATCCGATCTTCTCGTCGAGGGTGAGTCGCGACAGCAGATCGTCGATGCGCTTCGCGAACGGCAGTCGCCGATCACGGAACGGCGGCGTGTGCGGCGTGGGTGCGGTCACGTGGGGATCCCCTTGCGATGGATCGGCTTGGTGCTTTCGAAGCGCTTCGATGCTCATTCGACTCAAGGGCGAGTGTCAAGGGATCAGCGCCGTTACTTCAAGCGGTGCATAAGGAAAGGTCCCTTACTACACCTCGGAGGAATCTTGGAGGTGACCCTTGTGTACCCATGGGTGTTCACTTAACCTCACAGCAACATCGAAGCGCTTCGACTGCGGATTCGACTCCGGAATTCGTCGTAGTGGTCGGAGGACCGCTTCAGCTCAGCCAGTTCCGCTCAAGACACCGCAGCCGACGGCCCCCGCCGGGTGTCCAGGTGCGCCATGAAGGGTTGACGCAATGACGCCGAACGCCGCCTCCGCCTCCTCCGGACCCAGCCGGAGAAGCTTCCTCGCCTCCACAGCGGCCGCCACCGCAGCGGTGGCCGGTGGGATGCCCTTGCTCGCCGCGTGCGGCGGGTCGGAGAGCGGGTCGCGGGACGGTACGACCTCGGGCAAGGACGCGAAGAAGATCCTGCCGGCGTATGTGGCCAGCAACGTGGTGACGCCGGACATCCCGGCCAAGAACGGCTCGGCGATCGGCTTCACCAGCAAGCTGGACCTGGCGGACCTGAAGACCTCGGTGCCCGAGAAGCTCGGCAAGGGCGGCAAGGTCACCATCATGTCGCCGTTCTGGGGATCGCCGCCCAAGCAGAACAACGCCTACTACACGGCGATGAACGACCTGATCGGCGTCGACGTCCGGTGGCAGAACCAGGACGGCAACACCTACGACCAGAAGCTCGGCGCGGTCCTCGCCTCCAGCGACGTCCCGGACGTGGTGGTCGTCCCCGGCTGGAACATGGGCGGCAAGATACCCAGCGCCATCATCAGCAAGTTCGTCGACCTCGGGCCCTACCTCTCCGGGGACGCGGTCAAGGAGTACCCGAACCTCGCCGCGATCCCGACCGACGCCTGGCGGCGCTCCATCTTCGGCGGAAAGCTGCGAGGCCTGCCGATGCCGGCGCCGTCCGCCCCCAGCATGGTGCCCCTGTACCGGCAGGACATCTTCGACGAGGAGGGCTACGAAGTCCCGAAGTCCTGCGACGAGTTCATGGCCCTGGCCAAGGACATCACCAACGCCAAGGCCAAGCGGTGGGCCTGCCTGGACATGAAGTGGACCGCCTTCCAGGCGTTCGGCGTGCTCTCCGGCAGCGAGAAGCCGCTCGGCTGGAACCTGGTCGACGGCAAGCTGGTCTACCGCATCGAGACCGAGGAGTTCCTCGAAGCGCTGGAGTGGTCCCGCAAGCTCTTCGCCGCCGGGGTCGTCCACCCCGACTCCGGTCTGGGCAAGAACGCCCCCGACCCGGGCCCCAAGTTCGCGGCGGGCGAGTTCCTGATCTACCCCAACAACATCTCCCAGTGGTGGAGCCGCACCGCCGAACAGGCCGCCCAGAACCCGGACTTCAAGATCTGGGGCATGGACGTCTGGGGCCACGACGGCGGCGCCCCCACCCTGTGGGCCGAACAGCCCGCCGGCATCTTCGCCTTCGTCAACAAGAAGGCCTCCGAGTCGGTCATCCGCGACGTGCTGGCCGTCGCCAACGTCACCGCGGCGCCGTACGGCACCAAGGAGTACATGATGACCAACTACGGCGTGGAGGGCACCCACTACACCGTCAAGGACGGCGTCCCCACCAAGACCGACCAGGGCAACATCGACGTGCTGAACGCGTACGTCATGGTCGCGAGCCCCGCCGCGACCCTCGCGCACCCCGACTTCCCCGAGGTCGCCAGGGGCCAGGTCGAGTGGGAGCAGCGGATGGGCGCCTTCGCCAAGAAGTCCTCCTTCTGGGGCATGCAGATCACCGAGCCCACCCGGTACACCAACCTCTCCAACGACGTCGAGCAGCTCGAGGACGACATCGTCCGCGGCCGCAAGAAGATCAGCGACATGCAGCAGTTCGTCTCCGACTGGAAGAGCAAGGGCGGCGACAAGCTGCGCGACTGGTACCAGAAGATCCTCGACGAGAACGGCAGCGCGGGCAACTGATCCGGGGTTCGAGGCGAGGAGAAGGCCGTGTCCCACAGCACGGTGCCTCGGAGCAGGGCCGAGGCGAAGAGGAAGACCCCTGGTGAGAAGACCCCGGTGGCATCCGGCGACGTCACCGGGTCCGAGGACAAGCGTCCATCGGGGAGACTGAGCCTCAAGGTCAGGTTCAGACGCGACCGGCTGCTGCTCCTGATGACCCTGCCGGCCCTCGTGCTGGTTCTGCTCTTCAACTACGTGCCGATCCTCGGCAACGTCGTCGCCTTCCAGGAGTACGACCCGTACATCAGCGACAACGGCGTCGTGTCCATGTTGAACAGCCCCTGGGTGGGCCTGGAGAACTTCCAGCGCATCTTCGCGGACTCCGCCTTCTGGCAGGCCGTGCAGAACACACTGGTGCTGTTCTTCCTCCAGCTCGTGCTGTTCTTCCCGATCCCGATCCTGCTCGCGCTGCTCATCAACAGTGTGGTCAGGCCCCGGGTGCGGGCGATCGCGCAGGCCGTCCTCTACCTGCCGCACTTCTTCTCGTGGGTGCTGGTGATCGCGGTCTTCCAGCAACTGCTCGGCGGCGCCGGGCTGCTCTCCCAGTTGCTGCGCAGCCACGGGTACGACGGCCTCGACCTCATGACCGACCCGAGCACCTTCAAGTTCCTGGTCACCGCGGAGACCGTGTGGAAGGACGCCGGCTGGGGGATCATCGTGTTCCTCGCCGCGCTGGCCTCGGTGAGCCCCGACCTGTACGAGGCCGCCGCGATGGACGGCGCCTCCCGCTGGCGCCGGATCTGGCATGTCACCCTGCCCGCGCTGCGGCCGGTGATCGCCCTGCTGCTGGTGCTGCGCGTCGGTGACGCCCTCACCGTCGGATTCGAACAGATCCTGTTGCAACGAGACGCGGTGGGACCGGGCGCGGCGGAAGTGCTCGACACCTTCGTGTGGTGGAACGGCGTGCGCAACCAGGACTTCGGCTACGCGGCCGCCGCCGGACTCGTCAAGGGAGTCGTCAGCATCGGCCTCGTCCTGGCCGCGAACAAAGTGGCCCATCTCATGGGCGAGCAGGGGGTGTACAAGAAGTGACCGCCGTGATCGACAAACCCGTGCGCAAGCCCGGCCCCTGGGCCGCGCCGCCGAGGCCGGTGTGGGAGGAGGAGCCCAGCAAGGTCGGCCTCGCGAGCAAGGGACTCGTCCTCGGCATCGCCTGCCTCGCGATCCTGTTCCCGCTGTGGATCGTCATCGTCACCAGCCTCTCCACGCGCAAGACCATCGACGAGGCCGGCGGACTGGTGATGGTGCCGAAGGACATCACCTTCATCGCCTATCAGGAACTGCTCAGCGGGGGGCAGGTGACCCGGGCGGCCATCATCAGCGTGCTGGTCACGCTCGTCGGTACGGCGTTCTCCATGACCGTCTCGGTGCTGTGCGCGTACGGGCTGTCGCGGACCGGGTCGCTCGGGCATCGCTGGATCCTGATGACGCTGCTGGCGACGATGTTCTTCAGCGCCGGGCTCATTCCGACGTATCTGCTGGTGCAGACCCTCGGGCTGACGGATTCCTATCTGGCGCTGATCCTGCCGAGCGCGGTGAGCGTGTTCAACATCCTCGTGCTGCGCGGGTTCTTCCAAGGGATATCGCAGGAACTCATCGACAGCGCGCGCATCGACGGCGCCGGGGACTTCCGGATTCTCTGGCAGATCGTCATGCCGCTGTCGCGGGCCGTCATCGCGGTGATCACGCTGTTCTACGCGGTCGGGTACTGGAGTGCGTGGTTCAACGCCTCGCTGTATCTGAACGACCAGGACATGATGCCGCTGCAGAACGTCATGATCCAGCTGGTGCAGAAGCAGGAGGCGCCGGTGGGGCTGGGACAGGCCATCAAGACGGGGCAACTGTCGGGACTGGCCGTCCAAATGGCCGTCATGGTCATGGCTTTGCTGCCGGTTGCCGTCCTTTCTCCCTTCGTCCAGAAGCATTTCAAGAAGGGCATGCTCACGGGCGCCGTCAAGGGCTGATTGGCGCCCACTCAATGGGGTGCTTCGGCTGTGTGGCGGCTGCGGGTTGTTTGTGGCTGGTCGCGCCCACGCGGCGGTAGCCGCAAATCGAAACAGCCCCGCGCCCCTTTAGGTTCTCCACTCCCCTCTTGCATTAGACGAGGTATGTCATGCGTACGTCCCGACCCAGCAGACGCTCTGTTCTTGCCGGAACGGCTGCCGCTGCCGCGCTGACCACCGTTCCGTTGCCCGCTGGACGGGCCACCGCTGTCCCCGCCGGCCAGGCGTACCGCTGGCGCACCGCCGTCATGGGCGGCACCGGTTTCGTCACCGGCGTCCTCTTCCACCCCTCCGTCCGCGGCCTCGCCTACGCCCGTACCGACATCGGCGGCGCCTACCGCTGGGACGACAGCACCCGCCGCTGGACCCCGCTGACCGACCACCTCGGCTGGGACGACTGGAACCTGCTCGGCGTGGAGGCCATGGCCGTCGACCCGGCGCACCCGAACCGGCTGTACCTCGCCCTCGGCACCTACGCCCAGTCCTGGGCCGGCAACGGCGCCGTGCTGCGCTCCGACGACCGCGGCGCCACCTGGGCCCGCACCGACCTCACCGTGAAGCTCGGGGCCAACGAGGACGGGCGGGGCGCGGGGGAGCGGCTGCTCGTCGACCCGCGGGACAGTGACACCCTGTGGCTCGGCACCCGGCACGACGGACTGCTCAAGTCGACCGACCGGGGTGCCACCTGGGCCCCCGCCTCCGGTTTCCCGGCCACCCCCAGCGCGAGTGGCCAGGGCGTCACCCTGCTCGTCGCCGCCGGGCGCAGCCTGTACGCCGGCTGGGGTGACGGCGACGGCACCACGGCCAACCTGTTCCGCACCTCCGACGGCCGGACCTGGGAAGCCGTCCCGGGCCGGCCCTCCGGCACCGCCGCCAAGGTGCCGATCCGGGCCGCGTACGACAGGTACACCCGCCACCTGTACGTCACGTACGCCAACGCACCCGGCCCCAACGGCCAGTCCGACGGCAGCGTGCACAAGCTGTGCACCCTCAACGGGAAGTGGACCGAGGTCACGCCCGTGAAGCCGGGGGGTACGACGAGCGACGGCTCCGACGACAGCTTCGGGTACGGCGGTGTCGCGGTCGACGCCCGCCGCCCCGGCACCCTCGTCGTCTCCACCAACAACCGCTGGGCGGCGGTCGACACGGTGTTCCGCAGCACCGACGGCGGCCGTACCTGGACGTCCCTGAAGGACACGGCCGTCTTCGACGTCTCCGAGACACCCTTCCTCAAGTGGGGCGCGGACCAGCCCAAGTTCGGCTGGTGGATCCAGGCCCTCGCCCTCGACCCGTACGACTCCCGGCATGTCCTCTACGGCACCGGCGCGACCATCTACGGCACCCGCGACCTGAAGCACTGGGCCCCGCGGATCCGCGGACTGGAGGAGACGTCCGTCCGTCAGCTGATCTCGCCGCCGGCCGGCAAGGCCCATCTGATCAGCGGCAACGGGGACATCGGCGTGATGTACCACGAGTCGCTCACCGCGTCCCCGTCGGGCGGCATGGCGGCCAACCCCGTGTTCGGGACCGCCACCGGGCTCGCCCAGGCCGCGGCGAAGCCGGCGTACGTGGTCCGTGCGGGGTGGGGCGAGAACGGCAACGGGGCCTACTCGAACGACGGCGGGCAGACCTGGGCGCCGTTCGAGGCACAGCCCGCCCTCGCCCAGGACGCGCCGGGGCCGATCGCCACCAACGCCGACGGCAGCGTGCTGCTGTGGTCCTTCGTGCACTGGGACGGCACCCCCCACCCGGCCCAGCGCTCCGCCGACAACGGCGCCACCTGGGCCGAGGTCACCTCCTTCCCGAAGGGCGCCACCCCGGTCGCGGACCCCGTCGACCCGGGCACCTTCTACGCCTTCGACACCGCCACCGGCACCCTCCACGCCAGCACCGACGGCGGCCTGACCTTCACCGCGCGGGCCACGGGGCTGAACTCCGGCGACAAGGAGTTCCAGCTCGCCGTGGCACCGGGCCGGTCCGGCGACCTGTGGCTGAGCCTCAAGGGGAACGGGCTGTACCGCTCCACCGACGGCGGCGCCACCTTCACCAAGGTCTCGAGCTGCCGGGCCTCGTACACCCTCGGCTTCGGCAGGGCCGCCCGGGGCGCCTCCTACCCGGCGGTCTACATGGTCGGCTCCACCGAGACCATCACCGCCGTGTACCGCTCCGACGACGAGGCCGGGACCTGGGTGCGGATCAACGACGACCGGCACCAGTGGGGCTGGATCGGCGCGGCCGTCACCGGCGACCCGCGCGTGTACGGCCGCGTCTACGTCGCCACCAACGGGCGGGGCGTGCAGTACGGGGAGCCGGCCTGATGGCGGGCATGGGTGACGCCACCCGCGGCCGCCTCCTCTTCGGCGGCGACTACAACCCCGAGCAGTGGCCCGAGGAGACCTGGCCCGAGGACGTCCGGCTGATGAAGGAGGCCGGCGTCAACTCGGTCACCCTCGGCGTCTTCTCCTGGGCGAAGCTCGAACCCCGGCCGGGGGAGCGGGAGTTCGGCTGGCTGGACCGGCTGATGGACCTGATGGACGAGAACGGCATCGGTGTCGTCCTGGCCACGCCCACCTCCTCGCCACCACCCTGGATGGGGCGGCTCCACCCCGAGACGCTGCCGCGCGACGAGGACGGCCGCACCGAGTGGTGGGGCTCGCGCCAGCACTTCTCCCACTCCAGCGCGACCTACCGCCGCCACGCCGCCGCCATCACCGAGGACCTCGCCGCCCGCTACGGCGGCCACCCCGCCCTGCGGATGTGGCACATCAACAACGAGTACTGCACCTACGACTGGGGCGACGAGGCCGAGGACGCCTTCCGCGGCTGGCTCCAGGCGAGGTACGGCACGCTGGACGCCCTCAACTCGGCCTGGGGAACGGCCTTCTGGAGCCAGGGCTACGGCGACTGGTACGAGGTGCTGCCGCCGCGCCGGGCGCACTACATGAAGAACCCGACGCAGGTCCTGGACTTCAAGCGGTTCACGTCCGACGCGCTCATGGAGTGCTACCTCGCCGAACGGGACATCGTCGCCCGGCACAGCCCGCACATCCCGGTGACCACCAACTTCATGGCGGTGTGGCCGGGCCTGGACGCCTGGCGGTGGGCGCGGCAGGAGGACGTCGTCTCGATCGACGTGTATCCGGATCCGCGGGATCCGTCCGGCGGGCAGTACGGGGCCCTGGTGCACGACATGACCCGTTCGCAGGCGCGCGGCGGTCCCTGGATGGTGATGGAGCAGGCCGCGGGACCGGTCAACTGGCGCGGGGTCAACCACCCCAAACCCGCCGGTCTCAACCGCCTGTGGTCCCTCCAGGCCGTGGCCCGCGGCGCCGACGCCGTCTGCTACTTCCAGTGGCGGCAGTCCCGGCAGGGCTCGGAGAAGTTCCACTCCGGGATGGTCAGCCACGCGGGGGAGCGGGGCCGCACCTTCCAGGAGGTCAAGCGGATCGGCGCCGAACTCGCCCTGCTGAGCGAAAAGGTGACGGGTACTCGGGTCGACGCCGCCGAAGTCGCCGTACTCCTCGACTGGAACGCCTGGTGGGCGGGGCAACAGGACGGGCGGCTCTCCTCCGAGGCCGACTGGCCGCAGATCGTCCGCGCCTGGCACCGTGCGCTGTGGGAGGCGCACACCGTCGCCGACTTCGCCCACCCCGAGCACGACCTGTCCGCCTACAAGCTGGTCGTCGTCCCGCACCTCTACCTGATGACGGACGCCGCGATCGACAACCTCGTCGGCTACGTCGAGCGCGGCGGCACCCTCGTCTGCGGCTTCCAGACCGGCATCGCCGACGAGGACGACCGGGTGCGCGAGGGCGGCATGGACGTCCGGCTGCGCGATCTGTTCGGCATCCGGGTGCTGCACGAGTGGTGGCCGCTGGACGCCGGCGAGACGGCCGACGCCGAGGGCTTCCACGGCACCCTGTGGTCCGAGGAGATCGAGGCGGCGGACGACGTGGACGCCGTAGTCCCCTACAAGGGCGGCGAGCTGGACGGGCTCCCGGCCGTCCTGCGCAAGGGCCGCGCCTGGTACGTCTCCACCCTCCCCGAGCCGCACGCGCTGCGCACGCTGCTCGCCGACATCGCCGGCGAAGCGGGTGTACGACCGACCCTCGCCGGGCTTCCCGCCGGGGTGGAGGCCGTACGGCGCGGTGGACTGCTGTTCCTGCTCAACCACGGGCGCGACGGGGTCACCGTGCCCGTGCCCGGCCGCCATCGCGAGCTGCTGACCGGCGCGACGGTCACCGACGGGGTGGAGCTGGAGCGGTACGGCGTCGCCGTGCTGGAGGCCGCCGCATGAGCGGGCCGGTGCACGGCACCTGGGAGCCGGCGCCCGCCGCCCGCTGGGAGGACGCCTTCCTGAGCGGCAACGGCCGGCACGGCATCATGGTGTTCGGCGATCCGAACCTCGACCGGGTCATCGTCAACCATCACACCCTGGTCCGCCCGGGCGGCGACGCCCACACCCGTCCCCCCGCCCTCGCCGCCGACCTCCCGCACCTCCAGGACCGGCTGCTGGCCGGGGACGTCACCGCCGCCGAGGGCTTCACCGACGGGCGGGGACTGCACTGGGTACAGCCCTTCCATCCGGCCTTCGAGATACGGCTGCGGCGGCCGGGCGGCGAGCAGCCCGGGGCCTACCGCCGCGAGGTCGACTTCACCACCGGTGTCATCACCGCCCGGCGCGACGGCTTGCTCAGCGAGGCCTTCGTCTCCCGCGCCGACGACGTCATCGTCCACCGCGTCACCGAGCCCGGCCTCACCGCCGACGTGCTCCTGAACCACCAACTCCCCGGCGTACCCAACGACTTGGCGGTCGGCCACGGCGCCCTCCGCACCCCCGAGGGCGCCCTGCTCAACCTCCGCGTCCGCTACCCCGGCAGCGACCGCGCCTACACGGGCGTCACCCTCGCCCTCGTCACCGGCGGCCGCACCCACACCTCCCTGCCCGGCATCCGGATCGAGGGCGCCCGCTCCCTGCTCCTCCTCACCCGCGTCCGCCGCCACACCGGCGAACTGGACGTCCTCGCCGAGGCACAGGCCCTGCGCGCCCTGCTGCCCGAGGGCGCCGACGACGACCCGTACGCCCCTCTCCTCGCCCGGCACACCGCCCTGCACCGCCCCGCCTACCTCCGCGCCGGCCTCGACCTCGACGGCGACGAGGACGAGCGGGCCCTGCCCGGATCGGAGCTGGTCCGCCGCACGAAGAGCCCCGCACTGCTGGAGCGCCTCTTCGCCGCCGGCCGCTACCACCTGCTCTCCGCCTCCGGCATGCTGCCGCCCCGGCTGACCGGCCTGTGGACCGGCGACTGGAACACCGCCTGGTCGGGGGCGTTCACCACCGACGCCAACCTCAACCTCCAGACCGCCTCCGCGGCGGCGGCCGCGCTCCCGGAGGTGACCGAGGCGCACGCCGCGCTCATCCAGGGACAGTTGGAGCACTGGCGCGACAACGCCCGCACCGTCTACGGCACCCGCGGCGTGGTGGCGCCCGCCCACACCGACGGGGAGTCCGGGCACATCCACCACTTCAGCCGCGAGTACCCGCTGCACCTGTGGACGGCGGGCGCCGACTGGCTGCTCAAGCCCCTCGTCGACCACGACGAGACCCGGGGCGCCCACGATCCGCGCACCGCCGCCGTCCTCGCCGAAGTGGCCCGGTTCTACGAGGACTTCCTCACCCGCACCGACGACGACGGCCACCTGATCGTCGTCCCCTCCTACTCGCCGGAGAACCGCCCCGCGAACGCGAGCTGGGGCACCGTCAACGCGGCCATGGACCTCTCGGCGGCCCGACACGCGCTGCGCACGGCCGCCCGCTACCACCAGGGCACCCCTGAAGCCGACCGCTGGCACGCCCTCGCCGACCGACTCCCGCCGCACCGGATCAACGACGACGGCGCCCTCGCCGAATGGGCCTGGCCCGGACTCCAGGACTCCTACGACCACCGCCACCTCAGCCACCTCTACGGCGTCTGGCCGCTGGAGGAGATCACCCCGTACGACACCCCCGGCCTCGCGGCGGCCGCCCATCGCGCCCTCGAACTGCGCGGCGCCGAGAACGACTCGGCGCACGGCCATCTCCACCACGCCCTGATCGCGGCCCGGCTCCGGGACGGCGAGCGGGTCGCCCACGCCCTCGACCAGGTCCTGGGCGGCGACTTCTTCCACGCCTCCCTGATGAGCGCGCACTACCCGAACCGCGACGTCTACAACGCGGACGCCGCGCACACCCTGCCCGCCGTACTGATCGAGATGCTCGTCCACTCGACCCCGGACCGGCTGGTCCTGCTGCCCGCGCTGCCCCCCACCCTCCCGCAGGGCCGCCTGCGGGGCGTGCGCACACGGTTCGGCGCCGAGGTCGACCTGTCCTGGACGCGGGACGGCGCGACCGCCGTCCTCAGACCGTCCCGCACCGTCCGCATCGAACTCCGGACTTCCACCGGCGGCACACGACCGCTCGACCTCGTCGCCGGAGAAGACCACGTCCTCCGTCCGGGGACGTGGTAACCCCCACCGCAATTCCCCCCACCCATGGAAAGGGACACCATGGCAAAGAGCGCACTGCGCAAGATCACGACGGCCGTGCTGGCCCCGGCGATGGCCCTCGGCGCCACCGTCGGCCTCGCCTCCGCCCCCGCCTCGGCCGCCGTCTGGAACTCCTGCGACCAGTGGGGCAACACCAGCCTGAACGGCTACACGCTCTACAACAACATCTGGGGCTCCGGCGCCGGCAGCCAGTGCGTCTGGGCCAACTCCGGCACCAACTGGGGAGTCTGGGCCAACCACCCCAACACCGGCGGCATCAAGTCCTACCCCAACTCCAAGAAGGTGATCAACAAGACGATCGCCTCGCTCTCCTCGCTCACCAGCGACTACAACGTCACGGTCCCGTCATCCGGCGCGTACAACACGTCGTACGACATCTGGGACACGGACTACGACTACGAGATCATGCTCTGGATGAACTACAACGGAGCCGTCGGCCCGATCGGCACCTCCCAGGGCTCCGTCACCCTCGGCGGTCACACCTGGAACGTGTACAAGGGCAGCAACGGCCACAACGAGGTGTTCTCGTTCCTGCGGACGTCCGACTCCAACTCCGGCTCCGTGAACATGAAGCCGATCCTGAGCTGGATAGCGGGCACCAAGGGCTGGATGTCCAGCAACGAGACGATCGGTGACGTGCAGTTCGGCTACGAGATCACCTCGTCGTCCGGCGGCCTCGACTTCCGCACCAACAACCTGACCGTCAGCAGCAGCTGACGTGCCATCAGGGCCGGGGTCGCCTCAGGTGGGGTCGACCTCGGCCCGCAGCGCGTTGTAGTCCGCGAACGCGGCCTCGACCTCGGCGCGGGTCAGGCCGTAGCGCGCCAGGTCGTAGGTGTGGCGCCGAGTTCCCCTGGGTCGGGCGACGACCCCCGGGAGGCGGGCGGCGTCGGACTCGGTCCAGCGGGCGCCGACAGCGGCGTAGAGCTTGGGGGCGCCGGTGGCCGGGTCGGAGCCGAGCCAGGAGTACGGGGCGTCCACCAACTGTTCCGCGGGGATGGCGGCACGGGCTGCCAGGCCGCGCGCCATGGCCCGGCTCAGCAGGTCGAGCCAGGTGGCGCCGATGCCGGCCAGATCGAGCGGACGGACGCTGATGGCCATGCCATGCTCGATCAGACTGCAGAAGGACGCCACGACGGTGACCGGGTCCCGGTGGCACCACACGATGGTGGCGTCGGGGAACACCGTGCGCAGCGCCTCCAGGTTCTCCAGGTGCATGGGGGACTTCAGCATCCAGCGGCGGCGCGGACGGCCGTACTGGAGGACCTGGTAGACCTGTTTGAGGTACCGGTAGTCGTCGACGAAGTCCCGCTCGCGGTGCCACGCCTGGTACTCGGGTATCCGGGCCTGGGAGAACGGCATCGAGGCGTGCGGGAGCGCGAACGTGCACTCCTCCGGGCCCTCGGCCACCATCGCGTGGATGTCACGGAAGCGCGGCGCGAAGAGATCGGTGCCCTGGACCATCCGGCGGCCGGTCGTGATCGCCTTCCTGCGCTGCCGGGGCGGCAACTCCAGGTCGGGGGCGAGCAGTTCCCACAGCAGCGGGCAGCGGTGCTCGTCCGAGATCGACAGGACGGCGTGCGTGACGGTGGTCGCCGTGCGCGGCAGGCCCACGACGAACACCGGCTTCTCGATCGGCTCGCGCTCGATCTCGGGGTGCTCGGCGATCAGCCGCCGGACGCGGGCCCGGTTGGTCAGATGCCGGCGCACATGCGCCTGCGCGGACTGCCAGCCGACCGGCGTGAGGTTGTCGGCCTTCGCCCACCAGCCCAGCAGGGACCGGAAGTCGTCGACGAACTGCCGGTCACCGGGTGCCTCCCCGGCCTCCACGGCGATCCGGTCGAAGACCCGGTCCGGACTGCGGCGGGAGCCGAGGGCCGGGCGCAGGAGCAGATTGGCGAGGGTGAGGGCGAGCGGAGACGAGGACACGTAGGGAACCTATCTCGTCGAACTGACTTGTGGTGAACGGAAGTTGGACGGGCGCGCCTAGTCCGCCACCGGCAGCCGCACCCCGTCCCGCAGGAACAGCGGGATGCGGTCCAGTGGGGCGTCCACCGTCACGGTCCTACCGCCCTCGTACGTCTCACCCGTCCACGCGTCCGTCCAGCCCGCGCCCGCCGGAAGGTACGTCGTGCGGGCCGTCGCGCCCGCCGTCAGCACCGGGGCGACCAGCAGATCGCGGCCGAGGAGATAGGCGTCGTCGACCGACCAGGCCGTCTGGTCGTCGGGGAACTCCAGGAACAGCGGCCGCATCACCGGCAGGCCCTCCTCATGGGCCTCGCGCATGACGTCCAGCACATACGGCTTCAGGCGCTCGCGCAGCCGCAGGTACTTCTCCATGATCGCGCCGGCCTCCTCGCCGTACGACCACACCTCGTTCGGACCGCCGGTCATCTCCGGGCCGAGCGGCATGCCCGGGTCGCGGAAGCCGTGCAGGCGCATCAGCGGGGACAGGGCGCCGAACTGGAACCAGCGGACCATCACCTCGCGGTAGGCCGGGTCGTCCGGGTCGCCGCCGTGGAAGCCGCCGATGTCGGTGTTCCACCAGGGGATGCCGGACAGCGCGGTGTTCAGGCCGGCCGCGATCTGGCGGCGCAGGGTCGGGAAGTCGGTGCCGATGTCGCCGGACCACAGGGCGGCGCCGTAGCGCTGGCTGCCCGCCCAGGCCGAGCGGTTGAGGGTGACGACCTCCTCCTCGCCGGACGCGCGCAGGCCCTCGTAGAAGGTGCGGGAGTTCTCGGCGGGGTAGCTGTTGCCGACCTCCAGGCCGGGGCCCGTCCAGTAGCGCAGGTTCTCCTGGAAGCCCGGCTTCAGCTCGGGCTCGCACGCGTCCAGCCAGAAGGCGGTGATGCCGTACGGGTCGAGGTAGTTCTGCTTGATCCTCGACCACAGGAACTCACGGGCGTCGGGGTTGGTGGCGTCGTAGAAGGCGACCTGGACGGTGGAGGCGACCTCCTTGTCCGGCCAGTCGGCGTGTGCCATCGGGCCGTACTGGGTGCCGATGAAGTGGCCGCGCTGCTCCATGACCGGGTGGTTCTCGGAGAGCGGGGAGACCGACGGCCACACGGACACGACGAGCTTGACGCCCATCTCGTCCAGCTCGCGCACCATCGCCGCCGGGTCGGGCCACTCGGCCGGGTCGAACTTCCAGTCGCCGAGGTGGGTCCAGTGGAAGAAGTCGCAGACGATCGCCGAGAGCGGCAGGCCCCGGCGCTTGTACTCCCGTGCCACGGCGAGGAGTTCGTCCTGGGTGCGGTAGCGCAGCTTGCACTGCCAGAAGCCCGCCGCCCACTCCGGCAGCATGGGCGTACGGCCCGTCACCGCGCTGTAGCGGCGCTGGCCGTCGGCCGGGGTGCCCGCGGCGATCCAGTAGTCGATCTGCCGGGCGGAGTCGGCGACCCACCGCGTGCCGTTGTGCGCGAGCTCCACGCGGCCGATCGCCGGGTTGTTCCACAGGAGGGTGTAGCCACGGCTGGACGACAGGACCGGGATGCCGACCTCGGCATTGCGCTGGACCAGGTCCAGGACCAGGCCCTTCTGGTCGAACCGGCCGTGCTGGTGCTGGCCGAGTCCGTACAGCTTCTCGTCGTCGTAGGCGGCGAAGCGCTGCTCAAGACGGTGGTAGCCGTTGCCGACGGCCGTGTAGAGGCGCGCGCCGGGCCACCAGAAGTGGGCGCGGGCCTCTGCGAGGAGCTCGGCGGAGTCCTCGGTGCGCAGGAAGCGGATCAGGCCCTCGGCGTCGACGTGGACGGTCAGCGCGCCCACGGTCAACTGCGCCTCGCCGTCACCGATCTTGACCGAGCTCTCGGTGGCCTCGGGCCCGTCGAGGAGGGCACCGGGCAGTCCGTCGAGGATCGGTCCACCGAGGCGGGTGCGCACCCGGACCGCGTCCGGTCCCCACGGCTCGACGCGAACGGTCTCCTGGCGGCCGCTCCACTCCAGCGCACCGTCCCGCTCGCGGAACGTGCCGACGGTGGGGGACGACTGCGCGAGACTGACCTTGGGCTGGTTTTCGGCAGGCTGATACACGAGGCGTGCTCCTGGAGGAAAGCAGACAGGGACGTGCGTACAGGCACGTGAGGCAAGGGGCGTCAGTTCGCCGACGGCGCCGGACCCGAACTCGCCCGGACCGTCAACTCGGGTGCGATCAGCAGGACTTCGTCACTTCCGCGCCCGTCGAGCTTGGCGACCAGCTGTTCGACCGCATGCCGGCCCATCTCCTGCGCGGGGATGGAGACCGACGTCAGCCGCACCGAGGCCTGGGTGGCGACCTGGTCGGGGCAGATGGCGACCACCGACACGTCCTCGGGCACGGCGCGGCCCTGCTGGCGCAGCAGGGCGAGCAGCGGCTCGACCGCCGACTCGTTCTGCACGACGAACCCCGTGGTGCCCGGGCGCTCGTCGAGGATGCGGGCGAGGGTGACGGCCATCGCGTCGTAGCCGCCCTCGCAGGGCCGGTGCAGCAGCCGGATCCCCAGCTCCTGGGACCGCAGCCGCAGTCCGTCGAGCGTGCGCTCCGCGAACCCGGTGTGCCGCTCGTAGACGGCCGGGGCCTCTCCTATGACAGCGATGTCGCGGTGCCCCAGCGTCGCCAGATGCTCCACGCACAGCGCCCCGGTCGCCTTGAAGTCGAGGTCGACGCAGGTCAGCCCGGTGGTGTCGGAGGGCAGCCCGATCAGTACGGACGGCTGGTCGGTGCCGCGCAGCAGCGGCAGCCGCTCGTCGTCGAGCTGGACGTCCATCAGGATCATCGCGTCGGCCAGCCCGCTGCCGGTGACGCGGCGCACGGCGTCGGGACCCTCCTCGCCGGTCAGCAGCAGGACGTCGTAGCCGTGCGTACGGGCCGTGGTGGCCACCGCGATGGCGATCTCCATCATCACCGGCACATACATGTCGGTGCGCAGCGGGATCATCAGCGCGATGATGTTCGACCTGCTGCTGGCCAGGGCGCGGGCACCGGCGTTCGGGTGGTAGCCGAGTTCGCGGATGCTCTGCTCGACCCGCTGCCGGGTGGTCGTGGAGATGGACCGCTTGCCGCTGAGGACATAGCTCACCGTGCTCGCCGAGACTCCGGCGTGCTGGGCGACCTCGGCGAGGGTGACCATCCGCTCTCCAAGCTTTGTGAAGCGCTTCGACAGTGCGCGGTGTGAACAGGGCTGGCTGTGAGGGTGGTTCGACACTAGCTCTGGCGCGCGTGGGTGTCCATAGGTTATCGAAGCGCTTCGACAGCTTTCTTCTACGACGGAGGCCTTCGACACGATCACGCTCGGCAAGTACTACCGGAACAACAACCTCTGGAACGAGGGAAACTACACCGGCACGGCACGGGCCGCCTTGACACCAAGGCGTACTCCGTCAACATCGGCCGAACGGCTGCACGCGGGGTGGTGGGGTCGCCCTGAATCGGGTACATACGATCGAGTAGCACCCGTCGGTAACCAAACGGCCCAAGATCCCGATTCGCGGCGAGGTGAGCCTCATGTCCGCAGCACCCACCAAACCCACCGTCACCGAACGTGAGGCACGCGAGGTGGCGGAGGCGGCCCGGCAGCAGGAGTGGCGCAAGCCCAGCTTCGCCAAGGAACTGTTCCTCGGCCGCTTCCGCCTCGACCTCATCCACCCGCACCCGATGCCCACCGACGAGGCCGCCCAGCGCGGCGAGGAGTTCCTCGCCAAGCTGCGGGACTTCATCGAGTCGAAGGTCGACGGCGCCCTGATCGAGCGCGAGTCCCGGATCCCCGACGAGGTGATCAACGGGCTCAAGGAACTCGGCGCCCTCGGCATGAAGATCGACACCAAGTACGGCGGCCTCGGCCTCACGCAGGTGTACTACAACAAGGCGCTGACCCTGGCCGGCTCGGCCAGCCCCGCGATCGGCGTGCTGCTCTCGGCCCATCAGTCGATCGGCGTACCGCAGCCGCTGAAGCTGTTCGGCACCCCCGAGCAGAAGGAGACCTTCCTCCCGCGCTGCGCCCGCACCGACATCAGCGCCTTCCTGCTGACCGAGCCGGACGTCGGCTCCGACCCGGCCCGCCTCGCCACTTCCGCGGTGCCGGACGGTGACGACTACATCCTCGACGGCGTGAAGCTCTGGACGACCAACGGCGTGGTCGCCGACCTCCTCGTCGTCATGGCCCGCGTGCCCAAGTCCGAGGGGCACAAGGGCGGCATCACCGCCTTCGTCGTGGAGACCAACTCACCCGGCATCACCGTCGAGAACCGCAACGCCTTCATGGGTCTGCGCGGCATCGAGAACGGCGTCACCCGCTTCCACCAGGTCCGCGTCCCCGCGGCGAACCGGATCGGCCCGGAGGGCGCCGGCCTGAAGATCGCCCTGACCACGCTCAACACCGGTCGGCTCTCGCTCCCCGCGTCCTGCGTCGCGGCCGGCAAGTGGTGCCTGAAGATCGCCCGCGAGTGGTCGGCGGCGCGCGAGCAGTGGGGCAAGCCGATCGCCCACCACGAGGCCGTCGGCTCGAAGATCTCCTTCATCGCGGCCACCACCTTCGCCCTGGAGGCCGTCACCGACCTCGCCTCCCAGATGGCCGACGAGGACCGCAACGACATCCGCATCGAAGGCGCCCTCGCCAAGCTGTACGCCTCCGAGATGGCCTGGACGATCGCCGACGAACTCGTCCAGATCCGCGGCGGCCGCGGCTTCGAGACCGCCGACTCCCTCAGGGCCCGGGGCGAGCGCGGCGTCCCCGCCGAACAGGTCCTGCGCGACCTGCGCATCAACCGCATCTTCGAGGGCTCGACGGAGATCATGCACCTCCTGATCGCCCGCGAGGCCGTCGACGCCCACCTCTCGGTCGCCGGCGACCTCATCGACCCCGACAAGTCCCTCCAGGACAAGGCCAAGGCGGGCGCGAACGCCGGTGTCTTCTACGCCAAGTGGCTGCCCAAGCTGGTCGCGGGCCAGGGGCAACTGCCGTACACCTACGGCGAGTTCAAGCACGGCATCGACCTCTCCGCGCACCTGCGCTACGTCGAGCGCACCTCCCGCAAGCTCGCCCGCTCCACCTTCTACGGCATGTCCCGCTGGCAGGGCCGCATGGAGACCAAGCAGGGCTTCCTCGGCCGGGTCGTCGACATCGGCGCCGAGCTGTTCGCCATGAGCGCGACCTGCGTCCGCGCCGAGCACCTGCGCGCCCGGGGCGAGCACGGCCGCGAGGCCTACCAGCTCGCCGACGCCTTCTGCCGCCAGTCCCGGCTGCGTGTCGAGGAACTCTTCGGCCGCCTGTGGTCCAACACCGACGACCTCGACCGCAAGGTGGTCAAGGGCGTGATGTCGGGCACGTACGAGTGGCTGGAGTCGGGCATCGTCGACCCGTCGGACGACGGCGGCGTGTGGATCGCGGACGCGACACCGGGCCCCAGCGCCCAGGAGAACGTGCACCGCCCGATCAGGTGACCGATGGGGTGAGGGGCCGGTGAGGGCCGGTGAGGGATCACTGCCCGCAGCGATCCCTCACCATCCTGTTACCTCCCGGACGGGGACGCCCTGTCCTTCCCATCGATCCTTCCGGCCACAATGGGGGGATGAGCGACAGTCCAGCCCCTCTCGCCGACCCGCATCTCGTCTACGACCCGGTTGCGGGCGACGGCCCCAAGGACGTGGTGATCCTCGGCTCCACCGGGTCCATCGGCACCCAGGCCATCGACCTCGTGCTGCGCAACCCCGAGCGGTTCCGGGTCACCGCCCTGTCCGCCAACGGCGGCCGGGTCGCCCTTCTCGCCGAGCAGGCGTACCGGCTCAGGGCGCGGACCGTCGCGGTCGCCCAGGAGGACGTCGTACCGGCGCTGCGGGAGGCCCTCCAGGCGCAGTACGGCACGGGCGAGCCGCTCCCCGAGATCCTCGCGGGCCCGGACGCGGCCACTCAGGTCGCCGCCTCCGACTGCCACACCGTCCTCAACGGCATCACCGGCTCCATCGGCCTCGCCCCGACCCTCGCCGCCCTGGAGGCGGGCCGCACCCTCGCGCTCGCCAACAAGGAGTCCCTGATCGTCGGCGGCCCGCTGGTCAAGGCCCTGGCCAAGCCCGGTCAGATCATCCCCGTCGACTCCGAGCACGCGGCCCTGTTCCAGGCGCTGGCGTCCGGCACGCGCGCGGACGTACGCAAGCTCGTGGTGACCGCCTCCGGCGGGCCCTTCCGCGGCCGTACGAAGGCCGAGCTGGCGAACGTGACCGTCGAGGACGCCCTCGCGCACCCCACCTGGGCCATGGGCCCGGTCATCACGATCAACTCCGCGACCCTCGTCAACAAGGGCCTGGAGGTCATCGAGGCGCATCTGCTCTACGACATTTCCTTCGACCGCATTGAGGTGGTCGTGCATCCCCAGTCGTATGTTCACTCGATGGTTGAGTTCACCGACGGATCCACGATCGCCCAGGCGACCCCGCCCGACATGCGCGGCCCGATCGCCATCGGCCTCGGCTGGCCGGAGCGCGTCCCCGACGCCGCGCCCACGTTCGACTGGAGCAAGGCGTCGACCTGGGAGTTCTTCCCGCTCGACAACGACGCGTTCCCGTCCGTCAACCTGGCCCGCCACGTGGGCGGGCTCGCGGGCACGGCGCCGGCGGTGTTCAATGCGGCGAACGAGGAGTGCGTGGAGGCCTTCCGGGCCGGCGCGCTGCCGTTCAACGGGATCATGGAGACCGTGACGCGGGTGGTGGAGGAGCACGGCACCCCGAGCGCGGGAACTTCCCTCACCGTCGCGGACGTCCTCGAAGCGGAGACCTGGGCGCGCAGGCGGGCCCGGGAACTGGCGGCACACACGGCGGAGGCCCGTGCATGACGACCCTGATGTTCATCCTCGGCATAGTGCTGTTCGCGGTCGGGCTGCTCTTCTCGATCGGATGGCACGAGCTGGGCCACCTGTCCACGGCCAAGCTGTTCGGCATCCGCGTGCCGCAGTACATGGTGGGCTTCGGCCCGACCATCTGGTCACGGAAGAAGGGCGACACCGAGTACGGCATCAAGGCGATCCCGTTCGGCGGCTACATCCGCATGATCGGCATGTTCCCGCCCGGCCCCGACGGCCGCCTGGAGGCCCGCTCCACCTCGCCCTGGCGCGGCATGATCGAGGACGCCCGCTCGGCCGCGTTCGAGGAGCTCAAGCCGGGCGACGAGACCCGCCTCTTCTACACGCGCAAGCCGTGGAAGCGGGTCATCGTGATGTTCGCGGGCCCGTTCATGAACCTGGTCCTCGCCTTCGGCCTGTTCCTCACCGTGCTGATGGGCTTCGGCATCCAGCAGCAGACCACCACCGTCAGCTCGGTCTCCCAGTGCGTGATCGCCCAGACCGAGAACCGCGACGAGTGCAGGGCGTCCGACCCGAAGTCCCCGGCCGCGGCCGCGGGCATGAAGAACGGCGACAAGATCGTCTCCTTCGACGGGGTGCGGACCGAGGAGTGGGGCACCCTCTCCGACCTGATCCGTGACAGCGCCGGCAAGGAGGTGCCGATCGTCGTCGACCGCAAGGGTGAGCAGGTGACCCTGGAGGCGAAGATCGCCACCAACCGGGTCGTGAAGAAGGACGCGAGCGGGGCGTATGTCGAGGGCGAGTACGTCAAGGCCGGCTTCCTCGGCTTCAGCGCGGCCACCGGCGTCGTCAAACAGGACTTCGGCGACTCGGTGACCTGGATGACCGACCGGGTCGGCGACGCCGTCGACGCCCTCGTGGCCCTGCCCTCCAAGGTCCCCGCCCTGTGGGACGCGGCCTTCGGCGACGGCCCGCGCGAGCCGGACTCCCCGATGGGCATCGTCGGAGCGGCGCGGGTGAGCGGTGAGATCGCGACGCTGGACATTCCGGCCTCGCAGCAGCTGGCGACGTTCGTGTTCCTGCTGGCGGGCTTCAACCTCTCGCTCTTCCTGTTCAACATGCTCCCGCTGCTGCCGCTCGACGGCGGCCATATCGCGGGCGCGCTGTGGGAGGCGCTGCGCAGGAACGTGGCGAAGGTGCTGCGCCGTCCGGACCCCGGTCCGTTCGACGTGGCGAAGCTGATGCCGGTGGCGTACGTGGTCGCCGGGATCTTCATCTGCTTCACGCTGCTGGTGCTGGTCGCGGACGTCGTTAACCCGGTGAGAATCTCCTAGTCACACGGAGTTCGTGGCGGCCCGGGATCGTATGTCCCGGGCCGCCTTCCATTGAGTGGGTTTACGGACGGTGATGTGTTGGGGCCCGCGCCCGTGCCGTAATCTCGAAGCCTGGAGCCCGCTGCTGACGGGACCGGACCTTGATCCACGACTTGGGGTTGCACAGCAGATGACTGCGATTTCTCTCGGCATGCCGTCCGTACCGACCAAGCTCGCCGAGCGCCGGAAGAGCCGTCAGATCCAGGTCGGATCGGTGCCGGTCGGCGGGGACGCGCCGGTGTCGGTGCAGTCGATGACGACGACGCGTACGTCGGACATCGGCGCCACGCTCCAGCAGATCGCCGAGCTCACGGCCTCCGGCTGCCAGATCGTGCGCGTGGCGTGCCCCACGCAGGACGACGCCGACGCCCTGTCGACGATCGCCCGCAAGTCCCAGATCCCGGTGATCGCGGACATCCACTTCCAGCCCAAGTACGTGTTCGCGGCCATCGAGGCCGGCTGCGCCGCGGTGCGTGTGAACCCCGGCAACATCAAGCAGTTCGACGACAAGGTCAAGGAGATCGCGCGCGCCGCGAAGGACCACGGCACCCCGATCCGCATCGGCGTCAACGCCGGTTCGCTGGACAAGCGCCTGCTGCAGAAGTACGGCAAGGCGACGCCGGAGGCCCTGGTCGAGTCGGCGCTGTGGGAGGCGTCCCTCTTCGAGGAGCACGACTTCCGGGACATCAAGATCTCGGTGAAGCACAACGACCCGGTCGTGATGATCGAGGCGTACAAGCAGCTCGCCGCCCAGTGCGACTACCCCCTGCACCTCGGGGTGACCGAGGCGGGCCCGGCGTTCCAGGGCACGATCAAGAGCGCGGTGGCGTTCGGCGCCCTCCTCTCGCAGGGCATCGGCGACACCATCCGCGTCTCCCTCTCGGCCCCGCCCGCCGAGGAGGTCAAGGTCGGCCTCCAGATCCTGGAGTCCCTGAACCTCAAGCAGCGCGGCCTGGAGATCGTCTCCTGCCCGTCCTGCGGCCGCGCCCAGGTCGACGTCTACAAGCTGGCCGAGGAGGTCACCGCGGGCCTGACCGGCATGGAGGTCCCCCTCCGCGTCGCCGTCATGGGCTGCGTCGTCAACGGCCCCGGCGAGGCCCGCGAGGCCGACCTGGGCGTCGCCTCCGGCAACGGCAAGGGCCAGATCTTCGTCAAGGGCGAGGTCATCAAGACCGTCCCCGAGTCCAAGATCGTAGAAACCCTCATCGAGGAGGCCATGAAGCTGGCCGAGCGGATGGAGGCGGACGGGGTGACGAGCGGGGAGCCGTCGGTCTCGGTGGCGGGCTGACAGCGCCCCAAAGGGGCGGGGCTGTATCGATATGCGGCTCCGCCGCGTGGGCGCGACCAGCCCCACACAACCCGCACTCGCACTCATACAGAACTCCCCGAGCTAGTAGGCGCAGGGCGGCAGGCCTCCGCATCCGCAGGTACAGTGCGGAAACCAGCAGTTCCCCCGGAGGGCCCCCGCACGTGTTGACCCAGACCACCTCACGGGTCCTCGAACCGAGTGACCTGGACGCCGCGCTCGCCGTGCTCGACCGCGAGCCGGTCGCGAACGCCTTCGTGACGTCCCGCGTCCAGGTCGCCGGCCTCGACCCCTGGCGCCTGGGCGGCGAGATGTGGGGCTGGTACGAGGACGGCATGCTGACGTCCCTGTGCTACGCGGGCGCCAACCTCGTCCCGATCTGTGCGACCCCCCGAGCGATCCGTGCCTTCGCCGACCGCGCCCGGCGCGCGGGCCGCCGCTGCTCCTCCATCGTCGGCCCCGCCGACGCCACCGCCCCGCTCTGGCGCCTGCTGGAACCCAGCTGGGGCCCGGCCCGTGAGGTCCGCCCCCACCAGCCCCTCATGGTCACCGACCACATGCCCGCCGACATCGCCCCGGATCCCTACGTCCGCCGCATCCGCAAGGACGAGATGGAGACGATCATGCCGGCGTGCGTGGCGATGTTCACCGAGGAGGTCGGCGTATCGCCCCTCGCGGGGGACGGCGGCCTCCTCTACCAGGCCCGGGTCGCCGAACTCGTCGGCTCCGGCCGCTCCTTCGCCCGCCTCGACCAGGACGGCAAGGTCGTCTTCAAGGCCGAGATCGGCGCCGCCACCGACCGCGCCTGCCAGATCCAGGGCGTCTGGGTGGCCCCCGAGTACCGGGGGCAGGGACTGGCCGCACCCGGCATGGCGGCGGTACTGCGCTACGCCCTGGCCGACGTGGCTCCCGTGGTGAGCCTGTACGTGAACGACTTCAACACGGCGGCGAGGCGGGCGTACCGCAGGGTGGGCTTCCAAGAGGTGGGCTCGTTCATGAGCATTCTGTTCTGACCTGACACCCTGTGGTCCCCTGTACGCTCCCCACATGCGCCTTCCCGGTCACGCACACCGCCGCACCCCCGACGACATCGTGATCGGCCCCCTCGACCTCCCGGCCCACGTCGACGAGGCGCTCGCCGTCCAGGCCGTGGCCTTCGGACTCGGCCCCGACGAGGTCGCCGTACGCCGTCAGATCGTGCTGCGCCACATGACCTACCCGGGAGCCAGGGCCCTCGGGGCGACCGCCGCGGGCATGCTCGTCGGATTCGTCTACGGCATGCCCAACGACCGTACCCACTGGTGGTCCACCGTCGTGGAGCCCTACCTCCGGTCCCAGGGCCACGACGACTGGCTCGACGACTCCTTCGTCATCACGGAGCTCCACGTCCACCCCCGCTACCAGAACCGGGGCATCGGCCGCTCCCTGATCACCACGATCACCGACAGCGCCGCCGAACCCCGCTCGATCCTCTCCGCGATCGACGTCGAGAGCCCCGCCCGCGGCCTCTATCGTTCGCTCGGCTACGTGGACCTCGCCCGCCAGGTCCTCTTCCCCAGCGCCCCGAAGCCGTATGCCGTGATGGGCGCCCCCTTGCCGCTCCGCCGCCGCTAACCGATTTCCACCGCCCCGTTCCCCCCGGCTAACCTCCTGCCATAACCCAAACCAGCAGGAGTACGAGAACCATGGCGAACGCACCGGTCCAGCGCATGTCCCAGTTGATGGCGAAGACGCTGCGCGACGACCCGGCGGACGCCGAGGTCCTCAGCCACAAATTGCTCGTCCGGGCCGGCTACGTCCGCCGCACCGCGGCCGGCATCTGGTCGTGGCTGCCCCTCGGCAAGCGGGTCCTCGCCAACGTGGAGCGCATCGTCCGCGAGGAGATGGACGCCATCGGCGCCCAGGAGGTGCTGCTCCCCGCGCTGCTGCCGCGCGAGCCGTACGACGCGACGGGCCGCTGGGACGAGTACGGCCAGGAGCTGTTCCGCCTCAAGGACCGCAAGGGCGGCGACTACCTGCTCGGCCCCACCCACGAGGAGATCTTCACCCTGCTGGTGAAGGACCAGGCGTCCTCCTACAAGGACATGCCGGTCATCCTCTACCAGATCCAGCACAAGTACCGCGACGAGGCCCGCCCGCGGGCCGGCATCCTGCGCGGCCGCGAGTTCCTGATGAAGGACTCCTACTCCTTCGACCTGGACGACGAGGGCCTCGACCGGTCCTACGCCCTGCACCGCCAGGCCTACCAGCGCGTCTTCGCCCGCCTCGGCCTCGACTACCGCATCTGCGCCGCGACCGCCGGCGCGATGGGCGGCTCCAAGTCGGAGGAGTTCCTCGCCCCGGCCGGCGCCGGCGAGGACACCTTCGCGGACTGCCCGAACTGCGACTTCGCGGCCAACACCGAGGCGATCTCCTACGAGCTGAAGCCGGTGGACGCCGAGGGCGTGCCCGCCCTCGAGGACATCCCGACCCCCGACACCCCCACCATCGAGACCCTCGCCGCCTCCCTCGGCGTCCCGGCCTCCGCCACCCTGAAGAACCTCCTGGTCAAGGTCGACGGCGAGATCGTCGCCGTCGGTGTCCCCGGTGACCGCGAGGTCGACATGGGCAAGGTCGAGGCGCACTTCGCCCCGGCGGTCGTCGAGATGGTCACCGAGGCGGACTTCGCGGGCCGCCCGGACCTGGTCCGCGGCTACGTCGGCCCGCAGGGCCTGGGCGAGAAGGTCAAGTACCTCGCCGACCCGCGCGTGGCCCCCGGCACCTCCTGGATCACCGGCGCGAACAAGGAGGGCATGCACGCGAAGAACGTCGTCGCGGGCCGTGACTTCGAGGTCGGCGCGTACGTCGACGTCGTGGTCGTGCAGGAGGGCGACCCCTGCCCGAACTGCGGCACCGGCCTCAAGCTGGACCGCGCCATCGAGATCGGCCACATCTTCCAGCTCGGCCGCAAGTACGCCGACGCCCTCAAGCTCGACGTCCTCGGCCAGAACGGCAAGCCGGTCCGCGTCACCATGGGCTCCTACGGCATCGGCGTCTCCCGCGCCGTCGCCGCCCTCGCCGAGCAGACCGCCGACGACAAGGGCCTGTGCTGGCCGGCCGAGGTCGCCCCGGCCGACGTCCACGTGGTCGCCGCGGGCAAGGCCCTGCAGACCGAACTCGCCCTCGACGTCTCCGAGAAGCTGTCCGCGGCCGGCCTGCGCGTCCTGTGCGACGACCGTGCGGGCGTCTCGCCGGGCGTGAAGTTCACCGACTCCGAGCTGATCGGCGTACCGCAGATCCTGGTGGCCGGGCGGCGCGCGGCCGAGGGCGTCGTCGAGCTGAAGGACCGCAGGACCGGCGAGCGCGAGGAGCTCACGGTCGACGAGGCGATCGCGCGCCTCACCGCATAGGACGGCCCCACGGTGCGGGTTCCGGTTCCGCCGGAGCCCGCACCGGCGTGCTCAGAGCCAGCCCGCGAACTCCAGCAACAGCTCGGCGTCCTGCGGCCGCCCGACCCTGCGCGCCCTGACTCCGGACTCCACGGCCCGGAACAGCGTCCAGCCCCGCAGCCGCTCCTGGTCGACGTCCAGCGACTCCGCGAGCCGCTTCACCCGCCGCCGGGTCGTCGCCGCGCCCGAGGGCTGGGCGATCAGATCCTCCACCCGGTCCCGCACCAGCCGCGCCAGGTCGAACGCGCACTCACCGACCACCGGATCCGGCCCCACCGCCAGCCACGGCATCCGCTCCCCGGAGAGCACCTTGCTCTGCCGGAACGTGCCGTGCAGCAGCCGGTGCTCGGGCGGTGCGGCCAGCAGCTCCGCACGGGCCGCGAGGGCGGCGTCCACCAGCGGGACCAGCTCGGCATCCGCCGACGCCGTCGCCCGCATCGCCGCGGCCTGCCGCCCGGTCCGCTCGGCCACGCTCTCGAAACGATGATCGGCAGGTGGCTCCACCCACAGCCGCCGCAACGTCCCCGCCGCCTCCAGCAGCGCCTTCGCCTCCGGCAACGACCGCACCGACAGATCCGGATGCAGCCGCTCCAGCAGCAGCACACCCTCGGTCACGACGGGTTCCAGCAGCTGTACGGCGCCCACCCCACCCCAGTGCGCCAGCGCCGCCCGCTCGCTCTCCGGACGGGCCCGGGGCGGGGCCAGCTTCAGTACGGCCGGGGTTCCGTCGGCGCGCCGGACGAGCACGACCATGCTGCTGCGGCCGCCCGGCACCTGCACCCGCTCAACGGTCAACTCGCGTAGCGCGACGGCCCGGCGGGCCGCCTCCGGCAGCTTCTCCAACCAGTCGTCACCTTCAGGTGCCGTCTCACCGAGCGCCCTGACCAGACGCCGCGGCGGTTCGAAAGCCATGCGCGAGTCGTTCCCTTCCCGTACTGCGGTACGTGTCCTCCTGCCCGCCTCAAGCGGTGGGCGCCGCCGAGGCCGACGCGGTGGCCGACCGCTCGGCGAGCCCAGGGAAGGCTACGCTCTCGCCCCGCCAGCGCACCGCCCGCACCGCGGCCTCCCGCAAGGCCTCAGCCGCCGTACCCCGTAGCCCACCCTCGGCCGCCCGCACCAAATCCGAGTACACCCCGGCCACCCGGTCCTCCAGTTCGGCGGCGAGCCGGACGGCCGCGGCCGAGTCCGGCACCGGGAACGGCAGCGCGTACGCGGCGCTCGCGGCGACCGGCTCCGCGCCCAGATCGCGTACCTCGCGCGCCAGCGTGTCCCGCCGCGCCCGGTGCGCCTGGTACGCCGCACGCGCCTCCGAGCGCTGTTTCTCGCCGATCCGGCCGCCGACCACGCCGTAGCCGTACACCGCCGCGTGCTCGGCGGAGAGCGCCGCCTGGAGCGCCGTCACCGTCGCCTTCCTCGCCGCGCCGCTCATTTGGCCCCCTCCGTCAGCAGATACGCGTGCACCGCCCCGGCCGCCGCCACGGAGGCCAGCAGCCGGGCCGGCTCGCCGGGCAGGTCGAGAAGCGTCTTCGCACGCCGGTCCGCGAGCGCTCGCTCGGCCGCCGCGAGCTCGGCCAGGGCGTCCCGCTCGTCCGCGGGAACGGGCGGCGTGGCCGACGAGGAGGCCGAGGGCGACGCCTTGCCGGCCTTCGGCGCCCCGGACGTCGTGGGAGAGCCGGCAGCCGGCCCGGGGGCGCCCTCGCCGAACGCCT
Organism: Streptomyces ferrugineus; assembly: GCF_015160855.1. NCBI lineage: Bacteria > Bacillati > Actinomycetota > Actinomycetes > Kitasatosporales > Streptomycetaceae > Streptomyces > Streptomyces ferrugineus. Next base: position 7,811,261 of record NZ_CP063373.1, on the reverse strand, counting down.
CCGCGTGCCGTGCGGCCGCCGAGCGCAGCGGCCCCAGCAGCTCCGCCAGCGCGGGATGGGCGGCGAGCACGGCGTCGTAGCGCTCGATCAGGCCCGCGCTGTCCCGGGCCGCACGCGCGAGTGCCCGCTCGGTGAGCGACGGGCTGCCGCTCGTGGCGCCGCCCGAGTCGTCGGACGTGGAGGTGCAGCCCGCCAGCAGGGCCGCTCCGGCGGCCGAGGCGAGCAGGGTTCTTCTGCGCGGCCCCGAGGGGGAGCGCGGTGGCGAGGGGAACGGCACGGCAGACGTCCTCGGAGGGCTCGTACGAAAGCAGTTGCGAAAGCGGGTACGCAATCGGCGGACCGCAGACCTGTGATCACCGTACCCGCGCCCACGACCCGTACCACTCATCGGCACCGCTCACGCGCAGGTGGACGGCAACACCCCCCGCGACCCGATACCCTTTGACCAGACACGCGACCCATCCCACAACAGCACACGCGGCCGAGGAGTCACCCGGATGAGCACCACCCAGAGCGAGAGGCTGCGAGAACTTCTGGAACCGCTCGTCAGCTCACAGGGCCTCGATCTCGAAGAGATCGCAGTGGACTCCGTCGGACGCAAGCGCGTGCTGCGCGTCGTCGTCGACTCCGACACCGGGGCGGACCTGGACAGAATCGCCGATGTGAGCCGTGCGCTCTCGGCGAAGCTCGACGAGACGGACGCGATGGGCGAGGGCGAGTACACCCTCGAGGTCGGCACCCCGGGTGCGGAACGCCTCCTCACGGAGCACCGGCACTATCTGCGCGCCGTCGACCGGCTGGTCAGGTTCCAGCTGGCCGAGGGCGGTGAGCTGGTGGCCCGAATCCTGAAGGTCGACGACGAAGGCCTCGACCTCGAAGTGCCCGGAGTGAAGGGCCGCAAGGCCACCAGCCGCAGACTCGGCTTCCCCGACATCGCCAAGGCGCGCGTGCAGGTCGAGTTCGGCCGCAAGGACGGCAAGGACAGCAAGAACGAGAAGGAAGAGGAGGCGTAGCCGTGGACATCGACATGAGTGCCCTGCGGGGCTTGGTACGGGAGAAGGAGATCTCCTTCGACCTGCTGGTCGAGGCGATCGAGTCGGCCCTCCTCATCGCCTACCACCGCACCGAGGGAAGCCGCCGCCACGCGCGCGTGGAGCTGAACCGGGAGACCGGCCATGTGACCGTGTGGGCGAAGGAGGACCCCGAGGACCTTCAGGAGGGCCAGGAGGCCCGCGAGTTCGACGACACCCCGTCCGGCTTCGGCCGTATCGCCGCCACCACCGCCAAGCAGGTCATCCTGCAGCGGCTGCGCGACGCCGAGGACGACGCGACGCTCGGCGAGTACGCCGGCCGCGAGGGCGACATCGTCACCGGCGTGGTCCAGCAGGGCCGCGACCCGAAGAACGTGCTCGTGGACATCGGCAGGCTGGAGGCCATCCTGCCGGTGCAGGAGCAGGTCCCGGGCGAGACCTATCCGCACGGGATGCGGCTGCGGTCGTACGTCGTACGAGTGGCGAAGGGGGTCCGCGGTCCGTCCGTCACCCTCTCGCGCACCCACCCCAATCTGGTGAAGAAGCTCTTCGCGCTGGAGGTGCCGGAGATCGCCGACGGTTCGGTGGAGATCGCCGCCATCGCCCGTGAGGCAGGTCACCGCACCAAGATCGCCGTACGGTCCACCCGCAGCGGTCTGAACGCCAAGGGCGCCTGCATCGGCCCCATGGGCGGCCGGGTGCGCAATGTCATGGGCGAGCTGAACGGTGAGAAGATCGACATCGTCGACTGGTCGGACGACCCGGCCGAGATGGTGGCGAACGCGCTGTCCCCGGCCCGGGTCTCCAAGGTCGAGGTCGTGGACCTGGCGGCCCGCTCCGCGCGCGTGACCGTGCCCGACTACCAGCTGTCACTGGCGATCGGCAAGGAAGGGCAGAATGCCCGGCTCGCGGCCCGGCTCACCGGCTGGCGGATCGACATCCGTCCGGATACCGAGCAGGCCGGGGAATAGATCCAAGCCGCAGGGCGCTTAGATCACGTCAGGTTACTGAGCTGCAACTGTTCGAATCCTGCCCCAAAGGGGTGAGGTCGGTACGGGGAGGTAGACTTAAAGGTGTCTGGCCGGACACGCGCCCGCGCCTGCCCTGAACGTACCTGTGTGGGGTGCCGGGAGCGAGCGGCCAAGGCTGAACTGCTGCGGATCGTGGCGATCAAGGACGAGTGCGTCCCTGATCCAAGCGGTACGCTGCCCGGCCGGGGTGCGTATGTACACCCCGTTCTGGTCTGTTTCGACCAGGCGGTACGCCGCCGGGCGTTCACGCGGGCGTTGCGCGCCCCGGGAGCGCTCGACACAAAGGCGTTGCGCCGGTACGTCGAGCAGACAACAGTTGCTGAGCAGGCAACACCGTAAGAAGCGTCGTACGGAACCCCGTGCGGCCCTGGTACCTCGCGAGTCGGAAGTAGGTCGAGATTGCGATGAGCACTCGATGAGTACGCGATGAGTACGCCCATGAAGTAGCGACGGTCCGGCCGCAACCCGGACCTAAAAGGAGCGAAGTGGCTAAGGTCCGGGTATACGAACTCGCCAAGGAGTTCGGTGTGGAGAGCAAGGTCGTCATGGCCAAGCTCCAGGAACTCGGTGAATTCGTCCGTTCGGCGTCTTCAACCATCGAAGCGCCCGTTGTCCGCAAACTGACGGACGCCCTCCAGCAGGGCAACGGAGGCGGCAAGCCCGCCCCCGCCCGCAAGGCTGCCCCGGCGAAGCCGGCAGCCCCCTCTCCGGCGCAGGCTGCCCGTCCGGCACCGCCGCGCCCGCCGGCCCCCAAGCCGGCAGCCGCCGAGAAGCCCGCGGCTCCGGCCGCCCCGGCGACTCCCGGCCCCCGTCCCACTCCGGGCCCGAAGCCCGCGCCGCGGCCCGCCCCGGCGTCACCGGCTCCGACCTCGCCCGAGTTCACGGCACCCCCGTCGGCTCCCGCCGCCCCGGCCCAGGGCTCCGGCCCGCGTCCGGGCGCCCCGCGTCCCGGTGGCCAGGCTCCGCGTCCGGGTGCTCCGCGTCCCGGTGGTCAGGGCCGTGGTGACCGCGGTGACCGTCCCGGCGCTCCGCGTCCGGGTGGCGGCGCCCCGCGTCCCGGTGGCCGTCCGGCCGGTCCCCGTCCGGGCAACAACCCCTTCACCTCTGGTGGCTCCACCGGCATGGCGCGCCCGCAGGCGCCCCGTCCGGGTGGTGCTCCGCGTCCGGGCGGCCCCGGTGCCCCCGGCGGCGCCCCGCGTCCGCAGGGCCAGGGCGGTCCCCGTCCCCAGGGTGCGGCGGGCGGCCCTCGTCCGCAGGCGCCGGGCGGTTCCCGTCCGAGCCCGGGCTCGATGCCCCGTCCGCAGGGCGGCGGTCCGCGTCCCGGCGGCGGCCCCGGCGGTCCGCGTCCGAACCCCGGCATGATGCCGCAGCGTCCTGCTGCCGGCCCGCGTCCCGGCGGCGGTGGCCCCGGTGGCCGTGGTCCCGGTGGCGGCGGTCGTCCCGGTGGCGGCGGTCGCCCGGGTGGCGGCGGCGGCTTCGCCGGTCGTCCCGGCGGCGGTGGCGGCGGTTTCGCCGGCCGTCCCGGCGGTCCCGGTGGCGGTGGCGGCGGTTTCGCCGGCCGTCCGGGTGGTCCCGGTGGCGGCGGTGGCCGTCCCGGCTTCGGCGGCCGTCCCGGCGGTCCCGGTGGCCGTGGTGGCACGCAGGGTGCGTTCGGCCGTCCCGGCGGTCCGGCGCGTCGTGGCCGCAAGTCGAAGCGGCAGAGGCGCCAGGAGTACGAGGCCATGCAGGCCCCGTCGGTCGGCGGCGTGATGCTGCCTCGCGGCAACGGCGAGTCCATTCGCCTGTCGCGCGGTGCGTCGCTCACCGACTTCGCGGAGAAGATCAACGCCAACCCGGCGTCGCTCGTCGCGGTCATGATGAACCTCGGCGAGATGGTCACGGCCACGCAGTCCGTCTCCGACGAGACGCTGCAGCTCCTCGCCGACGAGATGAACTACACGGTTCAGATCGTCAGCCCCGAGGAGGAGGACCGTGAGCTGCTCGAGTCCTTCGACATCGAGTTCGGTGAGGACGAGGGCTCCGAGGAGGACCTGGTCGTCCGTCCGCCGGTCGTGACCGTCATGGGTCACGTCGACCACGGTAAGACCCGACTGCTCGACGCCATCCGCAAGACGAACGTCATCGCGGGCGAGGCCGGCGGCATCACCCAGCACATCGGTGCCTACCAGGTCGCGACCGAGGTCAACGACGAAGAGCGCAAGATCACCTTCATCGACACCCCGGGTCACGAGGCGTTCACCGCCATGCGTGCCCGTGGTGCGAAGTCGACCGACATCGCGATCCTGGTCGTCGCGGCCAACGACGGCGTCATGCCGCAGACGGTCGAGGCGCTCAACCACGCCAAGGCGGCCGACGTCCCGATCGTCGTCGCGGTCAACAAGATCGACGTCGAGGGCGCCGACCCGACCAAGGTGCGCGGTCAGCTCACCGAGTACGGGCTGGTGGCCGAGGAGTACGGCGGCGAGACGATGTTCGTCGACATCTCCGCCAAGCAGGGTCTGCACATCGACTCCCTGCTGGAGGCCGTGATCCTCACCGCCGACGCCTCGCTCGACCTGCGGGCCAACCCGAACCAGGACGCGCAGGGCATCTCGATCGAGTCCCGCCTCGACCGCGGCCGCGGTGCCGTGTCGACGGTCCTCGTCCAGCGAGGCACGCTGCGGGTCGGCGACACGATGGTCGTGGGCGACGCCTACGGCCGTGTGCGCGCCATGCACGACGACAACGGCAACAACGTCAGCGAGGCCGGCCCGTCGACGCCGGTTCAGGTCCTGGGCCTGACCAACGTCCCGGGTGCGGGCGACAACTTCCTCGTGGTCGAGGAGGACCGTACGGCCCGCCAGATCGCGGAGAAGCGCGCCGCTCGCGAGCGCAACGCGGCCTTCGCCAAGCGCACGCGCCGTGTGTCGCTGGAGGACCTGGACAAGGTGCTGAAGGCCGGCGAGGTCCAGCAGCTGAACCTGATCATCAAGGGCGACGCTTCTGGTTCCGTCGAGGCCCTGGAGTCCTCGCTGCTCCAGCTGGACGTCGGCGAAGAGGTCGACATCCGCGTCCTGCACCGCGGCGTCGGTGCGGTCACGGAGTCCGACATCGACCTGGCCATGGGTTCCGACGCCATCGTCATCGGCTTCAACGTCCGGGCAGCCGGCCGTGCGCAGCAGATGGCGGAGCGCGAGGGCGTGGACGTCCGGTACTACTCGGTCATCTACCAGGCGATCGAGGAGATCGAGGCGGCCCTCAAGGGCATGCTCAAGCCGGAGTACGAAGAGGTCGAGCTCGGTACGGCGGAGATCCGCGAGGTCTTCAAGTCGTCCAAGCTGGGCAACATCGCGGGTGTTCTCATCCGCTCCGGCGAGGTCAAGCGCAACACCAAGGCGCGCCTCATCCGCGACGGCAAGGTGGTCGCGGAGAACCTCAACATCGAGGGTCTGCGTCGCTTCAAGGACGACGTCACCGAGATCCGCGAAGGGTTCGAGGGCGGTATCAACCTCGGCAACTTCAACGACATCAAGGTCGACGACGTCATCGCGACGTACGAGATGCGCGAGAAGCCGCGGGCATAAGCAGCCGACGGTTCGTGCCGGCCGATGGGGCTTCGGTCCCGTCGGCCGGCACGCCGTTTGCCCACCGGTATTCGAGGCAGGCGCGTGAAGGTCTACGGAGCGTAATATCCGTCGATCGTCCCGCCCCCTTCGTTGTACGGTTCTGATGTCCCGCCCACGCAGACCGGCGGGGCCATCGATCCCGTACCGGCGGGTGAACCGGTTACACACATGTATGTGGGGACGCTGTCCTTCGACCTCCTCCTCGGCGACGTACGGTCGCTGAAGGAGAAGCGCTCCGTCGTCCGCCCGATCGTCGCCGAGCTCCAGCGCAAGTACGCGGTGAGCGCGGCCGAGGTGGACCACATGGACCTCTACCGGCGGGCCGAGATCGGGCTCGCCGTGGTGTCCGGCGACGCCGGGCACCTCACCGACGTACTGGACCGGTGCGAACGGCTGGTCGCCGGGCGTCCCGAAGTGGAACTGCTGTCGGTGCGGCGGCGTTTCCACGGTGACCACGACGACTGACGACCCACAGCCAAGAACGAGAAGAAGAAAGAACGGGAGACGGACCAGTGGCCGACAACGCGCGGGCGAAAAGGCTGGCGGACCTCATCCGAGAGGTGGTGGCCCAGAAGCTGCAGCGCGGGATCAAGGACCCGCGGCTCGGCTCGCACGTCACCATCACGGACACCCGCGTCACGGGTGACCTCCGGGAGGCGACCGTCTTCTACACGGTGTACGGCGACGACGAGGAGCGCGCGGCCGCGGCGGCCGGACTGGAGAGCGCCAAGGGCGTGCTCCGCTCCGCCGTCGGTGCGGCCGCGGGCGTGAAGTTCACGCCGACCCTCACCTTCGTCGCCGACGCCCTGCCCGACACGGCGCGCACCATCGAGGACCTCCTCGACAAGGCGCGCCAGTCCGACGAGAAGGTGCGCGAGGTGTCCGCGGGCGCGAAGTACGCCGGTGAGGCGGACCCGTACCGCAAGCCGGGCTCCGAGGACGAGACGGACGGCGACACCGCGGAATGACGCAGAAGCACACCACGCCCGACGGCCTTGTCATCGTCGACAAGCCGTCGGGCTTCACTTCGCACGACGTGGTCGCCAAGATGCGCGGCATCGCCCGCACCCGCCGCGTCGGGCACGCCGGAACCCTCGACCCCATGGCGACGGGCGTCCTCGTCCTCGGCGTCGAGAAGGCGACCAAGCTCCTCGGTCATCTGGCCCTGACCGAGAAGGAGTACCTGGGCACCATCCGCCTGGGCCAGACCACGATCACCGACGACGCCGAGGGCGAGATCACGGGGTCCACCGACGCCTCGAAGGTCACCCGCGAAGCCGTCGACGCCGGGATCGCCAAGCTGAGCGGCGACATCATGCAGGTGCCGTCCAAGGTCAGCGCCATCAAGATCGACGGGGTGCGCTCCTACAAGCGGGCGCGGGAGGGCGAGGAGTTCGAGATCCCGGCCCGGCCCGTCACCGTCTCCTCCTTCACCGTCTACGACGTCCGGGAGGCCGTCGCCGACGACGGCACCGCGGTGCTGGACCTGGTGGTGTCGGTGGTCTGCTCCTCCGGCACCTACATCCGCGCCCTCGCCCGTGACCTCGGTGCCGACCTCGGCGTCGGCGGCCACCTCACGGCGCTGCGCCGCACCCGCGTCGGGCCGTACAAGCTGGACTCGGCGAAGACGCTGGACCAGCTCCAGCAGGAGCTGACGGTGATGCCGATCGCCGAGGCCGCCGCGGCCGCGTTCCCGCGCTGGGACATCGACGCCCGGCGGGCCCGGTTGCTCACCAACGGGGTGCGGCTCGACATGCCCGACGAGTACGCCGGATCCGGTCCCGTCGCCGTCTTCGACCCCGAGGGCCGCTTCCTGGCGCTCGTGGAGCAGCACAAGGGCAAGGCCAAGAGCCTGGCCGTGTTCGGCTGAGGCCGGCTTCTTCCGGGGGCCTGCCCGTGGAGCGGCGGTCACGGGGTCGTCCTTGTGCCCGCCGCTCCACGGTCCCCCCTCGGTTCCCCCACCTCTAGGGTGTATCCAACGACCCCCGCCTGTTCACCCGTCCGGGCAGGCGCTCGGAGTGAACCGAGGGAGCGGAAGGGGGCGCGTTCGCCAAGCGATCTGTCCCGCTGATCACATCACGCCTACCGTCGGACAAAGGGCACGGGCGAATGGGCGTACGGGCGCATGGCGGGGAGGTTCGACAATGGCGGGACGGGGCCCGCGGGCGGGCGGCGTCCGACGGACGCCGGAGGGGACGCGGTACGACGGTGACCGGCCCGGGACGGACCCCGGCCCACAGGACGCACGCCGCTCGGAGCCACACGACGCGGCCCTGGTCCGCATCCACGATCCGGCCGGTCGCCCCCGCGGCCTCGGCTTCGTCGCCGATCACCACGGCACCGTCGTCACCTGCCACGAGGTCGTCGACGGACTGCCCCAACTGGTCCTGCTCGCGGCGGCGGGCGACCGGAGCTGTGTGGTGCCGGCGAGTGCGGTGACCCCCTTGCCCGGGCTGGACCTGGCCCTCGTACGCACCGAGGGACTGGGCGTGGACCCCTTGCCGGTGACCGTGCGGGAGCGGATCGAGACCGGTGCGTATGTGCGGATCCCCGCCGGTGGCTGGCGGGAGGCGCGGGTGCTCGGCCCGGCGTCCGTGCCGTACACGGCGACCGACCGCGTCCACGTGCTCGACGACGCCCTGGAGCTGGCCGTCGGTACGACCGGCCGGGACGCGCTGCGGCTCGGCGGAGGGGCCGCCGGGGGACCCGTGCTCGACGCCGGGACCGGCACCGTCGTCGGCGTCCTGGGCACCGCACTGCAGTCCGGCCGACGCGACGCCGCGTTCGCCGTGCCGCTGGGGGGTGCGTTGAAAGTCCCGCACCGCACCCGTAGCGCTCAGCAGGCACCCTCGCCGCACCGGCCAGAGGCCCAAGTAGCTCCGCCCCCACTCTCGGCTTCGCCCGAGCGGGGCGAAGACCCCCATCGAGAGTCAACGCACCCCCTACCGCTGACGGACGGGCCGCTGGCCGAGCTGCTCGCCGAGAACGCGGCCACGGTGCCCGCGTACGGCGCCGACCTGAACCCGGCGGGCGTCCTGGAGCTGACGGCCACCTCGGTGGGGCAGGACGGTCCGCCGGGGGCGCTGGCGGGGGATGCGGGGACGGGGGCCGTGGCTCCGGTCGAACGGGCCGCCACGGCAAGGGAGTTCGACAGCTTCACCGACAGCGGGGCCTCGGTGCTCGCCCTCGTCGGGCCACCGGGCAGCGGCCGTACGACGGAACTCGCGGCCCTCGCCGCCCGCCGCAACCGCGGCCCGACGCCGGCCCCCACGCTGTGGCTGCGCGGCGCCGACCTGAAGGACGGCGACGCCTCGGTCGCGGACGCGGCGCGCCGTGCGCTGGCGAGGGCCGCCCGGATCGTGGCGGCCTCGTCCGGCCTCACCACCCTGGGCGACACGACCCCCGAGCGACTGGCCCACCTCGCCCACCGCACCGGCCGCCCCCTCCTGCTCCTCCTGGACGGCCCCGAGGAGATGCCTCCCGTACTGGCCCACCGACTCACCGAGTGGACGGACGGCACGGCGCAGTGGCTGCGGGAGACGGGGGCGCGGTTGGTGGTGGCGTGCCGCGCGGAGTACTGGGAGGGGGCGGGGGCGGAGTTTCCGGAGGACGTGCTGTACAGCGCCCCGGCCGGTCTGGGGGAGTTCGAGGACGAGGCCGTCCAGGCCGACGGTGGCGAGTTCCGGCGGCTGCCGCCCTGCGTACCGCTCGACGACCTCACCCCCGACGAGGCCCACCAGGCCCGCGCCCGCTACGGCATCCCGGAAGGCGCCCTCGCCGACCCCGACGCCCGGCATCCGCTCACCCTCCGCCTCCTCTCCGAGGTGCGCGCCGCCCTCCCCGCCACGCCGGCCCCCGGCCGGGTCGACCGCGACGACGTCCTCTCCGCCCACCTCGACCTGATGTGCCTGCGCATCGCCGTCCGCCTCGCCGCCGAGAACGGCCTGCGCGGCACCGCCGTACGCCGTCTCGCCGCCAAGGTCTCCGGCCAGGTCCACGAAGCCGCCCGCCGCAGCCTCGGACCGGGCCAGGGCGAGCTGGACCGCGCGTCCTTCGAGGCCGTGTTCCCCTGGGGCCCCGCGCCCGCGACGCTCGGCGGCGGCACCGGCTGGGCGTCCGCCGTCCTCACCGAGGGCCTCCTCGTCCCCGCCGGCAACGGCTACCGCTTCGCCCACGAGGAGCTCGCCGACTGGATCCAGGGCATGCACCTAGACCTCGACGAGGCCCTGCACGCCCTGGTCCACCGCCGCCGCACCCACCCCGACGCCGCGCACCCCCTGCCCGTGCCGCACCACCGCATCGGCCCCGTCGTCCAGGCGCTCCTGCTCCTCCCACGGCACCACGGCACCTGCCAACTCACCCGTCGGCTGGAGGAGTTGGTCCACGCGCTGGACGCCGACCGGCACTCCTGGTGGGCCGGCCGGCTGCTCGCCGAGACCCTGCTGCGGGTCCCCGACGCGACGCCGTACCAGGACGTGCTGCACGTCCTCACCGACCGGATCGTGGCCTGGCGCCGGCACCGGCGCTCCGTGCCCCCCGAGTTCGGCCCCGGCTTCTGGACCACGCTGCCGCTGCCGGACGCCGAGCGCCTCGACCTGCTCCGCCGCCTCGTCCTGGCCGACGGCCCGCCGACCGACGCCGACGAACCCGCCCACCCCCGGTACCTGGACGCCGTCGCCCGCCTCCTCGCCGACGACCCCACCGCCGTACAACGCCACCTCACCCGCTGGTTCGACGACGACCGCCCGCTGCCCGCCACCCCGCACGCGACCGTCGCCCGCGCCGCCCAGGCCCTGCTGCACACGCATCGCCACCGCGCCCTCGACGACCTCACCGAGACGCTCGTCGACAGCGCGCACCGCAAGGCCGACGAACTCCTCGCCGTGCTGGCCGAGGAGGAGACGTCCGCCATCTGCCGGGCCGTCGACCGCTGGGCGCACGACGAACGGCCCGGGCGACGCGTCGCCGCGATGGCCTACGGGCTGCGCGTCGCGGCGCACGTCCGTACCGAGGCCGACCGCGAGCTGCTGCGCTACGCCGCCCTCGCCCTGCTCGCCCGCCCGGACGACCGCACCCTGCACGGCGGCGCGCTCGCCCTCCTCGTACGCGATCCCCGCACGCGGGCCCTCCATCTCCCGCAGGCGCTGGCCCACTTCGCGGCCGCCGACCCGCAGCTCCCGGCCAGTGCCCTGGTCGCCGCCCTGGCCACCCACACCGAACCGGTCCTCGAGGCCTTCCGCGCCCGGCTGAGCCGACCCGGCGCCTCGGACGCGCTGCGCACCCTCGCCGACGTCACCACGCCCGCGCTCGCCCGCCGCGTCGCCGCCCTCGTCCAGGAGGCGGCGCGGCGCCAACCGGAGACCGCGGCCGACCTGGCCGCCTACGTCGACCGGCGCCTCGACCAGGGACCGAGCGCCCGAGCCGTACTCCTCCCGCTGGTCACCGGCCTGCTGGACGGCGGCACGGACCATGTGCGGGCCGCCCTCGCCGCCGTACTCGCCACGCCCGGAACGCCCGCCTCCCGCCCCCTGCGCCGCGAACTCCGCGAGTTCCTGCTCGCCCACGAACACGCCCCCGCCGTCCTGGACGCCTTCCTGCACGCCACCGTGCGGGAAGGCGGCGACCGGGCGGACGACGACCTGCGCGGCCTCGTCCACCACACCGGGCTGCTGCTCGTGCGCACCCCGGACGGCGCGGCCCGCTTCGACCGCGGCCTGGTCGACCTGGGCCGCCACGTCCCCGGCTTCGCCGCACGGGTCGCCGGCTGGCTCACCGACACCCCGCAGGAGTGGTCGGCCGTGGTGGGCCCGAGCACCCGCCGGATGATCGAGAACCTGGCCGGCGTACGAGTTCCCGCCTGAGCAGCGCTTTGGTACGTGCACCCGGTCACAGCGCCGATGCCGATGCGGGACGGGGGCGCCCGGCATGGCACCCTTAGACCTTGCGTATGAGCGTTAAGGGCGTCTGAGGCACACACGGACAGACGGACGCGGGTTCGATTCGACTCGACGAGTTTGCGACAAGGAGCAGGCACAGTGCAGCGCTGGCGTGGCTTGGAGGACATCCCCCAGGACTGGGGGCGCAGCGTCGTCACCATCGGCTCCTACGACGGAGTGCACCGCGGACACCAGCTGATCATCCGGCACGCCGTGGACCGGGCCCGGGAGCTGGGCGTCCCCGCGGTCGTCGTCACCTTCGACCCGCACCCCAGCGAGGTCGTCCGCCCCGGCAGCCATCCGCCCCTGCTCGCCCCGCACCACCGCCGCGCCGACCTGATGGCCGACCTGGGCGTGGACGCGGTGCTGATCCTCCCCTTCACCACCGAGTTCTCGAAGCTGTCGCCGGCCGAGTTCGTGGTCAAGGTCCTGGTCGACAAGCTGCACGCCAAGGCGGTCGTCGAGGGCCCGAACTTCCGCTTCGGACACCGCGCCGCGGGCGACGTCGAGTTCCTCGCCGAGCAGGGCAAGATCTACGACTTCGAGGTCGAGGTCGTCGACCTGTACGTGACCGGAGAGGCGGGCGGCGGCGAGCCGTTCTCCTCCACGCTGACCCGGCGCCTGGTCGCCGAGGGCGACGTCAGGGGCGCCGCCGAGATCCTGGGCCGCCCGCACCGCGTCGAGGGCGTCGTCGTACGGGGCGCGCAGCGCGGTCGGGAGCTCGGCTTCCCGACCGCCAACGTCGAGACGCTGCCGCACACCGCCATCCCCGCCGACGGCGTCTACGCCGGCTGGCTGCACGCCCAGGGCGAGGCGATGCCGGCCGCGATCTCCGTCGGCACCAACCCGCAGTTCGACGGCACGGAGCGCACGGTGGAGGCGTACGCCATCGACCGGGTCGGGCTCGATCTGTACGGGCTGCATGTGGCCGTCGACTTCCTCGCCTACGTCCGCGGGCAGGAGAAGTTCGAGTCGCTGGACGCGCTGCTGGAGGAGATGGCGCGGGACGTGCGGCGCTGCCGTGAGCTGATCGAGGACGCGGGCTGAGGCGTACGGCGACTCGGGACCCACCGCGACGAAGGGCCGGCACCGTGAGGGTGCCGGCCCTTTCGTCTTGCCCGCCCGTCCGCTACTGGGTCCAGCCGGGCGGTACGGAGCCCTGCTGGCCCTGCTGGCCCTGCTGCGGATCCTGCGGTGGCGCCGGCTGCTGCCAGCCCTGGCCCGGTGCGGGCTGCTGCGGCGCCTGCTGGCCCCAGCCCTGACCCGGCTGCGGCTGGGCGTAGGGCTGCTGCTGGGCCTGCTGCTGCGGGGCCGGGTAGCCCTGCTGCGGCGCCTGCTGCTGCGGGTACTGCATGTTCGGGTTGCCGAAGCCCTGCTGGGTACGGGCGATGTCCTCGGCGATGAGCGCCGCGAGGTCGAAGTAGGCCTCGCGGGTCTTGGGACGCATCATGTCGAGGTCGACCTCGGCGCCCGCCGCGAGGTGCTCGTCGAAGGGGATCACGACGACACCGCGGCAACGGGTCTCGAAGTGCGCGACGATGTCCTCCACCTTGATCATCTTGCCCGTCTCACGGACACCGGAGATCACGGTGACCGACCGCTGGACGAGATCGGCGAAGCCGTTCGCCGACAGCCAGTCGAGCGTCGTCGAGGCGCTGCTCGCACCGTCCACCGACGGGGTGGAGATGATGATCAGCTGGTCGGCGAGGTCCAGCACACCGCGCATCGCGCTGTAGAGCAGACCGGTACCGGAGTCCGTGAGGATGATCGGGTACTGGCGGCCCAGCACGTCGAGCGCGCTGCGGTAGTCCTGGTCGTTGAAGGTGGTGGAGACCGCCGGGTCCACGTCGTTGGCGATGATCTCGAGGCCCGAGGGCGCCTGCGAGGTGAAGCGGCGGATGTCCATGTAGCTGTTGAGCTGTGGGATCGCCTGCACCAGGTCACGGATGGTGGCGCCGGTCTCGCGCCGCACCCGTCGGCCGAGGGTGCCGGCGTCCGGGTTGGCGTCGATCGCCAGGATCTTGTCCTGCCGCTCGGTGGCGAGCGTGGCGCCCAGCGACATGGTCGTCGTGGTCTTGCCGACGCCGCCCTTGAGGCTGATGACCGCGATCCGGTAGCAGGACATCACCGGCGTACGGATCAGACCCAGCTTCCGCTCCCGCTCCGCCTGCTCCTTCTTGGCGCCGAGCTTGAAGCGCGAGGGGCCCTGGTTGTTCTTACGGGCCTTCGGCTGGTTGCGCAGCAGTCGGTCCGAGGACAGCTCCACGGCCGCGTTGTAGCCGAGCGGGGTGCCGGGCGCGGCTTGCTGCTGCTGGGGCGCACCGGGGCCGGCCTGCGGGCCGGGCGGGGCGCTCCAGCCCTGGTTGCCGTAGGCGGCGGGGTTCTGCTGGGCCGGGGGCTGTTGCTGTGGCGGCTGCGGCTGTTGCTGCGGCGGCTGCGGCTGCGGCTGTTGCTGGGCCGGCGGCTGTTGCTGGGGGGCCTGCGGATGGGGGGCCTGCTGCTGGGGCTGGGCGGCCTGGGGGTAGCCGTAGCCGCCCTGCTGGGGCGGGTAGCCGTAACCGGGCTGCGGCCCGGGCTGCTGGGCCTGGGGCTGCGGCTGGCCCTGCTGGGGCTGGCCGGGGTGCTGCTGCGCCGGCTGCTGCGGGTAGCCGTACCCGGCGGCCGGTGGCTGCTGCGGCTGCGCGGGCTGCTGCGGCTGCGCCGGAGGCTGTGGCTGGCGCGGGTCGACCGGCGCGGGCTGGCCGGGCTGCGCGGGGTGTCCGGGCTGCGCGGAGTATCCGGGCTGCGCGGGGTGTCCGGGCTGCGGCTGGGCCGGGCCGAACCCGCCCTGCGCCGGGGCCTGGTGCGCGGGCTGACCGGTCTGGTCGGGGGCCTGGCCCTGGGGGTAGCCGTAGCCGGGGGCCTGACCGGCGGCGGCCGCGGCCTGCGGGTCCGGGTGCCCTGCCTGCTGCGGTGCACCCTGAGCGGGGTGCGCGGGCGCGAAGCCCTGGGGCAGCGGGGGGAGCGCCTGGTCGGCCTGCGGCGGCGGGGGCACCTGGCCCGTGGGCTGCGGCTGCGGCTGCGGCGGGGTGGGGGCCTGGGCCTGCGGCGGCTGGCCCTGTGCCGTGGGCGGGGTCATGGGTGCGTCGGGCATCGGGGCCGCCTGAGCCTCCGGCTCCGCTTCCGGCGTCGCCGGTGCGGCGGCGTCGGGCTCGTCGGCCTGGGCCGGCGCCGGCTCGTCGCCCTCCGCGACGGACACGGACCCGGTGGCGTCACCCGGCTCCGGCTCGTCGGCGAGCTCCTCCTCGGGCTCGTCGTCATCGCCGCCGAAAAGCCGCGCCGCCTCCGCGTCGGCGGCGGCGTGGTTCAGCTCGGCCTCCGGCTGCTCCGCCACCGGCTGGGCGGGGGCGGGCTGTTCGGGGGCGGGCACCGCCGGGACACCGGCCGGCGGGGTGGCGGTCGGGGCGGGGGCGGCGGCCTGGGCGGCCTGTGTGTCCTCGTCGACCGGGCGCAGCACGGGGAAGCCGGGCGCGGCGGGTGCGGCCGACGGCGGCTGGGCGGGTGCGGCGGGTGCGGGGGCGGCCGGAGCGGCGGCCGGTGGCTGGGCAGGTGTCTGGTGCTGGGCAGGTGTCTGGTGCTGAGCCGGAGTCTGCTGCTGGGGGTAGCCGTATCCGCCCGAGGCGTCCGGGTTCTGCTGCGGATAGCCGTAGCCACCCGAAGTGTCCTGGTTCTGCTGGGGTGTTCCGAACCCGCCGGAGGTGTCCTGGCCCGGCTGCGGGGCACCGGCGCCCGTCTGCTGCGGGTAGCCGTACCCGCCGGCCGTGGGGGCGCCACCCTGCGCGGACTGCTGCTGCGGGAAGCCGTAGCCACCCGCGGCGGGGTTCTGCTGGTTCGTGGGCGTGCCCTGGGCCGGAGTCTGCTGAGGCGGCTGAACCGGCTGGGAGGGCTGTGCGGGCTGCTGCTGCGGCGCACCAGGGGCCTGCGGCTGCGCCGGTGCGGGCGGCTGCTGCGCGGGACTCTGGGACGCGGGAACGCCGGGTGGCCCGGTGGGCGACCCGATCGGTGGTCCGGTCGGGGGTGGTGGTGAGGACTGGCCGGAGTCCTGCTGTCCGCCTTGCGTGCTTTGGGCGTACCAGGCGGGAGGTGTGTAGACGATTTCGAACTCGCCGGTGAGATCCACCTCGTGATCGTCCCCGTCCGAGGAAGGGCTCCCGCCGTTGTACTCGGACCGATCCCTGTTCACTGCTTGCCTCCTGGTCAGCCACTGCTGCTGAGCTGGTCGTCGTCGCGGCCGGGCGGACCGAGTGGCGAGTCCCACGCGACTGCGATCGTCACCGCACCACCAGAAGCCTAATCACTCGCATGGCGGGACGGAAAAGCCCCCATGGGCGCGGACGGTATAGCCCCGGGTGCGGTGACGGAAGAGCCTCATGGGTGGCGACGGAACGCCCCCTGGGCGCGGCCCTGTTCAGGTCCGTTCGGCCCCGATCGGGTCCGCACCCGGCGACGACGACGCGTCAGTCCATGCGGCGGGCCACGCCGAGCAGGCCCGTCTCCGCATCGGTGGGCTCGGTCATCACGAACTTCTGGTGCTTGCGGGTGCACCACAGGGCCACCCCGTCGTGCAGGGTCGGCAGATGCTGGAGCTGGTCCTCGGGGATGCCCAGCGTGTCGCGTACGGCCTCGGTCTCGAAGGGCGAGATCCGCTGGATCCCCACCAGATGGGCCTGCGCCAGCCAGCGCGGCGCGTGCTCGCTGACGAAGGGCAGCACCGTCACCACAGACTGCCACGGCACGGACGTCACCCGACCGCGCGGCGGGCGGATACCGCAGTCCCGGAACAGCACGACCGGACTCGACACGGACGGCCCCTGCGCGGGCACGCGTCCCACCGGATAGACGGTCACACACTGCTGGCCACCGCCCGCCGCCTGCGCCAACTGCTGCCAGGCCTGCGGACGGCCGGTCTCGACGCCGACGCGCGCTCCCGTCGCCGCGGCGCGCAGCGCCAGCACCTGGGCGAGCCACAGACCGCCCACGAGCACGACGTCGAAGGGAGTCGGCCGGGCCAGCCCGAGCACGGCCGGCTGCGACTCCGGGTCGGTGCCGATGATCACGCCGTCGTCACCGAGCGGCATGCTGATCGCCGCGAGCTCGTCGGCGGTGACGACATGGCGGTTGCGGCGCGGGCCGCGCAGCCCGAACCCGGGGCTGAAGATGCGGCGTTGCTGCTGCTGGGGGTCCGGCTGCCGGATGATCGGGATCATGCCGGTGTCGGTGGGCGAGGCCACATGGGCCGGGGTACGTCCGGGGGCGCGGCCCTGCTGTCCCGGGGGCATCGTCGGGGCGGGGTGGGACATCAGTACGTACCTCCGAGCGGCAGAGTGGCGAGGGCGCCGGGGACCTGCTCCCGGTCGAGACGGACCAGGCCGACCTTCGAGGCACTCGCGGCCCGCTCCAACTCACGCCCCACCTGGCCGAGTTCACTGTCGCCGCGGGCGGTGACACGGATGTGGCCGGTGAGCGAGACACCCCGGTTCCCGGCCTTGCTCAGGGTCATGCTGAACGTCGTGGCGAGCACCGGCAGCGAGGTGAACCGCGTCACCAGCTCGGGCAGCGCCGCGCCGCCGCTGCCCAACTGCGGCCAGCGGGAGACCCAGTACGTGGTGTGCCACCGGTCGTCGACCCGCCAGGTCCGCACCGCCTCGACCGTACGGCGCTGGGTGCGCCCGTCCTGGCCGTGCTGCGCGTTGGCGCGCGGGTTCAGACAGGAGGACGTGGCGAGGGCCTGCACCAGCTCGCTCTCGTCCAGGATGGTCGCCTTGAAACCCGCCCCGGCGAGCCGGCTCGCCAACTGGTCGGCCACGCGCAGCAGCGCGCGCTGGGCACCGGGAACGCCGTCGCCGCGAGCCTGCACCGCCTCCGGGCACAGCTCCGGGTCGAGCTTGAGCGCGACCCAGGTGAGCCGCAGCGCGGGAGAACCGGCCTGCGCCTGCAGGGGGCCGTACGACCGCGCGGCGAGCGACTGCTGCGGCAGGTGCGGCGCGGGCGCCGGCTGGGTGTGCTGCACCACCTGGACGGAGGCGAGCCGGATCCCGTCGACCTCCAGGGCGTCCTGGATCAGCCGAAGCGGCAGCTGCCGCCCGGCGGCACCGGGGCGCAGGGGCTGGTCGCCGGGCTGGACGAAGAGGACGGCGGTCAGGAAGGTCCCGTCGCCGATCATGCCGATCGACCGGTCGTCACGGGAGACGAAGGAATACGTCCGCAACGCGGGGTCGCACTCCACCACGGGGACCAACATCGCGTCGGTACCGGGCGGAACGGGTGTCTTGGCATCACGCCGACGCTGCCTGAGCGCCCGCGTCGTCTCGTACCACTCGGGCAGCGGACGACGCCCCCGGCGCAGTACGGCCATCAGGAGCAGCAGCGCCGCCACGGCGCCGGCCGGGGCCAGCAGCCAGGACGCGTCGGCGGCCCAGGCGACCAGCATCACGGCGGCCGCGAGCTCCACCAGGATGAGCTGCTGCAGCCGCACCGGGCCCAGACCGCCCGGCCGGGGCAGCGTGCGAGGCGATGCGGCGACGGGTGCGGCCGGAGCGCCCGAGGTACGTCTGCCGCCGCCCGGACCTCCCTGTTGCTGCTGTGCGCGGCGTGCGCGCCGGGTGCTCGTAGCGCTGCTCATCCCCCGGGACATCCCTTTCGCGAAGTAAGTGGCCGTTCGCCGGGCCCACATCGTCAGTCACCGTCAATGCGAGTGGCTCACGGTACCCGCTGCGGAACGCGAGGCGACACAGGGGACACCGAAACCCCAGGTGACCAGCCTTTCACGGACGGGGCCCACGTGGTGGAGCGCTGTCGTGAAGCTCTGTGAAGATGCGGGGGCGGCCGCGCACCTGATGAATCGCCTTCGCGTGGCGCAGGGCATAGTAGGTGCCAGGTTGATGCCTGCGCGGCCGAAGTGGCCCTTGGTGCACGGTCGAAGCGCGGATGTAGCGTCGCAATCGCGATTGAGCATGACAAACGGGAGAAACGGGGACCATGGCAAAGCAGCGTCGGGACGAGCTCGCCGCCTACACCTTCGCTCGCAAGCGCACCGTCGCGGCGTTCCTCGCGCCGTCGCCCGGCGGCTCGGAGGAAGGCGCGCCGCGTCCGGTCCGTACGGTGATGCCCAGCCTCGCGGTGGGCGTGGTGCTGGTGATCGGCTTCATCGCGTGGGGCGTCATCAAGCCCACCGCACCCAAGGGCTGGGACACCCCGGGCGAGCACATCATCGTGGACAGCGACTCCACGACCCGCTACGTCGTCCTCGACCCGAACCCGAAGGACAGCAAGGTGGAGAAGGTCCTCCACCCCGTCCTCAACTACGCCTCCGCCAAGCTGCTGCTCGACAAGGGCAAGGGCAGCGTCCTCGAGGTCCCCGGCAAGGAGATCGACAAGAGCGGCATCCGGCACGGCGCGACGATCGGCATCCCCTACGCCCCCGACCGCCTGCCCTCCAAGGAGGACGCGGAGAAGGCGAAGACCTGGGCGGTGTGCGAGCGCCCGGCCTCGGGCTCGCAGAGCGCCATCGACCGCGCCGTCTTCGTGTTCGACGCCGACGACGCCAAGTCGGTGACGAACTCCGGGAAGGTCGACTCCCGTGAGGCCCTGTACGTCGAGGACACCAGGACCGAGAAGCGGTACCTGGTGGACGGCCGGGGCACCCGCTTCCAGCTGGGCGGCGACTCGGGCCTCGACGACGTCGCCATGGAGCAGCTGCGCTCCGCCGTCATCGGCAGCAGCACCACGGCCGTGCCGCAGCCGGTGAGCCAGGAGTGGCTGAACACCCTCAACAAGGGCACGGACATCACCTTCCCGACGGTCCCGGAGGAGGACTCACCGACCGAGGTCCAGGGACTCCCCGGCGTGACCACGGTGGGCCAGGTGCTCAGGGCGCAGGACGCCCAGGGCGAGCAGTTCTACGTCGTCCTCAAGGACAAGGTCGCCGCGGTCACGCCGTTCGTCGCCAACCTGCTGTTCGCGCGGGACGGGGTCAACCCCATCAAGGTGAGCACCCCGCAGATCGTCGCTGCCAACAAGGGCGGGGCGACGCGCTTCTACGCCGACACCGGCTGGCCCGAGTCCGTCCCGCGGCAGGCCAACGCCGCGGCCACGACGTCCAGCGAGGCCGGCGTCACCTCGTGCAGCGTCTACAAGGGCGGCTTCGGCCCGGACAAGAAGCCGCAACTAGCCGCCTGGGCCGGAACGAACTACCCCAAGAAGGTCATCACCGACTCCCTGAGCGCCTACGTCTCGTCCGGCTCGGGCCTGCTCTTCCAGGAGGTCACGGGTGCGGCCGGAGGCGGCGGCGCGGTGTACCTGCTGACCGACACGGGCCTGCGGTACTCGCTGCCGGCGAGCAACGACAGCGAGGCGGAGGGCGGCGGCTCGTCCTCGTCCTCGTCGGAGGGCGGAACGGCGCAGGGCGAGGCGAGCGAAACGGACAAGGCGCGTACGCGCCTCGGATACGAGGACCTGTCGAACCCCGCGATCGTGCCGCAGACGTGGGCGACGTTCATCCCGAAGGGTCCGACTCTGAACACCACGAGCGCGTCACAGCCGCAGAGCCAGTGACCGGTCAACGGGCGTACCGGCACGGGCACTTGAGAGTAAGACGGACGCACGGGTCACAGGTTCATCGCCCAAGTGTGTGAGCCGTGTAACTGATTGGCCGTGCCTGTGGTTGAGTGACAGGCTGACGATAGAGTGTTTGCAGCAGAGTGTTTTCAGCGCTCAAGCGTGCGAAGCTCCTCCGGGCACCGGCTCAGGTATCCCGGACTAACGACGACATGGGGGAAGGTTCATCATGGCCGGCCAGTTCCGGGTAACAGAGGACGAACTCACCAAGCTCTCCAGCGACATCAGCACCGCGAACGGTCAGCTGCAGGGCGAGATCCGCCGTCTCAACGGAGTGATCGACCAGATCGCCGGCGGCTGGAAGGGCCAGGCGGCCCAGTCGTACCGCCAGCTCCAGGACCGCTGGAACGCGGACGCAAAGCGGATGAGCGACATCCTCAACGACATCAAGGAAGCCGTGGACTCCACGCGGAGCAACTACTCCGCGTCGGAAGAGCAGCAGAACTCGGAGATCAGCAAGATCATGTCGGACTTCGGCTGATCTGAACTGTTCGGGCCTGAGGTCCGACGCTCTCGTCGACGCCCCCTCAGCTCTCTCTGAACTTCTGTACTCCTTCCGCACTTCCACCGACTTTCCTTCGAATCTTCCTGAAAGGGAATGACGATGTCGATCCTCGTCAATTACGCAACGATCACCAACGCGTCCACGGACGTGAAGTCGACCGCCGGCCGCATCAAGCAGCAGCTCGACGACCTCGAGGCCGCGGTCAAGCGCGTCGCCCAGTCCTGGGAGGGCGAGGCGCAGGAGGGCTACCAGCGCAAGCAGCGCGAGTGGGACCAGACCGCCGCGGACCTGCACGCCACCCTGCTGAAGATCTCGACGGCGCTCCAGAACGCCGCGGACAACTACCAGGCCACTGAGAAGAGCAACGCCAACACCTGGGCCTGAGCCCGTCGGCGCTCCGAGGGTATGAGATGAAGAGAATCGGCCCAGCCGACGCCAAGGCGTCCGCTGGGCCGAGCTCTGCTTCGGGGCCGTACACACGCTCTTCGGAACCGCGCACAGCAAATCCCGCAAACATTCACACTCACCGCTACACCCGTGACACCTACATGACCCAGCTTCGAAGGAAGCAAGGCAGCAATGAAGCCCTGGGGGGCCTGAACAGGAGGGGCCTGAACGTGAAGGGCCGGACAGCCCGCTCGCGTAGCCGCAACGGCCGCATTGGTGGAACCCGCGCACTGCAGCGGGTTTTCGGCGTGCTCGCGGTGACCGGGGTGTGCCTTGCCGCGACACCGCCCGCGTCGGCGGCGCCCACGCACGCGGCGCCCACGCACGCGGCGCCCACGCACGCGGCGCCCACCCATGTGGCGAACTCCTCCGGTTCCGCCGGCGGCCCGGACTTCGGCCTTGCGGCCACCTCGGAATGCGTCTTCGGCGGCGACGTCATCAAGTCCACGCCCTGGTCGCTCCAGCGGATCCTCTTGGACCAGCTGTGGGGGCAGGCGAAGGGCGAGGGCGTCAAGGTCGCGGTGATCGACACGGGCGTCGACGACAGCAACAAGCAGCTGCGTGGCGCGGTGGACGGTGGCAAGTCCTACGTCGGCGGCTCCGCCACGGACGACCTCGAGGGCCACGGCACCCGGGTGGCGGGCATCATCGCCGCCCGCCCGCTGAAGGGCACGGGCTTCGTGGGGATCGCGCCGGAGGCCGAGATCCTCTCCTACCGCTACACGGGCGGCGAGGAGAAGCAGGGCAACTCGGGGACGATGTCCCAGGCGATCAGCGCCGCGGTGGCCGCCGGCGCGAAGATCATCAACATCTCCTCCGACACCGCGAACAAGGAAGACAACGCCGGCCTGCGGAGCGCGGTGAAGTCGGCCGTGGACGCAGGCGCCCTCATCATCGCGGCCGCCGGCAACGACGGAGCCGACGGCAAGTCCGCGAACACCTACCCGGCCTCGTACCCCGGCGTCCTGGCGGTGGCCGCCTCCGACCGCAACGACGAGCGCGCCTTCTTCTCCCAGTCCGGCGACTTCGTGGACGTCGCCGCACCGGGGGTCGGCATGGTCTCGACGGTCCCGCAGGGCGGCCAGTGCACGGCCGACGGCACGAGCTTCGCGGCGCCGTACGTGGCGGGAGTCGCGGCCCTGCTGAAGGAGAAGAACCCGGACTGGACCGCGGCCCAGATCGCCACACGCATCGAGGAAACGGCTCAGCGGCCGGGGCGGGGGCCCAACCGGTTCATCGGGTGGGGTGTCGTGGATCCGGTTGCCGCGCTGTCGGACGACTCCACGCCGGGGACTTCTCCGGAGCCGGATCCGCCGGTTGCGGCCGGGGCGGGGGGTGTCGTCCCGATGGCCGTGACCATGGGGGAGAGCGAGGCGGAGCGGGAGCGCCGGGTAGCTATTTATGTGCTGGGTACGGGACTTGTGCTCGCGCTCGTGGTTGCGGGGAGCGGGGTGGCTGTGCGGGACTGGCGTAGCCGGCGGGCCGCGGAGTCCGGTCGGGCTGCTACGTCGTACGGGGCTGGACGTGGACGATGACTTGGCACGGGCACCGAGCGGGTGCTGACAACTTGAGAAACAGGGGAGAGGACAACGGGGTATGAGTAACGGGATGCGGGTTGATCTGAGCGCGCTGGATGAGGTCATCCGGAGGCTCTGGCGGCTGCTGGATGACATGGATAAGGCCGGGAACAGTTCGAAGTACGACACGCACATCCCGGAGGATGCCTTCGGCCAGGTTTCAGATGGTTCTTGTCGATTCCTGGAAGCCCAGGACCTGAAAGCGGCTGAGAGCGAAATGAAGATCAAGATCGAGGAGATGATCAAGAAGCTCCACGAGTTGATCGACGACTTCAGCACGAAAACCTCGAAGGTCCGGGACAGGTACAACGACGAGGAGCACGAGATCAAGCGCAGCGTGGGCGGCTCGGGTGGTTCCACGAATGACGCGATGGTCTAGCGGACGGGTTCCGGAAAGCATTGACGAGGGGAGTAGGGCATGGCCGGGGACAATGTAGATAACGTGGAGGGCCGGACGGCCCGGGAGCAGCAGGAACGGGCGGCAGGTCAGCAAAGGGACCACGACCGGCGTATTGAGTCCGACACGGTCGCACGCAATGGCAAAGGCATCGATCGCGGCGCCTTCAAGACGGACTTCATGCAGTACTCGGTCAATGGCCTTCGCAAGATGATCATGAACTCCAACCCCGGGAAAATCTCCGTGGCTGGAGATCACTGGAAGAGCGTCCACCAGCTTCTTTCCGGCGGCGAAGGAGACGGCAAGACCGGTGCGGTGGACACAGCACCGTCCAAGACCAGTATCGCCGGGACACTCCAGACGGCTGTCGACAACGTCCTCGAACACTGGGAAGGTGCGGCAGCCGAAGCCTTCAAGCGCAGGGCGGACGAAGTCGGTGCCCAAATCCGGAACGGTGCCGCGTACGCCAACTTCACGGCGGAGCAGCTCTTTGCGATCAGCAAGGACCTCGACGCTGCCATTGCCGAGATGGAGCCCATCGAGGAACCGTCGAGGCTTGAGAGCGCGGGTGACAAGCTCAATGACAGCGGCCGGGATGACGCCCAGATGAAGAGGGACTTGGCTACGGGTGCCAGCGCCGACGCCGTGGCCGAGGCGAACGAGAAGAACCTGTCGCTGGGCATGGAGCGAAAGCTCCAGGCCGTTGCGGTGATGGAGAGGCTGGCGACCAACTACCAGGTCTACACGAAGAACCTCAGGGCCAACGGGAGTCGAGATCAAGAGAAGGGCATCGCGCCCCCCAATAGCGATGTGACGATGCCTGCTCCAATCGCGCTGCCAAGCGCTGCGGCGGGAGGACCGGGTACAGCTCGCGCGGCCAATAAGCCTTGGAGCGCAGGATCGACGTCCAGCATCAAGCCAGGTCCTACGGTGCCCCGCGATGCCGGTATCACGGGAGGTTCTCAACTCCCGGCAGCTCGAACGAAGGTGGACAGCATCTCGCCCGGACTGACTGGCACCGGCCCTAGCACGAGCGCTGCCGGCGGCATCAGCGGCGGAGGTGGTGGCCTCGGTGCCAGTGGCACACAGAGCCCGGGCGTCGTGGCTCCTGGCGGAGGGGCTGGCCTCGGACGAGGCGCGGCCGCACGCGGCGGCATCGGGCCCGGGGGCGTTCGTGGCGGCTTGGCTGGTGGTGGAACGGCAGCGGGGCGCGGCGCAGGAGGCCGGGCTGGTATGGGAGCGATGGGTGGCGCCGGGGCTGGTGCGGCTGGCCGAGCCGGTGCCGGTGCCGGCAGCCGTGGGGCCCTCGCGAAGTCCCGTGGCGGCGTTGTCGGCGCAGCCAAGGGAGTCTCTGGCAAGGGTGCCGGCGGCGGTGCGGGCCTGCATGGCAGCCGCGGCGGAACCCAGCGTGGTGCCATGGCGGGTGGAATGGCCGGAGGCATGGGCAGCCGCAACGGCCGACGACCGGAGGACGAGAACAACAGGGGCGACCGTCCCGACTACCTGGTCGAGGATGAGGAGACCTGGATCTCCGAGGAAGACCGCAACCGCAACGTACCTCGGACCATCGAGTAGGCAGGCAAGTGGGCTGGGCGTAAACCGTCGACTGCCCATTTAGAATAGGGCTGGTGTACCCGGCCAGAGCTGAGTGAGGAGCAAGGAATTGGGTTTCAAACGAGCCTGGTCCACAACGGGCGTCGTGGCGTTGACTGGAGCCTTGCTCCTCACTTCAGCTCCTACTGCCTCAGCGGACTATATTCGCGACAAACAGTGGGTCATCGACGTTATTAACTTCGAGAAGGTTTGGAAAGAATCTCAGGGGCAAGGGGTCACAGTAGCCGTCGTCGACACGGGAGTGGACGGTACTCACCCTGATTTGGTCGGGCAGGTCCTAAAAGGGAAGGACGTCACCGGGGGTGGTGGTGATCCACAAGACGATACCGATGGTCATGGTACCGGCATGGCGAGTCTAATCGCGGGCCATGGGCATGGGGTGAATAATTCCTCAGGTGTGGTTGGTCTCGCCCCCAAAGCCAAGATTCTTCCCATCAAGGCTGCCGTTCGTGACGATTACGATGACGATCAGTGGGCAGAAGGAGTTCGCTATGCAGTTGATCGCGGCGCAAAAGTAATTAATCTTTCATTTGCTGATTCTCTAGCTCACCCCGATTCTGAGGGTGCGGCAGCAATTGAGTATGCATTGCAGCGCGATGTGGTTGTTGTGTCAGGCACAGGGAATGATGGAAGCGAAGGTCTGGAGTACCCTGCCAAGCTCCCAGGCGTCGTAGCGGTAGGTGCTGTTGATGAGTCGCTAAAGGTTTGGGGGAATTCGAACTACGGTCCCGGCGTGACACTGACTGCTCCCGGAGTAAACATCGCCAGAGCGGATACCAGCCATTCGAGCGGCTATGCTGAGGGTAGTGGAGTCTCCGATGCCACTGCTTATGTTTCTGCAACGGCTGCCCTGGTCCGCGCCAAGTACCCAGACCTCACCGCAGGCCAGGTCATCAACCGCCTGATCAAGTCAGCCACGTTCCTCGACCGCGACGTCAAGAAGGTGCCCGACGAGGAGTATGGCTACGGTCTGATCCGCCCGTACTCGGCGCTCACGATGGACATCCCCAAGGGTCCCAAGCAGGGCCCCCTCGCCCAGTCCTCGCCGTCCACGTCCACGAACTCAGGCGCCGCGCCCGACGACAACGACAGCACAAGCCAGGCCAAGAAAAAGAAGAAGTCCTCCTCGGGTAGCACCCTCCTCATCGCCGGCATCGCAGCCGCAGTGCTGGTAATCGGCGGCATCCTCTTCGCGGTACTCCGCAGCCGCCGCAACGGAGGCAACGGAGGCCCTGGATCCGGCGGCGGAACCCCTCCCCACGGCACGGGTTACCCGCCCCAGCCACCCACGGGCTACCAGCAGTACCCCAACACGCCTCCCAACCAGGGATACCCCGCACCTCCCGGACAGTCCCCGCAGCACCCGAACCCCTACGCCCAACAGCCTCCGCACCAAGGGCAGTAAGTACAACTCCCTCTCGGGGAGGCTGTGAACTCGGGCCTGCCGGGCCTGAATTCCCAAACCGCGGCCGTTGAGCTGACCTTGCACACGGCGAGCCACTTCACCGGCCATCTTGCTCGGGATTGCAGTTGTTGTCCCCTGGCTGCTCCTCGTTGGGTCGATCGCGTCTGGCAAATCTTTATGTCTGACAGTACTCGATCTGATCGGTGCGCACGGGGTCTCTTGGTCATGCTTCGTGGGCACCGCGATGACAATCGCGTTTTGAAGAGGCGCGGTGCAGGGATCCACGCAATGACCCTGCTGCTCCGTTTTGTCGGACTCGCAATTCTGCAGTGACCTAGATGCCAAGAACGAGAAGGGATCTTCCCTAATGGGCGCTATCGTCCTTGTGGTTGGCGTTATCGGCTTCGGAGCCGTGATTGGCGCCGTCGTAATCTTTGCTGTACTGTGGCGCCGCCGCTACTCCCGTGTCGGGCTTGGTGCCGGAGATTACTCGCAGAACATGGGCTACCCAGGGCAGCAGCCTATGTACCCGATCTCGCAGCACCCGTATCCCACCACTCCAAATCAGGGTTACGCTGCTCCTCCTGCACAGCACCCGCAGCCAAATCCCTACACACAGCAACCCCCGTACCAGGGTCAATAGGGGTTCACGTTTCTTGGAAGGGCACCATGTGAGGCGGATTATCCCCTCACATCCAGCGAGATTGGCTTGAACTGTTTGTGTGCCAAGGAGTCATGGTGCCGAGCCGCTGTAGCAGCGGCCGCGACTCCGTGATGAAATAGATCTCATCGTGGCTGGCGGATCGGCCGCCACCATTCAAGCGCTCGACCAATGAGGGGACTTATGAGCGGGGGATTCAATGTCGAGGGCGATGCCCTGCGCAAGTACGCGAAGGCGGTGGAAGCTGCGGCTGGCCGGGTTGACGGCATCCGAAGCCGTACAAAGCAACTGGAGCTCACGCAGCAGTCGTTCGGGAAGCTGCCTCAATCGGACGACTTGAAGGCCGACTACGACACTCAGCGCAAGGAGTCCGGCAACGACCTCGGCGACGCCGTCGACACGCTGTATGCCATAGCCGACGCGCTCAGGGATTCCGCGGCTGCCTACGACGGTACGGAGATGGACAATCGGGGCATGCTGGGCGGGGGCCACTGATGGGCGCGGGGCAGGCAGCCGGCGACGCCCTGAGTCGGATCAACTTCGTTCTGGACTGGAGCAACCCTCTCGCCGGTGTCCTTGACGAGATCATCCGGGGCATCATCAAGCAGTTCAACCTGGACGAGCTCCTGGAGCAGGTCAGCGGAGACAACGAACTCCTCACCGAAACCGCGATCCAGTGGCGCAAGGCCGCCAATGACTTGCGCGGAGTGGCCGAGGACCTGGTCTTTGAACGTCGTACGTTGGCAGCCCAGTGGGAGGGCGAGGCGTTCGCGAAGTTCGACGCCATGATGACCGAGTTCGAGGAAGCCCTCAAGGGCGAAGCCGCGGACATGGACACCATGGCCGAACTCCTCGAGATGGCTGCTCAGGAGTGCGCGGCCGCCGAGCAGTTGATGCTTGACCTGATCGTCGAGATCGTGGAGATCGCGCTCGCGACCGCCGCCACTTCGGCAATCCTCTCGCTCCTGACGGCAGGTGCTGCAGCCGCCATCGGGCCGATCATTGCCGCTGCGGGCATCGCCAGCAAAGCGGCAAAAGGCGTGAAGATCACCGCGAAACTGGCGGACGCCCTGTCGGACATCGCGAAGCGCATGCAACTGCTGCGCAAGATGATGAAGCTCCGGAACGCACTGCGTAAGGGCCCCAAGCACTTCAAAGGCGGCCTTGGGCGCTTTATTCGCGGCACGAAGAAGCGTGACGAGTTCGGCAATGAAGTCACTGTGCGCAATCCCAATGATTTGGCCATGTATGTCGGCTACAAGGTCGTCAAGAAGGGCGTGAAGGGCGTCGTCAAGGACGCGATGGGAGCAGATCCGGCCGGTGCGGTTCAAGAGAGTCTCCTGGAGGATGGGCCGGGGGTGGCCGAGGAACGCTACGAGTACCACCAGCGCCCTGATCCGCAGCGTCTCGACGAGCGTACCGACGTCACTCCTTCGAGTGCGGCAAGGACAGTGAGGGACGATTTCGGGTGAGCAGGACGGACCGTGGCCGTGAGACGGTCGACCGGGCAAGGGCGTTGGTGCCGGCGGGTGAGCTGCTGCGTGGTGATCACGGGGTCTTCTTGGCCGCGCGAGCACCGATGCCCGGTTACTTCCGCCGGCCGCGCGCTCTACGATCCGAGCGGCGCACACTCGGGAGCTGGTTGATGATCCCCGTGTTCTGGTTCGCCAGGCTCTACGAGATCACCTGGAACCCGATCGAGGCGCTCGTCGAGGCGTTCACGGAGCGTGAGTCGAAGAAGCCGGGCAAGCCGTTCCATGGCGGCTGGAACAGTCTGGCCGGCCAGCTGACCCTTGCCGTGGTACCGCGGACCAAGAACAGCAGGGCCGTGATGCTGCAGGTCACCGACCGCCGTCTGCAGGTGGTGTACGTGTCCCAGGCTCGCTCCTTCACTGGCAGGCCGGGTCCGGTCGAGGTCGGATGGACGACGGACCTTCGCAACGTGAGCTGGATCCGGGACCGCAGCGACGTGGCGGGCGGCGACCACGAGATCGGATTCGTCGACGGTTCGTGGTGCTCGGTTCACTTTGGCGGTAAGGGCTGGAGCCGGATGCCGGAAGCGTTCCCGGTCCGATTGAGCCACCTCGACCCGGTTCCGAGCATGGGATGAGCAGCCAGTCGTGAGCTGGCCGTCAGTGAATCCGCCCGGAACCAGTTCGCTCAGTACCGGCGCTGAGGGCCGACTGGGTAGTCCCCTACAGGGGGCGGGACCGGACCCGGTGGTGGAACTGGCCTCGGCGGGATGGTTCCCAGTGGTGGCGGAGGCCTCGGCATGGGGGGGGCGGCGGACTCGGTGTGCCGGGCGCTGGCGGTGGACGGCTCGGCTGCATGGGGGGCTCCGGAGCTGCCCGCGGTACCGGAGGCCGGGTCGGCAAGGGCGCCGGTGGCGGCGCGGGCCTTCACGGCAGCCGCGGTGGTTCGCAGCGCGGCGGCATGATGGGCGCCGGCGGCATGGGCCGCGGCGGCAACAAGCGTCGTGGTGAAGAGGGGAACGGGGCGAGCGTCCCGACTACCTGGTCGAGAACGAGGAGACCTGGATCTCGCAGGAAGACCATAACTGCAACGTGCCGCGCGCAACATCGCTTGGCGCACCTGAGCGAGCCGCAGGGGGACCTCCGTGCGGCTCGCCCGTATGAAGGCTGGCGGAACCAGCCGTTGTTGAGTGAGGAGCAAGGAACATGGGTGCCAAGCGAGTCTGGTCCACGACGGGTGTTGTGGCGTTGACAGGAGCCTTGCTCCTCACTTCAGCACCGACTGCCTCGGCCGATTACGTTCGGGACCAGCAGTGGGTCTTGGATGCCTACAAGATGGATGCAACTTGGGCGTTGACTCAGGGTGAGGGAGTCACTGTTGCCGTCGTCGATTCAGGTGTCGATGGCAGTCACCCTGATCTGACTGGTCAAGTCCTCCAGGGGAAAGACTTCACCGGAGGGGGAAACGCTCAGGAGGATGTGGCCGGACATGGCACCGGCATGGCGAGCTTGATTGCTGGCCATGGCCATGGCGCGGGAAACAACGCGGGGATGGTAGGGCTCGCGCCAAAAGCAAAAATTCTTCCGCTGCGCGTTCTTCAAAACAAGGATGATAATTTCGAGGACGACGCTTGGGCCGAGGCTGTGCGATATGCCGTGGACCACGGCGCGAAGGTCATCAATCTTTCTCTCAGCGGAGGAAGAGGCAGTAGGACTCTCACTAATGGCCGCGAGGCAATCGCGTATGCCCAAGCACACGATGTCGTAGTTGTTGCGGCTGCGGGTAACGATGGAGGCGTCTCCATTAATGAACCGGCAGCCCTGCCGGGTGTGGTCTCTGTCGGCGCCGTAGATAATGAAGGGAACCTCTGGGACAAATCCAATACTGGAGAGGGGCTGACCCTCGTTGCTCCAGGCGTTGAGATCGTCTCTGCGAACACCAATCGATCCGACGGATATAGCTTGGACAACGGAACTTCGGACGCCACGGCTTATGTTTCCGCCGCGGCAGCCCTTGTCCGGGCCAAGTACCCTGACCTCACCGCAGGCCAGGTGATCAACCGCCTCATCAAGTCAGCTTCATTCCTTGATCACAAAGGTTTGAAGGCCCCTGATGACGAATACGGCTACGGCATCCTCCGCCCCAACAAGGCCCTCACGATGAACATCCCGGCCGGTCCCAAGAAGAACCCTCTCGGGCAGATGTCGTCGTCCAGTTCGACTTCTAGCCAGTCATCTAAGGGAACGGGCTCTTCGGCTAAGGCCAAGAAGAGGTTCTCCTCCGGCAGCTTCCTCGTCCTTGCCGGCGGTATCGCAGTCGTTGTTGTCATCGGTGCGATTGCCTTCGTGGTAATTCGCAGTCGTCGTAACGGCGGTAACGGTGGCTCCGGCCCCGGCGGCGGAAGCCCTCAGCACCCCACGTACCCACCTGCCCAGCAGCCCTACCCCAACTCCGCCCCCAACCAGGGCTATCCCACGCCTCCGGGACAGTCCCCGCAGCACCCGAACCCCTACGCCCAACAGCCCCCGCACCAAGGGCAGTAGGGATATTCGGTCTTCACGGACAGGCTGTGAACTCAGAACTGCCGCGCGATGACCCCGTTGCTCTGCCTCGTCGTACTCGCAATTCGGCAGTGAACTGGATGCTAAGAATGAGAAGGGAACCTCCTCAATGGGCCTCGTCGTCCTTGTGGTTGGAGTTATCGGCCTTGGGGCTGCAATCGGCGTCGTTGTCGTCCTCGTAGTACTGCGCAGCCGCCGCAACCGCAACACCGGTGCCGGAGCTCACTTCCAGAACATGGGGTACTCGCCCCAGCCGCTGGTTTATCCAAATTCCCAGCAGCCGTATCCCTCAACTCCCAATCAGGCGTATCCCACTCCTTCCGGACAGTCGCCCCAGCACCCCAATCCCTATGCTCAGCAACCTCCGCAGCATGGCCAGTAGCTCTTTATCCCTCATTCCAGACGGGACTGTACGCTCTGGTTTCCTCTCCGACGCTCAACGCTCTTCCGCCCGCATTGATCTGGCAGGGGCCATCCCCACCCAGTTCGGCCCGCAGTATGTGAACCACCAAAACTAGGACACTTAGTGGCTGACGACGAAACCTCGTATTACGAACCCGGAGCGGGCAGGAGCCTGGCCCGCAAGTTCGAGATGCAGGCATACGACCTGCGGGCCTATCTCAAGAAGTTCGAGGAGGAGACAGGGGAGGAAGCGATCACTGAGCTTCTTCGAGTTGGCCTCCGATCAGGCGACCGCCGACGAAGCGCAACGAGCGAGGCCCCCGAGCTGTTGATCGAGATGTCTGACGTCTCAACCACGCTGCTCGGGGGCCTCGTTGGTCATCTATCCTGCCGCACTCGACCTGCCCCATGCACTCGTGGAGTGGGTGACCATGCTCGTCGTCACCCGTGAGGGCGACCGGCGATGCAAGCTCCGTCCGTCCCAGCGCGCGATGGTGGCACTGGTGTACCTGCGCGAACACACCACCCTGGCAAAGATCGCTGCCGGGTTCGGGATCAGCGAGTCCACCGCCCACGCCTACACCAGCTCGGTCATCCACCTGCTCGCCGAACGCGCACCGGGTCTGCTGAAAGTCCTGCGCGAGACCGATGCGGACTTCGTCCTGCTGGACGGCACGCTCGCCGAGTGCGACCGCGTCGGCGACGGACGAGCTGACTACTCCCACAAGCACCGCCGGCACGGAGTGAACGTGCAGGTGGTCACCGATCCGGGCGGTCGGCTGCTATGGCTCTCACCCGCACTGCCCGGCCGAGCCCACGACCTGACCGCTGCCCGCACCCACCGCATCATCCGCATCTGCGAGCGCCAAGGCGTCCCTGTCCTCGCCGACCTCGCCTACCAGGGCGGCGGCCCCTGGGTGACCACGGGCATCAAGCGCAGGCCACTGCGGGAACTCACTCTCACCGAGAAGACCATCAACCGGGCCCTGGCCGCGGCACGTGCACCGGTCGAACGCGGCGTCGCACGCCTCAAAGCCTGGCGCATCTTCCGCAGATCCCGATGCAGTCCGAACCGCATGACGTCAATCGCCAAAGCCATCCTCACCCTGGAGCGGCAACGCTGAAGAAGCTCACTGATGGCTTCGGCGTCCTGACGGAGTCGGAGGAGGTTACATCGGCATACATCTCATACTCCGCGGACGTTGCCAGCGCCATGAAGGTGGTGCATGAGCACTTGGACAGGATTGCCGACGCTTTGCGAAAGGTGAACAGGGACACCGAAGTCACCGACGATGACCTCGCGGCCCTCTTCGGGAAGCATTCGGACGGTGGCCGGTGAGCGGGAACGAGTCCGTTGCCGAAGAGATCATCGAACTCGGCATTGAGGTCATCAATCCAGGAGGTCGTCCGGATGAGTTGAAGGCCGCAGCCAAGGCGTGGCGGCAGCTGAAAACCGAGGTCGAAGGTCTGGTCAAGGGCCTGGACAAGGATGTCAAGGCCACCGTCGGACACACGTGGCGTGGTGAGGCAGCCAATGCCTTCCAGGCTCATTGGGACGAGTTCGCCGCTGCCGTGCTGAGCACGACGGACGACTTCGATGAAGCCGCCAAGGGCCTCGAGAACGCTGCCGACTGTATCGACGAAGTCAACAAAGAGATCCACGACATTTACACGGAGATCGGGATCTCCATCGGGGTCTCGGTAGGTATGTCGTTCCTCACGCTGGGTGTGTCGGCAGCGGTCGGTACAGCACGAGTCACCATGTTGGTTACAAGGGCGCTCGACGCCGCAGGCCGACTGGGGAAGCTCCTACGGACGATCGCCAACATTTTCCGGACCCTGTACAACTCCGGAAAGGGAGGGAAACTTCTCGCCGAGGGATTGCTGAACTGGGCTGGTGGCACCGCCGGAGGCATGATTACCAGCCAACTCAGCGGCAAGGGCTGGGAAGTCGGAACCAACATGATCGGAGGCGCGGCCGGCGCAACCGTCGGGACCGCCGCTGGCAAGGCCGTGACCGCACTGGGCGGCAAGGAGATCCTCAGCGGGATGGCCGGCGGAGCGGCTGGAGGGATGTCGGGAGACTATCTGGACTCCCTACGCAAGGGCGAGGACTACGACATCAGGCAGAGCGCTGTCACCGGCATCGCTGGAGGGGCCGCCGGCGGACTGGGCGGTGGGGCAAGGGCGGTTGACAGGGGTCTCGACGATATGGCTCGAGGCCTGAGAAACGAGAACGATTTCTCCTACAGCGGGGATCGACCGGAGCACCAGCAAACCGCAGTCGACGGCGCCTTCGGTGCCTCCATTCCCGTAGCGGGAGGCGTTTCCGCGAACACGGCGAAGGACGGGTTCGACGGCGTGGACAAGAGCGCGGAAGGGGCTCAGAAGGCTGCCGAGCGGGGCGTTGAGGGCGACCGCAAGACGGCAACGGACCGGATTCGCGAGGACTTTGGGTGAACCGCGAAACGATTACTCCTGCAGACTTCAAGGCCACTGAGAAGGTCGGCCGTTGGTCTGCCCGGCTCGGTTTCTTGTCCGGCGCTGTAACATTCGCGCTCTGGTTCTTCAGTTCTGAGCCAACTCTGCGACGCCCGGCGATCCTTGTTGCTCTTGCCTGCGCCATGCTCAGCGTCGTCGGGATCGCTCTGCATCAGCGAAAACTCGGTGGTCGGCAGCCCTTCCATGCGGTGGCAGCAGCTGAGTTCACCGGCACCACTCAGGATGCAGAACGAGGTTGGTCAAATTCCGAGTTGACGCCCATTCCTCGGCGGATCCCCTCAAGGCGGCAACAACTGTGGCGTTCTTTCGCGGGCGTTGTCGGTGTCTGGAGTATTCTTGTGGGGCTGATCTCCATGGCATGGGGATCACCACAGAGGCCCGCCTTGGTGGAGCAGATTCATTCGGCCGGGGCTGTGTTCGCGAAAGTTCAGGTCGCAAAAGTCAGTGACGTCCGTTTCCACAATCCGAGTAGGGGCAAGTCGTACTACACGGCGAAGACTGTTGTTGAGCTCCCGGATGCGAAGGGTGGGGAGCCAGTACCAGCGACGGTGACTACGAAATCCCCTGATCGATTGACATCTGGGGATCGAGTGTCAGTACTCTATGCTTCCACACAACCGCAGCTGGGGGCAGTGGCCGGAGACAAGGACGATCTAGAAGACGAACTGCGCGGAGCGGCGTTGCCAGTTCGCTTGGTCTGGCTTCTCCTTACTGGATGGGGCATTGGGCTTTGCGTCATAGTGGTGTTGGGCTATATAGAGCGAGGATTCCGCTCCTTCTCTCGTTTGCGGAGCAGTGATAGTGCTATTCGGGGAAGGATCCTTCGAGTTGCGCAATTCCATCATACTCCAAGTGAGCCAGGAAAGAGTGCTTCGAAGTCGCAGAGCCTGGTCGTCGAGACGGCCGTCGGTAATGTGCACTTTCTCGTGAGTATCACAGAGCGGGATATGCCTGATTCGATGAAAGGTGAGCAGGTCTGGCTGTGTTGGGACGGTCGCCGTGGTACGGGTGGTATGCGGTTCTCGCCTCGTGTAACCCCTGCGGTTCTGATTTCTGATCAGGACTGGGTGATGCATGGAATGCTCACCGTGGACGAGGGGCGGTTGCTGGCCGATGGTGGGATTCCGGTTCACAAATTGAGCGGTGAAGCGGAGGAAGGGCGAAAGCTGCGCACTTGGGATCCGCACTCCAAGTGGTCGCTCTACGTGAGTCCCCTGACATTGGGTCTTCTGGCGCTGATCATTGCTGGCGCAGGGTTGATGACGTTTGATGTTTCATCGGGGTGGCGCTGGACAGTAGGGATTGCTGGCCCCCTGGCCTCGGCGCTGTTGGCGGGTTCCTATGTGATGGACACGAAGCCGTCACAGTAAGGAGGGCGAGGCTGCAGTACGACCCCTTCTGGCTGGCCAAGGCAACGTGGAGGAGGATCCCACCGAGCGCGAACCCTTCCCGGGCAGCGGATCTCCGGCCGTAGTGGATGTCCGTGGCCGCGGGGGCCGGACCGTGTCCGGAGAACGGCTGTAATCACGAGCAGGGTGTGGCACTCACGAACGAACCCACACCAGTCTGGCGGTGGCACAGTCGAGTTGCAGGCAGCCGTGAGGACCGGGCTTTGCGCCCCGCCCGGCAGGGGCGCTTACGGTTGTCGTTGGTGTCGGTAGGCATCTCAGGTTGCACCGTTTCGCGCGGAACTGCCCTGATCCTGTCGCCCTGCATTCTGTACGATCAGCGGCTCGGCGGCATCCACCCGCACCACGGGGCCGTGCTCCAGCCACAGCACCATAACGAACCCGCCCGAGGTTGAATGCTCCCCGTCGACTGCGCGGACCGTTCGCCAATCTCCCCGCAGCTTGACCCTATCTCCGCCCACACCGTTTTCCCAATGCCGCCCTCGCGTCCCCGCACGCCCCAGTGATGGGCCAGCGCCTCCACCAGCAGTAGCCCGCGTCCGCCGATATCGTCCTCGCTGGGGCGCCGTAGTTGGGGTCGGCCCTCCCCGGCACTCTTGGGCGATCCGCTTGCCGGACGGCTCGGGCCGGAGGTCGATCGCACACTCAGTCGTCGCTCCCGGGTGCGGCGTCCCTCCGGTAAGAAGGTCACGTTGTGGGTGGCGGTTGATGTCGGCCTGCGTCGCTTTTGCGCTCTATGGATTTTAGGGCCCAATGCATTACCGATTTCAACGAACCGTCGGTCGGCGGCTGGCTGTGCACAGGCCACTCCATGGTGTGCGAGCACCGAGACCTCGGCAGATAGAACAGCCCCAGTCTTGGGACGCTGCTGTGACAGTGGACACCTATGGGGTTGCTGGGCGTCGGGGTTAGTGTGGGTGGCCTTGCCCGAACGGGTGACACCGATAGCAGCTGACATCGACGGCAATGGACAGGGAGCGTTCCGTGGGTCGAGGAGAACGCGACACTCCACAGCGTGTGGACGACAGCGAGTTCCAGGACATCACCCGGGATCCGGTGGATGCGCGAAGACTGCGGGAGTCCTTGGAGAAGCTGGCCGACGGCGCGTCGAACGACACACTCAAGGAGATGGCCAAAGAGGTGCTCTCCGGACGCGTCAGTCTGCGCGAGGCGGTGACCGTGCCCGCTTATGGCGAGGCGCTCATCGAGGGCGGCCGTCCCTTCCGTGAGGCATGGGGCCAGCTATCCGAAGCCGAGCGCATGCAGCTCGCCGCGGAGGGCGAGCGGGAGTACCAGGCGAAGCGCGCCGAGATGGAAGAAGAGCGCCGGCAGGCACAGAGCGGTACACGGGACAGGGGCAACGCGCGGCATAGCGGCCGCGGCTGGTCCGCCTACTGAACAGCACGGGGGAAACATGAACTTCCGGGTCATACCCGCCGACATAGCCTCCTACGGCAAAATGATCGAGCGGGCACATCGGGACGTGAGCGAGGCCCGTAGCTTCCTGGACCGCAAGGCCACCGTGGACGGCGAGGCCGAGAGCCAGCTGTGGCAGCTCGTCGTCGGACACCACAGTGACGTACTCGAGAAGGCCAAGGCGTCCATTGAGGGCTTCTCGCAGACGCTCGACGCCTGCCAGAAGGAACTGGCCCGCACGGCCACGTATTACACGCAGACCGACGAGACCGAGGCAGTCAAGGTCGACGGCACCTATCCGGCAGGCTCTGGGCGACCGGCCGGCACCCCGTCGGAGAGCGGTGGCTTCTCCGACGCGAGTGAGCCGACCGCCTCGTTCTCCGAGCCCAAGCTCAGTGTCTGGGAGCAGGTGCAGCAGGGGGCCAGCGACCGGATGGACGGGCTGGTCTGGGACCGAGTGGACTCCGTCACCGGCGAGGGCAAGAACGTGCCCCTCGGGGTGCTCGGCATTGGGCTCGACCTGCTGAGCCCGACCACCCTTGTCAACGAGGCCCTCAAGTTCGTCTTCAACTTCGACATATTCGGCGAGGCCGCGAAGATGCTCGCCGGAGACTGGGAGAGCTTCGGCGACTGCGCGGGCGCCTGGGACTCGCTGGGCTCCTTCTTCTACGGCGTCGGCAGCAATGTGCGGAAGGGCAACAACCTGCTCAGCGACACCTGGGTGGGCAACGCGTCCAACACGCGTTACGACTACTTCGACGGACTCGCCACGAAGTTGGACGAAACCGACGACTGCTACGACACCCTCAAGTCGGCCTATGAGGAAGTCGCGAGCCAGATCCAGCAGTTCGCCGACGGACTCAAAGCCGGGCTGATCCTCATCTGCGACATGGGCATTTCGATCGCCGTCGAGATCGCGGTCGCCACCGGAGCTGCGACCACCGGTGTCGGCCTGGTCCTCACGGGCGGAATGGCCGCACTGATCGCCCGCACGGCGGCGAAGATGATCGGCGAGTGGTCGAAGATCATCGACGCGCTGTCGGCCCTGTACGCGGCGGTCAACGTGGCCTTCGGTCTCGCGGGCGCCGCCATGAACGGAAATCTCGATGCGGTACAGAAGTTCCCGAGGCCCGGTGCGGCGTATGACCACCAGGCTGTCTGACGCTGGTGCTGTCCTCAAGTGGGGCGGCGTCGTGGGCGTAGCGGTCTGTCTGCTGCTGCGCTACGTCGAACCCGCGCCGCGTTGGGACGTCCTGGCCTGCATCGGCGTGGCCCTGCTCGGGGTGCTCGTCTCCTGGGCGGGCAGGCTGCGGGAACGGGTGGCGGAGGTGCCTCGGGTGGCGGCGCTGTCCTCGCCGACCGGGTTCCGGCTGGTCGGTGGCCAACTGCCTGAACGCAAGGAGCGGCAGCGCCTCGGCGTTCTGCTCGTCCTGCTGTCCGTTGCCCTCCTGCTGTTCGGCTCGGCCTCTCATGTCACGCCTCAACTGGCCGATGCCAGGGCCGGGTCGGCGCGTATCTCCGCGGTGACGGTCGACAAGGTGCTGTCGCAGAGCGCACGTCCCGTGAAGGGCGGCGGGATGACCTACACCTCGAAGCTGGCCGTCACGGTGAACGGCGACGGCGGTGACGGTTCCAGCCAGCAGCGTGCGAGCCTGCGAGGCACCATCAAGACGTCCGGCTCGGTAGGGCCCCGCGACCGCCTATGGGCTCTCTACAACCCTGACAGGACCGGCAAGGACGCCCAGTTCGCGGAGACCCGAGAAGAGCTGGCGGCGTTGCAGGACGGCAGCGCCCGCCCTTCGTGGACGACACTCGGCCTCTCTTCGGCGGCCGCCGCCGGCGGGCTCGCCCTGCTGCTGCGCCGGCGTTTCAAGCCGCTGGACGACAGCGCTTCGGCGGTCACCGAGGCACTGCGCACCGGCAACGCGCAGGCGCTCGCCGTGACCGTGGCCGGCACCGCGCCCGGGGGTAGCCGGGCGGTCGGGGTCGGCCTGCGCCTCACGGCCGAGGACGGCGAGCGGCAGCTGCACATCGGCCGGTCCGTCGACGTCGAGCAGCTCGCCGACACGCTGTGGGACCGCACCGCCTGGCTGTACTGGGAGCGGGCCGGCGACAACCCGCCACCCGGCCGGCCCGGCCGACGGGGCGAGATGCTGCCCGCCGTGCTGGTGGTCGGCAGCGGGGACGAGGTCCGCCATGTGTCCGGCTGGATGCCCCGCACACCCGAATGGCCCGTCGCACAGGGCCGCCGCCTCAGCTCGATGAACCTCGAATCCGCCCCGGAAGTACGACAGTTCGGCACGGGCGTGCTCCGACCGCCTCGGACCCGTGTCAGCGCGGTGGTGTGGCTGGGCCTCGCGGTCCTCGCGACGGTGGCCGCGGCGGCGCTCCCGGTCGGCGGGGGCGGCCAGGAGCTGGTCCAGATGGCCATGGTCGTGACAGTCCTCTGCACCATCATCGGCAACCGCCTGGCCGACGCGAGATGGCGCCCCTCCGTCCGCCGCCAGGAGCGGCGGGTAGCGGGCGCCGCGGCTTCCAGCAGCAGCGGATGACCGGGGAGAATGACCCCGTGCGACGCCCCGCCCTGAGCCAGGAAGGGGGCACCTCGCAACCCGCCCCGCACACTCTGGCCCACTGAAGGTCGTTCAAACCGGCCCACTCCGCTATCGCCGCAAGGAGCTGTGTCCGGCAGCCGTCATCGCGCAGAGAAAGCGGGCATCGGCGTCATGGCACGCCGTCACCTCGC
Source organism: Streptomyces ferrugineus (assembly GCF_015160855.1). Classification (NCBI taxonomy): domain Bacteria; kingdom Bacillati; phylum Actinomycetota; class Actinomycetes; order Kitasatosporales; family Streptomycetaceae; genus Streptomyces; species Streptomyces ferrugineus. Next base: position 7,771,888 of record NZ_CP063373.1, on the reverse strand, counting down.
CCGGCCTGGGCGAGCGCAGAGCCGGAACCGGGCCAGGATCGGTGCATCGTCAGGAACCGCAATCGCGACCGGCGTCGCACTGCCAGCCGGAGAACCCGCCCTCACGAGGATGGTCGATGTCGTGGTCGAACTGGAGGAACCCCCATGCCACCCAGGCGATGAAGGCGATACAGAGGGCGAGTCCGGCCCACAAGGCCAGCTTCTTCAGAAGGCCACCGTGACCAGGGTCGTCCTCGCGGGCACCAGGTACGGACACCGGCACGCCTCCGTTTCGTCCGTCGTCCGGGAGCGACTGGCGGGTGCTGGACGACTCCGACCGAGGCAGTCCGGCGGGTGTGTGCCGGCCCTTCACAAGCGAGCCGTCATCTCGTCGGACGAACCGGATACGTCGAAGTCCTGGGCCATACCGGAGGTGTGGAGGTGGGCGATGTCGGCCTGTTCCAGGTCCATGCCCATCGGCCCCGGCCCACCACCGGACACCGTGGCGCGGTGCTCGCTGGGGGTGCCCCAGTCGTAACGCTTCTTGACCTCGAGGTGGTACCTGATCTCGTCGCCCTCCTTCTCTCCGACGAGACGGTACTGGAAGTGATTGAGCGCGTAGTACCACTCCATACTGCGATCGCCGTCCGCGGGATTCGGGGCGGTGGAGGACCACTCGGTGGTGAAAGGCCCGTCCCCGCGTTTGCGGACGTCGTTCCCCAGCGTTCCGTCGACGTCCTTCCGGAAGGCGGGAATATCGTTCATCATCTGCTGCGGCTCGACCTCGACGGGCTTTCGGCTCCCGTCCAGATAGTGCTGGACCAAGCCGGCGGCTGTGGGCCAGCCCTTCATGACGGCGAAGTAGGCGGCGACATTGTTGAGCTGGTTGTGGACCTGCCGGTCCTTGGCGGTGGGCTCAACGATGCCGAACTTGCGGTTCTCCGACTCGAAGTTGCCGACCGTTCCGAAGATCACCTTGAGGCTCTTACGAGTTGGTGCGTGATAGCGGGTGAGGTGTCGTGCCTGGCCAGTGGCATGATCCGTCTGTGGCGATCATGGTCAATCGCGCGGTGCTGGCGCATCGGCTGTTCACGGGGATCTCTCGGCGTCATCTCGCGTGCTTGGTCGAGGAGTTGGCGGTGCCGTGGCAGGCCGGGGTCGAGGGTCGTCGCCATGCGGCACGCGGTGGGGCCAGGAAGCTGGCTGCGGGAGCCGGCGCCCGCCATCAGCTGGTCTTCGTCGACCGGCTGGTGGTCACGCTGATCCATCTGCGGCATGACCTGCCGCACTCGGTACTGGGGCTGCTGTTCGAGGTCGACCGCTCCACCATCACCCGGGCGATCGCAGAGATCCGTACGCTCCTGGCCGAGCGGGGATGCGCGGTCCCCGACCGCCCCGGCCTGCGATTACGGACTATGGCCGACGTGTTCGCCTATGCCCAGACCGAAGGCATCGAGCTGCGGCTGGATGCCACCGAGATCCAGGTCCGCCGACCACCGGCCGGCCGCGGCGGACGGCGCGCATTCGTTTCCGGGAAGAAGAAACAGAACACCATGAAGGCCACCGTCACCGCTGACTGGCGGGGCCGCACGTTATGGACCGACACCCTGCGGCCTGGTCGTATGCACGATGCCACGGCCGCCCGCAACGAGGGCATCGCCGTCTGCTTCCAGCACTTCCCCGACGTCGACGTCCTCCTGGACGACGGCTACCTCGGCCTGAGCCGCGACCACCGCGGGCAAGCGATCACACCACCCAGAAAACCCCGGCCCGGAGCACTGCCCGGCAGAGTCCAGCAGTGGGAACGCGACCGCCACGAACACTCCTCCGACCGCATCACCGTCGAACACGCCCTCGCCGACCACAAACGCTGGAAGCAACTGACGCGCTGGACCCACCGCCGCGACCGCCTGCCCGACACCTACCGCGCCATCGCCAGCCTCGTCTCCGACCGCGCCATCACCGCCTGAGAGCAGGCCACGACCAGGCCAAACACGACCCACCCGCTATCACGCACCAACTCGTTAGCCAGCCAGTCGTCGTCCTCGGCGGCGTCGTCGAGCAGCCTTCGCACCAGCGTTTCCAGCGAGTCAGCGGTCTTCCTGCGCTCGTCGAGCATCTTCGGAGCCTCCGGGTCGTTCGGGTCGTACATGACCTCCCACTCGACCGTGCCGGAGTCGGTGATGTTCATCCCTTCGGTCATCGCCTCCCGCTGGAGGTTCTCGGCCCGCAGTTGCAATCCTGCGAGACCTTTCACGCCGCCGCGACCGGTGGCGCCGTCGGCTTCCGCGTCCAGGAACTTCCGCACTGCCCTGACCTCTTTGTCCAGCGCGTCGATATCCATCTGGATACGGTCGCAGTAGTCCTGCGCGGCGCGGCCGCCCTCGCCTCGCCAGTGATCTTCGTGGAGGGGTTTCACCACGTCATCGTGGAACGTTGTCCGCGCCTCCTTCAGCTTCCGGTCGACCGTCACCCACTCGTCGGCGAACGCCTCCAGTCCTGCGACGTCGAGTTGCAGCAGTGCGTAGAAGCCGGGCATTTCTGTCCCCGTGTTTTCGATGGCGGTCAGCGATCCTCAGGAGAACTGTGAGGCGGCGCGTGTCTCGTTCGCGTCATAGGCGTCCGTGCTGAGGCGGAAGTTGGCCGCTGCCTGGTCGAGCCGCTGCACGACCAACTGGTTCAGCGCCTCCCAGCGGCCCTGGAGCTCGTCGAGGCTGCTGACGAAATTCCAGCCGTCAGCCGCGCGGGCCAGGTCGCTGTTCGCGTCTTCCGCCACGCCCCGTGTCTTGCGGATGATCTCGGACGCGGTCTCGCACTCTTCGGCTCGTTTGCGGAGGAATGATGAGGTGACGCCGAGGTCCGGATCGGTACCCCACGGCGCCGGCGGGGTCGGGCTGGGGTTCGGCGAGGGTGACGGTTCGGACTCGGCCCTCTGTCGTCCGACCCCGGTCCGGACGGCGACGGGCTCGGGGTGGGGCCGGGAGTGGGGCTCGGCGAGGGCTCCGCGGTCATCGCGTACGCCGCCCTCGGATCGATGGGTTCGCTCATGTTGCTCCCCTGGCCGTCCGCAAGTACTTCCCCCGTGGAGTACGGCGATGGGCCGCATGGAGATGTACAGGACAATCAGCAGGTCCGGAGGGGTGGGCAGAGCCTTCTGGTACCGCCTTGCCGACCCGGGCTGGCCGAGGCGCCGACGCGCTGCGGGCCCGAACGATCTTGAAGTAGGCAGGGAGGGTTGCGAGACAAGGCTTCGGCGTTTCGTAGCGCGCGCCCCAGGGAGGGGCCTCGCCGCTCCCTAGGCCGCGCCCCTCTCCAGGTCTTGATCATACTTTCTACACGAAAGTCTCATGAGGGCCGATCCGGTCGCCTTGGCCAAGGTCATAAGGTGTTGCGTGACTTAAGGGGAGGGTGAGTCGGGCGGTGTGAGTGCCGCTCAAAGGATCGGCATGCATTGCCCATCGAGGCCTGGGTGAGTCACCCAGGCCTCTGCCGCGTGCGGTCGGCTTGCATCGTGTCCCCATCGGAAATGTCCGCGTGAGAGGTTGTCATGTCCTATTCGACGCCACCAGGAGGGCCGGGCAGTGCCGGTCCCTACGGGGCACCGGCCCAGCAGCAAGGGTGGTACGCGCCACCTCCACCCCCGCCTCCGCCCGGCAACTCCGGCGAGGGCAAGGGACTGAAGCGGGCCGTCATCGGTCTGCTGGTGCTGGCTGTGGTGGCCGTCTTCGCGGTTGGCGGCTTCGGTCTCTACATCGCTGTCGGCGGGGGATCCCTGCCCGGTGCGCAGGGCGGTGGCGACGAGGAACAGCAGATCCTCAGCTCGGACGAGATCAGCACCTTGCTCAACGGTCGTACGAGTGCGCTGAAGAGTGGCGACGAGGACGAGTTTCTGGAGCCCTTCGTGGGCTCGGCGAAGGACGAGCAGCGCAAGATTTTCAAGAATCTGCGGAAGCTCCCCTTCGCCGAGAGCAAGTACATGGTGCTCAAGCAGACGGGTGACGGGTCGGACGAGTACGGCTCCGATGTGAAGCTCACGCTGGATGTGGCATTCGTCCATCAGATCAAGGGCGTTGACGTCCGACCGGTCTCCGAGTGGTATCGGTGGACGGTCGAGAAGGAGGCCCAGTCGGCCGAGCCGCGCATCAGCGAGGTGGGGGGATCTCCGGGCGCGGCTGCCTTGGCCAACGCCGTTTACTATCCCGCCCCTTGGGACCTCTACGACGACATGTACGTCAAGCGTCAGGCGCACACCATCACGATCTCGGCAAGGAAGAACGCGGCTGACGCGGAACGCTTCGCGCCCATCGTCGAGGACAGTGCGAAGAAGGATCTCGAGCTGTGGGGAGCGAATACCTCTTCGGTCTCCAACACCCCTGAAAGCTTCCTCGTGGTCCTTGAGCCGGACCGAAAGATCTACACGAAGCTTTACAACAACGATGGCAGCGACCTGGGGTGGGACGCCGGCGAAAGCGTGGCCATGCCTGCCTTCAACGCCGGATACAGCGGAGACGAGGACCAGCTCGAATACGGCGGGGCGCGCATCAAGATGGACACCTCGACGAGCCGGTTCACCACGTCCGCCTGGCGGGCGGGCGTCGGGGACATCTCCCGGCACGAGATCGCGCACGCGCTGATTCAGCCGCAGGACCCCGGCGCGTACGGAAACGACGAGGAGACCAGCATTCGGGCCTGGGTTGTCGAGGGCTTCGCGGAGTATGTGTCCCACCGATTCGACCGTACTCAGGGCGAGGCGCGGGTGCGCGGCGATCTCGCGGGCCAGGACTTCGACGGCCAACTGCCGGGCCAGGACTTCGAAGCGAAGTACGACTCGGTCGGAACGAACTACGCCCTGAGCTATCTGGCCATGCGCTACATCGCGGAGAAGGGTGGCGAGCGGGCGTTCTTCCAGTTCGCCGTGGATCACTATCGGCAGCCCACGAATCTCGATCAGCAGCTGCAGAAGGCGGTCGGCATGAACGAGGACGCCTTCGAGGCCGCGTGGGCCCAGTACGTCAGGAGCAACACCCGATGAGCGCCAACGGACCTGTGCCGGGTATGGACCCCTATGGACAGCAGCCTCCGCCGCCACAACAGCCTCCCGTGCCACCTCAGCAGAGCCCCCTGCCGCCACAGCCGCAGGTGTACAGCCATCCGCAGCAGCCGCAGCCCGGCTACGGCTATCCCCAGCAGCCTGCACCCCCGCAGTATCCGACGGCTCCCCAGCCCGGTTACGGCCCAGGCCACCACCCAGGACAACCACCGCACTTTCCTGGTGCCCCCGTCCCGCCCATGCCGCCGCGGAAGGGGAGGACCGGGCTGATCGTGCTGCTCGTCGTCGCGCTGGTCGTGCTCGCCGGTGCCGGAGGGGCCGCCTGGTACCTGGTGGCGGCCTCGGGTACCAAGCCGTTGTGGAGCGTTCCGTCGAAGTCGGAATGGGGCCTCGGCGAGCAGGAGGTGGACGGCACCTGGTTCACGGACAAGGCCGTGGTTCAGACCTTGTCGGGTGGTGTGAAGGCCTACGCCCGTGACACCGGCGAGAAGTTGTGGGCCACGCCCCTTCCCGGCGCCGGCAATCAGGCCTGCGTGGCACCGTCCGTCTCCGACGGCGGAATCGGTGTCGTCGCTTACGGCGCCTCAGGCATGGGGGGAGCCCACGGCCAGTGCGACCACGTCGTGGCGTACGACCTCAACTCCGGCAAGGAGCTGTGGCACCGGGGCTTCAAGGTCAAGGACGAGTTCAAGACCGGTTCGGAACTGGCGGTGGCTCGCGCCGGAGAGACCGTTGTGATCACCACCGATCGGGAGCAGGTGGCGCTGAAGGCGGCCGACGGCAGCACGGCCTGGGATGTGAAGAAGGTCGTGCCGAGTGCTTGTGCGAGCGGCACGTACACCGGCGGCAAGAATCTGATTCGCACGACGTGGTGCCTCGAGGGAGACGAGTTCGAGGGGAAGCGCTGGACTGAGGCATCGCTCGTCGACCCGGCCACCGGCAAGGCCGAGTGGACAAAACGATTCGGCGAGAATGAAGCCGAGATCGCTCTTTCCACTTCACCGCTCGTCCTCAGCGGTGAGGCGAAGGGCGTGTTCGCCCTCGACGAGACGACCGGTGAACGCCGCGGTGAGTTCCCGGACATGGCGGAGAAGTACTACCTCCTGCCGGAGGAGGACGGAAGCCCGATGCGCCAGGTCGCGGGCGTCGGCAACATCCTCCTCATGGGCATGGGGGAGAAGGACAGTGCCGACGGGGAGTCGAAGACGCTGGTTGCCTTCGACCTCGACAGCGGCAAGGAGCTGTGGAAAGCACCGGCTTCGAGCACCCTCAACTACATTCCGCTGAGGGACACGGGTGACGAGCGTCTGCTGGCGTACGTCACCGATGGCCCGGAGAAGCCGAAGCTGGTGGAGTTCAACGCGGAGGACGGCGCGATGACGACCGTCGCCGAGTACCCCGAAGAGGTGCATCGGAACATGGGCGCCGGAGCGTGGCCCTTCTGGAACAACGACGTGCTCTACGTCACCTCGGTCGGTGCCAGCCTCGGCAGCGACTCCTACGCTCTCGTGGCGTTGCCCACGACCGCCTCCTAGAGGTTGTCCCGTAACTGGTGGGGCAGTTGGTGCGTTGGCTGAGCATGGGTGGGGTGATCTCAGCGGATGATCCGAAGTGGATTGAGCCGTTCTCCGGACTGACCGAGTCGCAGTTCACCAGGCTGGTGGCTCTGGTGCGGCGTCGCGGTGGTGATGTTCAGCGCGGCCGTCCCTGGCGGCTGCCGCTGGAGAACCGCGTGTTGCTGGTGGCGACGTACTGGCGCACGAACCTCACATTGCGGCAAGTGGCGCCGCTGTTCGGGGTCTCGAAGTCTGCGGCCGACCGCATCCTCGATCACCTGGCGCCCCTGCTGGCCATCTCGCCGGCCCGTCGGCCGCGCAAAGACACCGTCTACATCGTCGACGGCACCCTCGTGCCCACCCGCGACCGCAGCATCGCCGCCTCCAGCAAGAACTACCGCTACTCGACGAACCTGCAGGTCGTTATCGACGCCAACAGCCGTCTGGTCGTGGCGATCGGCCTTCCGCTGCCCGGCAGCCGCAACGACTGCCGGGCATTCACCGAGTCCGGCGTCGACCGGGCCTGCCGCGGCGCACCGACCATCGCCGACGGCGGGTACCAAGGCACCGGCCTGCTCGTCCCGCACCGCAAACGACGAGGTCAGACACGCCTCAGCCCACACCAGGAAGCGGAGAATGCCGTCCACCGCAGGGCGCGAGCCCGGGTGGAACACGCCCTGGCGCGGTTGAAGAACTGGAAGATCCTGCGGGACTGCCGGCTCAAGGGCAACGGTGTTCATCAGGCCATGCTGGGCATCGCCCGGCTCCACAACCTGGCCCTCACCGGATAACTCACGCCTCATACGGGACAACCTCTAGGCAGCAACTCGGCGGCGGCACAGACCACCACGGTCTGTGCCGCCGCCTAGCGCGTGTCTCTTTGACGGGTTGGTCGGTTGATCGGATGTGTCCGTCCGGTTAGTGATCACTGATGCGATGTGGGACCGGATCGAGCCGCTGATGCCTGCCGATCCGGTCCGCGGACGGCGATGGGCCAACCACCGCCGAACGCTCGAGGCCATCGCGTGGAAGTACCGCACCAACTCGCCCTGGCGGGACCTGCCCGACGAGCTCGGCTCATTCCAAACCGCTCACAAGAGGCTGATCAGATGGGCCGTCGACGGCACCTGGGAAATGATCCTTGCTGCCGTCCTGGCGGCGGCGGACGCCGACGACGACATCGACTGGACGGTGTCGGTGGACTCCACGGTCGTCCGGGCCCACCAGCATGCTGCCGGAGCACTCAAAAAGGGGCGGCTCACTGCGGCGAGCCCGCCGATCACGCGCTCGGACGTTCCCGCGGCGGGCTGAGCACCAAGGTTCACCTGGCCGCAGACGGCCACGCCCGGCCCCTCGCCTTCACCGTCACCGCAGGCCAGGCAGGTGATGCACCCGCCTTCGAGACGGTGATGTCCCGCATCCGCGTGCCCCGCACTGGCCCGGGCAGGCCCCGGACCCGGCCCCTGGCCGTTCTTGCCGACCGCGCGTATTCCTCACGTGCCATCCGCAGCCACCTGCGGCGCCGGGGCATCCGTGCGGTCATCCCGCAGCCGTCCGACCAAGTTGGCCACCGCCTGCGGCGAGGCCGACTCGGTGGCCGCCCGCCCGGCTTCGACAGCGAGGCGTACAAGCAGCGGAACACCGTCGAGCGGTGCATCAACCGCCTCAAGCAGTGGCGCGGCCTGGCCACACGAACCGACAAACTCGCGATCGCCTACCAGGCCGCACTCCACCTCGCGGGCATCCTCATCTGGACCCGACGCTGACCAAAGAGACAGAACCTAAAGCGTGTTGCAGAACGCTGTGATCAGGCAGGCTGAACTGGGCGTTTGTCGCGTCTGGTCACGCGGTGAGGGCGAGGTTGTGCATGCGGGCGACGGCCTGAACGGCGTGATGGAGGCCGTCGCCGCGCTGCCGGCAGTCACGCAGGATCTTGTAATTCTTCATCCGTCCGATCACATGCTCCACACGGGCGCGGACCTTGCGGTGCTCCGCGTTGTCCTCCTCTTCGCCCTTGAGTAGCGGCCGTCCGGGGCGTTTGCGGTGCGGGACGATCAGGCCGGTGTTGAGATAAGCGCCGTCGCCGAGCACCGTCACGCCTTCGCAGTGCTCGGCCAGTCCGGAGCGCCGCCAGGCGTGCGCGTCCGCGGTGGTGCCCGGCAGCGGACGGGCCGCGGCCACCACGAGCCGGGTGTCTGCGTCCACGATGACCTGCACGTTTGCTGAGAAACGGTAGTTACGCGAGGAGGCACCCACACCTCGGTCACGGACCGGGATGAGGGTGCCGTCCACGATCCACAACCGCTCGACTGCCTCCTGCGGGGCACGTACCGGCTCGAGCGCGAGCAGCGGCCCCAGCCGCTGGATCACCCGGCACACGGTCGCCGGGGAGATGCCGAACAGCGGGGCGAGCTGCCGCATCGTGAGGTTCGTGCGGTAGTAGACAGCCACCAGCAGCACCCGCTCGGCCAGCGGAAGCCGCCACGGACGACCCCACCCGCACCCCTCACCACCACGTTCCCGAACCGCCCTTAGCAGCCGCCCGAACTGCTCAGCCCGCAGACCGGTGAACGTCTCCACCCAGACCGGCTCAGCCCTCAACACCCCACCCATGCAAGGGAAATGCCCTGATCACAGCGTTCTGCAACACGCTTTAGCCGAGTGGAGGAGTCAAACATGCGGCGGAAGCTCGGTGCGCGTCCTTACTTCCGTCACACGAAGAACATCACCAACATGCTGATCCCAAAGCCGATCACACCCACAGCGACGAGTGCGTAGACCGTCTTGATCAAGCCCTGCCCCGCAGCCTGCCTTGAGCGCTGAAAGTCGGAAGCGCCCCCGAAGGCGAAGCCAGTGGTGGCGCACAGGAGACCGAGGGCAAGGGGGACCAGGGCGCCGAACCACCACACACAGCCGACCGCGATCGCACCGACCCACCCATGGTCCTGCTGGTACGACGTGTCCCCGGTCTTGAGAGCCTCCATCACGTCCCCGCGCTGGTGCAGGGCGTCGCTCTTGAGCTCGGCGTTGAGGTTCTTGACCGAGCCGTCGGTCGCGGTGAAGGTGCCGTAGCACCACTTGGTCTTGGTGCGCTTCCGTGAGCTGCTCGATGTGCTCGAGCGGTACTTGTAGTCGACGGTGCAGGTCTCGACGGTGAGTTTGCCCGGTGTGGCGGTGGCGTAGGAGTAGGGGCCGAAGTAGGCGCCCAGGGCCAGGAGGACCACGCCGGCCAGGAGCAGGCCGACTCCGATGAGGCGGCCGAGGCCCGCGGGCCCTCCTGGTGCGGCGGTGTTGGTCGCGGGGGACCCGGGGGACCCGGGAGACCCGTGTACTTGTGCCATTGGGGGGTGACTCCTCAGAGAGCGGATACGGGCGTCACAGAGCGAGTGCGCAGACGAGCGCCGCCAGGACGCCCAGGGTGAAGAGGCCGCCGACCAGGGGACCGGTCACGGCCGGGGCTGGCAGGGAATTCCAGGAAGCCGCGAAGCCGGGGCCGTTGCGGGCGCCGAAACCGGTGAGTAGGCAGTAGACGCCGGCTGCCAGCATGGAGAGGCAGAGGGCGAGAATCGCGGCGTCGTCTCCGGGGTCCCGGTCCTGCGGTTGCTCGAATGTGTCGGCCACCTGTACGACGGGGATTTTCGTCCCGGAATCGAAACGCGATGAAGTGTTCACTTCCACGTTTCGGTAAGTGGGCTCACCGTTTTGCGCGGTCCAGTTCCCGGTGCAATTGAACTGGAGTTCGGTGGAGCGTCGATGACTGCCGTAGTGGGTCCTCGTGTGCGTTTCGCATGAAGAAACGGTGAGGGTTCCCGTGGTTCCGTCACCGGCGAGTTCACTGCGCAGTTCTGGAATGGTCACGGTGGCGACGACCGCGGCCGCGAGCAGCAGCCCCAATCCGATGAGTCTGCCCACCCACAGGCTCCCTGTGCTGGCGTAACGCGGCTGTGCTGTCACCACTTGGTGGTCCCTTGGATAACTTGACGATCTCTTGACTAATGGGTTTTCCAGGTCGTGCGCGAGGAGTCTAAGCTATCGGCCGGTCGTGCAATATGACGTGCTGTAAAGCCAGTTCGGGGGAGAGCCATGACGTTCGGCACCTTTGATGTGGACACGGATGTACTCCGTCAGCAGGGACGGATGTTCGACAGCCTCGGGGGTGATTTCGCGAGGGCCTCGAAGAAGCTTCAGAGCGACCTTGAGGGGATCGGGGAGCCCTGGGCGGACGCGGATTTCGGAGAGATCTTCGGGGAGATTTACACGCCGATTCGTGACGGGATCTTCACGTCGATGGACAGCCTTGCCGAACGGCTGCAACAGATCGGGCACAACCTGCAGGACAACGCGCGCAACTACGACGCCTCGGATGCGTCGAACAGTGGCCTGTTGGGCGGAATCGCCGGTCAGCTCTAAGTAGATCCAGCGAATTCGGGGTTACTGGCATGTCGCTCACACTGCCCGGCGAACTCGTCTGGGTGCTCGACCTCCTCGGCTACAACTGGCCCGAGGCCGACGAAGAGGCACTGCACAAGGTCGCCGAGACCTGGCGGGGCTTCGGTGCCGAGCTGGAGAAGATCCAGTCACAGGGCGAGGGCTTCGCCCGGACCGTCGTAGCGTCCAACTTCGGTGAGGCCATCGAGGGCTTCAGCAAGGACTGGGGCGCCTACACCGGCGCGAACGGCGAGGACAGCTACCTCCCGGATGCGAAGACCGCGTGCGAAGTGATCGCCTTCGCCTTCGACGCGGCCGCCATCGCCGTCCTCACCGCGAAGCTGGCCGTGATCGCCCAACTCGTCGCGCTGGCCATCGAGATCATCGCGGCGCAGGCCGCGGCGCCCTTCACCTTCGGTCTGTCCGAGATCGGCGCACTGGGTGCGACACAGGCCACACGGCTGATCGTCCGCGAGCTGCTGGACCGCCTCAAGAAGGAGGTCATGGAGGCGATCACCAAGGCCATGGAGCACGCCACCATGGACGCCCTGAAGAAGCTCGCCAAGAAGGTCGTCAAGGACCAGGTCAAGCAGTTCGTCCAGGAGAAGGTCGTCGACGCCGCCAAGGACAAGGCCCGCGAGGCCGCCGTCGGCATGGCCCAGAACGTCGGCCAGCAGAGCATCGAGGCGTACTTCGACGCACGCTCCGGCATCAACCTCGGCGAGACGGCCGACGTGGCCAAGACGGCGGCCGGTGAGTATCTGGGCGGCCTCAAGAACGAGGTCACCGGTGGCGAGGGGTCGACGCTCGCCGGCTACGCGGATCCGAACACGTACGTGGACCACGCGAAGGAGACGGTCACGGGCGCCGTAGGGGATCGCGCGCAGCACGGTGTCGACGCGCTGGCCGGGCGTGGTGCCGACGCCGGCGACGCGCCCGCCTCCGACCCGGCGGGTGCGGACACCGCCCCCTCGACGGGGCCCGGATCCGGCCCGGGCTCCGGCTCGACCGGCCCGGCGGACACCGCACAGACGTCGTCCGGCCGCGCCCCGGCCACTCCGGCCGCGGCTCGCTCCGGCTCCTCCGAGGGGGCTGACGACTGGGCCCGCAGCGAATTCGGATGACGTCGCCGCTGCCTGCCGTACTCACCTGCCCTCACCTCTGACAGGAAGGACCACCCACACCCATGACCGCGGACCGGGAAATCCAGGACGAGGAACTGATGGGGGTCGCCCAGGATCCCGAACAGGCTCTGCGGCTGCGCCGCTCCCTGCGTACCATCGCCGGCGCGACCTCGCTCAGCCCGGATCTGCGCGAGATGGCGCGGTCCGTGCTGAGCGGGCGCGTGGACATCAAGGACGCCTTCCAGGATCCGCGCTACACCGAGGCCGTGTACCAGCGGATGCATGAAATCCGCCGGGCGGCCGACGACCAGACGTACGCGGAACGCCAGCAGTCCAAGGCCCGGTTCGCGGAGTGGGACGCCCGGCAGCAGGCGGACCTGGACCGCGAGCGCGCCGAGCGGGACGCGCCGGTGTACGGCTCGGGCAAGGGAAGCCGCTCGGGCCAGAGCTGATCTTCGTCGCCGCTCCAGCGGCAATTACCTCGCCACGAAACGACCGTCGCCGTATTCGATCAAACCCGAGTTCGAGATCTTGGTCGATCCACGCGCATTTCCCCCCGGAACATTCACACGCATTCGTCCGTCGCTCAAAGCGGGATGATTGATGAGGAAGAAGGCGTATTCGATCACTTCGTCGCAATCGAGCGAGTTCGCAGCCAGGCCGGGGAGAGAGCGTCTTCCGGGGGCTTCCGAAAGGCCAATGCGCCGCGGCCGATGTCGAGTTGACGCGAGTTACAGGGGCGCCGCGCGTCGCCGCGGGTTTCGGCGCGGAGCGTGTGTTGAAGCGTTCGCAGCCGCGTTGGTAGGTTCACGCCGGATGAGACCCGCCGAACCTCCCGATGAGGTAATCCCGTGGACAGCGCCGCAAACCCATCCGACAAGCGCGTAGACGACTCCGAGTTTCTGGAGATGACCCAGCAGGACGCCGTCCAGGCCAAGATGCTGCGGCAGTCGCTGGAGCATCTCGCCTCGGGGCTCGGCGGTCCGGCGCTGAAGGAGATGGCCCAGGAGGTCCTCTCCGGGCGTATGGGGCTGCGTGAGGCGGCCAATGTCTCGGCGTACGCCGAGGAGGCCGTCCAGCAGTCGGCCCCGCTCGCCGAGAAGTGGGCCGCCATGTCCGACAGCGAGCGTGAGGCGCTCGCCGCGGAAGGCGAGCGCCGGCTCGAGGAGGAGCGGCGGCAGCTCGAGGACGAGCGGCGTGCGGAGTCCGAGAACCGGTCGGGCACGAAGTCGCGTCACGACGGGCGTGGCTGGTCCTTGTACTGAGCGGGCGTGTCCGGCGGGTCCGGGGGGTGCGGGCGTACGCCGTGGAGAGCGACCGACCGCACCGGCGAAACCGACTGTCGACCGTGGAGCTGATGCAGGCGATGCAGGCGATGGGGGAGATGTGAACTTTCGGGTAGAGCCCGGCGCGATCGACGGCTTCTCGAAGCTCGTGGGGCGTGCCGCGGACGGCAGTGCGCAGGCGGTCTCGTACGCGGGCAACCACACCCAGATCGACAAGTCGGCGGGCGGAGCGGCCTGGGACCTCGTCGCGGGTGACCACGATCAGTACGTCAGCGAGGCCAAGAAGGCCCTGGGGAAGGTCAAGAGCCTTCTGGAGGCGTCCGAGAAGGAGCTGACGGGCACGGCCAAGTACTACCGGGAGACGGACACCGACCAGGCGGCCAAGCTCGACGCCACCTATCCGGGTTCCAAGGTGTCGGGCGGCGGTTCCGGCGGCGACCCGCAGGACTTCTCCGACGCCGGCGACGCCGTGGACGTGCTGAAGCCGCCCGGCGACCCCAGCAACCCCATCGTCAAGTACGCGTCGGGTCACGCGGACGAGTACCAGATGAACCCCGTGCAGAAGACCCTGGGCAGCGCGCTCGACCTGGGCAGCCCCTCGGCGATGGCCGTGGAGGCGTCCAAGCTGCTCTTCGACTTCGACCCCTTCGCCGAAGTGACGAACTGGGTCTTCGGGGACTGGAACAAGTACAACGACTGCTCCGACGTCTGGGGAAATCTGGCGTCCTTCTGCGACGCGGTGGCCGCCAATGTGCGCAAGGGAACCCAGAACGTCGGTCTGACCTGGGACGGTAACGCCGCGAACGCCGCGACCGTGTATTTCGACGAGTTCAGCAAGAAACTCGAAGAGATCAAGGAGACGTTCAAGTCCCTGCAGAGCTGTTATGCGCAGGCGGCTCAGATGGCGTTCCAGTTCGCGGAATTCCTCAAGTCGTTCCTGGTGATGTTCTGTGACCTGCTCGTCATCTGGCTGGTCAACCTGCTCGCGGCACAGGCCGTCAACGCGATCCCGGTCGGTGGGCAGGCCGCGTCGGTCGCCATGTTCGCGCTGGCCGCGGCACAGGCCATCCGGCTCATGCAGATGTGGGCCGAGGCGGCCCAGGCCTTCGACAAGTTCGCGATGGCGCTGAGCGCGCTCGGGGTGGTCATGTCGACCGCCATCAACGGTTTCTCGGCGGCGGACAGTTTTCCGCAGGTGGGTACCGGTGGATACGACCATGCCGCGGTATAGGCGCAAGGAGCGCAGGCCATCATGAGTTTCTTCGGCGGGGTCAACGACCTCGAACTCTTCCTCTCGCGTTGCCGCATCATGAGCGTCGGTTCGGTGCCGGTCTGCCTGGCCGCGATGGTCTTCTTCATCAAGGAAGAGGGCTGGTATTTCAGCCTGCTGCTGTGCTGCGTCCTGCCGGTGATCGCCGCTTACCTGGCGATCCGGGGGAAGAGCGAGATCCGCGCGGGTATGGCGGCGTCGGGGCTGGCGCTCGCCGTCGCGACATTGCCGTTGGCGTTCGTGCTGGCGTCGCTTGAGGGGGCGTAGGAGCAAAGGCGGGCTTCATCTGCCGCCCGGGCCGTTCGGGCCCCCGGGCCGCCCGGGCACCAAGCGGTGACCCGGGTCGGCTCCCGATGAGAGGTCACGCCCGACGGCGCCGGCTCCCGATGAGATGTCAGCCCTGACGACGCCGACGCCCGATGAGGTACGCGAGCCCCCATGCGGCGGCCGCGGCGAGCAGGAGGCCGAGCGGGGAGAACCAGTCCACCCCGCCGTCGATCTCGTTGTTCCACCAGGCCTTGGCCGGGATGAAGGGGTCGGCCTCCATCATGTCCCCGATGGCCGCGGTCGATTGGCTCTCGGCGATGATCATCGGGATGGAGTTGGTGAAGCCGAAGAAGGCGCCGGCCGCGGCGACGGCGGCTCCGCCGATGTGGGCGCCGGTGCTGCCGTGGCCCACCAGACCGACCAAACAGCCGACGACCGCTCCGTTGAGCAGGGCGTGCACCAGGTAGATGGTGTGGGCCTGGGTGAGCGTCTGGTCCTTGTACGTGGCCAGGACGAGACCGCTGTAGAGCAGCGAGACGATGACCGACACGCAGAGCCCGAGGAACACGGCGCCCACCGGATGGCCGCTTGCGTTCGGCCGCTGACCGTAGGGCGGCTGGAAGGGCGGGGCGGGCTGCATCGGGTACATCGGTTGCACCGGCTGGCCCGGGGCAGGGGGCATTCCGGGGTACATGGGCTGGCCGGGGACCGGCGGCGCTCCCGCCTGCAGCGGAGGGTGCCCGGGGACCGGCGGCGGGCCGAACCCCGGTGCCTGCTGTGGTGGGGCTGGCTGCATGTACGGGTTGCTGGGGTCCTGCGGCGGCTGTGGGGGTTGCGGGGGCTGCGGTGGCGGTTGGAACGGCGGCTGGCTCATCGGATTCCCACGGAGTGAACAAGTAAGAACAGCAAGTTATCAGTGAGATCAGGAGCGGGCCGTCGGGGGCGGAGCGGGTGGTGTGAAGGGCGTGGAGGATGCTTCCCCGCGCATTGTGGGTAGGGAATCGGGTCGACGTGGCTCAACCGGACCGGAAACGCCGACGCCGTACGGCTCCAGCCGTGCCCCCCGAAGTGGACCGAGCACCCTGAACCGTCGGCGAAGCCGATCTCGTGGTCGCCGCCCGTCACGTCGCTTCGGCACCCCGCCTCAGCCGGACCGAGCGCACCATGGCGGGGTTGTGTGAAAGGTGTCGGCCCGACGCACAGTGCGATGAGGCGTCAGACCCGTTAAGCCCCGTAGAAGGCCAAGTCCCAGGCGCTGTCCTCGAAGTCGTGCCCCTCGAGGATGAGCGTCCTGTGGTCGGCGACGCAGGGGCAGTGTGTCCTGCGGACGGGGTCGGGTGCGAGCCACCCGTGGTGTCCTGAAGAGCCGACCGGTGCTGCTGTCGAGCAGGAGTCTGGAGCACATCCAGGCACCGAGCTCGAAGCACGGGCCGCTGCCGGGTCCCTCGCTCCCGGCACGGCGTAGCCGGGGCACCGTCCCGTTTCCGACGCGGGCCTGGCCACCTCGGGCTCGGGCCGTGAGCGGTCGCCGCCGGGGGACCGCTGGCGAGATGCAGGACGTTGCTGATCTCCGGCAGACCTGGCACGAAACGCGTCTCCGAGTAGCCGGGACCGGTCCGTCAGACCCGGTCGTCGAAGTTGTAGTCCTCGAAGACCCGCTGCCAGCTCTGCGTCTGGAAGGCCTGAGGGTCGACGAGGTTCAGCCAGTGACGTAGATCCGACTCCGTGTCCTCGATCGACCAGTCGGAGGCGCGCCACCAGTAGTAGAGGCGGACCATCGCGACGAACTGACCGAGACTGCTTCCGGCCAGCTCGTCCTCGATCCCCGACCAGCCGTCCTGCAGGACGCGCCCGTCGCGGCCGTCGAGGAGGAGTCGTGCGCGTTGCCAGGTGCCGAGGGAGAAGTACGTGGACTCGGTCTCGTCCGGTTTGCCGAACGGCTCGGTAACGGGGTGCAGGCCCGTGTGCTCGAGGCTGGTGGTGTCGAGCTCGAGCAAGCCGGTGACGCAGGGGAAGCCGACGTCGGAGAGGAAGGCGCGTGCGTTGCTGTCGGTGAGAGTGTCCGGCAGGGTCTCCTGCGGGAACCGTTTGACCGCCGCGGATCCGAAGATGTCCGTCAGCCAGTCGGTCGTGGGGGCCAGGGTTTGGGCGGGCAGGTCGGCCCGGGCGAGCTGCGTGTCGGTGGCCACCAGACGTTTGAGGAGGCCTGGTGCGTTTTCGTGTCCGGCGTTCTGGTTGATCTCGACCACGCAGACTCCGTCCGTGGTGGCCAGAGCGATGTGACGGCCCGAGCGCGTGCCTCGACGGATGTACTCGGGCATGCGGGGCAGATCCACTTCGCCGCTGGCGGCTCCGCCGGGGCGCCACCCCTTGGGCCCCTGATCCGCGTGCGTCGTGTCGGAGGTTTCCGCGGTCTCATCGGGCTCGGTGCGGGGTGTGCCCGTGACCAGGTCCCAGGTGCCGATGTGTTCGCGCCGGGTGCGGAGTGTGACCAGGCTGCCGGTCGAGGTGTGCACGATCCGGGGCGTCTCGACGATGGGGCGGCTGACCACCGTGTCTGTGTTGAATTCGCCGGCACCGACGCCTTCGGCCCAGAGGGTCCGCCAGGGCAGGGTGACGGGGCCGGCCGCCGCCAGGAGCCGGTCGGCGGCTGCTTCCTGCGTCGGCCCGGCCTGCATCAGGGTCAGGTGCAGCAGCGCCAGCCACTCACCCTGGGACGAGGGCTGAACGCCACGGCGCGCCATGTAGTGGAGGCGGGCCCCGGCACTTCCCTGCGGGATGGGCCGTGCATGGAAGGCGGCCTCGAATCCTTCGAAGAGTGTCTCGTGGCTGACTCCGGCGACTGCCGCGGTGTGGTTGAGGAACGCCTCGAACTGGTCGGCTGCCGCTGCGTGACCGGCCAGGGCGCGGGCGGCGTACCAGCGTGTCGCCTCGGGGGCGTCTGCGGCCGACAGTGCGGTGACCGCGCGGGCGTGCCAGGACCTGGCCTCCTCGGCGGGCATCCGCGTCCGCAGATGCCGGGCCATTGCCTCCTGGGTGAAGGAGACGAGGGGAGTGCCTGTCCCGTCGTCCGTCCGGTGGATCCAGTCCCTGGCCGCAGGGTCGCCGAGCAGCGACTCCAGCCGGGACTCGGGGAAGTCCCGGCCGAGGGCGGAGCAGAGCAGGGACCACACGGGGAGGGGAACGAAGCGGTGCTCGGCCAACGCCAGCGCGTCAAGGGCAGACGGCAGGGCCGCGTCATCGTCCGGCTCCGCGAAGGGGGGCATGCTCTCGAAGCCCCCCTGCAAGGTCAGATGCCGCCCGCGCAACTCGTCGGCCCTGCCCGGGGCATCGTCGACCTCGACCAGCAGGCGCATCCGCAGCCCGCGCGGGTGGAACGTGATCAGCGCCCGTGCCACCCGATCGAGGACACGCTCCGGTTCGCGCGAGGTACGCAGCCGGCCCGCCCACTGCGTGTTCGCGAGCACGACCACGGGGTCGTCGCTGATCCGGCGGGCCACGGTGCCGAAGTTGTCCTTGAAGGAGTCCGGGGCGGGGATGCCAAGGGCCGTCGCCAACTCGCGGGCCACCTCCTCCGCGCTCTTGCCGGCGCAGTCGACGTGGACCGCGCCCGGGTGGCGGGCAACGACCTCGCGCAGCAGCGCCGTCCTGCCGCAGCCCGCGCGCCCGCCGATCCACAGCCAGGCACTGGCGTCGCGAGGCCGGTCGATCCACCGCAGCGCACGGTTCAGCGCGAGTTCTGCCGTGACTTCATCCGGGTTCGGGGTGGTACTCATGCGTCAGGTCTTTCCTACCGTCGGGTCTTCGCTATGCAGGGCTTGTTGGCGTCGGCAAGGCGTAAGCCTTGAGAATATCGGCGACCTTGTTCAAGTGATCCTGGAAATCGACTTCCATGGCCTGCGCCGCATTGTTTACGCCCTCGCGTTCATCGCTGAACGGTTCGACCTGTTCGCCTTTTCGATAAGCCGTGGCGTAGGTCGTCCCCATCTCCTCCGGCAAGTAGGCACGGATATAGCCTCCGCAGTCCGCGTGCCCTTTCGACTCGGAAGGGTGACCACACGGCTCCCGCTCCGTGTACAGGTGGGCGGGGACGAGCGGATTCTGTCCCTTGGCCGCCCGGTCTTCGTTGAGGCGTTCGATCCATCCGCCCAAGTGCGGTTCGGAGTGGTCGGGTCGTGGTCCCACGTAGTTGAACGAGCTGTCGGCCACGTAGTGGGTCTGTTTGGTGTCCGGGTCGTACACCTCCATGACAGCGAAATTACGACCGAGGAAGTTCGGCTTCATGTCCTGGGAGGCGTCTACGATCTGAGCGGCCACGCTTTGGCCGTAGGTCTCGTCGAGGTAATGGCGGGTGCGCTGTGCAGGGTTGGCGGACGGGGAGTCGGAGCCGCGCACCTCGGAGAAGGGCTTTCCGTTCGCGGCCGCGACGGCGGCCCTTGAGTCCCGGTATTTCTCGTTGTCGTTGCCCGGGAAGTTCGTCTGCCGAGTTATGTCGCGCTTCCGGTGCGCCTCTCGTGCCTCTGTGGCGTCCTCCGACTCCGACCAGCGGTAAGCGGACTGGTCGCCCTCGCGACGGTACGGACTGGCGCCCACGCCCTGGTTCATGTGGAAGTCGTTGCTCAGACGGGCCAGAACACCCACTGCCGCGGCCTGCTGGCCTCGGCTCAGATCGTTGAAGCCCGGGATGCGGTTGGCGAGGTCGTCGCGGCTCCAGGTCGTACTGTTTCTGCTCCCGTCGAGCAGGTCACGCAACCCTGCATTGTCGTTGTTCGCGAAGTCCCGCAGGGTGTCGTAGACCGGATCCAGGTCGATCTGCCGGATGTCCCGGTGGTCCCGGAAGTCCCTCTGTGCCTGGTCGCCGGCGACGCCGTAGTGCAGCTGATCCGATTTCTGGTCTTCATCGAACGGTGTGGAGCCCAGCCGCTCGGGGACGGCCCCCGTGTTGGCGTCACCCTCATCGTCCCAGGAGTCCTTCGTCTCATCGGGGTCGGTTCCGGCGGGTTCGTCGGGCGCCCTGCGGTCGGCGCCCGTTGGAGTCGCGGAGGCCTCCCGCTGCGGTTGCGTACCGTCGTCGGCGCGCTGGTCGGGTGTCACCGGCTGCCGGTTCGAGTCCAGCGGAATCGCGAAGACCCCGTTGTCCCCGCTGTGCAGCGGCTTCGAACTCTGCTGCCCGGTCTGGGCGTCGATGTACGTGATCTTGCCGTTGTGGTTGACGGCGTTCCACGCGTGCGCCCGCCCGTTGGCGTCCTGCGTGATGATCACGGCCTGCGAGCCGTGGCCGCTGTCGCGGAGGGTGTTCTCCAGGCGGTCGAAGGCGTCGCGCCCGTTGCCCATGTCGCTGAAGCGGGCGCCCAGTGTGTTCTCGATGCGGTCGCGGCCGCCCTTCTCGCCGCGGTCCGAGGGGTTGCCGTCGGCGTCCAGGTCGGGGGTGCGGCTGGCGGCGGCGGTGGGGTTGCCCGCGTAGGTGTCCACCGTGGACAGGGCAACGTCGACGCAGTTGTTGTTGCGGCCGGGAGCGTCGCGGCCTTCGCCGTTGATGCGCTCGACCCAGCGGCCGTCGGCCGGGTTCGGAGGTCGGGTCGGGTCGCCGTTCTCGTCCCGGGGGACCGAGTTCTCGAGGGCGTCCTGCTCGTCCCGGGTGGGGTCGATGACGCCGCCCGGGGGGTTGGTGTTGCGGGTCTCCGACGCCGGGGTCGGGGGCTCCTTCGGCTTCGGGCCGTCCGAGGAATTCTGCTGGTTGGGGTTGTTGGGGGCGGAGTCCGGGGGCTGTGGGGTGGACTGCTGGGCCTGGTTGTGCGGCGTCACGGTCACGTGGTGGATCGGGACCGGGGTGACCTGGGGTTGTTGCTGCTGTTGTTGGTTCGGGGTGTTCGCCGGGGGGTGCTGGGTGGTGGGCTGCGCGCCCGGCTGGTTGGGGTTGTTCGGCGTGCTGCCCGGCGGCTGGTGGGGCGGCCTGGTGGGGGTGGAACCGGCGGCGCTCGGCTGGTTCGGAGTGCCGGTCGCGCCGGCCGTGCCGGGCGTCCCGTGAGGGGCAGGGGAGGGGCTGTTCGTCGGACCGGGCTGGGGCGAGGAGTTCGGGGTGCCGCTGCTCGGTGTCGAGGGGCGCCCGGGGCCGGTACCGGTCGAGGGGGAGGGCGTCGACGTGGGGGTGGCGGTGGCGGCGGACGGCGATGCGGTCCTGGTGGGAGTCGACGGGGCTGGGTTCTGGTTCGGGCTGGTCGTGCTCGGGTTCTGGCCCGGGGTGGTGGTACGGGCGCCCGTGCTCGGGTCCGTGGTGTTGCGGGGCGTCGTGCGGTCGCCCGGCGTCGTGCCAGGGGTGTTGCGGGGTGTGGTGCGGTCGCCCGGCGTCGTGCCGGCGGCGTTGCCGGGTGTGGAGCGGTCTCCCGGGGTTGTGGTCCCGGGGGAGTTGCGGGGCGTAGTCCCGTCGCCCGGCGTCGTGCTCCCAGGAGTGCGCTGAGTCGGTATTCGCCCGTCGGGCGTGCTGGACGTACGCCCGTCCGCCGTACCGGGTATTCGGCCGTCCGGTGTCGGCGCCGGCGTACTCCGAGGCGTCGTCGGCGACGTGGGGCTCGGCGTGGACGCGGGGCCGGTCCCCGCTGTGGAGGGCGTGGTCGGTGTCCCGGAGGCGGGATTCCGCGCCGGGCCCGAGTTGGCCGTCGGGCTCGTGGCCGACGGCGTCCCACCCGACCCGCCCGGCGCTTGGTGCGTGCCCGGAGTCGCACCCCCGGCGGACGGCGCCGTGGGCGACGTCGGCATCGCCGAGCCGCCGTCCGGGCGGCCGCCGGTGCCGGTCGGGGACGAGTCGGCCGTCGTCGGTGTCGGTGCCGCGTTGGACTGTGTGGGCGCGGTGGCCGCCAGGCCGTCGATCTGGGTGCCGATCGAGCCGCCCCCGGGCGAGGACGACGTACCGCCGGACGAAGCGGGCGTGGGCGCGGACTGCGCGGTCGGTGACGACAGACCGGACACGGGGGAGCCGCCGCCGGTGTGGGAGGGGCCGGACGTGCTCGGTGTGCTGGACGGACCGCTGGAGTCCGGGGAACTGGACGACGGACCGCCGGGCGAGGGGTCGTCGAAGTCCGACAGGGACGATCCCGTCGGGGACTGTGTCGGCCTCGCGTACGGGGTGTCCGAGGAGGTCGGGTTCCCGGAATCGGGTCCCGGCCCGGAGTCGGAGCTGGGGCCCGCACCGATGTTGGGTGCGGGTACGTCGGTGCCGCCAGTGTCGGCGGATATGCCGTTGCCTATGTTCGTGCCGGGGACATTGCCGTTGCTCGATCGCGTCGAGGTGGAGGAGTCCGACCCCGACGAATTCGAATCGGAGGATGAGGAATTGGAGGACGTGGAGTTGGAGTCTCCCGAGCCGGAGTCTCCCGAACCGGAGTCGCTGCCGATGTCACCCCCCGACAACCCCGACAACCCCGACGGCCCGTCATACCCGTCGATACGGCTGTCGATCGCGTCCCGGGCCCGGCTGCCCGCCTTCTGGCCCAGGCTGTCGCGCACCCCCTCGGCGAAGGTCTGCGGGCTCTGCCTCAGGGCGTCAAGGCCTGCCGTGCCGCCGGCCTTCAGGGTGGCGCCGACGTCGTAGCCCTCCTGGGCGCCGAAGCCGACGTTCACGGTCTGGCGGATCAGGTCGGTGATGATCGCCTCGACCGCCGAGATCACCGGTTCCTTCATCGTCTCGACGATGGCCTCGATCAGCGCTTGTTTGAGCTCGTCGAGGAGACGTCGGACGATCAGCCGGGTGACCTGGGTGGCGCCGAGGCCGGCCACCTCGGACAGGCCGAAGGTGAAGGGCGCGGCGGCGTGGGCGGCGGCGATCTCGATGGCCAGGGCGATGAGCTGGGCGATCACCGCCCACTTGGCGAACTCGACGAGGTAGGCGCAGGACTCCAGGACGTTCGCGATGAGGTACGCCGCCTCCGCGGCGTTCGCGAGGTAGCCGTCGGAGCCGTTTCCGGCGTCGAACTTCTCGTAGGTCTTGCTGAACTTGTCGATCGACTCGCCGGCGTTGTGGGCGACCACCTGACGGGCGCTGGTGCTCGCCTTGGTGTGCAGCTGTCTGACGTCGTCGCCGAACTTCCGCCACACGTCGGCGGAGTCTCTGAGCTTGTCCTCGTTCGCCGTGGGCCAGTGGTAGCCCAGCATCTCGAGGACCCACTCGAGCTCGTCCGGCAACATCATCGCCACAGCAAAAAGCACCCCCGTCGGACAGCACGGCCGTACAACTCCCTCATCCGTCAAGGGAAATCACACAGGAGTACAGCCGTCCGCAAAGTTTACGGACTCACCCGCAGGCAACCTCAGGGGTTCGCTGTCACAAATCCGTTGCAGGTCGCGGTCGTTGTGCGGAGTCGTGAGGAGCACGACGCGATCGCCGGCCGTTCACTGCGTACGGCCGCCCCGAGTGCGCTCCTTGTGCCCCTTGACGTCAGGTCGGCCGATGTGTCCCTGCGCACGCTCGGACTCGCCGAGCCAGATGTGCGGGACGTACTGCTGGACCGCCGCGACCACCTGCTCCTGGCAGCCCGCGGGGAAGGGGACGCGGTAGCGCAGCCGGGGCAGGTTCGGATGCGGCGGCTCCTCGTCGCGGACCAGGGTCCACAGGACCGGGTCGTCCCGGTCGATGGGGCCGGTGGGGAACAGCTCAAGGGAGTAGACCTTCTGACGGCCGAACTTGCTCCAGTAGAGGCCGACTCCGGCGAGGCCCTGCCAGGGGATGACGTTGCGAAGCTTTCCGCCGTCGATCCACAGGCCGGTGTGGTCGACGAGGATCCTCGTCCGGCGGTTCGCCCAGTTGGCGATGAACAGGTACACGCCCAGAAGGCCCAGCACCACCATGAACACCAGGCCGACGAACCCCGCGGGGCTGGACTCGCCCTTCTGGTTCCCGGTGGCGATCACGACGGCACCGAAGACACCGACGGCGCCCAGCGCGATGAGGACGACGGAACAGGGGAGTCCGGCCATGGCACCGCGGCGGCCGGTCCGTATGACCGTGGCGTCCGGCGCGGGGGAGGGTGTGTGCGATGGCAACATGGTGCGTGAGCTTAGCGAATTGACCTACGCTGCCTCGTCATGACGACGCACGGCCGGGAACGCGGCGGGGAACAGGTACAGATGCAGATGCGAGGCGGCGAGGGCGATCCGGTCCTGCCGGGCGTGGACGAAGTCAGGGCGAGTTTCCAGGGGCAACCGGATCCGGGGTTCGCGAGACAACGGTCTCAGCAGGCGCGGAGCGCTCGCGGTGGTCTCATGGCCGCGGGGGCGCTGGTGGCGCTGGTCTGCCTCTTCGTGATCGTGGGGCGTCTCAACGACGCCACGCAGGCGGGCGTGGGGACCGTGGTGTACGGCCTGGCCTTCGCCTTCGCCGGTGCCAGCGTGGAGTTGGCACGGCGCGCACGCACCCGCTGGGCCATGATGGCGATCATTCTCGCGGCGGCCGGAGCGTCGCTGGCGGATGCGATGCCCTGACCCACCCGGCTCAACAAGCCCTTCAGCCCGATCAGCCCGATCAGCCCGATCAGCCCGATCGGCCCGATCGGCCCGGTCAGCCCGCACCAGCCGGTCAGCTCGCTGAGCCCCTCAGGCCGTCCCGAGAACCGCCACTCAGACCTTGGTGAAGCACAACGTATAGCTGGACCTGTGGCCGCTGTTGCGGTACTGAATGCCGTAGTCGTACTCCGACCCGCACTCCTGGTGCTTGCCGGGCATCCACTCGCCCAACTTGTACTGGGCCTCGGCGGAGTCACAGTCGACGACCGTCGGCACCGGGTCGCCGTCGGGGTCCTCGACCTTGACGCAGTCGCCGATCTCGGGTTCGTGCTGCTTGGCCTCCTCGGCCGCCGCGGACGCCGAAGCCTCCGCCTTCGCCTTGCCCCCGGTGGGGCTGGTGTTGTAGTCCCAGACCCAGTAGCCCACGGCGCCGAACACCGCCAGGACGACGACGGCGGACTTCACGGCTCGCAACGAGCTGTCCGTACGGCGGCTGATTCTGATACTGCGGTGGAGGCGTCGACATGCCTGCAAGACCCCGTGGTTGACTGAACGAAGAAAGATCAACGCGAAGTTGACCGGCGCAGACTACCCGCCGCCATCCGCCACAACCCCCACCGGGGCCCGGTCGGAAGGAGTATCAGAAGAAGTAGCTGACCAGGAACGACACCCCGGCCCCGACCAGCCCCACCCCGACCGCCCCGATCACGACCCACCGCGTCGCGCCCCGCCCCGCCGCCTCCCACGCCGCGTCGAACGAGACACGGCTCCGCCCGAACGGAGCGAAACCGGTGGCAAGGCAGAAGACCCCGAGACCCGTGAGGACCCAGCCCCCGAAGAAGGCGCCGAACCAGCGCCAGGCCCGGTCCACGCCGCTCTGCAGGTAATCGCCATCCCCGGCGTCGGCCGCCGTCGGCGGCTCCGTCTGCTGCACCGACAACTCGGCGCCCGGCGCGTACTGCCTCCTGACCCGCACCGCGGCGTTGGCATCCGTACTGCTGCCGTCATCGGAGACGAACGTGCCTTCGCAACGGACGGGCCGACGGTTCTTACGGCTGCTGCGCGAGGCGTTGCCCGGGTAGCTTACCTCGCACTGCTTCACGGTCAGGGTGCCGTGCGTGCCCGCCCAACCCGCCGCGTACGCCCCCTCGTACGCGCCCCATCCGCTGAGTACGAGGCCCGCGAGCAGGAAGACCAGACCGCCGGCGCGCCCGAGGCGTCCGAAGGCTCCGCCGACCAAGCCGGTGAGGGAAGCGTCAACGCTGGTGCGCCGTGTCCGAGCCATGACAATACGTCCCTCTCCTCAGCCCGTCTCTTCGATCCTTCACCGCTTCGGCCAGTGGGGGTCAGCATGGCACCCGTAAGTGACGGGAGATACTGCGGGTGTCGAGACGCGAGGAGAAACGAGGAGCAGCGATATGACCGGGCGACCCGAGAACTCTCCGAACCCGAATCCGCCGGACCGCGGCGTACTGGACGAGGCGCTCGAACCGGAGCAGATACGTTCCCTGAACTCCGCCCTGCGCAAGCTGTCCGAGAACGACGGCGTCAGCAAAGACCTTCAGGAGGCGGCCAAGAGGATGCTCTCCGGCCGACTCGCCCTGCGCGACGCCCTGGACGACCCGGCGGTGGCCCGCGCCCTCGGCGGAGGCATGGCGTCCCTGCGCGGCCAGTGGGAGTCGCTGTCGGAGGAGGAACGCGACCGGATCAGGCACGGAGAGGCACCGGCGGGCGGGGATGCCCCCTCCGGGCAGTCCGAGCCCAGCGGCTCCAAGGACCAGACATCACAGTCCGGCAAGAAGGATCAGGGCAGGCACAGCGGCGGCTTCTCGCTGTACTGAGTACCGAGTGCTGCGTCACCGAGACTCGCGCTGTCGGCGGTAGAGCGCGATGGCCGTCTCCGTCGGGTAGTTGGGGACGGTGACGGTCTCGCCGGTCTCCTTGGAGACCACGATCTTGCCGCCGCCGGGCGGAGCGGGCTGCGGCCGCCCGCCGGCGGCGTCCGTGACGGGCGGGAACACGGCGTACACCAGGTAGCCGATGTCGAACTCCTCGACGCGCAGCTCCGCAGCGGTGCCGTCCGGCAGCTCGGGCTGTGCGTACCGGTCGCGCACGATGGCGAGTGCCTGCTCCGAGGTGGTGGGCGGTGCCGTGTCGCCCGAAGTCACGGGGCGTTTCTCCTTGTCCTTGTCGTTGTCCTTGTCGTTGTCGTCTCGATGGGCGCCCACAGGACCGGGCAGAACAGGCCGCCTCAGAACAACCCGTGCCACATCTGCTCGACGATCAGCGACCACCAGGTCTCCGTGCTGGCCGCCGCGGACGCGTCGACGGCCGCCAACCGCCCCTGAAGCTCCGCCACTTCCGCGCCCGCCGCGACCGCGTCCATGCCCTGCATCCGCTGCCGTACCGTGGCGAGCAGGGCCAGGGACCGGGCGAAGGCGGCGACCGAGACATTGACGTAGCGCGCCTCGGCGGTGACCGGATCCACCGCCCAGACCGCCCCGAGACCGTCCGGCTGCCCGGAGCCGGGCCGGCACTGCACCGCCACGACCGCCACCCCGTCGAAGCCGATCCGCGCCAGATGGGCCAGGGTGCCGATCTTCTCCTCGCCGGCCGGGCTGCGCCGCTCGCGCAGATTCGTGGCGACGTCGGTGAACAGTCCGCCGGCCGGAGGGGCGTCGGGCCGGTCGGCCGTGAAGAACAGCGGGAGGTCGGCGGGGAGCCCGGCCCAGGTGAGCGTCTCCTTGGTGGCCTCGGGCAGCGGACTGTCGGCGATGTCGTCGGCGTCGAAGCGGCGTACGCCGTCCTGGCCGAAGACCTCGACGAGATGCCGGCCGAGGGCCACGTCACGCATCGGCTCCGCGGGCGTCACCTGGGCGGGAACCGGAACCCGGTGGGGGCGGGGCGGCGGCTGCTGCCCCGCGATCCGGTGCATCGTCTCGACCTGCTCGACCAGCGCCGCGATGCCCTCCGCACGGGCCTCGGGACGGGCTCCGTAGGTCTGCGAGCAGGAGAGCTGGGCGTTGGGGAAGGCGTTGAGCAGCTCGGCCGTGTAGCCGCCGGGGAGCAGGCTCGGACGCAGGTCGGTGTGGATGGCCACGACATTGTCGACGGGTACGTTCATCCGCCGCAGCTCGGCCCACGCCTGGTGCTCGGCGGGGGGCAGGCCCGGGGCGGAGGTGCGGAAGAGAGTGGTCTCCTCGCCGTTCGCCGGGTCGACGTAGGTGAAGACGGCGGTGTTGCCGGGGCCGGTGACCGGACGGGCGCCCTCCGGCGATCCCGCGTCCTGTGCCGCATGGCCGTGCTTCTGCCGGTACATCCGCACGACCTCGTCGACCGGCACCGACGGCCAGACCGTCAGCTCGCCGGTACGGCGGTCCACGACCCCGCAGGCGTTGCCGATCTCGGCGGGCGGCCGACGCTCCCCGGTCACCGGGTCACGCTCGGGCTCCGCGGGCGCGGCCCACACGACCCAGCCCAGGTCGAACTCCTGCGTCCGGACCTCACGGCGCGGCTCCGCCGAGCCGTCCGGGTTGAGCCAACGGTCGGCGATGGCGAGCGCCTGCTCCTGGCTGGTCACGGGGAGGCTCCTTCGGGACTGGTCGGTCGAGGGGAGAACAGGGACGACGGGTGGGCCCCGCCGTAGGTGTCGACGGGAGGACCCCGCCGTACGTGTCGGTACGTATCGACGGGACGGCCCCGCCGTACGCGTCGACGCGCGGGCCGCGCCGTGCCTGTCCACGCGCGGGCCGCGCCCTGCGCGTCTACGAGGCTATCCCTGTGCCCGCCGAGCGGATGCGCAGGGCCTTCGCCCCACGCTCGGTGGCCACGAGCAGGATGCCGTCGGAGGAGAGGTCGGCGGCGGTGAAGGGCGTGTCGGAGACCAGCGCGGCGACGACCTCCTGACTCGCCCGGTCCCAGACCCGCAGATAGTCCGCGCCACGGCTCAGCCCCAGCGGGGCGGCGGCCCGCTCCTCCTCGGAGGGGCGCAGAATCCGCGCGGGGTCGAGGTCGGGGCCGGTGTCGGTGTCGGTGCCGGCGTCGCCGAGGAGACCGGGCTGTACGAGCCCATGGACGAGCACCGCGGAACCCGATCCCTCGCCGACCGGCAGCGCACCGGGCGTGCCCGCGGGCACGACGAGGACGGCGACAGGGGCGGCCGGTCCCTCGGGCCGGGGCAGGCTGCCGACGGTCGCGGCGCTGATCCCGGGAACGGGCAGGTTCCACAGGGTCTGCCAGGGCAGCTCGACACCGAGCCGGTCGTGGATGGCCTCGGCGTACTCGGGCAGCCCGTCCTCGACGAACGCGGTCTCCAGCAGAGCGGCCCGCAGCGTGACGGGAGCCTGGGTGCGGGTCAGCAGGGGCGCCGTACGCAGATAGGTACGGGCGGGTGGACCCAGCGCCTCGGTCGGTACGGCCTCTACGGCGGCGCGCAGCGGCACCGGGTCGGCGTGGACGAACAGCCCCGGGTCCGTGAGGAGTTGGGGCAGCAGGCCCGCCTCCAGGGTGTGGCCCGCGATGTGGTCGCGCACATAGGGGTCGGCCTTGCTCCAGTCCTGCTCCGGCACGGCCTCCAGCAGCGCCATCGCGATCTGCGTCTGAGCGGCCCGGACGTTCGGCAGACCGGCGCGGATCTCGTCCCCGACGGCCGGGTGCAGCAGCCGCAGCAGCGTACGCCCGCCGTCCGCACCCTCCTCTTCCTGCTCCTGCTCCTCTACCTGCTCCTGTTCCTCTTCCCGCTCCTCGGGCTGTACGAAGGGTCCGGCGAGCAGCATCGCGCCCGCCATGGCCTGGCTCATGTCCTGCTCGGCGACCGCGCTCGCCAGCCGCGCCCACAGCTGGACGGGTATCCCGTCGCCCTCGGCCAGGGCGAGCGGCGCCAGCAGCAGCCGTAGCGTCCGCGGGTCGGCACCGAGCCGCCGGGCATGCAGGTCGAGGGCCTCGCCGACCGAGGTGGGCAACAGGCGCTCGTCGGCCGGGTCGAAGCCCTCCGGGGCCATCAGGATGCAGTGGACGGCGAGTTGAACGACCAGCGGGCTCGTCCCGGCCCGGCGGCCGATGGCCGCGCCCAGAGCCAGACGGGCGGCGGGATCGACGGTGAACGGCAGCTCGGGCGCCCCGAACTCCGGGTTCAGCGCGGCCTGGGCGTGCAGCACCAGGCCCTCCGGGTCGGCCCACTCCTGCTCGTCGAGATCGATGACCTGGACGGTGCCGGACGGCAGGCCCGCGGCCAGCTCGACGGCCAGCGGGCGCGGCACCTCGGCCAGCAGCCGGACCGTCTCGGTGGCCGCCAGGGGCTTGAGCACGTCCCGTACGAGCCGTTCGGGCTCGCCCGCGGCGCGTACCGGGCCGGCCCGGTCGACGTCCGGTACGACGACGGTCACCGGCTCGTCGAGAGCGGCCAGTTCGGCGTACACGCCCTCGGTGCTGGTGGCGTTCAGCCCGTAGTGGTCGGCCAGCAGCCACAGGACCTGGGCCGCGGTCAGTCCGTCGGCGGACGGCACCGCCGGGGCGGGCAGCTCAGGCGGCACCGTGGACGGATCCATCTCGTCCAGCGGCAGTCGCTTGCGGTACTCCGGCTCGCACAGCATCAGGAACCCGGTGAGCAGCCGCGAACGCCCGCTGCCGGAGCTGCCGGTGAGCACGACCACGCGTGGTGCGCCGGGCGCGGACCCACGCCACGCGGCGAGTGCGCGCAGGGCGGCGACCCGGCCACCTATGTGGGGGTGCGGTGCGTAGTCGTCTGTCGAGCCGGTCATGGGTCCCCGTCCTCCGCGTCCTCCGCCGTCGCGGATGCCTTCGCGTTCGACGCCGATCCTAGGCGCCCGGCCGGGCCCGGAGACGGACCAGGCGGGCCGGGCGAAGTCTGTTGGGTGCGGCAGCGCCCTGAAGGGGCGCGGGGCACCGCCGCGCCGGCGGCTGATGTCACAGCCGATGTACGGCCGGCTCCGCCGCTCGGACGTGATCAGCCACGATGACGCCGCAGCCGATCGACGGCCCATCGCCGCCCCGCGCCGGAGCCGCAGTCGGCACAACCGGCGGAGCCGCAGATCGGCTCAGTGCCGGCGGAGCGCTCAGTCGGCCGCCACGCCTCCGTTGTGCGGCGTCGGCTCCAGGTCGAACTCCCCGTCCCGCGCGCCCAGTACGAACGCCCGCCACTCCGCCTCGGTGTACCGCAGCACCGTGCCGGGGTCGAGGGAGGACCGCATGGCCACCGCACCCTCGGGCAGGTACGCGATCTCGACCCGCTCCTCGTGCTCCTCGGTACCGGGCGCGCAGTGCCACTCGACCCCGGAGATGTCGAGGGCGTACAACTCGTCGCGCTCCCGCTCCTTGCGCGCCTTGATGTCCTCGGCCTGAGTCCCGACCTCGTTGTCCCGTGCCTCGGTCATGCTGCTGGGCCTCTTCCTGACGTGCGAACGACATGTGTGACTCACCCTACTGGCGCGGGTGGTCCGTCACACGTCCGTCGCGGATCAGGTGGTCGGCTTGGTATGGAGCGTGCCCGTGGCCACCCCGGGCGGCATCTTCACCTGACCGTCGTACTCGGCCGTCGTCTCCCGCCAGATGGCTTCCTGCTCGGCCTCGTTCAGCTCGTGCGCCACGCCCATCTTGGTGAAGGCGACGCCCATCCCGGCGATCCGCTCCGCCAGGCTGCCCATCGAGTCGTACATGCCGTCGCGCAGGCCTTCGTAGACGACGCCGAACTTCTCGCCGATGTCGTCGTCGCCCCACGGCGGGGTGTCGCCCTGCTCGAGTGCGGTCAGTCCCGTCTGCAGCGCCGTCACGGCCTTGGCGAAGTCCACTCCGACGTTGAACATGTGGTAGCCCTCGGTCTTGAGGACCGCGGGATCGGAGTCCATGTATTCCGACGGCACAACTGCCCCCCGTGGCTCGTCATTCATGTCGCGCCGCCACTTTAGCGCCGGGCCCCTGAACCCCCCAAGGGCAACAGGAAGGGGCGGCACCCACCCGGGTACCGCCCCTGCGGACTGAACCGACCGTTCCTCCTGAACCGACCGTTCGTCCTGAACCGACCGTTCGTCCTGAACCGACCGTTCCTCAGAACCGGTTCGGCAGCCATCCCGTCTGGATGAGCTGGCCGCCGCGCCGGCGCGTGTGGAAGTAACCACGGCCGGGCGGGAGTTGCGACGCCGTGATGTTGCCGAGCAGCGCGCCCTCCGAGCGGTCGCCGGAGAGCACCACGCCCTGGGCGCCGAGCTCGCGCATCCGCTGCATCACCGGCTCGTACAGCGACCGGCTCGCACCGCCCGAGGCCCGCGCGATGATGACGCGCAGACCGATGTCACGGGCGAACGGCAGGTACTCCAGGAGCGGGGCCAGCGGGTTCACGCCGGTCGCCACCAGGTCGTAGTCGTCGACGATGACGAACGCGTCCGGGCTGCTGTACCAGCTCCGGTTGCGCAGCTGCTCGGGCGTGACGTCCGGACCGGGCATCCGGCGGTGCATCGAGCCGGCCAGGCCCTCCAGCGTCTCCGTGAGAGCCGGCGCCGACGCGCAGTACCGCGACAGGTGCGAGTCGGGCACGCCCTCCAGGTGGGCGCGCCGGTAGTCACCCATGACGATCTTCGCCTGGTCCGGCGTGTAGCGCTCGGTGATCTGCTTGACGAGCATCCTGAGCAGCGCGGACTTACCGGACTCGCTCTCACCGAACACGATGAACAGCGGGTCGGTCTCGAAGTCGACGAAGACCGGCGACAGCGACGACTCGTCGATACCGATGGCCACACCGCGGTCCGGGTGCTCGAAGCCCTTGGGCAGGCGGTCCGCCGGCATCATGGTCGGCAGCAGTCGTACGGCCGGGGCGTGGCTGCCCTGCCAGTTGTCGTTGATCCCGCGGATGAGGATCGACGTCGCCTCGGACAGGTCGTCCGTCGCCGAGGAGCCGTCGACGCGCGGCAGCGCCGTCATGTAGTGCAGCTTGTCCGGCGTCAGACCACGGCCCGGCACGGTGGCGGGGACGTTCTGCGCGACCTTGCGGTCGATCTCCGACTCCGTCGGGTCACCGAGCCTGAGCTCGATGCGGTTCTGCAGCATGTCCTTCAGCGCCGGACGCACCTCGGTGTAGCGGCTCGCCGTCAGGATCACGTGCACACCGAAGCCGAGGCCGCGGGTCGCGATCTCCGTGACGGTCGACTCCAGCAGCTCGTAGTCCGTCTTGAACGTGGCCCAGCCGTCGATGACGAGGAAGACGTCACCCCAGTGCTGGTCGGGCAGCTGGCCCGCGGCCCGGCGCTGACGGAAGGTCGTGATCGAGTCGACGTTGTTGACGCGGAAGTACTCCTCGCGCGCCTCGAGGATGCCCTCGACCTCGCTGACCGTACGTCGCACCTTCTCGGCGTCGAGACGGTTGGCGACGCCGCCGACATGCGCCAGCTCCTCCATCGCGATCAGGCTGCCGCCGCCGAAGTCCAGGCAGTAGAACTGCACTTCGGACGGCGTGTGGGTGAGCGCGAACGACGAGATGAGCGTACGCAGCAGCGTGGACTTGCCGGACTGCGGACCACCGACGAACAGACCGTGACCCGCACCGCCCGCGAAGTCCCGGTACAGCACGTCACGCCGCTGCTCGAACGGCTTGTCCACCAGGCCGACCGGCACGTTGAGCCGGCCGAGCGCCGTGTAGTCGGGCGCGGTCAGGCCGCGCTCCGGGCTGACGGCGAGCTGCGGGAGCAACTGCTCCAGCGACGGCGCCTCCTCCAGCGGGGGCAGCCACACCTGGTGGGCGGGCGGACCCTGGTTGACCATCCGGCCGACGAGCACGTCCAGGACGGTGTCGGCGAGCGCGTCGTCCACCCGGTTGTCGGGCTCCGGCTCCTCGATCACCGGCTGCGGGGGCAGCGCCACGTGCTCCGCGGAGAACAGCGCCGGCCGCAACTGGGTCGACCGGTGCACGCGGGACGGGCCCTCACCGTGGTACGGCCCCGACACGTACGCCGCCTTGAAGCGGACCATGGTGTCGGTGTCGTAGCGCAGATAACCGGAACCGGGAATCGACGGCAGGTGGTAGGCGTCCGGGACACCGATCGCCGTACGGGACTCGGCGGCGGAGAAGGTCCGCAGACCGATCCGGTACGACAGGTACGTGTCCAGGCCGCGCAGCTTGCCTTCCTCCAGGCGCTGCGACGCCAGCAGCAGGTGAATGCCCAGCGAACGGCCGATACGGCCGATCTGGATGAACATGTCGATGAAGTCGGGCTTGGCGGTGAGGAGTTCGGAGAACTCGTCGAGCACGATCACCAGCGAGGCCATCGGCTCCAGCGCGGCACCCGCGGCCCGGGCCTTCTCGTAGTCGTGCAGGTTGGCGTAGTTGCCCGCCGAGCGCAGCAGCTCCTGACGGCGCTGCGTCTCACCCATGATCGAGTCGCGCATGCGGTCGACGAGGGTGAGGTCGTCGGCGAGGTTGGTGATCACGGCCGCGGTGTGCGGCATGTCCGCCATACCGGCGAAGGTCGCACCGCCCTTGAAGTCCGCGAGGATGAAGTTCAGCGTCTCCGAGGAGTGCGTCACCGCGAGCCCGAGCACCAGGGTGCGCAGCACCTCGGACTTGCCGGAACCGGTGGCGCCGACGCACAGACCGTGCGGGCCCATGCCCTCCTGCGAGGCCTCCTTGAGGTCCAGCATGACCGGCTCGCCGTTCTCACCGACACCGATCGGCACCCGCAGCCGCTCGTGCAGCGTGCGCGGCCGCCAGGTGCGGGAGACGTCGACGGTGCCCGCGTCGCCGATGCCCATGAGGTCGGTGAAGTCCAGGTTGGACAGCAGGGGCTCGCCCTCCTCCGCGGACCCGACCCGGAAGGGGGCCAGCTGCCGCGCCAGGGACTCGGCCTGCGCCGGGTTCAGCACGTCGGGCTTGCCGGTGTACGCGGACTCGTGGCCGACGAACAGCCGCATCCGGTCCGGCTTCGCGTAGACCGTCAGACCGGCGCGCAGCTCCTCCTCCAGCGGGCCGGGGGCGATCTCCAGGAACGTGACGCCCTGCAGGCCCTCGCTGCTGGCCAGTTCGGAGTCCGGCGGCACGGTGCCGCCGTCGAGCACCACGATCAGATGCGGCTGGTCGTAGACGGGGGTCGCCTCGCGGTTCCAGCGGGGCCGGTCGCCCAACTGGTCCGCCAGCGCCTCCTCCAGCTCACCGAGGTCGTCGAACAGCAGCCGGGTCGAGCCCGCCCCGTCCTTGGCCTTCGGATGCTGGCTGTGCGGCAGCCACTTGATCCAGTCCCAGTCCGCCGCCGCGGAGGGGTGCGCCACCACGGCGATCATCAGATCCTCGGGCGAGTGCAGCGTCGCCAACTGGGACAGGGAGGCCCGGGCGTTGCCGTACACCGTGTCCGACTCGCCGCAGACCGTCACGTGGTAAAAGGCGCGCAGCGAGATGGAGACGGGCAGATCGGACAGCGAGCCGTGCGCGTCGAGGAACGCCTTCATGGCGGCCGCGGTCAGCGGCTCCAGCTCGTCCTTGGGCGCCGTCTCCGGCGCGACGAGCGGAGTGTTCAGCTGCTGCACACCGCGCCCGATCCGTACGGAGGCGAAGTCCGCGTCCGTCGGCCGCCGCTCCCACAGCCGCTTGCTGTCGGCCGCCACCGCCCAGAGCTGCTCCGGGTCGGGATGCTGGAAGAGCTGGCTCTGCCGCTGCAGCTCCGCCGTCTTGTGCACGTCCTTGCGGACCTGCTCCAGATAGCGGAAGTAGTCACGCCGGTCCTGGGCCATCCCCGCGCCGCCGCCCTGCTGCCGGGCCCTGGCGAACTGGGCGATGGCCATGGCCAGCGTCGAGGCCAGCATCAGACCACCGACCACCCTCATATAAGAGGGCAGGTTGGGCATGAAGAAGAAACCGACCGAACCCAGCATGCCCATCATGGGCAGCAGGTTCATCAGCATGCTCTCGTCGCCCTCGCGAGGGATCTCGGGGGGCGTCTCCAGTTTGACCTCGCCGTCCGGGACGGCCGGGGGCACTATCCGCGGTGGCCGCTTGATGATGACGACGCTCACCGATGCACTCATCCTTCGCGATTGATACGTACGTCCTGGCACCGACGCCCCCGTTGTACCGCGACGTGTTCTCGTTCGCGTAGGCGTCGTTCGCGTAGAGGTCGATCCTACTGATGCGGCAGGTGCCCGATGGAGGGAGGCGGATGGAGATGCGGCGCAGGTCCTGGGAGGAATGCGGGAGGTAGGTCCTTCCCCGGGTGCGGCAGCGGATAGGGTGGCGAGCCGCGTCGTAGGAGCGGCGTGAAGAAGCCTTGTCTAGCAGGGGGAACACCAGGTGAGCACGGGGACTTCGACAGGTTTCTGCCGAATCACCATCGCAGCGCCGGACAGTCGCGTCGATGTGGCGCTGCCGGAGGACCTGCCGATCCAGGACCTTTTTCCCGAGATCGTCAGACTCTCGGGCCTGGTCCAGTCGGACAACAGTCCCGCCGGTTACCACCTTGTGACCCGTGAGGGCCAAGTGCTGGACGCCAGCCGGTCGTTGCTGGAGCACCGGGTCAGGGACGGCGAGGTGCTGCTGCTGCGCACCTTCGCCGACTCGCTGCCGCCGGCGGTCCACGACGACGTGGTGGACGCCATCGCCGCGGCGGTCAAGCAGGACGTCCGCAGCTGGAACGACAACCTGATGCGGGTCGCGGGCCTGGTCGCGGGGTCGCTGCTGCTGGTCATGCTCGGCTTCGTCTTCTGGTTCGCGGATCCGCTGCGGCACGACATGCACGGCCTGCAGGGCATCCTGGCCGGCGTGACCGCGCTCGCCCTGACGTCGCTCGCCGGTGTGCGGGCCCGGGTGTACGAGGACCGCGGCGCCGCCGTCGCGCTCGGCATCTCGGCACTGCCGCACGCGCTCATCGCGGGCTCCGGCGTCATCCCCCAGGACGCGGGTGAGGGCCCCGGCAGGATCCAGTTCCTGGTCGGCTGTGTGGCCGTACTGCTCTGCTCCGTCGTACTGATCATGCTGCTGCCGCAGGGCGACGCCCCGTTCGTGGCCGCCGCGCTGGCCTCCGCGATCGGCACGCTCGCCGTGTTCTGCGGGGTGCTCACCGAGGCCGAGCCCCGCGAGATCGCCGCCGGCACCACGGTCGTCGCCCTGGCGGTCGTCGGCTTCCTGCCCGGCTGGTCGGCCCGCTTCGCCAAGCTCCCGATCGGCTTCCGCAACCCCGAGGACCTGGCCCGCGCCCGCCGCGAGGGCCGCGAGGGCGACCTCGAGGCGGTCGACGTCCAGCGCATCGTCGCCCAGACCAGCCGCGGCCACGAGCTGCTGCTGGGCCTCGTCGGCGGCTGCGCCGCCGTGATCATCGGCGCGGGCGGCGCGGTGCTCGGCTTCAGCGACAGCGGCTGGGCCCAGCTGCTGGCCCTGTGCACCGGCCTCGCCGCGATGCTGCGGGCCCGGCTGTTCCGCTACACCGCCCAGGTCACCTGCCTGTTCGTGGCCGGCGTCGTCGCGCTCGCACTGCTGGTGCTCGGCCTCGCGATCTCGCCGCCGGCCGACATCATCGTCGATCTGCTCCAGGGCAACTCCGGCCCGGTCGACGTACGCACCCTGTGGCTCGGCGCCTCGGTCGGGGCGGGCGTGCTGCTGCTGATCGCGATCGCCCTGATCGTCCCGCAGAAGGGGCTCTCCCCCTTCTGGGGCCGCATGCTGGACCTCGCGGACTCCCTGGTGCTGCTGTCCCTGGTCCCGATCTGCCTGGCGGTCCTCGACGTCTACGCCAAGGTCCGCGGCGGCCTCTGACGGGTGGGGAAACCGCCTGTCAGGAGCGTGCCCGCGGGCTGGTACGCTGTGTGACGGCCGTTTGTGTACGCGTCCCCGGTCCACTGGGGGCAGCGCCCAGCGGATCCCCGCCTCCCGAGTCATGGAAGCTCCCCTGAGATGAAGACCAGGGGCACTCGGTGGCAAGTAGAAGACTCACGAGGAGTACGCGTGTCGCTCGACGCCGCTACGAAGAAGCAGATCATGTCCGAGTTCGGTACCAAGGAGGGCGACACCGGCTCCCCCGAGGTCCAGGTCGCCCTGCTGTCGCGTCGGATCTCCGACCTGACCGAGCACCTCAAGACCCACAAGCACGACCACCACTCCCGCCGTGGTCTGCTGATCCTGGTCGGTCAGCGCCGCCGCCTGCTGCAGTACCTGGCGAAGAAGGACATCGCCCGGTTCCGTACGCTGGTCGACCGCCTCGGCATCCGCCGCGGTGCGGCGGGCGCCAAGTAAGACGCCATGAGGGGAGCGGTTCCCGAGAAGGATCGGGAGCCGCTCCCTTTGCCGTACGTATGGAAACGTGCGGAGTGTCACACCCGCTTTGTAGTGTGGTAGCACAACGCAGTGACACGAGGAGAAGTGCACCTCGCCGCCGCCGGTCCTCGGTAGTGGCCCCCGGGCGATGCGAACCCCGGGTGCTTCGATCGAAGACCGGCCCGCACCAGACGGAGCGCTTCTCCGCCCACGTCCTTCCGCCACACGGGCGGATCAGGACAAAAGACGAAAAGTAACGGAGAAAACGCTAGTGGAGAACGAGACCCACTACGCCGAAGCCGTCATCGACAACGGTTCCTTCGGCACCCGCACCATCCGCTTCGAGACGGGCCGCCTGGCCAAGCAGGCCGCCGGCTCCGCCGTGGCGTACCTGGACGACGACACCATGGTGCTGTCGGCCACCACCGCCTCCAAGAACCCCAAGGACCAGCTCGACTTCTTCCCGCTCACGGTGGACGTCGAGGAGCGGATGTACGCCGCCGGCAAGATCCCCGGCAGCTTCTTCCGCCGTGAGGGCCGGCCCTCCGAGGACGCGATCCTCACCTGCCGCCTCATCGACCGCCCGCTGCGCCCGTCCTTCAAGAAGGGCCTGCGCAACGAGATCCAGGTCGTGGCCACGATCATGGCCCTCAACCCCGACCACCTGTACGACGTCGTGGCGATCAACGCCGCGTCCGCGTCCACGCAGCTGGCCGGTCTGCCCTTCTCCGGCCCGATCGGCGGCGTCCGCGTCGCGCTGATCCGCGGTCAGTGGGTGGCCTTCCCGACGCACACCGAGCTCGAGGACGCCGTCTTCGACATGGTCGTCGCGGGCCGCACCCTGGAGGACGGCGACGTCGCGATCATGATGGTCGAGGCCGAGGCCACCGAGGGGACCATCAAGCTGGTCCAGGGTGGCGCCGAGGCCCCGACCGAGGAGGTCGTCGCCGCCGGTCTGGAGGCCGCGAAGCCCTTCATCAAGGTCCTGTGCAAGGCCCAGGCCGACCTCGCCGCGAAGGCCGCCAAGCCGACCGCCGAGTTCCCGATCTTCCTGGACTACCAGGACGACGTCCTCGAGGCCCTGACCGCCGCCGTCAAGCCCGAGCTCGCCTCCGCGCTGACCATCGCCGGCAAGCAGGAGCGCGAGTCCGAGCTGGACCGCGTCAAGGCGCTCGCCGCCGAGAAGCTCCTGCCGGAGTTCGAGGGCCGCGAGAAGGAGATCTCCGCCGCGTACCGCTCGCTGACCAAGACCCTGGTCCGGGAGCGCGTCATCAAGGAGAAGAAGCGCATCGACGGCCGTGGCGTGACGGACATCCGCACGCTCGCCGCCGAGGTCGAGGCCATCCCGCGGGTCCACGGTTCCGCCGTGTTCGAGCGTGGCGAGACCCAGATCCTGGGCGTCACCACCCTCAACATGCTCCGCATGGAGCAGCAGCTGGACACCCTCTCCCCGGTGACCCGCAAGCGCTACATGCACAACTACAACTTCCCGCCGTACTCCACCGGCGAGACCGGCCGCGTCGGCTCCCCGAAGCGGCGCGAGATCGGCCACGGCGCCCTCGCCGAGCGTGCCCTGGTCCCGGTCCTGCCGACGCGCGAGGAGTTCCCCTACGCGATCCGTCAGGTGTCCGAGGCGCTCAGCTCGAACGGCTCGACGTCCATGGGTTCGGTCTGCGCCTCCACCATGTCGCTGCTGAACGCCGGTGTGCCGCTGAAGGCCCCGGTCGCCGGTATCGCCATGGGTCTGATCTCCCAGGAGATCGAGGGCGAGACGCACTACGTCACCCTCACCGACATCCTCGGTGCGGAGGACGCCTTCGGCGACATGGACTTCAAGGTCGCCGGCACCAAGGAGTTCGTGACCGCCCTCCAGCTCGACACCAAGCTGGACGGCATCCCGGCCTCCGTGCTGGCCGCCGCCCTGAAGCAGGCCCGTGACGCCCGCCTCCACATCCTCGACGTGATGATGGAAGCGATCGACACGCCGGACGAGATGTCCCCCAACGCGCCGCGGATCATCACCGTGAAGATCCCGGTCGACAAGATCGGTGAGGTCATCGGCCCCAAGGGCAAGATGATCAACCAGATCCAGGAGGACACCGGCGCCGAGATCACGATCGAGGACGACGGCACCATCTACATCGGTGCCTCCGACGGCCCGGCCGCCGAGGCCGCCCGCACCACGATCAACTCGATCGCCAACCCGACCATGCCGGAGGTCGGCGAGCGTTACCTGGGCACGGTCGTGAAGACGACCACCTTCGGCGCGTTCGTCTCGCTGCTCCCGGGCAAGGACGGTCTGCTGCACATCTCGCAGATCCGCAAGCTCGCCGGCGGCAAGCGCGTGGAGAACGTCGAGGACGTGCTCGGCGTGGGCGCCAAGGTCCAGGTCGAGATCGCCGAGATCGACTCCCGCGGCAAGCTGTCGCTCGTCCCCGTGATCGAGGGCGAAGAAGGCGCCGACGCCGACGACAAGAAGGACGACGCCGACAAGTGACGTCGAGTAGCTCCACGGCGACGGCCCGCTCCTCTTCGGAGGCGCGGGCCGTCGCCCGTACCCAAACCCTCATCAAGGGCGAGAACGGCATCGGCACCGTCCGCAAGACCACCCTCCCGGGCGGCCTGCGCATCGTCACCGAGACCCTGCCCTCGGTCCGCTCCGCCACCTTCGGTATCTGGGCGCACGTCGGCTCCCGCGACGAGACCCCGGCCCTGAACGGCGCCACGCACTACCTGGAGCACCTGCTCTTCAAGGGCACCACCCGCAGGTCGGCGCTGGACATCTCGTCCGCCATCGACGCGGTCGGCGGCGAGATGAACGCCTTCACGGCGAAGGAGTACACGTGCTACTACGCGCGCGTGCTCGAC
Organism: Streptomyces ferrugineus; assembly: GCF_015160855.1. Classification (NCBI taxonomy): domain Bacteria; kingdom Bacillati; phylum Actinomycetota; class Actinomycetes; order Kitasatosporales; family Streptomycetaceae; genus Streptomyces; species Streptomyces ferrugineus. The sequence continues at coordinate 7,731,325 of NZ_CP063373.1, read as the reverse complement.
ACCGACCTGCCGCTCGCCATCGACGTCGTCTGCGACATGCTGACCGGCTCGCTCATACTCGAAGAGGACGTCAACGTCGAGCGCGGCGCCATCCTCGAAGAGATCGCCATGACCGAGGACGACCCGGGCGACTGTGTGCACGACCTGTTCGCGCACACCATGTTCGGCGACAACCCCCTCGGGCGCCCCGTCCTCGGGACCGTCGACACGGTCAACGCCCTCACCGCCGACCGCATCCGCCGCTTCTACAAGAAGCACTACGACCCGACGCACCTGGTCGTGGCGGCCGCCGGCAACATCGACCACAACAAGGTCGTACGACAGGTCCGCGCGGCCTTCGAGAAGGCCGGCGCCCTGAAGAACCCGGCCGCCGCCCCCATCGCCCCGCGCGACGGCCGCCGCGCCCTGCGCACCGCCGGCCGTGTCGAGCTCCTCGGCCGCAAGACCGAGCAGGCCCATGTCGTCCTCGGCATGCCCGGCCTGTCCCGCACGGACGAGCGCCGCTGGGCACTCGGCGTCCTCAACACCGCCCTCGGCGGCGGCATGTCCTCCCGTCTGTTCCAGGAGGTCCGCGAGAAGCGCGGTCTGGCCTACAGCGTGTACTCGTACACCTCGGGCTTCGCCGACTGCGGCCTGTTCGGCGTGTACGCGGGCTGCCGCCCCTCGCAGGTCCACGACGTGCTGAAGATCTGTCGCGACGAACTCGACCACGTCGCCGAACACGGTCTGTCCGACGACGAGATCGGCCGCGCCATCGGCCAGCTCCGCGGCTCCACCGTCCTCGGCCTGGAGGACACCGGTGCGCTCATGAACCGCATCGGCAAGAGTGAGCTGTGCTGGGGCGAGCAGATGTCCGTCGACGACATGCTGACCCGGATAGCGGCGGTGACCCCGGACGACGTCCGCTCGGTCGCCCGCGACATCCTGGGCCAGCGGCCCTCGCTGTCGGTCATCGGCCCGCTGAAGGACAAGCAGGCGTCCCGGCTGCACGACGCGGTCGCCTGAGGCGTCCGCCCTCGGAACATCCGACGTAAGGAAGCAACAGAGATGAGCAAGCTGCGCGTGGCGGTCCTCGGCGCCAAGGGCCGGATCGGCTCCGAGGCGGTACGGGCGGTCGAGGCCGCCGAGGACATGGAGCTGGTCGCCGCCCTGAGCCGGGGTGACAAGCTGGAGACGCTCGCGGAGACGGGCGCCCAGGTGGCCGTCGAACTGACCACGCCGGACTCGGTGATGGCCAACCTCGACTACTGCGTGAGCCACGGCATCCACGCGGTCGTCGGCACGACGGGCTGGACCGACGAGCGCCTCGCGCAGCTGAAGGGCCGGCTGGCCGGGTCCCCGGAGACCGGCGTGCTCATCGCGCCGAACTTCTCCATCGGGGCCGTCCTGACGATGAAGTTCGCGCAGATCGCCGCGCCGTACTTCGAGTCGGTCGAGGTGGTGGAACTGCACCACCCGAAGAAGGTCGACGCCCCCTCCGGCACCGCCACCCGCACCGCCCAGCTCATCGCCGAGGCCCGGCGAGCCGCCGGCACGGCCCCCGCGCCGGACGCCACGGAGACCGCCCTGGACGGCGCGCGCGGTGCGAACGTCGACGGAGTGCCGGTCCACGCGGTCCGTCTGCGCGGCCTGCTGGCCCACCAGGAGGTCCTGCTGGGCGGCGAGGGCGAGACCCTCACCATCCGCCACGACTCCCTCCACCACAGCAGCTTCATGCCGGGCATCCTGCTCGGCGCGCGCCGCGTGGTGACCACTCCGGGCCTGACGTTCGGTCTTGAGCACTTCCTGGATCTGGGCTGACACGAGGCTCATCGATGCGCGCGAAGATCTCCTACGCCATAACGGCCGCCGTCCTGGTCGTCTACTTCGTCCTGGTCGGCAGCCGTGGCGTGATGCTCATCCAGTCCGGCACGGTCCTCACCGTCACCTTCGGCGTGGCGGTGCTGATCCTGCCGGTCATCGGCCTGTGGTTCCTGTGGAAGAACACCCAGTTCGTCCGCCGGGCCAACGCCCTCGCCGCCCAGCTCGACGCCGAGGGCGGCCTGCCCGTCGACGAGCTGAAGCGCACCCCCAGCGGCCGTATCGACCGCGACTCGGCCGACGAGGTCTTCGCCCGGCGCAAGGCCGAGACGCAAGCGGCGCCCGACGACTGGCGCAGCTGGTTCCGCCTCGCCGTCGCCTACCACGACGCCCGCGACACCCCGCGGGCACGCAAGGCGATGCAGCGGGCCATCGCCCTGCACGACGGCAAGACCGTGGAGGCCTGAGCCGTACGACATCCGCTGGATCCGAACGCCGAACTGGATCCGAACGCCGAAGGGGCCGGCCCGCTCGCACCGCGGACCGGCCCCTTCGGCATACCGTCTCGATCAGCCGCGCGTGTTCTCCGCCGCCCACGCCTCGATCGCGTCGGCCGCCCGGTCGAACGCCGCGACCCGCGCCAGGAAGTCCGCGTTGTGCGTGGTCATCAGCGTCGGCATGTCATCCGCCGCCCGATCCCGCCGTACGAGCATCAGCGCCTGCCCCTGCACGGTGCGCGGCAGCCCCAGCCAGCGCACCGGCTGCTGCACCGTCCGCACCGCGACGACCTGCTCCCAGGGCACCGTACGCGTGACCAGGAAGCTCACCCGGCGCAGTCCGCGCGCGCTCACCCACACGCCCGCGCGCAGCAGCCGCAGGGCACAGGCGATGACGGCGAGCGCGATGCCGAAGACGACGGCCGCCTCCTCGACCGTGCCGGTCAGGGCGATGATGACCGCCGCGAACAGCACGAACGAGGCGAGCAGCAGCCCCAGCGCCGCCATGCCCACCCGCCACGGCCCGGGGCGGTAGGGACGCCGCCAGCGGTCGTGGTCGTCGAAGGGCAGCGCGACGTCGTCTGCAGCCTCGAATGCGCGGTCGGCCGTCAGGAAGGGCAGGGGCACGGCTGGTCCTCACTCAATCCAGGCATGGGTTGTGCCCGGTGAGGCTATCGACCAGCGTGCCCGCTCACCACTCGCGGGGGGCCATGGGGGTACGTCTCACGCCATTCGGGGCCGCGGGGGAGGGGTCAACGCCCCTGGGACGCCTGCGACGGCTGGGTCTGCGAGGCGGTGTCCGTGGACAGCGCCGGCATGCCGACCATCAGCGAGCCGACCAGACCGGCGACGATGGTGAGCCCCAGCAGCCAGCGTCCGGCTATCTGACCGACGGACGCCCGCTCACGGGGCGGGGGAGCGACATTGCTGCGGAACCTGTCGGCCTCGGCGAGGAAGGCGAACGGGACGGGCTCGCGCCGACGGAACATCGGGGGTCCTTCTCCCTTCGGTGATCGATCGAAATCTCTGTCACCAACACAGACGAGCGAGTGCCCCAAAAGGTGCCCGGTTTCACCAACTTCACTCGGTCACGATCGTGATCGTCCCGTTTGGTGGGCCGTAGAGTGGCGTCGCCAAGTGATGTGATGGGAAGGACCCTCCGAATCGTGACCCCCGACGACGAACTCAAGATCGACCTCCGCAGCGATGTCACCGTTGAACTGGTCAAGCACAGCGCGGCAGACTCCGACGTCCTGTTCGCGGCCCGTGTGTCGACCGTCGGGGAGCAGTCCCTGGACGAGCTGAACAAGGATCCGGAGCGTTCCAAGGGGCTGATCAACTTCCTCATGCGCGATCGGCATGGCAGCCCGTTCGAGCACAACTCCATGACGTTCTTCATCAGCGCCCCGATCTTCGTCTTCCGCGAGTTCATGCGGCACCGCGTCGGCTGGTCGTACAACGAGGAGTCCGGCCGGTACCGGGAGCTGCAGCCGGTGTTCTACGTACCGGACACGTCGCGCAAGCTCGTCCAGCAGGGCCGGCCGGGCAAGTACGTGTTCGTCGAGGGCACCCCCGAGCAGCACGAGTCCGTGCACCGCGGCATGGAGGAGTCGTACCGCCAGGCATACCGGACCTACCAGGAGATGCTCGCGCAGGGCGTCGCTCGCGAGGTCGCCCGTGCCGTCCTCCCGGTCGGCCTGTTCTCCTCGATGTACGCCACCTGCAACGCCCGCTCGCTGATGCACTTCCTCGGCCTGCGCACCCAGCACGAACTGGCCAAGGTGCCGTCCTTCCCGCAGCGGGAGATCGAGATGGTCGGCGAGAAGATGGAAGCGGAGTGGGCCAAGCTCATGCCGCTGACGTACGCCGCCTTCAATGCGAACGGCCGTGTGGCGCCGTAACGCGAGCAGGCTCCTCCCGGGCCGCGGTTCAGCCTCATGAAGTGTCCGTATTGCGGCATTTAGAGAAGTTCATCTAGCCTGATCAAACGGACCCGGCACTGCTTGAACCCCCGAGCAGGCAGTGCCGGGCTCCATCTTTGTCCTGACTTTCCCGCACCCCCCGAGGGCAGACCAGGCCGTGCGCAACGAGTAGCGTGTAACCCATGGCTCCGACCTCCACTCCGCAGACCCCCTTCGGGCGGGTCCTCACCGCCATGATCACGCCGTTCACGGCGGACGGCGCACTCGACCTCGACGGTGCACAGCGGCTCGCCACGCACCTGGTGGACGCAGGCAACGACGGCCTGATCATCAACGGCACCACCGGTGAGTCCCCCACCACCAGCGATGCGGAGAAAGCGGACCTCGTACGAGCGGTGCTGGAGGCGGTCGGCGACCGGGCCCATGTCGTGGCGGGCGTCGGCACCAACGACACCCACCACAGCCTCGAGCTCGCCCGCGCGGCGGAGCAGGTCGGCGCACACGGCTTGCTGGTGGTCACGCCGTACTACAACAAGCCCCCGCAGGAGGGCCTGTACCGGCACTTCAAGGCCATCGCCGACGCCACCGAGCTGCCGGTGATGCTCTACGACATCCCCGGCCGCAGCGGTGTCCCGATCAACACCGAGACGATCGTCCGTCTCGCCGAGCACCCGCGCATCGTCGCCAACAAGGACGCGAAGGGTGACCTCGGCCGAGCCAGCTGGGCCATCGCCCGCTCCGGCCTCGCCTGGTACTCCGGCGACGACATGCTGAACCTGCCGCTGCTCTCCGTGGGCGCGGTCGGCTTCGTCTCGGTCGTCGGCCACCTGGTAACCCCCGACCTGCGGGCGCTGGTGGACGCGTATGTCTCCGGCGACGTCCAGAAGGCCACGGAGATCCACCAGAAGCTGCTCCCGGTCTACACCGGCATGTTCCGCACTCAGGGCGTCATGACCACCAAGGCCGCGCTCGCCCTGCAGGGCCTGCCCGCCGGACCACTGCGCGCCCCCATGGCCGAGTGTTCCCCCGAGGAGATCGAGCAGCTCAAGATCGATCTTGCCGCTGGTGGGGTACAGCTCTAGCACCAGACTTCGCGCGCCCGGCGCGCAAAACGGACTTCACAACTGAATAAGCAGGCCACCGGTGCCTGCGCAGCACACACAACGACAACTGCTTCTGCACGAACGTCACGCGCGCCACGTGCCCGACCGGTACGTGGCGCGCGTGGTGAGGAGAGTCTTTTGAGTCATCCGCATCCTGAACTCAGCCCGCCGTCGCCGCTCCCCGAAGGCGGCCTGCGGGTCACCCCACTCGGCGGTCTCGGCGAGATCGGCCGGAACATGACGGTCTTCGAGTACGGCGGCCGCCTGCTGATCGTCGACTGCGGAGTGCTCTTCCCCGAGGAGGAGCAGCCCGGAATCGACCTGATCCTGCCGGACTTCTCGTCCATCAGAGACCGCCTCGACGACATCGAGGGCATCGTCCTCACCCACGGCCACGAGGACCACATCGGCGGCGTCCCCTTCCTCCTCCGCGAGAAGCCGGACATCCCGCTGATCGGCTCCAAGCTGACCCTCGCCCTCATCGAGGCCAAGCTCCAGGAACACCGCATCCGCCCGTACACCCTCGAGGTGGCGGAGGGGCACCGCGAGCGCATCGGCCCCTTCGACTGCGAGTTCGTCGCGGTCAACCACTCCATCCCGGACGCCCTGGCCGTGGCGATCCGCACGCCCGCCGGCCTGGTGGTCCACACGGGCGACTTCAAGATGGACCAGCTCCCGCTGGACAACCGTCTGACAGATCTCCACGCGTTCGCACGGCTGAGCGAGGAAGGCATCGACCTCCTCCTCTCCGACTCCACGAACGCGGAGGTCCCGGGCTTCACCCCGCACGAGCGCGACATCTCCAACGTCCTGCGCCAGGTCTTCGCGGGCGCCCGCAAGCGCGTCATCGTGGCGAGCTTCGCCAGCCACGTCCACCGCATCCAGCAGATCCTGGACGCGGCTCATGAATACGGACGCCGGGTCGCCTTCGTGGGCCGCTCGATGGTCCGCAACATGGGCATCGCACGAGACCTGGGCTACCTGAAGGTCCCACCGGGCCTCG